>JAJFHU010000015.1 GCA_021775455.1 Hyphomicrobiales bacterium | reverse complement strand
TTTGGAAAATGTTCTTGGCCAGATCAAGGCCTGTTGTGGTAACTAGCATGTGGGTGGCTCCTTTGTTCGCAGCTGTTTGATAACAACTGCATTATGGCGCACTTCGACGCCGGGGACAGGAGCCATCCACACCATCCGCTTTGGGTTGCCACCTCAACCGGTCGACGCAACACACGCGTTAAACTTGTCTGCTGGTGTTTCAAATTGCAATGTCTGACTTGGGAGGATCGTCAGTGGAACGCAGGCTTGCCGCTATTCTAGCCGCCGATGTGGTGGGCTATTCGAAGCTCATGGCCGAGGAAGAAGCTGGGACTCTGGCTGCGCTGAAGGCTCACCGGGCCGATATTTTTGACCCGCTCGTTGCAAAGCACAAGGGTCGCATTGTCAAATTGATGGGTGACGGTGTGCTTGTCGAATTTGCCTCCGTCGTTAATGCTGTGCAATGCGGGATCGCGATCCAACAAGAGCTTTCCGAAATCGACAGCCTTATCAAGCTGCGAATTGGCATCAATCTCGGCGACATCATAGTTGAAGGAGATGACATCTATGGCGATGGCGTCAACGTCGCAGCGCGCCTGGAGGGCCTTGCAGATACCGGCGGTGTCTGTGTATCGCGTGACGTCGTCAATCAGGTTAGGTCAAAGGTCGATGCCAGGTTTGAGGATCTTGGTTCAAAGGAAGTCAAGAACATCCCAGAACCCGTGCAGGTGTTTCGTGTGCTGCTGGAAAAAATTAACTCCAGCGATCGAGTTGCTAGTGCCAACAAGGCGAGCCGACCAGTGTCGTTCTGGGTGGCCGGAGGCGCTACTGTCGGCCTCGTATTGACCGCCGCAGTCGTGCTTTGGGAACGCCCTTGGCAACTTCGAGTCGAACCGGCCGTAGAAACCAATATGGATCACACACAGTCTAAGAAACCCTCCATAGCAGTATTGCCGTTCAACAACATGTCAAATGATGAAAGTCAGGAATACTTTTCCGACGGCATGTCAGAAGACTTGATCACAGATCTGTCGAAAATATCAGGTCTGTTCGTCATCGCCCGCAACTCCTCGTTTTCCTACAAGGGCAAGCATGTGAAAGTGCGCCAAATCGCCAAGGAACTCGGGGTTCGATATGTCCTTGAAGGCAGCGTCAGGCGAGTCGGCGACCAGGTACGCATCAATGCCCAGCTGATTGATGCCACCACTGGCGGACATCTATGGGCTGAGAGATACGATGGCTCCTTGGCTGATGTTTTCTCGGTGCAGGATGACGTCACGGGACGGATTATCGAAGCCCTGAAGTTACAATTGACACCCAGTGAAAGCCGCGCTGTCGATGCACGTGGAACCAACGATTCTGCTGCCTATGATGAATTCCTTCGCGGACTGGAACTATTGTCATCTCGTCGTGCATTTGAACCTTCGGCCAATCGCTCAGCGAAGGCGGCATTTGATAAAGCTATTCAGATTGACCCTGAATATGCTATGGGCTACGCGGGACTTGCCTGGGCAAACTGGCTTCAGTATTCAACAATCAATTACTACGAAGACGAGCCTCGCCGGCGCGCCTTCAAACTCGCCGAAAAATCTCTCAGTTTGGAAAACAACGCATTAGCTTATCGGACGCTTGCGAAGAAACACTTCACGCTCGATAGCAACATTGAAACGGGCAAGCGACCTGATTTGGCACTGTCACAATTGGAAGCTGCAGCAAAACTTGAACCAAACAACTCCGACGTTCTTGCAGATATTGCCGAAGTACTGCCATTTGTCGGTCGGCCTAGAGAAGCTTTGGAAAAAATAGAGCAAGCCATCAAGCTGAATCCAAAGCACCCTGAGTGGTATTTACGACCTTATTCAATTGCGTTGCTTTTTGCTGGCAAATACGAAAAGTCGGCCCGCAATTTTGAAACCTGGTTAGCATCATCACGAACTTCGAAAGAGTATTATACTTGGCTCGCCGCCGCCTGGTCACTGGCTGGAAAACCAGATCGCGCGAGGCAAATTTTGGATGAGCAAAAAATAGTTGGATCATCTACGTTTGTGCACACGATATCAGCAATCGTGCGAAAATGGCCTTTGGCTACCGATGAGCGCGAAATCTTGGTCCGTGGTCTGAGGCTAGCAGGTTTGCCTGATTGAGTGCGCGATTCGCATTCATAACGTCTGCAACGGGTTATTAGCGGAAGTGACGCTCAATGGTTTAAGGTCTGCTTTACGGAATGTCCGCTAATGGGATGGACCGGCTGCTCCGTTGAGCCAGTAGGTTAGTCTGCAAAGACTTAAACCTGCAAACATCAGGAGCATCGCATGACTAATTCAGCAAAACCTCAAATTAGCACCCTAAACTCCATCGGCATTGATATCGGCAAGGATGTTTTTCATCTGGTTGGTTTTGATGGGGACGGCAAGATTTTACTTCGGCGCAAGATCAAGCGTCTGGCACTGATATCAACATTTGAGAAGTTGTCACCGTGCATTGTCGGGATGGAAGCGTGTTTGAGCGCTCACTTTGTCAGTCGGACACTGCGCAAGCTTGGTTTTGAACCGCGGATCATTCCTGCATTTTACGTGAAGCCGTTCCTGAAGGGGCAAAAGAACGATTACAATGATGCAGAAGCAATTGCTGAAGCTGCATTGCGGCCCAATCTGCGCTGCGTGAGTGAGAAGACCCAGGATCAACTGGACCTGCAGGCACTGCACCGGGTGCGCTCAAGACTGGTCTCACGGCGAACTGCAACAATCAACCAGATCCGTGCCTTCCTGATTGAGCAGGGCATTACAGTTCGCACCGGTGCTCATGCGCTACGCAATTCCTTGTTTGCCATCCTGAAGAACCGCGAAGATGAGATATCATCGCAGATGAGCGATATCATTGTCGGGCTCTATGAAGACTGGCTTTGGCTGGATGAACGTACTGAAGCGACCACATCCGAGATCGAGATGATCTCCAAACGTGAAGGCAATTGCCAGCGATTGATGAGTGTTCCGGGTATTGGGCCTATTATATCCACTGCCATGGTGGCAGCCATTGGCACTGGTGAAGCTTTTGAGCGTGGTCGTGACTTTGGTGCCTGGCTGGGGCTGGTCCCGCGCCAATACTCCACCGGTGGGAAGCCCATTCTCGGGCGTATCTCCAAGCGGGGCAGCAAGTATCTTAGAACCCTGTTCGTGCAAGCAGCGCATATCATTTTGATGCGGCCGCACAACTGGCAGAAGTTCAGCTTCGGGCCGTGGTTGGAAGAAGCATCAACCCGGATGCACAAGAACAAGCTGGCAACAGCGCTTGCCAACAAGCTGGCACGTATCGCCTGGAGTATTCTGAGAAACGGCAAGGACTTTGACAAACACCGCATCGAGGTGACCGCAATCTAACCAGCGCTCACTTCAAACCAGTTCGCGATTGAGATTAATGCATGGAACGGATCAATAAACGCACCCAAAGCCTGATGACCCAAATGGTTCTTGTGAACCTGTCCGCTAATGAGGCCAATGGCGCTTGCGTATTCCCATCAAGGCCACGATCCGCGTATCGACAAACAGGCCGGATACATATCAGCGACTTCCGATATCCAATGCCAAATTCTCTCTTGCAAACCGCAGCCGGTCCATACATTTGGGTCAATAACCGACATTAGCCGACACTCCAGTCACCTAATTCTTTGCCCGATTTCAAACAGATTGCAGACATTTATTCTTTGAGATTTCTAACCAGATCTCTTTGCCTTTCAGGATGTACATTTCCATAATGCTGTATCATGGTCATGGCATTGTCATGGCCAAGATTTTGCGCCCAGGCTTGTTGCTCTTCAAGTGAGTGGCATCGGTCCTTGCCGATAGCTCCGAGCGTATGCCTCAGGGAATGGGGAGCGTAGTAAGTCAAACCAGCTGTTTCAAATGCTGTGCGAAATACCTCCCGAATTGCCTGATCGCTCTTCCAATGCTGCCTCAGCAACCCGGTCGCCTGGAACCCTTTACCTGGAACATGGGCAATCTCTGTTCTGGGAAAGAGGGGATCACTTGGCCCAAATAATTGATCAGCTTTCAACTGATCGATGTAATCAATGACTATCTGTGTAGCGAAGTTACTTACTGGAAAGAACCAGGTTTCAAAAGTTTTGGAAAACTTGGTGTTCATATCTCGCGGGTCTTGATGAAATACCTTCTCTGTCAAATCAACAGAACCAACAATTGCGGTTCTTGTGGCATCTATTCGGGCACCCGTTATCAACATGAACGCAATGATGCTTCGATCCCGAAACTGAATTGGAGTGCCAAATGGCATTGTCCGCAGAACATGTTCAACTTGCTCGACTGACGGATACTTCGGTGAGCGGCTAGCATTTGCGATTGCTTTGGATTTGTTGTCCAGGTTGAAGTATTCGCAGTCTGCATATCGGATACGACTACGGTAACCTGGTTGATCAGCTAGCCACATGAAGAAGCCTTTGCAATCGGCCAGAACCGATTTCTGCGTTGATGCTGAAAGAGGCCTCCCGGTTCTAGAATTTGTCTCTTGGTCAAGCTTGTTGCGGAAGGCAATTGCTAATTCAATATGAAACTTGGGAAACGGCTTAATGCCAGTCAGGCCTTGAAAGCGATCAATTGAAGCAGCAATTCGGTCAAGAGAAGTTTCGCTCAGACCTTTAGCTACTTTTGCATGTTGTAGATAACGTCGTTTTAGGCGCTCGTTCTCTGGATGGAATGTTCTTATCATTATGTTGGTCCTTTACGACTGGAACGGTTGGAAATGGCGGTACTTGGGATTGTTCTTTCGAGGTTCTTGCTTGACCCCTCAAAGTGATCATTCACGTAGTGTTTGCCTGAACCGCTTAATGTTCCCTGGTATCGCGTTAGTGTAACGCTGCAATTGGGAAAATGCTTGCTGATGTCCGCTTCCCTGATCATTAGGTTCATTGGTGTAAGACAAACATCGCAAAGGCTGGACAGGCGACCAGAAGTTTTGTTCTGTGGTGTATAGTCAAGCATTCCCTCAAGTGGGCGTCCTGGCTTACTGCAGGAAAAGCAAGACATCTCGCCTTTGCGACAGTTGAACCGTTTTGTCTTGCGTCGCGATTGAAGAAAAAATTTGAGGTCCACTCCCCGCACCAGATATGGGCGTTGATCGGTAATTGCATCCAACCCTTCAATGCGAATCCAGCGCAGGATGGTATTTTTATGCACGCCAAGTCTGTCAGCCCACTCATCGGGAGTAAGTGTCCAATGGGACTTGACGCGTCTCGGATCGACGCGCTTTCCCATTCTACTCACCCTGACCAGTCTCGATCAGCTTCCAGATGTCTTCAGCCCGCCATACAGTAGTGCGTGGCCCCAGTTTCATTGGTTTTGGAAAGCGACCGTCTTTGACACCTTGCCACCACGTAGATGGGCTTACTGGGATCGGACCGGGTGACAGGATCTGTTTCAGGCGAACAAATCCGGTCATTGGGAATGTGGATTGCTGTGGAGAATTCATCAAAATCACCTTCTTTCTTTAAGAAGGCGAACGGCGTGGCAGATTTTCGCTTTAAAACCGCTTAAACTGGTTGCGTAATCTGCGATGCTGCGTAGGATGATCCTGCTCGATACCAAAGAGCTGGGACCTTGGTCCTACAAGCCGCCTTGAATCTCTTGAACAGGTTCGGGCGGCTTTTCATTCGCCAAATTAAGGATGCTCTACTACAGAGGCATCCAGCTTGGCCCATTATGGAATTATTATCTTTGGCGGTGTACCCCAAAAGGCTGTTAAGACCCGTTATTCACATTTTAGGTGCAGCATTTGGGGAAAACTGAAAATTCGGCGTATTTTTCTGGACTAGCCAAATTGGCTAGTTATCTTACTGCCCCCAGTTGAACAGTTTCCGCGATTATTGGCAATTTGTTGGGTAACGTCCGTTTGATGGCACAAAGTGTATTGATTCGCATAAGCGTGATTTTTCTCTCTTCAGCACCAGTTATTTGGGTTTTCTGGTAGGCAAATGGAGGTTTTTGCAAAATCCAAGGAAACAAAATTGAAGCAGTATTTAGGCAGAGAGGCTTTCTAATCCACCATTCTTCATTTGCCCCATCAAGTACTCGCCCCACCACTCCGCCATTCTGACCCGTTCCTCCCAGTATTGAGCACGGTGGTAAGCTTTGCGAACTTGATTGTTACCAACATGAGCAAGCTCTGCCTCAATTGCATCTTCCTGCCATAGACCACTTTCATTCAGCAGAGATGATGCCGAGGCACGAAACCCGTGGGACGTCATTTCATCCTTGCCATATCCCATCCGTCTGAGCGCTTGGTTCATAGTGTTCTCACTCATGGGACGGAAGACAGAAGTCATGGCGGGAAAGACCAAACGATTTGATGTTGTTGCCGCACGATGGTTCTTTAGGATTTGAAGTGCCACTGTTGACAATGGCTTGGTATGCTCACGTCGCATTTTTGTCCGATCGGCAGGTATGGTCCAGATAGCCTTTTCAAGATCAAACTCAGACCACTCGGCTTGCCTGAGTTCACCTGGGCGAGGATAAAGGAGCGACATGAGCTTAAGTGCAGCTACCGAATTTGGTGAACCAGTGTAAGTCCAGATCGAACCGATCAATCTTCCAAACCCATCATCATCGATAATGGCGGCTTGGTGCTGCACCTTGTGAGCAATCAAAGCGCCTCTCAAACCAAAGGTCGGATCATATTCTGCCCGCCCTGTTGCAATGGCATAACGAAACACCTGGCCAATTACAGCCCTAAGCCGATGGGCGGTCTCGTATTTGCCCCGATTTTCCAGATTCTTAAGCGGGACCAAGATGTCCGCGGCTTTGATCTCGGAAATTGGGGTTGGACCAAATGATCGTTTGGCCATCCCAAGAAGCCAAACCTTCTTCTTGAGGGTGACCGGCGCTTTGCCTTCGCGCTCATTCTTATCAACTAGTTCTTTTGCAATTAATGCGAAGGTATTGCCCGCAATAATCCGGGCATTCTGTTTTTCAACCCGTACATCAACGGAAGGGTCCCTTCCGTCAGCAAGCAGGGATTTCGCATCATCCCGCTTGCGCCTTGCATCCGCGAGGGATACAGCAGGGTAGGTGCCAAAGGAGAGTGTCTTCTGCTTGCCAGCAAACCGGTAGGCCATTCGCCAAAGCTTTGAACCACTCGATGTGACCTCAACATAAAGTCCGCCACCATCAGACCGGCGATAAGCTTTGACCTGTGGTTTTAATGCTCGAACAGCTGAATCCGTAAGGGACATGCCTGCAGGTTATCAAACTACCAACAAAAATACCAACAAATCCTTCGGATATACCAACACAACATCGGACAGTATTGGATCAACATATTCCTTTGACCCTTGAAAACATTTACTATTATAGATGATATAAGATGATATTGAAGTGAAATGTGGTGATCCCGATAGGACTCGAACCTATTACCTCAAGATTAGGAATCTTGCGCTCTATCCTGATGAGCTACGGGACCACGCCTTGACTGATAATCCAATCGTAAAGCTTCGCCAATAGTATTTTTGAATGCCTCAACATGAGTCGGGGTAAAATTGGGCGCCTGTTGCAATTGGCGCTGATTTGGCAAGAATCACTTATGTTCATACTGGCGGTTGGTCAAATTCCGTTTACACATTGCTGGATTTACAAGAACTTTTCAGTGTCCGTCGTCAGATAGATATGGACTGTTTGTGGTGTGAGCTAAGCGAGTATCTGGCTCATCTTTCAGTTGATATTAGGCGGCATGTTTACGGTATTGCAAGCGCCGCTGTTTGAATGTCTTTTGTTTGATCCTTTCCCTTTGTTCCAAGATTGATTGGCCGCGTCCGAAGTAGACGTCAGCCGGGGTGAGGTTTTGTAGGCTCTCGTGATAGCGGTGGTGGTTGTAGTGGGTAACAAACTTGCCGATCCGAGCTTTGAGGTCACCCGGTAGAAAGTAGTTCTCCAGCAGGATGCGGTTCTTCAGGGTTTGATGCCAACGCTCAATCTTACCCTGTGTTTGTGGATGATAGGGTGCACCACGCACATGATCCATGTTTTGATCATCGAGCCACTCAGCCAGATCACCGGAGATGTAGCTTGAACCATTGTTCGAGAGTAGTCGTGGCCGGTGAACCACATTGGCCTGATCACAACCGGATGCCTGCAGGGCCAGTTCCAGTGTGTCTGTAACGTCACTGGCTTTCATCGTCGTACACAGTTTCCAGGCGATGATGTAGCGCGAGAAGTCATCCAGAATGGTGGACAGATAAAACCACCCCCAGCCGATCACCTTGAGATAGGTAAAGTCGGTCTGCCACATCTGATTGATGGCAGCGGTCTTGTCCCTGAACTCACTGGCTGCCTTGATCACCACGAATGCAGGACTGGTAATCAGATCATGAGCCTTTAACAGACGATAGACTGAAGCCTCAGACACGAAGTAGCGCTGTGTGTCTGTGAATCGCACCGCCAGTTCACGCGGTGATAGTTCCGGCTGCTCCAAAGCCATATCGACGATCCGCTCCCGAACATCATCCGGGATACGGTTCCACACCTGACCGGGAATGGAAGAACGATCCTCCAGAGCTTCAATGCCATCCTCCAGATATTTGTCATACCAGAGGTAGAATGTGGAACGAGGAATGCCCAGCCGATCAAGGGTGCGTTTGGCTGGCAAATGCGATTGCTCAACTAGCCTTATGATCTCAAGTTTCTCAGATGCGGGATACCTCATTCGATATCCTCCCCATCCCCGATCATGCTTTTTTTGAGGAGGCGAAGTTCCAGGGCCTGTTCGGCAACAACCTCCTTGAGATCACGAGCCTCCTGCCGCAATCCTTTTACTTCACCGGTATTGGCATCGCGGGTCGTATCACCGGCTAATCGCCTTTTGCCAGCTTCAAGAAACTCTTTTGACCAGCTGTAATACAGCCCCTGGGCAATACCTTCTTGCCTGCAAAGTTCAGCAATGCTGTCTTCACCACGCAATCCGGCAAGTACGATCCTGATCTTTTCTTCTGATGAATAGCGCTTCCGCGTCTGGCGGCGGATATCTTTGATACTACGTTCTGCAGCATCCTGATGGCGTTCGGTTTTGTGTCTCATCGTTTACTCCATGTGGGTAACGATGAGCCAAAAACACTCTCTTAGGCAATAACAATAACCTGTCCATTAGGCGCTGACGTTAGACAGTAATCAGCAGAATATCCTGCTTCAGCGGAGGTGTTTTCCTCAGGGTTGCTGTTGTTTGTGGCCGTTACAATTGACTGCAAAACGGATGCATCAAGTTTCAGGGTTTGCGCAAACTGACCTTTGTTTTCTGGCTGCTCACGGGAATTCAACATTGAAACATATTGGGAATGCAGACTGTCTTTCGCGCCGGAGACACCTTCCATGGCGTTCCAGTTCTCAACATCAGATGTTAGATCTTCAACCTGGTTGATGTGGTCGATAACGTTCTGAATCTGGTCTTTTCTGACCGCGTATCCGAACTCTACCTGTCCCCTGAAATGATTGGCAGCGGTCTGCTTGTACTTACTCAACAAATCTGAGCGAACGTTCTG
This sequence comes from Hyphomicrobiales bacterium, assembly GCA_021775455.1. Classification (GTDB taxonomy): domain Bacteria; phylum Pseudomonadota; class Alphaproteobacteria; order Rhizobiales; family Rhizobiaceae; genus JAALLB01. The sequence continues at coordinate 245,162 of JAJFHU010000015.1, read as the reverse complement.
TACCCCAGCGTCGCGAAGATTATTCATGTTGAAACTGGAGCGCGCCGCCCGGTTACCTTTTCCGGGCAAAGCGTCATTCAAGGAGGCCAAGGCTCTGTTCTGTTTCCCAGTTCCACTGAACTCCACCTCGATCTTCTTGCCATCGACGGTAATGCTGCCTTTATCATTTTGGGTTCGTTCGAGTTCCTGCTGCTCGCGCACCAGTTGCTCTTGAACAGTTGCCTCGTCAGATGCCTGTTTGGCGGTCCGCTCTCCTGAACCATCGGCACCCGCCTTGCTGTTTGACGATGCACCATAAAGGGAAAGCGCAAACAGGGCACCTTCATCACCCCTGGCATCCTTGCCGCCAAGTTTGTGATCGACATGGTGACCCAATTCCTCGGCAATCACGCGTTTAAGATTGTCGCCACCCTTTTCAACTGTCGAACGGGCAACATAGATCGTGCCGCCATCCTTGTTCGAATAGGCCCCACCGGCACCCTTCAGCGTGGCATCATCCACCACCTTGACCTTCGGCAAACCCTTGCCGGATACAAGATCCTGCAAAACCTTGCGACCACCCGACTTGCCGCCAAACATGTCCTTCATCTGCCCGCGCACCGCACCAGCCCGGGCGCCATCAACCCACTGGCCAATATCTTCCAGAACAGACGTCAGAGCCTGACGCGCTGCCTTGCGATCACCGGAAGAGCCCTTGTTGCCACTATCGGCTGATGAACCATTCGATGCCTTGCCATTCAATGTCTGCTCATTTTTAGCTCCATTATCGGGCGCCTTGCCGTTGGTCTGGCCGTTGGATGTCTGGCCGTTTTGCCGACCAAGGGAACCATCATTGGTGCCACTGCCACCATGACCGCTGCCATTATGGCCCTGACCACCACTATCTTGCTGCCGGGACTGGCTACCACCGCCGGAATTGCCACCAGAGCTTCCATTGTCTCCATTGCCGCCGCTGTTGCGGCCACTTACCGCATTGTTGGTAGCGTTGTTGGGCGCATTGCCATCAGCCTTGCTGCCACTGTCCCCGTCCTGGCGACCACCATCCCTCTGGCCACCGTCCTGGCGACCACCATCCTGGCGACTTTTGACTGCCTGATCACCAGAGGCCCCGTTCGACTGGGAGGATGTTTTGGACAAACCCTTGTCACCTTGATAACGCTTCTTGTTTATCGTGCGGGAAAACTGGTCCGATGCCTCATCTGACCGGCTGTCATTGCTATTTGCAGCTTCAGGGTTAAAACTGGTTGTGGTCGAAATATGGTTCATCGTTAGACTTCCTCGTTCAAAACATCGGTACTCAAATGCCGCACACGCCAAACAAAACCGGATGACTTAAGTGCTGCTAATTCTAAATAATAATATATATAATAAAAAAATAGTCAATATTTTTTATGCATATTAAATAAATTGATTGGAAAAATTGTCTTGTTGTGACGCACTTGGACATCGAATGACAAAATGATCTGGCCCATAAAGTACCGTCAAATCAAAGTGTTGATATCCGTGGATCAACTGCGTGGCCACGAAAGAATTTGAGTCACAGAATTCGACGTAATGGAGATCTGCGTGTCCATAGGAAGGGTTTAATTCAGTTTATCGAAACTGCTGCGGAAACATGAGTACGACTGCAAACTTTTAAATCGCGAATAGGTGCCTGCACAAATTAATCCAAGCATTGCTACCATCGTTAGAGATAGGTATTTTCAGGCAAAGTAAACCGGCCCGTACGCATTAACGCATTGATATGCCTCTTAGTGCACAAACGAAGTAGCGGAAGGTGAACTGGAATTGCTTCCAATATGTCTTCGAACAAACATGAGCATTCATCTATTTCAATGGTGATGGACGTCTACGACCACGAGCCTTGAAGCATCGATGAAACCAAAGCTTTGGAGGAGGCCGGGAATTTCTTTCACAGTTTCCGGGATCGTTCAAATCAACCGGAAATCCGGCGATTGGAGATTATTGGATGCAGATGTTGGGACTTTTTGCACACCTAAGGCCGTTTCATCCGTCTGCAAATGAAAACAAAGCGAACAATACTGTCGCCTTATTTGTGTCTCTTAAGTACAAGAAGTGAAACTAGAAACGGTTAAGAGCAATATCGACTGAGTGAATGTGCCTTAGCACACGTTCGTAACCTTCCTTGGTTTCCAGAAGGTCATTGGGCGTGGAACCAAGTTCAGCACTCATTTTTTCGAGCCAGTCTTGCGCCCTCTCTTCAGAGCCAAATACTTCAACCGCCCTGTGAAGGGCTTCATCCTTGTAAGACATACACACTCTCCACCCGCATAATCTTGAACCGAATCGCTTTGTCCAACGGGAATTAATTACCAATTGTGTCGATTAACGGCAAATTAGGCACGCTCGACGCACATGGCAACGCCCATGCCTCCACCGATACACAGAGTGGCAAGGCCCTTTTTTGCATCTCGGCGCTTCATCTCGTGAAGCAAGGTATTTAGCACTCGACATCCTGATGCGCCGATTGGATGACCAATCGCAATCGCACCGCCATTTACGTTGACGATTTCAGGATTCCATCCCATATCCTTGTTAACCGCACAGGCTTGGGCAGCGAATGCTTCATTTGCCTCAACCAGATCCAGATCTTCGACACTCCAACCTGCTTTTTCCAACGCCTTTCTGGAGGCCGGTATTGGTCCTGTGCCCATGATGGTTGGGTCCACACCGACAGTAGCATACGAAGCAATTCGTGCAAGCGGTTCAATTCCGCGTTTTTCCGCTTCTTCCGCCGTCATCAACAATGTCGCAGCGGCCCCATCGTTCAATCCAGATGCATTCGCCGCCGTAACAGTACCTTCCTTCGAAAATGCCGGGCGCAGCTTCTGCATTGCTTCCATTGTGGCACCGTGACGAATGTATTCGTCTTCACTTACGACGATGTCTCCCTTGCGAGTGGAAATAGTGAACTCCACAATCTCGTCTTTGAATTTCCCGGCTTTTTGCGCAGCCTCTGCCTTGTTTTGTGAAGAAACCGCAAACTCATCCTGCATATCCCTGCTAATTTGCCATTTCTGCGCTACATTCTCAGCAGTTGTACCCATGTGATATCCGTTAAAAGCATCCCACAATCCGTCCTTGATCATGGAATCGACAAAGTTGACATCACCCATCTTTGTGCCTGCCCGCATATGAGCAACGTGTGGCGACAAGCTCATGCTTTCCTGACCACCCGCAACCACGATGGTCGCATCGCCGAGCTGAATATGCTGGGCACCCAAAGCAACTGCACGAAGCCCTGAACCACATACCTGGTTAATACTCCATGCAGCAGATTCGATTGGCAAACCGGCATTTACATGCGCCTGGCGAGCAGGATTTTGCCCTTGTCCGGCCGTTAACACCTGACCGAGAATGGTTTCTGAGACATCCTTGGCTTCAATATTTGCCCTATCCAGGACTGCCTTGATTGCTGTCGCACCCAAATCGTGGGCAGGGGTGTTGGCAAACGCGCCATTAAAGCTTCCGACAGCAGTCCGCGCTGCGGATGCAATTACTACATTTGTCATTCGTTTCTCCCTGGTGGTTTATCAGAATTTCGCTTGAATGTTATTTCAATTTCTTGCCCGATCCGTTTCGCTACAGATTTTTGAGCTGCTTTTGCATTTGTTCTATTTGCTGCTTCATTTCCACTATCTGCTGTTCCCGATCAACAGCGACATCGGAGCCTTCTTTGCCTTCTGTGCTCCCGCCGTCTGCGCTATCATTGTTTGAGGCGGGTATCCAGGGTTTGAAAAGTGATCCCAGCATTTCAGTTTGAGTTTCACGAAAGTTTTCCAGATTTTTCATTGCTTCAGCTGGATCAAACGCATCGCCCAGCTGCTTTTGGATGGTTCCGAACAATTCTTCTTGTTGGTCTTTGATTGCGTCAAAAGATTGGGAGAGAAATTCGGGAACAAAACTATGCGCCTGTTCACTATAGGATCGTACAATGTCGGTTAGTACATTTAACGGCAGTACATTTTCACCCCGACTTTCATGTTCTGTAATTATCTGAAGCAAAACTTGGCGGGTAATATCATCACCGGTTTTTTTGTCGACAATCTGAACGTCGGCGCCACCGCGTATCAAATTTGCCACGTCATCCAGTGTGACGTAGTCGCTCGTATCCGTATTATACAGCCTGCGGCTCGAATACCGGAATATCAAAATCGGGGTAATTTTCTTGTTGGTCATTAACAGTTAGTCCTTGCTTTTCGGCAAGTCTTATACCCGTTTGCTTAGATTGTATCCAAAATAAAAAAGGTGGGCCATAAGGAATTATGGCCCACCTATTGTCAAGCCGTGGGAGGATACGGCATTGATTTCATACAGCTAGCTTATGCAGCCTGTTTTGATGCTGTTTTAGCAACTTCAGCTGCTTCAGCCTGGAATTCTTTTCCAGCAGCAAGCATCAGCTCAACAGTGTCAGCCTGGGCTTTTTTCGCAACTTCAGTGAATGCTGCAACATGCTCAGGAGAAGCCTGGGTCTGTGCAGAAACAAAGTCAGTAGCTACTTTAGCGTAGTCTGCTGGTTCACCCTGAACTTTGGTCAATGCTTCCATTTTTCCAAGAGTGTCATTAGCCCAAGCCTGGCTCAGAGCAGCATTTTTCTTGGCTGCGTCCAATGCGATCTTTGAGAATTTTGCATTGTATTCAGCAACGTTTTTTGCTGCGTCCTGCATGTTCATTGGATTTGCAGTGAAAAGCTTTTCAAAAGCATTTGTGAATTCGTTTTCAATCTTGTTCATCGTTTTTCCTTTTCAATTACGCATCATTTATTGTTGCGCGATCTCTACAACGGTTGTTTCGCTGCGTGTGCAAATTATATACATGCTGCGCTGCAGCATTTCAAGAAAAAAATGCTGCAGCGCAAAATTATTTTTTAACTTATTGAATTAGTGTGCTTTTTTCTTCACATAAGATCCCGGTGCAGGCTCCAGCGCAGGAAATTTTTTGCTTTTTCCCGATTTTCTTGCCTGAATCTTGTTACCCGATCGTGAGCTCAACCAAGTTGACCAGTTTGCCCACCAAGATCCTTCATGTGAGATGGCCTCATCCAGCCACACATCAAGATCTTCGGGTTCTTTCTCGTTTATCCAGTGACCGTACTTTACCGAGTTTGCCGGGTTTATGATTCCAGCAATATGCCCACTGCCAGCCAGGACGAAGGTCTTTTCTCCTTTTGTGAAATTCAGCCCTTTGAACGAGGATTTCCAAGGCGCAATGTGGTCAGTTTTTGCGGCAACCACATATATCGGTGTTTGGATATCCTGCAATTCCAGTTCTTCATCAAGTATCCTGAATTTTCCATTCGACAATCGGTTTTCCTGATAAAGTTCACGAAGATATTCTTTTGCCATACGGGCGGGCAGATGGGTTGAATCACCATTCCAGTACAGCAGATCGAACGCTGGTGGCGCTTCGCCCATTAGATAAGATTTCACCGCAGGACCATAAACCAGATCATTCGATCTCAAGTAGCTGAAAGCCCGCGACATATACATACTGTCAAGATATCCTACCTCATCAACCTCTTTTTCAATGCCGTCCAGGAAGCTGTTGTCAATGTAAACCGCCAAATCACCCGCGTCTTCAAAATCCGTCAATGTCGTAAAAAATGTTGCCACCTTGATCGATTTGTCATCTTTCTTGGCCATGTAAGCCAATGTGGTCGTGAGCAAGGTCCCACCAATACAATATCCAATAACATTGATTTTTGGCTCGTCCGTTATCTCCTTTACTGTACTGACAGCTTCCAGAAGCCCTTCCTGCACGTAAGTATCAAACCCGACATCGCGGTAACTGGCATCGGGGTTAACCCAAGACACCACAAACACGGTGAAGCCCTCATCAAGCGCAAACTTGATGAAACTGTTCTTGTCGCTCAAATCGAGAATATAAAACTTGTTGATCCAGGGTGGCACGATAAGGAGAGGAACCTCATGCACCTCTTCAGTTGTCGGTGCATACTGAATTAACTGAAACATCCTGTTTTGAAAAACTACTTCCCCCGGTGTGAACGCAATGTTGTTGCCCACTTCAAATGCAGCAGGGTCTGAAAGTGTCACACCGGTCTCACCCTGATTGGCCTCAATATCTCGAACCAGATTTTCGAGACCAGCAACCAATGATTCACCATTTGTCTCAAGCGCCTTGGTCAGCGCATCGGGATTGGTGCTGAGAAAGTTCGTGGGAGAAAACATATCAACCATTTGCTGGGCAAAGAAGCTTACCTGCTTCTTTTCTGCTTCGTCCATGTTTTCAAGCCCGGCGACCGATTCTTCAATGGCTTCAGAGGACATCAGATATTGCTGTTTGACCATGTTGAAGAATGGATTTTCTTCCCACAATTCATTTTTGAATCTGCGATCCTGGTTAGGTTTGTCTTTTTTGACTGGGCTTTCCTCACCCGTCAGCGCGGCGCGGTGCTCTGCCCAATATTCCAGTGATTTCTTGAAATGTTTTACCTGTTGTTCAATGACCCTTGAGGGATCAGACATCATTTGAGAAAAATATGCGGATGCCGCTTTGACAAATAGCTGGTGGTCGGGCGCATTCAATTCCTGACGGCTGGATTTCCTGTTTGCCAGGGCCAGAACCAATCGCTGGGTTAATTCGTCGACGCGTTTGATGTTCTCGTTCAACGCATCGAGATTAGCTGTATTGTCTTTAGTACTTTCGGCCATGTTTGCTATTCCGGATACAATCGCTATATAGACGAATTAATGCGAACATCTTAATCGGCTGGATATCACCCCATGCAACATTCACCAGTAGTATATGACTTTTTTGAGGGAACGCGCCAGTTTAATCAATGGCTGGGCGCGACTGCAAAGGCATTTTGGGGAAACCCCGGGTTCGGATTGGCGCCAAACTCGTTGCCCCCTACTCTTGCCGCTTGGGGTGAAGTGACCGAGCATGCGTTTAACCGTATTGGTTCCACGCCGGATTGGGGAATTGATTCAGTTGTTTCAGCCGGTCGTGATTATCTGGTCAACATAGAAACACTCGTCGACAAGCCTTTCTGCAATCTGATCCAGTTCAAGGTTGATCGCAAACCAACTGCAAAACGGCGAGTTCTGCTCATTGCACCCATGTCAGGTCATTATTCGACCCTGATACGCAAGACCGTAAAATCACTGCTGCCTAACTGCGATGTATATGTAACGGAATGGAAAAATGCCCGTGAAGTACCCGTTTCAATGGGGAAATTCGATATCGAGGACTTCACACTGTATCTTGTTGATTTCATGAAGTATTTGGGCGAAGATCTGCACGTCATTGCAATCTGTCAGCCTGCTCCACTGGCACTTGCGGCTACTGCACTTCTGGCCGAAAAATCTCCCAGGCACCAGCCCAAAACCCTGACACTGATTGGCGGCCCTATCGATCCGGATGCAAACGCCACCGAGGTCACTGACTTCGGGCGTCGCGCCACGATGGGGCAGCTGGAAAATTCGGTTATTGTCCCTGTCGGTGCGAGTTATCCAGGCGTTGGCCGCAAGGTTTATCCGGGAGCCATTCAACTGGCGTCCTTCATGGCGATGAACTGGAGCAGTCACACACAAGCCTACACCAACCAGATATTCTCGGTGGCCAATCAATCAGATGCTGAGCATGATCGTCACAATCAGTTTTATGATGAGTATCTTGCCGTAATGGACATGACTGCGGAATTTTATCTTTCAACCGTAAAGCGGATATACAAAGATCGCGAAATTGCCCAAAACCAGTTCTCAATAAACGGCCACAAGGTTGATCTGGGCAAGATCAAGAAAACAGCCGTCAAAACCGTGGAGGGCGGTAGGGACGACATTACCGCTCCTGGTCAGTGTATCGCTGCGCTTGATCTGTTAACGGGTCTGAAGCCGTCCCAAAAGGCGCACTATATTGATCCGATCGCTGGACACTATGGAATCTTCAGCGGCAAGGCATGGCGCAATGATATCCGACCAGTGGTGTTGGAGTTCATCGACACGCATTCCAAATAAGCCAAGTTCAACCATCATTCTAATGCGCGGTCCATCCGCCATCAATTGACAGGTTAGCGCCGTTAATTGATGCAGCTGCATCAGAAATCAGAAATGCCACCGTTTCAGCAATTTGATCAGCGCCGACAAATTTTTTCGTCGGCATGGCAGCCAACAAGATATCCTGAACCACCTCTTCTTCGGTAATGCCACGAGCTCTGGCCGTATCAGGAATTTGCTTTTCCACCAGCTCGGTCAAAACGTATCCAGGAGATATTGCATTTACAGTGATGCCAAATTCTGCCGCTTCAAGTGCAATCGTTTTGGTTAGGCCTGCCACACCATGCTTTGCTGCCACGTAAGCGGATTTGAAAGGGGAAGCTACAAGTGAATGCGCTGAAGCAATATTGATAATCCGCCCCCAGCCATTTTTTTTCATGCCGCGGATCACGTGTTTGATGGTATGGAAATTTGATACCAGATTGATGGCAATAATCGCCTGCAGCTTATCATCCGGAAAATCCTCGATAGGCGACACAAACTGGATACCTGCATTGTTTACCAGGATATCAACATTTCCAAAGGCTGACCTGGCAGCCTCCGACATATCAGCAATTTCATCCGGTTTCGTCATATCAGCACTGGAGTACATGATATCTCCGGTACCGGCTTGCGATGCCTCCTTGACCAGGGCCGAAATATCATCTTCATCACCGAAGCCGTTAAACATGACATTTGCGTTTCGCGCAGCAAGCATCAGGGCAATGGTACGCCCTATTCCGCTGGTAGAGCCGGTAACAATTGCAGATTTTCCTTTAAACATCATGACGCCTAATTACTGTTCGTTTGTCTTTTATTCTATCCGCTCTTAGTATGAGATGATTAACTTGGCCATCCCGGGCTGATCCAGTCAAAACCAATAATTACAGGATAATGACATGAAAGATGAAGTTGAAAATACTGCCCGAACAGCGCTTGTCACCGGAGGCACCAGAGGCATCGGGCGCGGCATTTGCGAATTGCTGAAAGAACGCGGCTACCATGTTGTTGCCGGTTACGCTGGTAATGTGGAAAAAGCCGAACAATTTACGACCGAAACCGGTATTCAGGCCTATCGATGGGATGTTTCCGATTATGAAGCATGCCAATCGATCATGGCAGAAATTGCAAAACAGCATGGCCCGGTCACTGTCCTCGTAAACAATGCTGGGATTACTCGCGACGGAACTCTTCGCAAGATGAGTTATGAAAACTGGATGGATGTAATCCAGACCAATTTGAGTTCGATCTTTAACATGTCCAAGGCTTGCTGGGAGGGCATGATTGAGGAAAAGTTTGGGCGAATTGTAAACATATCTTCTATCAATGGACAGGCAGGCCAGTATGGACAGGTTAACTATTGCGCCGCCAAAGCAGGCGCGATTGGCATGACGAAAGCCATGGCCCAAGAAGGCGCCCGCAATGGCATCACCGTCAATGCCGTGGCACCAGGTTACGTGGCGACTGACATGGTAGCTGCAGTCCCGGAAAATGTGCTGGAAAAAATTATCAGTACAATTCCAGTTGGAAGATTGGGCGATCCGCTGGAAATTGCGCGAGCTGTTTGGTTCCTTGCAAGGGAAGATTCAAAATTCATCACCGGTTCGACGATTTCGATAAACGGCGGACAGCATATGTATTGATTGGAAAAACATCGTCATAAAGGCATCTTGGTGGCTTGAGGTGATGGTTAATGAAAGACAGTCAATTCATAAATGAGCTTAGTGCCATTGTCGGTTCCCGACACATCCATACAAAGCGCCAGCGGATGGAGCGATTTTGCAAAGGATTTCGATCTGGTGAAGGAGACGCAGAAGCAGTAGTGCTTCCCGGGACTTTGCTGCAACTTTGGCATGTGTTGGAATCCTGTGTTGCAGCCAATCGCATTGTTATAATGCAAGCTGCCAACACCGGATTGACTGAGGGTTCGGCACCAAATGGCAGTTATGACCGTGCAGTAGTCGTAATCAATACGCTGCGACTTGATAAAATTCATGTTCTTGAAGGCGGCAAGCAGATTGTCAGCCTCCCGGGTGGCACGCTCTATAAACTTGAAAGACTGCTGAAACCTCTTGGTTTTCAACCTCACTCCGTTATTGGTTCCTCCTGTATCGGAGCTTCAATCATTGGCGGCGTATGTAATAATTCCGGCGGCTCGTTGGTCCAGCGCGGGCCCGTATTTACGGAACTGTCTCTATACGCACAACTGCATGCCGACGGCACACTGAAACTGGTAAACCATCTTGGAATTAACCTGGGCGATAACCCGGAAGAAATTCTGGCGCGATTGGAAAAAGGGGATTTTGCCGCCGCGGATATCAGCCACAAAACAGGCCGTGCTTCGGATGACAAATACGCCAAACGTGTTCGGGAAGTCGATGCGGGCAGTCCGGCGCGATTTAATGCAGATCCGACTTGCTTGCACGAAGCCTCCGGGTGTGCCGGAAAATTGGCGGTATTTGCGGTTCGGCTCGACATGTTTCCTTCGGCGACCAAAGACCGGGTCTATTATATAGGCACCAATGATACTTCACAGTTGACAAAACTTCGCCGAAAAGCACTGACCGCATTGCCGGAACTCCCCGTAAGCGGCGAGTATTTGCACCGGGAGAGCTTTGATATCGCGCGAGTTTACGGCAAGGACACGCTTTTGATGATTCATTGGCTTGGGACCGACTATTTGCCACTCTTCTTTTCCCTCAAGGGACGACTGGATGCCCGCTTGAACAAGATCGCATTCCTTCCCAAAAATTTGGTTGACCGAACAATGCAGTTTTTCAGTCGATTGGTGCCTGAGGCACTGCCAAAGAGAATGCTGAAGTTTCGAGACAAGTTTGAACATCATTTGATACTAAAAATGGGTTCAAATGTTTCAAAGGAAACTGAAGCTCTTTTGGCCGACATCCTGGATGATAGCCAATGGTTCGTATGCGATGAGAACGAAACAAAAAAAGCCATGCTGCACCGGTTCGCAGTGGCGGGAGCGGCAGTACGTTATCAGGCAGTTCACGAACAAGATGTTCAGGATATCATCGCGCTCGACGTTGCATTACGCCGCAATGATGACGATTGGCTCGAGGTCCTGCCTGCGGAACTTGAAGAAAAACTGATGGCAAAACTGTATTACGGACATTTTTTCTGTCACGTTTTTCATCAGGATTATATTGTCCGCAAGGGTGTTGACGCGGACCTTGTAAAAGAGAAGATGTTGCATATCTTTGACCAGCGCGGTGCTGAATATCCTGCCGAGCATAATGTCGGACATTTGTACGTAGCAAAACCGGAATTGGCCAAATTCTATAAAAAACTCGATCCAACCAATTCATTTAATCCGGGAATCGGAAAAACTTCAAAACAACAAACAAGAGCCAAACTGAAATGACGCCTGCTTCTGTTCAGACATTGTAACTTCCGTTAAATTGACTGATTTTCAGAGGTTTTGCCTCAAACTATTAAGTATTCAACGTATTAATCACCCGTAGCAATGGAGAAATTGGACAGCCGGGTGAGTTAACGCTGTTTGGTAAAATTCACCAAAATTAACCCTGCCAATAGATGTTTTCGTTGCACCATTGCCATTGATTTACTAGGTGGAAGGCAGGTTTTGAAATGCGGAATGATCGGGGAGATCAACAATGCGCGTGGTAATGATTGGCACGGGTTATGTCGGGCTGGTTTCAGGTACCTGTTTTGCCGACTTTGGCCACCAGGTAACCTGCATAGACAAGGATCAGTCCAAGATTGATGCTCTAAACGAGAACATCATGCCGATATTTGAACCAGGTCTTGATACGCTTGTCGAGAACAACGTCAAGGCTGGTCGCCTCACCTTTACCACTGACCCGGCAAATGCAATCAGTGAAGCTGAAGTGGTTTTCATTGCAGTTGGTACTCCTGCCCGCCGTGGTGATGGTCACGCTGATTTGTCATACGTTTACGCTGCTTCTGAAGAAATTGCCGGGCACCTGAAAGACTATACCGTCGTCGTTACCAAATCGACCGTGCCGGTAGGAACTGGAGATGAAGTTGAGGCAATTATCAGGAAAACCAATCCGGATGCTGATTTTGATGTAGCTTCCAATCCTGAGTTTCTCCGGGAAGGAGCAGCAATAAACGATTTCAAACGACCAGACCGAATAGTAGTAGGAGCTCACAGCGAACGCGCCTTTGCTGCAATGCATGAGCTTTACCGACCGCTTTTTCTCAATGAAACTCCGCTTGTGAAAGCCGAACGTCGTACAGCAGAACTTATCAAGTATGCTGGAAACGCATTCCTTGCGGTGAAAATCAGTTTCATCAACGAAATTTCTGACTTGTGCGATGCAGTTGGTGCCAACGTTCAGCAGGTAGCAAAGGGCATAGGCCTGGATAACCGCATTGGGTCAAAATTTCTGCATGCCGGACCCGGGTATGGAGGTTCCTGTTTTCCAAAAGATACGCTGGCGTTATCGAAAACGGCACAGGATTACAAGAGACCCATGACAATTGTCGACACAGTGATTGAAGTCAATCGCAAGCGCAAGGAATCCATGGTTACCCGGATCACAGATGCATGCGGTGGTTCAGTTACTGGAAAAACTATCGCAATTCTTGGCCTAACCTTTAAACCAAACACCGATGACATGCGGGATTCTCCTAGCCTTGTGATTATTGATGGATTGCAAAAAGCTGGAGCCAGAATTCGGGCTTATGATCCTGAGGGAATGAAAGAAGCTTCTCACATGCTTGAAAATGTTAAATTCTGTAGTGGCGCCTATGATGCCATGGAAGGATCAAACGCAGCAGTAATCGTCACCGAATGGGATGAATTCCGGGCGCTTGACCTGGAACGGGTCAAAAATACTCTGTCAGAGCCTATTCTCGTTGACCTACGCAACATTTACCCATTGGAAGAGGTAACTGAGCTTGACTACCATTCCATTGGAAGGCCGGTAAGTGGTTGAGTAAAGCCTGTGCAAAGTTAACTTCCTGAAAAACTTTGTACCTTAATTTGATCACAGAGTTGATGCATTTTTGCTACAAGGGAAACAGGTCATTTCCGGTTATAAGGAATTGGCTCGATCAAACAGGAATTCTGGGCTCATCCGCAAGCAGATAGCAAAGTTCAGCAATTGTCTTTCCGCAAGAATTAACGATTGTTCTGGCGGACATCTTCGGTCATTCAAATTTTTAGCTATTGCCGGGCTTGCTGTACTGCTTTCAGGTTGCATCATTCCTGACGCTTCCGACAACTCACCCTCACTAACCTCAAGCTGGGTCAGACCTGAAGATCCACAGGAGGATATAGGTGCAAAAGAGCATCCACTGGTCCTTGTCAAGTATGGTGGTGAGTACTCCAATACTGAAGCAGAAAAAATAATTGCCGTGGTCGTTAGCAAGCTCGTTGCAGTTTCCGATGACCCGTCACGCGTATACAAGATCAGCATACTGAACTCTCCAAAGGTTAATGCCTTTGCGCTACCGGGTGGTTATCTCTATGTCACTCGCGGCCTTTTGGCTTTGGCGAATGACTCATCCGAGCTTGCAGCAGTAATCGCCCATGAGATGGCCCATGTGTCATCAAATCATGCAATTCTGCGTCGGGAAAAATTGTCTTCCGCAGCACTTGGCGAACAAGTGGCTACAGAAGTTTTGGGTGGAAGCGCGGCTGGCCAGGTTGCCATTGCAGCAAACCAGATCCGGATATCGAAATTTTCCAAGGATCAGGAACTGCAGGCGGATGCAGTCGGCATTCGAATGATAGGCCGGGCCGGATTTGATCCGTTCGCAGCAGCCAGATTTCTCGAAACCATGAATGCCTACCGTGCCTGGCTGGCTGGCGATCAAGCGGAAGAGGATTCCGAAAGCTTTCTTTCAAGCCACCCTGCTACTCCGACCCGTATTGAATTGGCCAAGCGCCATGCCCGCTTCTTTGGCGCTCCTGGCGTGGGCGAAACGGAGCGGGAAAGATATCTTGAGGGCATCGACGGAATTTTGTATGGCGACACTGCGGATGAAGGTTTTGTTCGCGGTCAAACTTTTTCACACGCGAGTCTCGGAGTTTCGTTTTCTGCACCCAAGGGATTTCGTATCGACAACCAGCCGAAGGCTGTGATGATAACTGGTCCGGCTGACGTGGCAACTCGTTTTGATGCATCTGTACTTCCAAGTGGTAAAAGCCTTTCTGCGTACTTGAAAAGCGGTTGGATTACGGGTTTGGACAACAATAGTGTGCGTGAGGAAAAATTGAACGGCCTTCCCTCAGCTACGGGTGTTGCTCACGGTGAAGGATGGCGTTTTCGGATTCGCGTTATTCGTGACGGCAACCAATTATATCGCTTTGTAACCGCTGCGCCACAAACCAATACTCAAATTGATCTGGTATCCAGCAACATTACCAGCAGTTTCCGAAAATTGGGGGCACTCGAAATTGCTTCTCTGAAGCCACTTCAAGTGAAGGTCGTGAAGGCACTTCCTGGTCAAGGCCGCAAATATCTGGCTTCCAGAATGCGAGGTGTTGATGGCAAAGCGGACTTGCTGGAAATCATTAACAGCCTGCCAAAAGATGCCGCAATCAAGCCAGGCGATCAGGTAAAGCTAATTTCTGATTAGCAATCGATGGATTGGTAGTGAAGCAATAACCCGAAATACGGTTCCTGTTCCAGGGTCAGAACCCATTAATTGACACGAAATGGTTGGAGAAAATTTGTGCGGATACAAGGCGCAAGAAAGCAGAAAACCGCGTGGTTTTCAAGTTCTTGCAACGCTGTAACCCGTGCAAATTTGGCCAATCTGAAAGACGCAACGCTATGACCGCGAATACCATCGTCATAACTTTTGACCGGGGGATGAACCCCGCTCTTCAAGTTTTTCCTTGGTTTTCTTGTCGTATCGTGCGCCATATCGCGTTAATTAATGAGTCCTGACCCTAGTTTCCATGAATTTCCGGGGCCAGCTCCAACAGTTCACACTTTAGTTTTTCAAGGGCTCTGCTTTCAAGTTGGCGAATTCGCTCCTTTGATACGCCCATCTCGGAGCCCAACTCTTCAAGGGTCGCTCCGTCATCACTCAAACGCCGACGTTTAACAATCTTCAACTCACGATCATCAAGCGCATTGAGTGCAGTGTCGATCCATTGATCACGGCGCTCGGTATCGATAATTGCCGCAACAGCCGCGTCCGGCAGCGGTGCGTCACATTTCAGAAAATCCTGGCGTTGGGAAACCGCTTCCCCGTCGTGACTAATGGGTTCATTGAGCGATACATCCGGGCCGCCCAATCGGGCATCCATGACCGCCACATCCTTGACCGATACGCCAATTGCCTGAGCAAGCTCTATGTATAGTTCTTGTCCGGATCTCGGGTCCTGTTGGCGAGAAATCTTTGCACGTAGCCTTCGCAGATTGAAGAACAGGGATTTTTGCCCCGAACTCGTTCCACCACGAACAATGGACCAGTTTCGCAGCACATAGTCCTGTATGGATGCCCTGATCCACCAAGTCGCATAGGTGGAAAATCTGATATCGCGAAACGGATCAAACCTGGCCGAGGCCTCAAGAAGGCCCACATTCCCCTCTTGGATCAGATCTGCGAGCGGTAATCCGTAGTTTCGAAACCGTGATGCAATTGCAATAACGAGTCGCAAATGGGAGCTGGTTAGCCTGTGGAGGGCATTCTGATCCTGCTCAGTATGCCACTTAATCGCTAAAACCCGTTCTTCCTCCCGCTCAAGATAAGGTGCCTTGCGGGCAGCGCTTACCAAGGCACTAGAACTGTCTCTGTCACTAGAAGCGGTCATCTGTTTCACCTTTCAGCTAGCCAACCCAATAACCATACTAAAGATTATTACGATAAAATGCCTCAAACAGATCGGTGATCGCCGCGTGATTTTGAAAAAATGCCGCTTGATCAAGCAACAAAAACCCGGGCGCAAGGGCCCGGGATCAAACTCAAATACGCTTAACTACTGAAATCAGGCAGCTTCTTCTTGTTCCGCATCTTCTGGCTTGACACCACGACGTGGACCCTTAGCCAAGTTTTTTTCAATTAATACCACTGCCTCCGTAGTGGAAATCTTGTTTACAGAAGAAATTTCGCGAGCCATGCGATCCAGGGCAGCTTCATAGAGTTGCCGCTCGGAGTAGGATTGCTCTGGCTGTTGATCAGAACGATATAAATCACGGACTACTTCTGCGATTGATACCAAATCACCTGAATTGATTTTTGCTTCGTATTCCTGAGCACGCCTGCTCCACATTGTCCGTTTGATACGTGCCCGTCCCTGAACAGTCCTCAGTGATTTTTCAATACGTTGATCGGTTGCCAACTTACGCATTCCGGCTGATTCAATTTTTGCAACTGGTACGCGAAGGGTCAACTTGTCCTGGGCAAAATTGATGACAAACAATTCAAGCTTGTGGCCTGCAACTTCCTGCTCTTCTATGGAAACGATTTGCCCAACACCATGTGCTGGATATACGATGAATTCATTGGTTTTGAAGCCTTGCCGCTGAACTGTTTTTTTACTGGCTGCCATGGTGCTTTGGTACTCCCTGATGCCTGTTCCCCGGAAAACCCGGATTTTCCCGCAAGTCCAAACTCACCCGGTATTACTTCCATAACACGCGGATTTTCTACAAAGTTTTCAAACGTTTTAAACACTTCGTGCCACAAAAACTTGCACAACAGCCCGAAATCTTACAAAATTTTCCAGACTTGCAATTATAAAATCAAAACGTTGGAGAGCTCTTGTTCGAGTTGCGAATTTAACGCCGGACGCAATCCGCCCGATCTACGTAAGTAGATAACATAAAAATGTCTATTTTTCAACCTCTTTACCGTTTTTACCCTGATCTACAGGAGAGCTTTGCTTGGTTGGGCCTAAGCTGGATTAACATCACTACGGCTGACTACGGGACAAAAAGACAACAATTCACCAGTGAAACACTAGTCTTTTTGGGATAATTGACCGTTGATCATACTCGGCACAGCAAAATCCCATATATATATATGTCTGCTCGCTTGAGTTCGATGGATAATTGGGCAATCATTAAATTATCCTGGTCCGCAGGAACATGAAAAATGTTTTAACGGGAAAGGATGTTTTGATCATGAAGTGGGCTCCCAAATGGAAAATTTGAACACAATACCCCTATTCTCGTCGTTGAGTAATGAAGACGGATTGCGCTACGGTCGAAGTTGTCTTTGGAAAGATTATGAAGCGCATGAGCTCGTAATCGACATTGATGAAGAGACAACCGAAGTCCGTTTTGTGGTTTCCGGCATTGTTCGCATAATCAACCGGTTTGCGGTGGGGAAAGAAGTCATCCTTTGCGAAATGGAACCAGGTGACTATTTTGGTGAGTTGGCGGCAATTGATGACGAAATGAGAAGTGCCAACGTCACAACACTGACAAAGACGCGAATTTGTATTGTTCCTCAGAAGATTTTCCTCGACATATTGCGAACTTCAAACGAGGTAAACATGAAGGTCATGCGGCTTTTAAGCGGCCGAATTCGCACCCTCAACCAGCGCCTCGCCGAGCAATCATTTTTACAGGCAAAACATCGCCTCTATACTGAATTGCTCAGATTATCCAAACCCCGTCCGGGGAATCCTTCGCAACGCAGTATTAGCCCACCGCCGACCCAGAAAGAACTGGCGGAGCGTATTGGCACCCGACGCGAGGTTGTTTCCCGCGAACTCAATTCCCTGTCAAAGGAGGGAATATTTGAAAAGACCAGGGGCGCACTAGTGATAGTAAACGTTGGCGAACTGCAAAGACGGATTTCTGACGCGTGGGAAGAATGATCTGGTTTAGGCACATAACGCAAAACCCCCACTCAAGGTGGGGGTCTTAAGCCACTATTTTTCAGTATCAACCAGAGTAAGGTGAAAAACATTCATGGCGGACTTGGCCGGTATAACGGAATGTATTGTCAGATTCACGATAGCGAGGGCGATTATCGTAGCACCAGTCCACATGAGCATCCCACTGAGAATAGCCTGAATTGTGATTGTTCTTGTGATTATTGGCAAGGTGATGCAGTACGACACCCGCAACAATCGCGCCACCCAAGATTTTCCAACCTTTGTTGCCAGCCTCTGCGGGAGTTGCAGACGCGGCTGCCACAAATCCTGCCAATGAAAAAGCAGCGACGGTTGCGATTGCGTTATTCTTGAAAGTAGATGTGGTCATTTGTCTGTTCCTTCCGGGGTTTGAAGGGTGTCTCGCCCTTTCCATGTTTCCAACCTACCCGTACCGTACAAGTATCGCTGTGCAATCCGGCACACGCTGCAAAAAAGTGAGAAAATTGCGAGCTTTTAACGATTACGATAAGGTGTTGAACCGGATTGGAACCCTAAAACATTGGGAATGAACCAGACATGCACAGCTGCCCAATTGTACTAGTAACCGGTGCCAGCAAGGGAATAGGACGCGAAGTTGCGCAGCAGTTTGCGCAATCAGGCTACAATATCTGCGTCAATTACAATAAGGATAAAACTGGTGCTGAGGAAACTGTAGCTGTCTGTATTGCAATTGGCGCAAAAGCCGTCGCGGTGCAGGCAGATATATCCAACCGGGAATCCACACGCCGATTGTTCACTACATGTGACAGGGAGTTGGGGCGATTGTCCTGCCTTGTAAACAACGCCGGAATTATTGGCGGCACTGCAACATTGTCCTGTGTGACAGAAGAAGCACTGCAATCTGTGTTTGCCACCAATCTGTTCGGCGCCATCTATTGCATTCAGGAGGCAATTCCCCGCATGTCCACGCAAAGCGGTGGGCCAGGCGGAGTGATCGTGAACATGTCATCGGTAGCTGCTTCACTGGGATCACCAGGTGAGTATGTTCATTATGCAGCCAGTAAGGGAGCAGTTGAAACCCTGACAATTGGCGCCGGCAAGGAACTCGGAAAATTCGGAATTCGCGTCTGTGGAATTCGGGTTGGAACCACCGCAACCGAAATGCATTCCCGTGAAGGCAATCCGGATCGCCCAGCAATGGTTGCCTCCGCAACTCCACTGGGGCGGATTGCTGTGCCATCCGACATTGCTGAGGCAGCAGTTTGGTTAGCATCTGAGAAGGCCGGATTCGTGTCAGGTACGATATTAACTGTCGCGGGTGCAATCGCACCGTAATCTGGTAAAAATTCTAAGACTGCAAAAACAGGGGGGATCCTTTGACTATTACAACGAGAAAACTCGATAACGCAGATTACGGACGCTGGCAGGACCTTTTCCAGAAGTATTTTGATTTCTATGAGATCCAATCACCCAAAGATGGCTTTCAATCCGTCTGGGATTGGGTATTTGATCCGGTGCAGGAGTTTTGGTGCGAAGTGGCTATTGATGGTGATACGCAAATTGTTGGCTTCGTCCATTATCAGATGTGGTACAATTCAATGTGTGCAGGAAAAAGCTGCTATATGGCGGATCTATACGTGGATCCATCGGTTCGGGGAAAAGGCGTTGGTCGGAAATTAATCGACCATGTCCGCTCTTTTGCAAAAGACAATGACTTGCAATCCGTCGACTGGCTAACCCAGGATTTCAATTATGCAGGTCGCCAATTGTACGATACCTACGAGCCTAAAACGAATTTTGTGTTCTACAGTATCCCGGTCTGATTCGAGTTGCATTCTGGCATGCAAACTCGCTACCTACTTCTTCGCTTCCACATAATCAGTTGTAACTTCCGCTATCCGCTCTGAACCCAAGATTGGTGGAAACAAGGTCTTGAACTTGCCCTCGGGATCAAGCAGATAAATGAAAGAACCATGCGCATAGATTGGCCCTTCATCGGGGTTTTCGTAAACCAGCGATTTTTCGATCTGAAAAGCCTTGTATGCTTGTTGAAGTGCAGAATTGCTCCCGGTCAACCCAATCAGTCGGGGATGAATTTCAGCCGCCCGATCTCGCAAGGTTTCAATCGTATCGCGTTCCGGATCGACGGTAATCAACACTGGCGTTACCATTACATTTTTAACTTCAAGCAAATTCACCGCTTCTGCCATTCGTGGAAGCGCTACATCGCAAATTGCCTTGCAACTTGCATACCCGAAAAAAACTAATTGGTAATTACCGCCTGGATCACGCGAGGTTCTTTCAGAGCCATTCTGGTCAATCAGGTTGAAATCATCGCCCTTGATATCAGGAAATCCAACCGTATTGACTGTGGTGGCAACATGCGCATCTGCGTCTTCCAGTGTCTTGTGCATCACCCCATCATGACAATACCCAGGCAAGCTGGTAAACAGCAGGGCAACACATGCAGATAGCGCGATGGGGTTGCGGCACAGGGAAAAGACCATTACTGGTTTTCCGCGATATACTTTTCGTCTTCAACCTTGCCAAGACCCAGATACCCCTCCAGCTCTATCTGTTTGGCAATCCGTTTGTCACGGCGAAACCAAGGCCCCTTGCCGACTGAATCCGGATTACGCTTCTTCCAGGCCTTGGTCCATTCCCTGGTTTTGTTCCATTTTGGGCGACCATCCTGGCGGATGCGCTGAACCATAAAGAACTTGGCATTGAGCTCTTCCTCGTTACCAATCAAAACCCCGTCTACGTCAACCTGCTTGTTGCAGTAGGGAAGAAGGTCATCCGTTACTCCATTGAACGCCGCCTGACTGTTTTTGAGTACGGATATCAATTTGCCATCGGCATCGCGAACGATACCCAAATGCCTGAGGCCATCGCCGCAATTATCTGGACAGTCGCCGCTCAATTCACAAAGAACATCGACAACCTTCCCGGAGAACAATGCTTTTTCTTCCGCCGTGAGGCCCCACTTTTTGGCCTTGCTGCCCTCGGAAAAATCGGTTGCATTTGCAAAGGGCGAGAAGAAACTGGAAACTATTCCGGCGATAATGAGGGTTTTCAAAGATGATTTCATCTTGCCCTCCTCAGTTTTTCTTCTTGGGAATGGCAAAGTCAGGAACTACGCCAAAATCATTGTGATTGCGGTTGGTAATGCCGTCATTGGCTACGACTTGTTCAACCACCAAATAGTTCACACCATCCCGGACATAATGCATACCCTTGGCGGTAATCTGGTCACTCTGGATTTCCATGATCGTGTCAGTCTGCGCAAGCGGATCTTCACCGGCCAGTTTGAGTACCATGTAGATGGTGCCATCCTCCGCCAGCACTCCAACAGGAATTCCTCCCGCCGCGCACCAAAGCGCACAGGTGTGATGGGCAGTTCCAGTGACTGATTCCGGGCCACCCATGACACCGGACAAGTAGCACCAGGTGTCTATGACTTCACCCTCGATTTCGATAGTTTCGGCAGTTGGGGCAGCAGCGACTGTTCCAGGCCCAAACGATGGTGCAGCCAAGAACATCGCAATTGCAAATTTTCGATGTGGTTTCATGCTTGCCCTTCCAAGTCAGTCGATAGTTTGATTAACGAGGAGCATTGCAGATGAGAGGTTAAAAGCAAGAGCCGCACGCTCAATGGACTTCACAACTCGTTGAGTTGAGTTGATCGGTAATTTACGAATGTGTCAGCCAACTAATAAGACAAGTCTATCTCAAATCCCGAACCAGCCAATAATCGCACCTTGCAACGCAAATGTCGCCAACCAATGCCCACCATCAATTGCAGTCAGGTTCCAGCCGCTAAACTGAAAACGGTGATTGACGCACATGGTTGGAACAACAAATCCGAGCCAGCAGAAAAATGCGGTTACTACCCCACCCCACAAGGAAGTGGTTCCAAGATGGCCAATAACTCCGGCCAGGAAAAACGCGATGATCAGATGACAAATCGCAGCGACCAGATAAACAACCGGATTTAGCTTTTTAGCATCTTCTTCTGTGAGACCGGCCGCTGCCATCCACGGTTTCGCTAACGTTCCGTACCAGATCGCGCCTACCGGCATTGCTGCAATGGCAGCAAGCAGGATGGCAAGATAATTCATTCCGGCAAATTCCATTGATCCACTCCTCTTTAGCACCCCTAAGGAATCTAACCCGATGCAATCTTTTAGGCAATCCGCTCGCGCGACCAGTCAATATTTGAAACACCACACAGCCGCGTTTGTCGGGCAAGTTCCCCGACAAACCGGTCTTCGCGTGCCTGTGACCAACGTACTTTTGGTTCAAGCCATACCTTGTTCACAATCAAGGAATTGTCCGCTCGCCTGGCCTGCATATCCACACGCCCAATCAGCCGATCGCGCTCCAGGAGCGGGAAAACATAATAGCCATACTGGCGTTTCTCCGGAGGCACATAGATTTCAATTGTATAGTCAAATCCAAACAACCAGTTGAGGCGCTTGCGATCCCGGATCACCGGGTCGAATGGAGACAAGGCGCGCATGCGTTTCGGCAGTTTTGGTAGACGATCAACAACTTCAGCGATATCCGGCCGTGCAAAAAATCCTTTCGGTGCAGATTTATCAACCAGTTGAACACTGATCCTCGAAACGGTATCTACTCCCTGCTTTTCCAGCCAGTTCTGCACTTCCTTTATGGACACCAGATCCCAAAATCTCGCTATGTCACTGGCAGAACCAAATCCAAGCCGTTCCAATGCTGACCGGCAGGCCCAGTCTATGAAAACTGCTTCATCGCATTCGCACTCATGACAATCCGCCGGTATCACCCGCTCTGTCAGGTCGTAGCACTTTTGAAAACCCTTCCGTGCGGGCACAGCAAGCTTTCCGGTCCGCCACAGATACTCAAGTGCTGCCTTGCCATCATGCCATTGCCACATTTCCTGCGGGCTGTCCCGCTCCGGCTTTTCAAGATCGCGTGCCATGATGCGACCATCAGCAGAAATTCGGTCCAGCAATTCCGGCATGTGTTTGACAAATCCCTCACCTTGCCAGTTGGTGAACTTCTTTTGCAACCGCTCTTCATGTCGTCGAAACTTGTGCTTCCAGTATTTATAGAAGCTGGAAGGAATGAGCGAAGCATCATGGGTCCAGTTCTCAAAAAGAAGCGCTTCCTTCTCATGCAATTGTGCAAGATGCTTGGGTCGATAAGTCTGGTTGCGGGCAAACAGGATCATGTGATGAGCCCGTTCCATCCAGCGAATTGAATCCATTTGGACAAAACCCAATTCCTCGATCAACTGGTAGAGTCCACCGGGTGAATGTTTCACATGCGGTGGACGCGTCAATCCCTGAAGATGCAAGATAAGATGACGCGCTGTCTGATTGTCGAGAATCAATTCCATCGATACAGACTGATAAATCTCGTCAGGAGGATCAAGTGACATCTGCTGCCAATAGTCAATTTATCCCTGATCAGGCTTTAAAGGGGTTCCAGTGTTTTGCCATTAAGCCCACCCATTCGACAAACCTCAATCCATTCGTCTTTGGTAACCGGCTGAACTGACAACCGCATGGACGTCACCAACGCCATATCCGCAAGCTTTGGGTTTGCTTTCACTTCCTTCAATGTCACTGGATTTGGTATATCACAGAGCGCCCGCACATGAACGCAATCCCAGCGATCGTCATCGGTTGTTGAATCAGGCGCACTTTCGGCGCAGATTTCTATCACGCCGACAACATCCAACCCCTCGTTGGAGTGATAGAAAAAACCGCGGTCTCCAATCTTCATCGCGCGCATATTGTTGCGTGCCTGATAGTTTCGAATACCGTCCCATTCCTCACCCACATCCCCTTTCGCCTTTTGTTGTTCCCAGGACCATTTGAACGGTTCGGACTTAAACAACCAGTATTTCATTCAGTCTCTCCAGGTTATTAATTCTGTTGTTCTTCGCGCTTCAAGGGCCTCATCAACAATTGCGTGACTGCCTCACTTGCGGTGATATTTCCCTCAAGTACAGCCACCACTGCATCAATCAACGGCGCATCGACGCTTTCGCGTGCAGCAATTTGCTGCGCAATCGATGCGGTGTAAGCGCCCTCCGCCAAGGGCAAATGATCTCGGGGGTCATTCCGCCCCAACGCCATACCATAAGTAAAATTTCGCGACTGGGTGCTTGAGCACGTCAGTACAAGGTCACCAAGCCCGGATAACCCCACAAGGGTTTCACGTTTAGCGCCAAGTTTTACAGATAGCCTGCGAATTTCAGCAAAGCCGCGAGCGATCAATGCTGCCTCCGCACTTGCTCCCAATCCCATGCCCCGCGCAGCACCAACTGCAAGTGCCAATACATTTTTCAAGGCACCACCAAGTTCGACACCCAGCGGATCATCACTCGCGTAACAGCGGAATTTTCCTTCTGAGAGCGACTGCGACAATTGCTCGGCCAAACTGATGTCGTTGGCGGCAACCGTGACAGCGGTAGGCATGCTTCGTATCATGTCAATCGCAAAGCTTGGACCGGACAACACACCGATTGGCAAATCTGGATAAGCATCATGTAATAGTTGCGATGGAAGCAAACCAGTATTACGATCAATTCCCTTGGCGCAGGTTACCAATACCGCTTGGCCCAATTGTGAAGATGAAATGTCATTGACAAGACTACCAACCTGCTGTGCCGGAACTGCGATCAAAACCAATTTCGCACCTTCCATTACACTGGAAAGATCGGATCCAGCAGTTATTCCCTCCGCAAGGTCTACAGGTCCAAGATAAGCACTGTTGGTTCGGTTGAGGTTGATCTCGTCAACAGTGTTTTGCGATCGTGCCCAAAGACGCGTCTCATGACCAGCGCGTGCAGCAACACAAGCCAAGGCAGAGCCAAAAGCCCCGCCCCCCAACACCACTACCCTGAATTTTTTCTCCATTCCGGCTCTACACTTTCGCGCCTCTGCGTCCTGCGCCTATCACTGTCGCTGATTCTTCATCCAGTGGCCAGCGGGACCTTGGGGCCAGATCAAGCGGTGATGACTCACCACGTTCTAATCGTTCCAGTGCAGCCCAGGCGATCATTGCCGCGTTGTCAGTACACAGTATCGCTGGAGGTGCCACAAGTTGCCATCCAGCATCCTCACACAAATCCGCCAGCACCTGTCGAATATGGGAGTTTGAAGCTACACCACCTGCAACCACCAGTGATCCACCATCCTTCGCTTGGCTCACATCGTTAAACTTCTCAATTGCCTGCCGACAGCGCTCCTCAAAAATCCTGCCCACAGTCTCCTGAAGTGCTGCGCAAATATCATTTACATCCTGATTTTCCAAAGGAGCCAGTCTTTCCGCTGTTTGACGAACAGCGGTCTTGAGGCCGGAAAAAGACATATTGAGCGTATCCTGACCCCGCAACGGCAGGGATAACGGAAACCGCTTCGGATCACCATTCCTGGCTGCTCTTTCAACATTCGGTCCGCCAGGAAACGGTAATCCCAAAAGCTTGGCAGTTTTGTCGAAAAGCTCTCCCGCAGCGTCATCAATGGTAGTTGACCAGCGTTCATAATCTCCAAGACCCTTTACACACAGGATTTGGCTATGACCGCCCGATACCAGCAACAACAGGTATGGAAATTGAAGTCCGTCGGTAAGTCGAGCAGTCAGCGCATGTCCTTCCAGATGATTGATACCAATGAACGGTTTTCCACCTGCTGCCGACAATGCCTTGGCGGTCATCAGGCCAACCATCAAACCGCCTATCAACCCGGGTCCTGCGGTTGCTGCTATGCCGTCAATTTCATCAAGTGTACAATCAGCCTCATCCAGTGCCATTTGAACGACCTTGTCCAGAACTGACAAATGAGCCCTTGCTGCAATTTCTGGCACAACTCCACCAAATGCAGCGTGCTCTTCCACTTGTGAAAAGATGATATTCGACTCTATTACCGGTTCTCCATCAGGAGTCCGGGAAACAACGGCAGCAGCCGTTTCGTCGCAACTGGTTTCAATTCCAAGAATTCGCATTGTGCGGAAGTGTGATTGGCTGTATCGATCTGCCAACGGCCTAGCAGATGGACGCGCAAAAGCAAATGGTGAAGAACGATCAAATAATCCGGATCGGAACTCGTGGTTCAAAGCTTGCACTCATACAGGCGAACTTCATCAAACAACGATTGATCGAATTACACCCCGAAAATGACCTCACAATTGAGATTGAAATAATTTCCACGACGGGTGATCGAATTCAAAACCGCCCATTGTCAGAAGTTGGTGGTAAAGGTCTCTTTACACTGGAAATAGAAGAGCGTCTGAGTTCCGGTGAAGTAGACTTGGCGGTTCATTCCACCAAGGACATGGCAACGAAACTGCCAGACGATCTGGAGCTCGTTTGCTTTCCTGAGCGAGAAAATGTGGCTGATGCATTTATTTCCAACAAGGCCAATACAATCGAGGAATTGCCTGAAGGTGCGGTCGTCGGTTCGGCCTCGTTGCGACGACAGGCATTGTTGAAACGCCTTCGTCCCGATCTCGAGATTGTCTTGTTTAGGGGGAATGTCGATACAAGACTGAAAAAGATTGCGGCCGGCGAGGTAGACGCCACCCTGCTTGCAGTTGCAGGATTGAACCGGATGGGTTTGCAATCTGCGATCACATGCATTCTGCCGCCTGAACAATTCCTGCCTGCACCTGCTCAGGGAGCAATTTGTATTGAAACGCGAAAAGACAACGCTGCCATTCGTAAGCTTCTGCATCCGCTCAATCATGAGGCAACTGAAATAACTGTCGCTGCCGAGCGCGCTTTTCTTGCCAGCCTTGATGGTTCCTGCAGGACACCTATTGCTGCACTGGCAACACTTTATAACAACAGGCTTTCGTTTCACGGAATGATATTGACACCCGACGGCAGTCAATCCCACGAGCATCGTGTGGAAGGCAATATAACAAACCCCGCCAAGATTGGAGCAGAAGCAGCAGCGAAAGTACGCGAAGCGGCAGGTCCAGGATTTTTTGAAAGTTGGTAATATGGTCGCCGTGCTACTAACCCGAGCAGAAGCTGCAGCCAAGAAAACCGCGCATCTCTTAAATGACCTCGGCCACGAACCTGTTATTTGCTCATTATTTGAAATTCATGACACATCTGCAAACATTCCACACCGGAAATATGATGGAATAATTCTAACCAGCAAAAATGCAGTCGAGGGCCTGCAACGGCGCAATTGGATACCGCCCAGCACAGATATTCCTGTTTTTTGCGTTGGCAGGAAAACTGCCCAAGCGGCATCAGGTTTGGGATATGGGCAAATAAAAATTGGTGAGGGAAATGCCCAATTTCTGGTAAGGGCAATACGGGATTTCGACTTCGCGCCAGAGTCAAAACTTCTTTATCCAACAACAGTCGACAGGTCGTTTGATTTTTCTGAAGTAAAGTCGTCACTCAATCTCGAAATAGATGCAATCGAGATTTATAAATACAGTCCGTTAACCCCTCCTGATAAGGAAATCACGGCAGCTCTTGCGAAGGTCTCAAATGGTGCAACGTTTCTATATTCAATCAGAAGCGGGGACCATTTTTCCAGGCTGATAAAAACAGCTAATCTGGAACGGCAACTGTCAAACATCACCTGCATCGCAATATCCGGGCAAGTCGCTGACATTGCAAAAGCTTTACCCTGGAAAAAGGTTTTGATCGCATCCTCATCTGATGAATCTTCCATGATTGAACTGCTGGTTGCGGCTTAGCGCTGGTACTGCACCAAACGCGGCATTATTCACCTTGCGAAATGATGGTGGGAAACGCATATAATTACGTATAGAATTGAATTTCCGCTTGGAACACAAAAGGATCTGTCCATGGCTTCCAGGGCAAAGCCAAAAAACACTACCAGTCGCACAACTCGCAGGCGTAAACCTGCGACGATCGATCTGGATGCCAAGGAAGTGGTAAAAGAACCCGTTAAGGATTCTGCTTCGACTAGTGCCAATAAACCTGAGCCTACGACCACGGCAGCTTCAGCTACCAGCAAAGATTCTGGCAAACAGGATACCGCAAAGGCTGAGGATACAAAGTTCGGCAGACAACAGGATAGAAAACTGGCGTCTGGCACTGGTTCAATAGGTTCGCAATCCAATACTGCATCTTCAAAGGCATTTGCCCCACGATCCGGTGGAGGCTTTGTCGGCATGATTACTTCAGCAGTTGCTGGTGCAGTGATTACAATTGCCGGACTGGGGACTTTGGGTCAAATGGAAGGGGCTGGGAAACTTCCATTTGTTGGAAGTCTGTTTTCCCAAGAGGAAAGCACCGCGGTGAAAGCAGTTGATAGTGCTGAAATTGCTGAACTCAAAAACCAATTTGAAGAATTGTCCTCACAGGTTGCCTCTAACTCTGGCAGCGCTTCAACAACAATGTCGTTCGATAATTCAGTTTCAGCCATCGAAGCACGAATTTCCAAGCTTGAAAAAAATACCCCTTCGACTCCAATTATCGAAGAACAGATCGCAGATTTCGAACGGCGGATGAATGCGATTGATGAAGCACTTTCAGAAATTGCCGCGATTGAGACCGAGGGTACTGCATCAGACCCACAATTGGCTATTTCAGTATCTGAACTATCTTCACGGCTGGAATCGGTCGATAGTGCGATCAAGTCACAAATCGCTGATTTGCAAAACAGTATTGAAGAACTCTCCAGGCCGGAAAGTGTGAACCTCGAACTACTAAATATGCGGATAAGCGCGATTGAACAGAGCCTGGAAGAAACCAGGGGGACTGTTGCAGGTTATGCCGGTAAGATGACAGCCCTGGAAAACATCTCAACCGAACTCTCCGGCCAGATTGCCTCTGCCAAGATTAGCGAGAAAGTCGCCCGTTCGATTGCCGCCAACGCCCTTGGAAGCGCCATTGAAGACGGGGAGGCTCTGGCAATTCCACTGTCTTCAATTGAAGCCCTGATTGGTGAAACACCAGAAATCGCACGATTGGTAGAGTTATCTAAAGAGGGCATTGCAGATATTGTCGAGATTAAGCGCGAGTTTGATGATTTTGCGTCCTCAGTACTGGCACCTAAGCCCACCAAGGATGGCGACTTCCTAACCAAACTCCTTCACAACGCACAATCGCTGGTGAGTATCAGGCCTAGTGATCCGGTCGAAGGCGATGATATTCCCGCCATTCTTTCACGCATCCGTGGTCAAGTTCAAGAAGGTAGTCTGGGTGAGATTGCGGCCGAATGGCGAAACCTGCCAGAAGAAATTCGGGTTGCTGGAGCAAACTGGATGGCAAAGGTAAAATCCCGATTGGAAGCCATGGCGCTATATAAGAAAATCTCTCTGCAAATGAACGCAAGTTGAGGATTATCAGATGCTACGCCTAATTTTCTTTTTTCTGGTAGTCGCTGCTCTTGGATTTCTGTTTTCCTGGGTTGCAGACAGACCCGGCGTGGTCAGCGTCGACTGGCTTGGCACACATTATGAAGCAAGCCTGATGGTAGCCCTTTCAGCACTTGTGACACTGATTGCACTTTGTCTTTTTGTCTGGGGTATGTTGCGCGGTATCATTCGAACACCGTTTGTCATTTCCCATTATTTTTCAAATCGCCGTCGGGACAGGGGATACAAGGCGCTATCCCAAGGCCTCATTGCTGCAAGCTCTGGTGATGCCGAAATGGCAAAGAGCCTGGCAAGGGAAAGTGGAAAACTGCTTGAAAATGAACCGCTGGTGGGCTTGCTGAAAGCGCAAACTGCACTGCTTGAGGGACGGCGGGATGATGCAAGAACCGGCTTTCAACAAATGCTGGGCGACGACAACACAAAACTTGTCGCTCTACGCGGATTGTATCTTGAAGCCGAACGTCAGGGTGAAACCGAAGCAGCACGTCATTATGCAACAGAAGCAGCGGCGATCGCACCGGCACTTCCATGGGCCGGTGGAGCAAAGTTGCGCTATCAGGCTGTCGATGGCGACTGGGACGAGGCGCTTAAGACCTTGGAGACTAATCGGGCAGCGGGCTTGATAGACAAGGATACTGCCAAACGACATCGCGCAGTCCTGTTGACGGCAAAAGCCACAGAGGAAGAACCGCGCCAACCGGAAGCAGCAGTTAAAGACAGTCACGACGCTCACAAGCTGGCAAGAGACCTTGTTCCCGCCGCAGTGGTATATGCGCAGGCATCTGGCCGACAAAATGATATACGCGGGGCAACCAAAGTGTTGGAAACAACATGGAAACTCAATCCTCACCCGGAGCTTGCGGAAGTTTACCTAAATGTGCGAAGCGGAGATTCTGCACAGGATCGACTCAAGCGCGCCAAACGCCTTCAAAAACTCCAGCCTGATCATCCAGAAGGCGCGTTGGCGGTTTGTGGTGCCGCGATTGATGCGAAAGACTGGGAACTGGCCCGAAAAACCATCGAATCCGTGCTGACATCGAATCTTACGGAGAGGGCCTGCCTGTTGATGGCAGACATTGAAGAAGGCGAACATGGTGACAAGGGAAGGATGCGAGACTGGTTGTCACGCGCAGTCAATGCAGCACCTGATCCAGTCTGGACCGCAGATGGACAAGTATCCGCTGAGTGGCTCCCCTTCTCACCAATCACCGGCGAGATTGATGCATTCGAATGGAAGGTTCCAGTTAACCGGTTGGGTGCTTCTGAAAACGTGTTGAGTGAAGAGGACCTCGCCGAATTAAACAGTCCGCCGGTGATTGTAGACGCAACTACGAAGGACGGTGCGGAAGTGGAAGTTTCCGACGACGAAACCATCATTGATGTGGTCGAGGTGAAGGAATTGGATACCGAAACTGTCGATACTTCTGAAGCGCCTGAAAAGGACACGTCGGCAGGCGACACTCCTCCCGGGTCTGAAAACGCCGCTTCAAACAATGATGAGTTTGAATCTGAAAATCCGTCAGAAGAAACGGATGAATCGGAAAGCAAAGGCACTGTATCAGGTAACGTCAAATTCCCGCTTGAGCGCCGCCCGGATGATCCCGGCGTAAAGCCTAAAGAGGAAGAAGACAAAAAGGGCTTGGGGATTTTTTGATGCATCAGATTTGCTCTCACTAAACACAATCACCTCTTACAAATGCTTTTTCCAATTCCTAAACTTAATAAGGACCGCACGGCGACCCTTAATATTCATTTCGGATTTTTTTCAATAAGCCTAGTGCCTTGAGGCGTTGATCGCATCGCGGCAAGTTTCAAGCTGACCAAGAAGCAGTTCTGCTTTGGCCCGTTTTTCATCTGAGTCTGCATCGTTGACATCTTCCTGGGCATTCTGGATTTCTTGATCCAGTTCAGCCATGTCGAGGTCCTCAAGTGGAACAGAATATTCAGCAAGAAGAGTAAAACCGGATGGTGAAACATCTGCAAAGCCACCGCGGACAAAAATCTGCTTCGAGTCACCTGAAGCAAGTTTCACTTCAACCACACCGGGTTTCAAGGTAGACATTAGTGGCGCATGATTGGCCATCACGGTGAAGTAACCTTCACTGCCCGGCACCACGACTTCTGATGCTTCCTCGGATAGCAAAAGTGCTTCCGGTGAAACCAGCTCAAATTGAAACGGCTCTGCCATAATCTACTCTTTCTCTATCCATTCAGGCGCTACAGAAATCCACCGGCGAGGTGTATCAGATGAACTGTACTTCGGATAATCATGGCGAATTTCAACCAACCCTGCCTCCGAAACTATCTGTTCAACCTTCCAAGTCTTGCCAACCAATAACTTCAGCGCCTCAACATCCTCTGGTTCAAGCCCTGAACAAAATTCCTTATCGATTTTTAGAAGTCTGACTTCCTCACCGATCCGGAACTCACTCAACACGCAACCCCGCCTTAAGCAGCTTCTGTTGCCAACCGTTGCGCCTTTTCAACTGCTTCATCCATGTTGCCGACCATGTAGAACGCTGCTTCTGGTAGATGATCATAGTCACCGTTAACAAGTCCCTTGAAGCCCGCAATGGTTTCTTCAAGTGGAACCAGTTTGCCTGGTGAACCGGTAAAGACCTCAGCCACGAAGAACGGTTGGGACAAAAAGCGTTCGATTTTACGGGCGCGAGCAACAGCAATTTTATCTTCTTCAGAAAGTTCATCCATGCCGAGAATGGCAATGATGTCCTGAAGCGATTTGTATCGCTGAAGAACTTCCTGCACTTCACGGGCAACCTGGTAATGCTCATCTCCGACGATTTGTGGATCAAGCATACGCGAAGTTGAATCAAGCGGATCAACCGCAGGATAAATACCTTTTTCAGAAATTGCGCGGTTCAAAACGGTTGTCGCATCAAGATGCGCAAATGATGTGGCTGGCGCAGGGTCAGTCAAGTCATCTGCAGGAACATAAATCGCCTGCACGGAAGTGATCGAACCTTTGTGTGTGGTTGTAATGCGTTCCTGCATCTGGCCCATGTCGGTTGCAAGAGTAGGCTGATAGCCCACCGCTGAAGGAATACGACCAAGCAACGCTGACACCTCAGAACCTGCCTGGGTAAAGCGGAAGATGTTGTCCACGAAGAACAGCACATCCTGACCCTGGTCACGGAAGTGCTCAGCAACTGTCAGACCAGAAAGTGCCACACGGGCACGCGCTCCAGGAGGCTCGTTCATCTGACCGTAAACAAGTGCTGCCTTGGAGCCTTCTCCGCCACCTTCCTTGTTCACGCCGGATTCAATCATTTCCCAGTAAAGGTCGTTACCCTCACGAGTACGCTCACCTACACCGGCAAACACGGAGTAACCACCGTGCGACTTCGCGATGTTGTTGATGAGCTCCATAATCAAAACGGTCTTGCCCACACCAGCACCACCGAACAGGCCAATTTTACCGCCTCTGGCGTAAGGCGCCAGCAGGTCAACGACCTTGATGCCGGTAACAAGAATTTCAGCTTCGGTTGATTGCTCGACATATTCAGGAGCTGATTGGTGGATGGAGCGTGTTTCCTTGGTTTTAAGTGGGCCAGCTTCATCAACTGGTTCGCCAATCACGTTCATGATACGGCCGAGCGTTTCGTCACCAACGGGCACTTCAATCGGTCGACCGGTATCAACAACTTTTTGACCACGAACCAGACCTTCGGATGAGTCCATCGCGATGGTGCGTACGATATTTTCACCAAGGTGCTGGGCAACTTCAAGCACCAGACGCTGGCCGTTGTTCTCCGTTTCGAGAGCGTTCAGGATTTCCGGCAAATTGTCGGTAAACTGAACGTCGACAACCGCCCCAATGACCTGTGAGACCTTGCCCACTGAGCCCTTGGCCGTTTTCGATGATGTTGCCTTCTTGGCCGGGGTCTTCTTTGCAACTTTTGCCATCTTGAATGTCTCCAGGCTTAGAGCGCTTCAGCGCCCGAGATGATTTCAATCAGTTCTTTTGTAATTTGAGCCTGACGCTGGCGGTTAAAGCTCAACGTCAGCTTGTCGATCATTTCGCCCGCATTGCGGGTTGCATTGTCCATTGCTGACATACGGGCACCTTGTTCAGATGCTGCATTTTCAAGCAATGCACGGAAAATCTGCACCGCAACATTGCGAGGCAGCAAATCGGCGAGAATTTCTTCCTCATCCGGTTCGTATTCGTAGTTAACATTTGCAGCTTCTTCTTCCACTTCATCGCCGGAAGATGTAGCCGCAGGAATAATCTGCAATGCAGTCGGGATCTGGCTGATCACAGACTGGAATTCAGAGTAGAACAAGGTGCAAACATCAAAAGCTTCTTCTTCAAACAGTTGAAGCACTTGCTGGCCAACCTGTTCAGCTTGGGCGAAGCCGATATTGCGGATTTCGCGGAAAGTTACCGGTTTCATGAGAATGGAACCAAACTCCATG
The DNA here is from genome assembly GCA_021775455.1 of Hyphomicrobiales bacterium. Taxonomy (GTDB): domain Bacteria; phylum Pseudomonadota; class Alphaproteobacteria; order Rhizobiales; family Rhizobiaceae; genus JAALLB01. The sequence goes on along the minus strand of JAJFHU010000015.1, from coordinate 211,556 downwards.
CGAAGCGCATCGTGACCCTTCTTGCCAACGCAAAGAATTTTGACTTCCTTGCCTTCGGCCATAAGTGCACGCGCCCTGTCACGGGCCTTACGGGCGATTGAGGAGTTGAAACCTCCACAAAGACCACGTTCAGCAGTAGCCACGAGAAGAAGATGTGTTTTGTCGCTTCCGGTTCCGGTCATCAGTTTTGGTGCATCATCTCGACCTTCCATTGCGGAAGAAATATTTGCGAGTACAATTGCCATGCGCGCCGAATAGGGACGCGCTGCTTCCGCAGCAGTCTGCGCCTTGCGCAGTTTTGCCGCCGCCACCATTTGCATCGCCTTGGTGATTTTCTGTGTAGCCTTCACCGAGGCAATACGGTTTCTGAGATCCTTCAGGCTCGCCATATCTGATTCCGTCTAGTTCAGCCTCTTATGCAAAGCTCTTGGCAAATGCTTCAATCGCTGCCTTGAGTTTACCTTCAAGCTCCTCACTCAGAGCCGCTTCCGTGCGAATCTCGTTGAGAATATCCTTGTGGTCGCTTCGAAGAGAAGCCAAAAGACCTTGCTCGAACTGGCCAACCTGATTGACCTGCAAGCCATCCAGGAAGCCGTTCACACCGGCATAAATCACGGCAACTTGTTCTTCCGTCTTTAACGGCGAGAACTGGGGTTGCTTGAGTAATTCAGTCAGGCGTGCACCACGGTTAAGCAGACGTTGGGTAGCAGCATCAAGGTCGGAACCAAACTGCGCAAATGCCGCCATTTCACGATACTGCGCCAACTCACCCTTGATGGAGCCGGCAACCTGTTTCATCGCCTTGACCTGAGCAGCAGAACCAACTCGCGAAACTGACAGACCGACGTTCACCGCCGGGCGGATGCCCTGGAAGAACAGGTCGGTTTCAAGGAATATCTGACCATCGGTAATCGAAATCACGTTGGTTGGGATAAACGCAGACACGTCGTTACCCTGGGTTTCAATCACCGGAAGTGCGGTCAGTGAACCAGCCTTGTTTTCTTCGTTGAGTTTCGCAGCACGCTCCAGAAGACGTGAGTGAAGATAGAAAACGTCACCTGGGTAAGCTTCACGGCCCGGAGGACGACGAAGTAACAGTGACATCTGGCGATAAGCAACAGCCTGCTTGGAAAGGTCGTCATAACCGATCAGCGCATGCATGCCGTTGTCACGGAAAAATTCGCCCATTGCACAACCGGCAAACGGTGCCAGGAACTGCATTGGTGCAGGGTCAGAAGCGGTGGCTGCCACAATGATCGAATATTCAAGGGCACCGCGCTCTTCAAGAACTTTCACAAACTGCGCAACCGTAGAGCGCTTTTGGCCCACTGCCACATAGATGCAGTAAAGTTTTTCTGATTCGCTACCGGTTTCATGAACTGACTTCTGGTTCAAGAATGTGTCGAGGATAATTGCTGTCTTGCCGGTTTGGCGGTCACCAATCACGAGCTCGCGTTGTCCACGACCAACCGGGATAAGCGCATCAATTGCCTTGAGGCCGGTCGACATTGGTTCGTGCACGGATTTACGCGGAATAATACCTGGTGCCTTAACATCCACACGAGCACGTTTCTTGGCCTTGATCGGGCCCTTGCCATCAATCGGGTTACCAAGCGCATCAACAACACGACCAAGAAGTTCCTTGCCAATCGGAACGTCCACGATGGAACCGGTCCGCTTAACCGTATCACCCTCTTTGATGGCGCGGTCATCACCAAAGAGAACCACACCAACGTTGTCCGTTTCCAGGTTCAGCGCCATACCGGAAACGCCGCCCGGAAACTCAACAAGTTCACCAGCCTGCACATTGTCAAGCCCGTATACCCTGGCAATACCATCACCAACTGACAGCACCTGGCCTACTTCTGAAACCTCAGCTTCCTTGCCGAAATTCTTGATTTGATCTTTTAGAATAGCGGAAACTTCCGCAGCACGAATATCCATTTAGCCGACCTCTTTGAGCGCTAGCTTAAGTGAAGAAAGACGAGTACGCAGCGATGTATCAATCTGGCGCGAACCTACTTTCACGATCATTCCGCCGAGTAACGACGGATCGACGGTTGCATTTATTGCAACCTCTTTGCCAACTACGCTTTTAAGCGCAGCTTTCAATTCTTTTGATTCTGCAGCGGTGAGTTCCTTGGCAACCGTAACATCGGCTGTAGCCTCACCTTTATGTTCCGCCAAAAGCTCGCGAAACACCTGTAACATTCCCACCATCGCAAACAAACGGCGGTTTCTGGTAACAACCTGAACGAAATTCCCGACAAGACCGGTGATCTTGACCTTCTTTAAAAGGGCCGAAATTGCCTTAAGCTGCTCATCTGCAGAAAATACCGGCGAACGTACCAGACGCATCAGGTCAGAGCTGCCATTTAAAAGCGCATCAAACCGAGCCAAATCCTTCTCAACAGCCGCGAGTTTCTTCTCCGAAAGCGCCAGATCAAACAGCGCTGTTGCATACCGGAGAGTTACACCAGAAGATTTTGAACTTGCATTTGCCAAAGAGTCGTCTTCTCTACCATGATTTTCAATGGGCCCTGACGAATGTTCCAGCCCTGCAAGCCCATTGAGTTTATTGATCTTTTTTGATCTCGCCGCACTCAATTGTTCTAAATCAGTTTGGGAAACCGCGCTTCACCTACCACAGCCTTTAAGGACTCGCAATCAAGTGAAGGAAAATAGTTTGGGCCCGGATTGTCGCAGTCTGTATCAACGTAGCCTGCCAATCCAATTGCTGAAACATTCGTTTACCCGGCCACCCCAAAGACAGACACCAATAAAATTCCGCTGAAACCAATCTCGATAAGTAACTTTGCCCAGTTAAATATCGTATTTCCGCGATCTGAAAGCATGGAAATCATCCGCCCAAACCCGGCGGCAGTCCAACATGCGGTCAACATCATTTGCAGGAAAACATTTCCCGCCGCCAAATAGGCAAGTCCCACTGCAATATGAAAACCGGCAAATGTACCACGCAATTCACCAATCGCCGCCGGATGGGCCGATTCTGCTTCCAGTCCGAGAATAAATCCGGCCGTCTTCGGATGTATCAAACTTGTCAGTCCCATGCCGACGGTTACAATTGCAATCATAAAGGCATACCATTCCTGATTGGTGGTTGGCCTCGTGAAAGAGGCGTTTAACGGTTCAGCTATCCAAATTGCCACACACCCCATCAATAAAGCCCCACCAAAACGGGCCATCACCAATCTGGATTTTGTGCCATCAATCATAACGTGAACCAGCTTGCCCACAGCGGCAATCAACCAGCATGCAGCCAGGGTGAAGATCAAGCCAGGTTGTTGCAAGCCGGGTTGTTGCAATAGCAAGCACACAAGTGCAACACCAATTAAAAAGCCGGCAAAGGACGAACGTCCTTCACCAATTGCACCCGAACGCGATGGCATTGCTACCAGGTAAACCCTGTTAAGCAACAGCCTCGGCATCAGGAAATATCCCACTCCGATCAGAAGTGTCAGGTATGGAACGGCAAGTTCCAGCGCTTGTTGAAATGTCTGCGGGATCAGGGAGTCGGCAAAATTCATGAATAAAGCGAATCGATTGAAAGCGGATAAATTCTTGTATCCTTGTCATGAATCGAAGCGCAAGGGGCCTTTTGGTAGGTCGCAAACCGTGTACATTGCCCGGAGGTCCGGACAATGCTTCTCAATCAGATTAGTGTTAGTCTTCGCCGTAACCATCGAAAAGCGCAGTTGAAACATAGCGCTCTGCAAAGCTTGGAAGGATCGTTACAACGGTCTTGCCTTTCATCTCGTCACGAGCTGCAACACGCATCGCACAGGCAATTGCGGCACCCGATGAAATACCACCTGGAATGCCTTCAGTTGCTGCAAGTTTTTGTGACGTTGCAATTGCTTCTTCGTTTGAAACCAGCAGGATTTCGTCAATAATATCAGTATTGAGCACGTCAGGAACAAATCCGGCACCAATGCCCTGGATCATGTGCGGAGAGTGTTCTCCACCTGAAAGAACCGGGCTGTTTTCTGGTTCAATGGCGATGATCTTGATATCCGGTTTGTAAGCCTTGAGCACTTCACCAATACCGGTAAGCGAACCGCCCGTACCGACACCGAGTACCACTGCATCGACCACGCCGTTGGTATCGCGCCAGATTTCTTCTGCTGTAGTCTTGCGATGGATTTCCGGATTTGCCGGATTGCCAAATTGCCAAGGCATAACTGCCTTGTCTGTTTCAGCTATAATTTCCTTCGCCTTTTCAATCGCGCCGCCAATGCCCTTTTCCTTGGGAGTAAGCGCCAATTCAGCTCCCATAAATCTCATGATCTTGCGGCGCTCAACGGAGAAACTGTCTGGCATGGTGAGGATACAGCGGTAACCCTTGGCGGCACAGGCAAATGCCAGGCCGATACCGGTATTGCCTGACGTGGGTTCCACAATAACGCTTCCGGGTCCAATTGTACCGTCTGCTTCCATGGCCTCAAGCATGGCAACCGCGATTCGGTCCTTCACACTTGAAATCGGGTTGAAGAACTCGAGTTTGGCAAGCACCTCAGCCTGACAGCCCATTTCCTTGGTGAGTTTGTTGATACGAACCAGCGGCGTATTGCCAATGGTTTCAAGAATACTGCCATAGACGCGGCCTCGGCCCGGTTTATCAAATGACAGGCGACCTGTGTCTTGAACGTTCATAAACTTCCTCCTTAAACTTTCGGGTTTTCAGCACTGATCACCCAGGAAGAACTGTCCATTGCAATCCCGTCGGTTGATATTTTCTGCTTGTTAATGGCTTCGGTGAGAGCTGCAACAATTTCGTCGCGCTTCTGCTCGGCTTCTTCACCGGCTTCACGGAAAACTTCGCCTGCAGGGCCGATGGCCAGTTGAAATTCAATGGCGTCTTCCACATCGTTTCCAACCATGACCGGGGCATCCACACGGCGATGTTCGACGTTTTCATAACCGGCTGACTTCATCATTGTTTGAACCATTTCCTTGTTGGACATTGAAAATGGGCCCGGACCACACGTCTGGGCATCGTCACCCGGTTCCGGTAAAAACTCCATCACCACGTCTTTGGCCATGGAGAGCCATGGGTTGTCTGCCCGATTGCGCCAAACGATATGAACCATCTTGCCACCCGGCTTGAGTGCCTTGCGCATGTTGCGAAGACCGGCAACCGGATTGGCAAAAAACATTGTGCCGAAACGGGCAAACACAAAATCAAACTCACCTTCAGGAAGTGCAACTTCTGCATCACCGCGCATGAAACTTGCATTTTCAATGCCCTTGGCTTTGGCGTCTTCTATGGCGAAATCGAGAAACGCATCGCAGCAATCAACACCGACAACTTCACCTTCGGGCCCTACAAGGTCTGCAAGCTTTATTGCCGTATCTCCAAAGCCACATCCCACATCCAGGACGCGGTCGCCTTTCTTGACTGGCAACGTAGGGAAAATCGCTTCGCTGTGCTTGGTCAGTCCACCGACCAGCACATGTTTGAAACGGAAAAATTTTGGCGCAAGGATTTCGTTCCAGAATTCGACAAAGGGTGTGTCCTCGGCTTGTGAGGCAAGGTTGGTTGTAGACATTTGAGTTTCCTGTCCTGGTATCGGTCTAGTTGCTGACCAATCCTGTTCATCTTTTTGCAACACCTATCTTACCATTGTTTCAGGCTCGTGTCCGAATCGGCAAAATTAAAGAGATAAATGTTTCAATTGTGAAACAAGATACGTCGCTCACACAAAGCTCTGTGGGTCGACATCGATTTGCACTCTCACACTCCCCCGTGGCTTGGGTGCGGTTAAAAACCAGCCCCGCATCCAGTTTTGAAGGTCAAAACTTCTTTGCGCATGGATTAGCAGGCGAAAGCGATAGCGCGAACGAACCAGATGAATGGGTGCCTCTGCCGGACCAAGCACCCGCACCTCCCCATTCTTTGGACAGCAAAGCCGCAGGGATTTCGCATAACTTTCCGCTTCACGCCGGTCCTGCCCGGAAACAATGATTGCCGCCAATCGTCCAAAGGGCGGCAGGCTTGCCAGTCTGCGCGATTCAATTTCTCGCTCGTAAAACCCTTCATGATCTCCTCCGGCAATCGCCTGAATGACCGGATGTTCCGGCTGGTAACTCTGCAAAAGTCCTGTACTCTTGCCGCCACTTCGCCCAGCCCGGCCTGTAACCTGATGGAGTAACTGGAAGGTTCGCTCCGCAGCTCTTGGGTCGCCATTGGCAAGGCCCAAATCTGCATCCACAACACCAACAAGCGTCATGAATGGAAAATGGTGCCCCTTGGCTACCAATTGCGTTCCAATCACGATATCAGCCTCACCCTTGGCAATTGCCTCCAACTCGGCGCGCATACGCTTTACCCCGCCAGCCATGTCGGATGAAAGAATTATGGTTCTGGCCTCAGGAAATGCTTCAAGAACTTCCTCAGCCAACCGCTCCACACCCGGTCCACAGGCAACCAGATGATCCAGTGTTCCACATTCCGGACAATGCTCAGGAACCGGTCGTGCTTCTCCACAATGATGGCATTGCAACTGCTTTCGAAAACGATGCTCCACCAGCCAGGCAGAACAATTGTTGCACTCGAAGCGATGTCCGCATACCCGGCAAAGAGTAAGTGGCGCATATCCGCGACGGTTGAGAAAGAGCAGCGCCTGTTCCTTGCGATCAAGCACTTCTGTGATTTTTTGTGAAAGTACCGGTGACAAAAAGCGCCCGCGCGGCGGTGGATCACGTCGCATGTCTACAATGGCCAAATCCGGTAGTTGAGCATCTCCAAACCGGTTTTCCAGCTTTACGTGGAAATAACGCCCCAAATTTACATTCACCCGGCTTTCAATGGAAGGCGTGGCCGAGCAAAGCAAAACCGGCATCTTCCCGATTTGCCCTCGAACCACCGCCATGTCGCGCGCATTGTAAAACACCCGATCTTCCTGCTTGTAGGCAAGGTCATGCTCCTCATCGACGACGATCAGGCCAAGCTCCTTGAACGGCAAATAAAGTGAGGATCTTGCACCGGCCACCACCCGCAATTCACCACTGCCAATTTGGCGCCAGACTTTCTCGCGCATTTTTGGTGAGATTTCCGAATGCCATTCGCCGGGCCTCGTCCCAAAACGCTGTTCAAAACGATCCAAAAATGAGGCGGTAAGCGCGATTTCGGGTAGCAGGATCAGCGCTTGCCGACCTTCCCGGAAGCATTTTGTCAGCGCCTCAAAATAAACCTCGGTCTTTCCCGATCCGGTTACCCCTTCCAGCAACGTTACGGAGAATTCATCCTGGTTCATATTTTCTTCCAAATGCTGAAGCGCCTGCTTCTGGTCATCGGTCAACTCCACCGGCTTGTAATCAATGTCTGGCGGCGAGTGAATTGGCCGGGCGGGAAGCTGGATAGCCTTCAACACACCCATTTTTTCGAGACCCTTTACAACTGAAGTGCTGACCCCTGCTGCATGGGCAAGACCGGAACGCGTCCAAGCAACGCCGTCCTTCGCCAACTCGACAACAGCAGCCCGCGCTTTGGTCAACCGCTCAACTTCGGCGCCGGTATACACTACCCCTTCAATTGGCGTTTCCGGTTGATAGGCGGCAGGCGCACGCAGAACCATCCGCAAAACCATACCCGGCGGGCTCAATGTATAGGCCGCGACCCAATCAATGAACCGACGCATATCGTCCGAGAGTGGTAGGCATTGATGTTTCTCAACAATGAAGCGCAGCTTCTTGGGGTCAATTGCATTTTCCCCACCATCCCAAACAACACCTGTAACTTGCCGACTTCCCAATGGAACCTGCACCAGGTTTCCCGGTGCCAAATCCATGTCGTCCGGCACCGCATAGCTGTACGGTCCTTCAGTTGGAATGGGTACAAGTACGGGAACGGTTTCCGTCAATCTGGTCTCCGTGGAAGGGTAAATTCAACGCGAAACTATTTTCGAATCTCAACAAAATAGCGTAACGGCCTTGCGGCGGATTTGCTATACGGATATTCGAGAGTAAATCGACCCAAATCATATCGAAGGCACATTCCATGAAATTCTTTGTCGACACTGCTGATGTAGATGAAATTCGCGAGATCAATGATATCGGCCTGCTGGATGGGGTGACCACAAACCCGTCCCTGATCATGAAGTCCGGTCGCGACATCATGGAAGTCACCAAGGAAATTTGTGACATCGTTGATGGACCGGTTTCTGCCGAGGTCACGGCAACCGACTATGACGGCATGATCAAGGAAGCAGCCGTCCTCGAAAAAATTGCCAAGAACATTTGCATCAAGCTACCGCTCACCCTCGATGGATTGAAAGCCTGCAAAACGCTGACCGGTCGCGGGATGAAAGTGAATGTAACCCTTTGCTTTTCTGCCAATCAGGCGCTACTGGCAGCCAAGGCCGGTGCAACCTTCATTTCACCCTTCATCGGGAGGCTTGACGATCTCGGCGTAGACGGCATGGAGCTGATTGAGGAAATCCGCGTCATCTATGACAACTACGATTTCAAGACTGAGATCCTCGCTGCTTCAATCCGCAGTGCTGACCATGTGAAGCAGGCAGCGATTATCGGCGCTGATGTGGCAACCATCCCGCCAGCGGTGATCAAAAGCCTTGCCAAACACGCTCTCACCGACAAGGGTCTTGATGCATTCCTTGCCGACTGGGCAAAAACGGGTCAGAAGATCGAGTAGTAGTTATCCGGGTTAACCTGCATCTTGTCTGGCTACTTTTCTCAGCCAACTGATAACCGCTTTTAACGCCGGGCGCTGCACACCCTTGCGCCAGACCATGTGGTATGCGGTATGGGCATCCGGGTCTCCTTCAAGCAGTACTACAAGTTCCCCTTCGTCGATATAGTCCTGAATCAGCGCCCGAGCGGTAACAGCAATTCCCAATCCGTCGAGCAAGGGTTTCATGAGTACAGAACCCGGCAGGCCTGTTACGAGTTCCGGTGATGGAGGTTCCACGCCGAGACGTTCCAGCCAGATCGCAGATTCTCGTGAACCGGCTTCCTCAAGCCATGGCAGTTTGGAAAGGTCCTCCGGGCCTCCCTTCCACCTCTCACCTACCAAACTTCGGGCACCTGCCAGTACATAATTTGTTGGAACCAGCGGTTCGCTATCGAGCCCCTTCCACTCGCCCACACCAAACCGGATTGCCAAATCACATTCACCAGCCGATACATTGACAAGTTCGGTAGTGGGATTGATGCTAAGACCTATATCGGGATGCGCAGACTTGAACCGTTCCATCCTCGGAATGAACCAGTTGGAAGCAAAAGCAGGCGTCATCGTGATGTTGACCGGTCGATTGGCTTGCGACTGGTCAAGTTCATCCAGCGCCTCGGAAATAATCCCAAAACCGCGTGTTAGATGATCGTACAACAACCGTCCCGAATCGGTAAGATCAATGCCACGGCCTGATCGCACAACCAATTGTGTTCCAAGGTGGGCTTCAAGGTTACGCACCTGTTGAACGATGGCAGCATGACTTACATTAAGCTCGCGCCCCGCAACTGAGTAACCACGGTTTCGAGCGGCTGTTTCAAAGGCTTTAAGGCCTGTCAGGGAGGGGAACTGATTCCATTTCATATGTAACCTCAACTTACATGTTTAAAATATTCCTGCGTCGTCAAATTGTCAACATTCCCCTATAGTCAGTCCACACAACAAGAAAGGAACAGAACAATGTTTCATATCTACGCAAACAGCATGCTCGCCGCATCAAAACTGGAGCAGTTTCAACATCATTCCAATGAGTGGATGAAACGCAGCAGGAAAAAACCAAACTACCGTGACCTGTTTTCCGGGCCTGATGGTACAACGTTTCACGAAGCCGCGAACGCAAAGTAGGATGGTCTGGAACTTCCAGCGGTAATATTCTCATCCTTCCCGGTTACCTTTTGGCAAGTTCCAGCCCTTACAATTGCGTGCCATGAGCCCATCCTCCCAAAAAATACTCATTTCCTGCGCTGATGATTTGGCGCAGGAGCGCCGTAACTGGCTCCTCCATTTGCGAGATCAGCGGCGGGTAGCACCCAAGACCATCGACGCTTATGAAAGAGATACGCGGCAGTTTCTCATCCACATGACCACTTATCTCGGACATCCACCTGCCTTGAAAGATGTGTCGAACCTCAAGCCGATTGATATGCGCGGATTTCTTGCCAGTCGTCGGCAAAATGGCGCCAAGGCCAGAACACTTGGTCGTGGTCTTGCTGGAATTCGCTCACTCATCCGCTATCTTGAAAAAAAGGGGCTCGCGAGCTCTGCAGGTTTGGCCGCAACCAGCGCGCCCCGCCAACCGAAAACCCTGCCAAAAGCGCTTCCGGCTTCCAGTGCAATTCGGCTCACCAAGGCGGAAGAGCAACTTCACGAAACGCCATGGATTGCTGCTCGTGAAGCCGCCGTCTTGACGTTGCTGTATGGATGCGGCCTTCGTATCGGCGAAGCGCTTGCCCTGACTCCGGTCGATATTGCCCGAGCGGAAGGAAACAGCCTGCGGGTGACCGGCAAGGGTGGAGTCACACGGCTTGTTCCGGTGATCCCCCAGGTTTTTGAGGCAATTGCGACTTACCAGAAACTTTGCCCCTATTCGCTCGGCTCAAACCAGCCCCTCTTCCGGGGGGCCCGTGGTGGGATGTTGCACGCGGCAATCGTTCAAAGAGCCATGCGGCAAATGCGATCAGCTTTGGGCTTGCCCGATTCTGCAACACCGCACGCACTTCGCCATTCGTTCGCCACTCATCTCCTTGCCAATGGCGGTGATTTACGCACCATTCAGGAGTTGCTCGGCCACGCAAGCCTCTCCACCACACAAATTTACACAGCGATTGATACTTCCAGATTGCTGGATATTTACGAAAAGGCCCATCCACGGGCATAAAACAGTCATAACACGGTCCAAATTAACCTTCATAGTTAAGAAAATCTCCAGCTTTTTGCGCAATATTGGCCACAAATCACTCGGGGTCTAAGAATGTCAGTCACGTCTGTTGATATCTGGTCAGAGCGCTTTCTTGTAGCGTTCGGTATATTCAAATTTGCACTAATTCTTGTTTTTTTCCTTTCTTTTCAAGGTGTTGCTGAATCATCCGAAGAGCCGGGAGAAACCTGCAAGGGAAACAACCTGATTACCCAGTTGGAAGCAGAAAATCCTGGCTCATTGGCCAAGATGCGCGAGGAAGCGCAGGAAATCTCAAACACAGGCACTGTTCTGTGGAAAGTTGAGGGCAAGGCTGATAAACCCTCCTATCTTTTTGGCACCATGCACATGGCAGATCCGGAAATTGTTGCAATGCCGGAAAAAACCCGCAGTGCACTGGAAAGCTCCAGCACGATTGTAGTTGAATCAACCGATGCGCTTAATCAGGCGACGGCCACCAAGGCCATGATGAGCCTCGCCCACCTTACTCTGCTCGGTGAAGGCCAAACCCTTTCCGGGCTCGTTCGCGAAGACCTGCATGACGAGCTCGAAGCTGCAGTTGGCGCACGCGGACTTCCAATGATGCTCGCCAACCGCATGCAACCCTGGATTATCGCAACCACGATTGCGCTGCCAGCATGCGAACTGGCTCGAAAAAAATCCGGTGCCCGCGTACTGGATCAGGTAATTGCCGATCATGCCGAAAAAGCGGGTAAGGAACTGAAGGGCCTTGAAACGATCAGCGAACAATTCACCGCCATGGCCTCTCTCCCCCAGGAATTTCATGTCAACGCGCTGGAAAACACCCTCGAAATGGGTACTCAGGCAGAAGATTTGATCGAAACATTGAAGTATCTTTATCTTACCGAAGAGACCGGCCTGATATGGCCCCTGATGAAAGTCATGTCACCGCAAAGTTACAGCGCAGAGGGCTCACAGGACTTCCAGAGAACCCTGATTGATGATCGCAATCTATTGATGGCAGAGCGTTCACAACCGATGCTCGATGAGGGTGGTGCATTTATCGCAGTCGGCACATTGCACCTTCCTGGCGAAACCGGTCTGGTCAAACTGCTGCGCGACAAAGGGTATACGGTTAGTGCGGTGAATTAGATCCACCCGTCAGCAGCCAACTGCGAAAAGCAACCATTGCTTCTGTTTCATTACCTCTGTACGGCCACACAACATGATAGCCATACTTTGTGGTGACGCTATCCTCAAACGGTCTGACTAGTATCCCTTTTTCCAGATCATCGTCTACAAGGTGATCCCAACCGAGCGCAAATCCCAGGCCGCGGCGCGCAGCGTCAATGACTAGCGGGTAATTGTTCATCTTCAGTTTGGCGATGTTGGACGGAATTGTATATCCAGCTTCAGTCAGCCAGATCGACCAGCTCATCCAGTGCCATTGCTCGTAATCGAGATCAATAAGCTTGAATTCAGACAGAATCTCGGGGGTAAGCGGTTTAGTAAAACCTTCGAGCAGTTCGGGAGCACACACCGGATACGCTTCCTCGGCGAGCAGGAGCTCACTGACATATCCTTCCCAGTTTCCCTCACCGTGAATTATCGCGACATCTGCATTGAGATTGAGAAGCTCCGATTGCACGTCGCTTACCTTCAGTTTCAGGCTGATGTCCGGGTGAAGCGCCTCAAACTCCGCAAGACGCGGCATCAGCCAAAGCGAAGCGATTGACGTGTCGGTAGCGAGAACCAGTTGTTCTGACCCTTCACTTGCCCGCAATTCTTCCACTGCGCCAGCCAGGTGGTTTAATACAAATGTTACGCTGATCTGGAAATCGCGACCCTGATCGGTCAGCTGGACAGATCGATGCCCGCGCAAAAACAGGGTTACACCCAATTGCATTTCAAGATTGCGAATTTGCTGGCTAACTGCTGATGCGGTTATGTTCAGTTCATTTCCCGCCAGCATGAAACTTGATTGTCGCGCCGCTGCCTCAAATGCCACCAGCAAGTCGAGCTGCGGCAACCTGCCTTTCAATGTTTGCATAAGTAGAATTTGCTCAAAAGGTGAAATTATTGTCGTTTGACCAACGATAGGAGCCAGCATACCTTAAGTCAACGTTTGATAGGTACAAATATTACACACGAAAATATAGATGGGGCACCCATGAACCAGCACGTATTGAACTTGCAGTCCGGCGACGCGCCGTTTTCATCAGACCCGGGCAAGTCGTACACTCTGCCGGCTCGATTCTACATCAGCCCGGAAATTTATGAGTTGGAAAAAGAAACTATTTTCTACAAGACCTGGCATTATGCCGGTCATGTTTCGCAGGTAGCCGAACCCAACCAGTATTTTACGACCAGGATCCATCAGCAGAACCTGTTTGTGGCACACGGCCGCGACGGAAAAATCCGGGCATTTTTCAATGTCTGCGCCCACCGTGGTCATTTGTTGCTGGAAGGTTCTGGTCGCAAGAACGTCATTACCTGCCCCTACCATGCCTGGGCTTATGATTTTGACGGCAAGCTAATCAACGCGCGAAATTCAGAAAATGTTGAAGGCTTCAAGAAATGTGATTTCCCACTGAAGGAGGTAAAGCTCGAAATCTTCTGTGGCATGATAATGGTCAATCTCGACCCTGATGCAAAACCGTTCGCGGAGCAATATGCCGGGCTCGAAGATGAGATCAGACAATACATGCCATCTGTCGATACTTTGGAATTCGCCCAGCGCGACACCTTTGAGGTTGATGCGAACTGGAAGGTTTTGGTCGATAATTTCCTCGAGTGTTACCATTGCGCGGCAGCCCACAGGGACTTCGTTGATCTGGTAAACATGGACACCTATCGCACAATTACCCACAAGCGCTATTCTTCCCAATGCGCCGCTTCACCGGTTTCAACCAATACCAAGGCCTTCAGCTTTGAGCCGGGTGATGTGGACTTCGGCTATGCAGGGTTTTTCGTTTGGCCGAACATCACCATCTGGCTTTACCCCGGCGAATCCAATCTTTCGGTATTGCAGATGAACCCGTCTGCACCGGAACAAACCCTCGAATATCAAGACTGGCTTACACCCGGCGGTAAGCTATCCCCGCAGTTGAAAGAGGCCGCAGACTATCAGCGTGAAATCTTGCAGCCGGAAGACATTAACTTGTGCGAACATGTTCAGCAGGGTCTTCACTCAAAAGGCTACAATCAGGGTCGATTCATAGTGGATACAGATCGCACTGAATTGAGCGAACACGCCGTGCATCATTTCCAGAAAATGGTCGTCGATGCGCTTGGAGCTACCCTCGAATAGCCCTTGTGCCAGCACGATTTCTTGCTTAAAAATTTGATGTCCTCAGGGCGGAGTGAAATTCTCCGGCAGACAAATATACCCGCGATTGGGTAATAATTAAATTTTATATCCTGCTGGAGTCCGCGATCAGGCCGTGGGATCAGTTTGCAACCCGAATAGCAGCTTACTCTGCGGAAGATGATGCTATAAAAACACTCCTCAAAAAGAGGACAAGCCTTAAGCCTTACATGTGTATCGGCTTGGCAAACGTCGCAAGGGCTGCCTCGCGAACCGCCTCTGACATGGTCGGGTGGGCATGACAGGTTCGGCCAAGGTCTTCTGAAGATCCGCCAAACTCCATCAACACTGCAGCTTCGTGAATCATTTCTCCAGCGCCAAAGCCGACAATGTGAACCCCAAGCACACGGTCCGTTTCCTTGTCAGCTAGGAATTTTACAAAACCTTCGGTACGGTTCATTGCGCGAGCACGGCCATTTGCGGTGAATGCGAATTTTCCGGATACATATTCAATGCCTGCGGCCTTCAACTCTTCTTCCGTCTTGCCAACGGATGCAACTTCAGGCTGCGTGTACACCACACCGGGTATCACATCATAGTTCACATGGCCTGCCTGCCCGGCAATCGTCTCCGCCACCGCGACCCCTTCATCCTCGGCCTTGTGGGCAAGCATAGGACCGGCAACAACATCGCCTATCGCATAAACTCCTTTGACATTCGTCTGCCAGTGATCGTTAATTTTCACCATGCCCCGGTCTGTTTCAATGCCTGCGGCTTCCAATCCAAGGCCATCGGTGTAAGGTCGGCGCCCGGTAGCAATCAAAACGATATCCGCCTTTATATTTTGCGCGTCACCGCCTGCAACCGGCTCAAACGTTACTTCCGCACCTTTGCCGGATTTCTTTACCGCAGTTACCTTTGACGACAGGTTGATCACCATTCCCTGCTTTTTCAGCATGCGCTGGAACTGCTTGGAAACATCATTGTCCATCCCACCCAAAATCGTATCCAGAAACTCGACCACAACAACTTCGGTGCCAAGCCGGTTCCAGACTGATCCCATCTCAAGACCAATCACCCCGCCACCGACAACGACCATCTTCTTGGGGACTTTTGCAAGCTCAAGCGCACCGGTTGAGGAAACAATCACCCTCTCATCAATATCAACATCAACACCCGGAATTCCCGCCACATCGGAACCAGTAGCGATGACTATATTTTTCGTAACAATCGTTTCGGATTTACCCTTGTCATTCGTTACCAGAACTTTCCCGGCTGCCTCAATACTGCCAGTGCCATGAAAGGTATCGACCTTGTTTTTCTTGAGCAGAAACTGCACCCCGTCCACATTGGCTTTCACCGTTTCATCCTTGTGAGCCATCATGGTTTTAAGATCGAGCTTTGGCGTACCAACCTTTACACCAAGCTTCTCAAGTCCATGACCGGCCTCTTCAAACATTTCGGATGCATGCAGCAATGCTTTGGAAGGAATGCAGCCCACATTAAGACATGTCCCGCCGAAGGTTTCACGTTTTTCAACAACCGCGGTCTTCAATCCCAGTTGGGCCGCCTTGATGGCGCATACATAACCGCCAGGACCGGTACCTATCACAACCACGTCGTATGACATTGAAACTTCCTTTCATTTGGGAGACAGTATGGCCGCTGGAAACTTTCTCGATAGCAGCGCCATCAAAGGTCAGCCTTAAGTCACCTGTTGCAGCAAAGGCCAGGCCAGCATCAAGATACCAATCATGGAAACAAACCAGACGATTGTCCGTAAAAACGGTATGCCCGCGACATAAATCGGCAGATAAACAACCCGGCCCCAGAAATACAATTGCACCGCCATGGCACTTACGGATGTCCAGCTTTCAGTCAACTGAACCGTCAAAACCAGTGCAGCAAAAATTGGAAATGTTTCCAGCATGTTGTAGTAGGCACGTTCGAAGCGTCCACCAATTCCGGTTGTCAAAACTTCATCGTCCCGCGAACCCGCCAGACCCATGAATCCGTTCGCAGCCAGCCCTGCAAGGGATTGCAGGACCATTTGTGCGATTAGCAGAAAAACAGCAAAAATCAGATATTGCAATTCAATGGACATGCATTCCTCCGTGGTCCGAAAATTGTGTCAATCTCGTCGTTTCATAACCTGTCATACTATAAATCCAGCACCAGTCGTTCAGGATCTTCCAGGCTTTCCTTGACCCGCACCAGAAAAGTTACTGCCTCCTTGCCGTCCACAATCCGGTGATCATAGGAAAGCGCCAGATACATCATCGGGCGAATGACTATTTCACCGTCCACCACAATAGGTCGTTGGTCAATTTTGTGCATTCCCAAAATACCAGATTGCGGTGCATTTAGAATAGGTGTCGACATCAGTGAGCCATATACACCACCATTGGAGATGGTGAAGGTACCGCCCTGCATATCCGCAAGTGACAGACCGCCATCCCGCGCTTTTCTGCCGAGGCGACCGATTTCACGCTCGATTTCAGCAATGCTCATTTGGTCCGCATCACGAACAACCGGAACAACAAGTCCCTTGTCCGTGCCAACCGCCACACCGACATGGCAATAATGCTTGTAGATAATATCAGTACCGTCAATCTCTGCATTGACTGCCGGAATTTCTTCTAGTGCATGACAAACGGCCTTTGCGAAGAAACCCATGAAGCCGAGCTTCACACCATGTTTTTTCTCAAACAGTTCTTTGTACCGTTTGCGTAAATCCATCACCGAAGTCATGTCCACTTCATTAAAAGTGGTTAGCATGGCAGCTGTATCTTGAGCCTCTTTCAAACGTCGTGCGATGGTTTGGCGAAGCCGCGTCATCCGCACACGTTCTTCCCTCGCATCCCCGTCACCGACTGAGGCTGGACCTGGAGCTTTCACATCTGTCGGGGGAGGTGCCGAAGCAGTCTCGGATTGGCCCGCTTTTTGAACGTCTTCCTTGAGCACTTGCCCCCGCTTGCCGCTTCCGGCAACCGATGAGGGGTCAATGTTTTTCTCGGTCATTATCTTTTGTGCTGCTGGAGATGGCGGCATGGAAGTCGGAGAGCTTCCAGCATTGGCAGGAGCGGCTGGCGCTGCCACGCCTGTTTCACCGGTACTTCCTGCGGCACCTTCTTCTATTCGGGCCAGGAGTGCACCAACTTCAACGGTTGCACCTGTTTCAGCAACCACCTCTGCCAATCGCCCGGAAACAGGTGCCATGACTTCCTGTGCTGCCTTGTCTGTTTCCAGTTCGACCAGGGCCTCATCAACTGCAATGGAATCACCAACCTTTTTGAACCACTCGCCGACTTCCGCTTCGGTTACGGATTCTCCACCGCTTGGAACATTGATGTCGACCAGCTTTCCAGAAGAGCTTGTGGCAGGTTTTGCTTTTTTCGGAGCATCATCACCCGATGCTGGGGTCTTGGAAGCAGAGCTTCCTTCTTCAAGCAGGCCAAGCACTGCTCCTACTTCGACGGTTTCTCCTGCATTGACGCTAACTTCCCCCATAACACCTGCATGGGGCGCAGGGACCTCAACCGAAACCTTGTCGGTTTCCAGCTCCACCAACGGTTCATCTTGCGCGACAGAATCGCCGGTCTTCTTCAACCATTGACCAACCGTTGCTTCGCTGACAGATTCACCTAGCGTCGGTACCCGGATTTCACTTGCCATCTTGTTCTCTTTCCTGGCTTCTAACCTGTTTTTTAATCCCCGAGGGCATCTTCAAGAAACGCTTCCAACTGCGCAAGATGCGAAGACATCAGTCCTGTTGCCGGCGAAGCAGAAGCCCAACGTCCCGAATAGCGTGCGCGTTTTTGTTTTGCATCAATGTGATCAAGCACCCACTCAAGATAAGGTTCGATAAATGTCCAGGCACCCATGTTTTTCGGTTCTTCCTGACACCAGACCATCTCTGCCTTTTTAAAGCGCGAAAGTTCATTGATCAGCGCCTTGGCCGGGCACGGATAAAGCTGCTCCAGCCGCAGCAGATATATGTCGTCAATGCCGCGCTTCTCCCGCTCTTCGAAGAGATCATAGTAAACCTTGCCTGTACACATGACGACACGGCGGATCTTTTTGTCAGGAACCAGTTTTATCTCTCCAGAACCCAGTTGCGCATCATCCCATAGAAGACGGTGAAAACCGGCTTCAACCTGAAAATCCTCAAGTTTTGAAACGGCGCGCTTGTGCCGTAACAAGGATTTGGGTGTCATGATGATCAGTGGCTTGCGGAAATCCCGTCTGACCTGTCTGCGAAGGATATGAAAATAGTTTGCAGGTGTAGTGCAATTGGCAACCTGCATGTTGTCTTCAGCACATAATTGCAGAAAACGTTCCGGCTTTGCTGAGGAGTGTTCGGGCCCTTGCCCTTCATATCCATGCGGCAACAGCATGACCAAACCACTCATTCTGAGCCACTTGCGTTCTCCAGATGAGATGAATTGATCAATGACTACTTGGGCCCCGTTTACGAAATCGCCGAACTGCCCTTCCCAGATGGTGACCGCATTAGGCCGCGTCAGAGAATATCCGTACTCAAAACCAAGCACTGCCTCTTCAGACAGCATGGAATTGATTACATCATACTCTTCCTGATCATCGGAAATATTGTTGAGCGAAATGTATCGAGCTTCAGTTTCCTGATCATAAATGACGGAATGGCGTTGGGAAAATGTCCCGCGTTCCACATCTTGTCCGGAAAGGCGCACACAATGCTTTTCCTTTACCAGTGACCCAAATGCCAGGGCTTCACCCATACCCCAGTCAATTCCTTCACCAGTCTCAATCATTTTCAGTCGATTGCGCATCAATCGTTGGATAGTTTTATGAGCATTGAAATCTTCAGGGATATTTGTGAGTTTTCTGCCTATATCCACCAGTATTTCACGCGGAAGGCCGGTCTTGCCTCGTCTTGCATCGTCCTCGTCGTCGGCAATCGTCAGGCCTGACCATGCTCCATCCAGCCAATCAGCTTTGTTGGGTTTGTAGTTCTGACCGACCTCAAACTCATTATCCAGATAACTGCGCCATCCGCTCCACATTCCTTCGGCTTCTTCCTGGGTAATCACACCATCGCGAACAAGCCTCTCCGCATAAATTGTTGCTGTCGTCGGATGTTGGTTAATTTTCTTGTACATCAACGGCTGGGTGAATGCCGGCTCATCCCCCTCATTGTGACCGTATCGGCGATAGCAAAACATGTCGACTACTACAGGTTTTTTGAATTTCTGCCGGTACTCGATTGCTACCTTGGCCGCAAAAGTTACAGCTTCCGGGTCATCGCCATTGACATGAAAAATTGGCGCTTCAACCAGTTTCGCCATATCCGACGGATAAGGAGACGAACGCGAGAACCGTGGATTGGTGGTAAAACCGATTTGGTTGTTGATGATAAAATGAACAGAGCCACCCGTCCGGTGTCCTTTCAGACCCGAAAGACCAAAACATTCCGCCACAACGCCCTGACCTGCAAAAGCGGCATCACCGTGCAGCAGAAGTGGCAGGACAGTTGTTCGCTCTCTCGAGCCACGTTCATTCATGGGTTCAAACTTGTCCTGCTTGGCTCGTGCCTTGCCCAGAACAACCGGATTTACAATCTCCAGATGGGACGGATTTGCCGTCAGTGACAAATGCACCTTGTTGCCATCGAATTCACGATCAGAAGAAGTGCCAAGGTGATATTTTACGTCACCCGATCCCGAAACATCATCCGGTGTGAATGACCCACCTTTGAATTCATTGAAAATCGCTCGATGGGGTTTCCCCATAAAATTTGCCAGCACATTGAGACGTCCACGATGGGCCATACCGAGAATGACTTCCTTTAGTCCCAGTTGCCCGCCGCGCTTGATGATTTGCTCGAGAGCTGGAATTAGCGATTCGCCGCCATCCAGGCCAAAACGCTTTGTTCCCTTGTATTTAAGGTCTATAAACTTCTCAAATCCTTCTGCCTCAATCAGCTTGGAGAGAATGCCTTTCTTTCCTCTTTCGGTAAAAGCAATTCCCTTGTCAGGTCCTTCGATTCGTTCCTGAATCCAGCCTTTTTCAACTGGATTGGAAATGTGCATGAACTCCACGCCCATCGTGGAACAATAAGTGCGTTGCAGAATTTCCAGCATTTCTCGAACAGTTGCAAACTGCAAACCAAGCATGCCATCAATGTATATATTCCGGTCCAGATCGGATTCTTCAAATCCATAGCTTTGGGGACGCAGCTCATTGTAGGCCTCGCGTTTGCCGGCAATTTTCAGTGGATCAAGATCAGCATGCAAGTGACCCCGCATCCGGTAAGCGCGGATCATCATGATTGCACTGATGGAGTCGCGTGTTGCCTGCTGAACCTCTTCTCCGTCTGGTGCAACGGACTGGGCCTCGGCTTTTTCCTGTAGTTTTTTGGAGATGTCGGCCTCAATGGCCTCCCAGTCACCATCCAGGGCAGAAACCAGTTCGCCATTGGCAGCTATCGGCCAATGGGATTTTTTCCAGGAAGCCCCTTTGGCATTTTTTTCTACGTCAACTGGATTATCCTGCAATCCTGCAAAAAAAGATTGCCAATCGGCGCTGACTGAATTTGGATCCTGCTTGTATTGAGCATGGATCTCTTCAATGTAACCGGCGTTTCCACCGTACAAAAATGATGTTTTGGCAAACTCTTCATTTGCCTCTTGGCGCTTCATTTTCTCTTAAGCGGTTTAACCCGCCTCCCATGTTGCCCCTGATATTGTGAACGCGTTGGTCCATTTTTCCCTTGCAGGCAAAACCGGGTAGAGTCGCCTGCAAAGATGATTTCATTATTTCAGGTTCGGCGCAATACCAATGCATGCTTCACAAAGCTCACTGACCGCCTCCACCGAACTGTCAAACATTTTCTGTTCACTCTTGTTGAGATCAATTTCGATTATCCGCTCAACACCATTTGCACCGATAACAACCGGAACACCCACATACATGTTCTTGACACCGTACTCGCCTTTTAGCGCTGCAGCGCACGGCAATACGCGTTTTTTGTCTCGCAAATAGCTTTCCGCCATACTGATTGCAGAAGCCGCCGGTGCATAATAGGCCGACCCGGTTTTCAGGAGTGCCACAATTTCACCGCCACCCTTGCGTGTACGGTCAATAATCTCGTTTAGGCGTTCTTTTGTGAGCCAGCCCATCTTGACAAGGTCTGTTAGCGGAATACCGGCAACCGTCGAGTAACGGGCAAGCGGTACCATGCTGTCCCCATGACCGCCGAGCACGAATGCTGTGACGTCCTCAACCGAAACATCAAATTCATCTGCAAGGAAGTACCGAAAACGTGACGAATCGAGGACACCAGCCATCCCGACAACCTTGTTCTTCGGAAGGCCAGAGAATTTCTGCAATGCCCAAACCATAGCATCAAGCGGGTTTGTAATGCAGATGACGAATGCGTTTGGTGCATACTTCTTGATTCCCGCACCTACCTGCTCCATCACCTTGAGGTTAATACCCAACAGGTCATCACGACTCATACCTGGTTTGCGCGCAATACCGGCTGTAATAATACAGACATCCGCACCCTTGATTGCCGCGTAGCTCTGTGTTCCGCTCAACTTTGCATCAAATCCGTCGACCGGCGAAGATTCTGCAATGTCCAGGGCCTTTCCCTCGGGAAGGCCTTCTGCTATGTCAAACAGAACGATATCTCCAAGTTCCTTCAAGCCTGCAAGATGCGCCAGTGTGCCACCGATCATGCCAGAACCGATCAGCGCAATTTTGTTGCGTGCCATTTTATTTACCTTTACGTAATTGGAAGTTTTGTATTTCCCTGCCTAATATCAATCTAAGCTATATCGCACATTACAGCGCTTTACAAATTGTGAAAACAGGCAAATTAGCCCAATAATATCAACATTTTAGTGATCACCTACTTACGTAAAAGTAAATTATGAAATGCTTATGATTCAGCACTGGAAGCAGCCAGATATTCGACAGACTGCATCTCGTGAAGCCTGGAAGCTGTTCGTTTGAATTCAAAGGCTTCTGTGCCGGACTTTGCCACATACAATTTGTCCGGTGCCGCAGCAGCAGAAACCACCACCCGCACGTGACTGTCATAAAGCGTATCAATCAACAAGATGAACCGCTTTGCCGCATTGTGCCGGTCGCGATCCATTACCGGAATATCATCAATGAATACCGTGTGGTAACGCCTGGCAACTGCCAGAAAATCCGCTGCACTTCTTGCTTCCTCACACAATTGAGAAAATGAAAAACGGGCAACTCCCTTGTCTGCCTGCGGAACTTTCAAGACTCGCCCTTTTAATTCCAGTTCTTCTTCTTTTCCCTGTTTGTTACCTGTAAGCCGATGCCACGCTTTGTCCATCGATGCGCTGGTCTTCTTTCCCAACGGCTTGTAATAGACCGGCGCCTGGTTGAGTTTCTCAAGACGAAAATCAGTTCTCGCCTTTAGTTCAAAAACCTCCATACGCTCCCGCAGCAATGCAATGAACGGTAAAAACAGATTTCGATTAAGTCCATCAGTATAAAGGTTGCCCGGCGCTACGTTTGAAGTCGCCACAACAACAACTCCTTCACCTAACATAGCCTCAAACAACCGACCCAGTATCATGGCATCGGCAATGTCGGTTACCGCAAACTCATCAAAACACAAAACCTGGGCATCCCGCGCCAATGCTCTGGCAACTGGCGGAATTGGGTCTTCACCAATTTTTTGATTTTTCTTGAAGTCCTGGCGATGCTTGTGAATGCGGTCCTGCGCATCCTGCATGAAATCGTTAAAGTGAACCCGCCGTTTACGATTGCGGGTAACAGCTTCAAAGAACAGCTCCATGAGCATCGATTTTCCACGACCCACATCACCCCAGATATAGAGGCCGCGCAGGGTGTTTCCCTCACTCATTTTCTTGCCAAATAGCCATCCCAGTGAGCTCGATTTCGATGAAAGTCGTTGTCGGTCCAGATCAACAACCAGTTGGTCAAGTTTGGAAATGAGTTCAAATTGCGAAGAATCTGCTTCTATTTCACCGGCATCAACGATTCGCATATAGGACTGGTGAAGCGCTCTTTCGCGCAGGGATACAAAATCGCTATTGGTCGGCACGGATAACTCAGCCCCTGAAGAGCCCCGATTGCACTGTATATCTAATGCCGATTCCTATCTGGAAAGGGTAACAGGCAAACCGGAACTGGTGGTCCCATCAAAGCGATCATTACCCGAAGCATACAATCGGGCAACGGTGTTTCCGTCCTGATCCACAAATACTGCTTCTTGGCCTTTTACATCCCAAGCAGTAATTGAACTGATTTCAGGTGAAGTACAGCTTCTTGTCGTGGCCCGGTATCCGTTGTCCCATTTGGTAAATGCAAAGATGGCTCGGCAGGCAGGATTATCTGAAACCACGTTCCACGAACCCATCAAAGTCTCCCTGCTTAAGGGTTGAATACCGCTGTTGGCCGCAAGTGCAGCTGTTTGGGAATGTGGTTCAGTAACTACATCGCCACCTGTGGTCGGTGCCGTAGGTGTCGGATTCGTTTGCAAAGCATACGGATCATTGGGGTTGGCAATCGTCGTCTGCCCATCGGTTTGATAGATAGGGTCCAACTGGTTGGTTTGAACTTCTCCAGATGGTACAGACGGAAGGGACTGCGGCGGCGTCCTTGTATTTACGGCAAACGGGCTGGACGTACGTGTGCATCCGGCAATCACCAATGCTCCCATAACCAGCAGAAATACCCCGGATTTGCTCATTCTGATACGATCCCTATTCGCCCCAACACCAACCAAATGGTTGTAAAAATTTCAGCGTCAATAACACCAATCTGTGCCGGGTAAGCTCACTAGCCCGAATTTGCGCCACAATTATGGCCTCGATTATCGCAACTTATGGTAAACCAAATCTAAATTTTCAAGCCCACACACAGCGGAAAGCCCATTCATCTGGGTCTGTCTGGCCCAAATTATTGACCGCAGTTCAGTATACAATACCCGAAAGGGCTTCGTCACCCCACAATTTTCGAATGGTTGCGTCGCGGCAGCAAGCCTTGCGGTAGTATCCATAGCGGTACTTGCTCTTCTTGTAATAATCCTGATGGTAGTCTTCCGCCGGATAAAAAGTCACCGTGTCATGGATAGGTGTTACAATTTTTTCGGGAAGGATGTTAGATGCATCAATTGCGGCTTTTGAAGCCTCAGCGTGTTCTTTCTGCATATCGTTCAATGCATAAATCGCTGTCGTGTAACCATAACCCCTATCACAAAACTGCCCGCCTGCATCAATCGGATTCACACTGCGCCAAAAGGTGTGCAAAAGTTGCGGATAAGTCACATCGATATCATCATAGGTGATTTCGACAACTTCAATGTGTCCGCCTTTTTCATAATTCTTGTAGGTCGGGTTTTCCGTTGTACCCCCGGCATATCCAGAAACGACTTTCAGCACACCGTTAACGTGCTCAAAATCCTTCTCCATGCACCAAAAACATCCGCCAGCAAAAATTGCAGTCTTGATTTCCGCCTGCGCAACAACAGGTGCACACGAAATTACCAATGCAGCAATCAGGGGTCTTGGAATTCTGGTCAAAATCATTCTCCATGAATGTCCGTGATTTTTGAGCATATAACGCGTCAATTATGGTCATTCCAATACAAGCGGAAACACAAGCACGTGAACACATATTTCAAGTATTGTTACAACCCGGATACCTCCAGATTTATGGATGGATCGAGAAGGAAACAATGAGCGTTTTCCAGCACCAGTTCGTCAGCACCAACGGATACCGAGTGTCCCAAAACCTCCAAAACGCTTGACGTGGTTTTCTTGATCGCTTCAACATTATCAAGCCCACTCAATCGGTTGGCAAGAAATACTGCAGCCGTCAGATCTCCTGAACCCTTGGGCGAATTATCAAGAATCTCGTGATCACAGTAAAATGCCGCACTGTCTGTACACAACAGGTTCCCCATTCTTCCGCATTTATTTGTTTCGCATGACGTAACCAAAACCGTTTTGGAAGCAAGACAACGTGCCAACTCCATACTGCCTTCCAGATTACCTGCAATCTGCTTTCCTGCCAGAAACGCAAGCTCAAACTGGTTTGGAGTCGCGATATCGGCAACAGGGACCAGCAAGTCCCGAACACCGGTTGCAATTTCTTGTTGCACATACAACCCGCCATCATCCCCCAACACAGGATCGCAGGCATAACAGATATCGCGGTTTTTTGATTTCAGTTCCCGGATAAACGCACTGGTCAGTTCCACCTGAGAGCGGTTGGCAAAATAGCCGGTCAGAACGGCTCCCACATCTGATATCCAGGGTGCTTTCAACAAATCATCAAGCAGTGCACCAAAATCAGTTTCTCCAGGAACCATTCTGGTAGATGCGCCATGACCTGGATGCCAGGCAAGTTCCACGGTCGACAGCGACCAAACAGGAAAACCCATGGTTTCCAGGGCAAACTGGCTCGCCCGCCCGCCAACAGACCCCCGCACCACACGTGAGGAAATGACCAAAACCGAAGGTTTGCGCTCAGGGGTCATTTCTATAATATCACTTCATGCTTACAGGACATAGGTGGTGAGGAGATAAATCACCAACCCTGCAAAGAAGATCATGCCCAGGCTTCTACCAATCCGCGTTCCCCAAAGTTCGATTTGATTGTCCTTGTCTGCATCCCCGTCAAGATGGTTAGAAACTCGATCCGCAACCCGTTTCATGGAGGACGTTCCAAATATTTCTGACTCATCTCCCACCTGTTTGAGAATGCGCTGCGCTTCTTTTTTCTGCTTCTTGTGATCTTCCCGATTCGCCAAAATCGCCTCCTGAGTTTTCCAGCCCTGATAATGGGCCGTGCAAAACATTTCGTAAAGCATTTCCCCGAAACCGAAACCCTGACATACTCAGCCCTTATTTGATTTTCGGGGAAATTGCATCAATGAAAACCGAAGCTGTATCCGCCAGCGGCAGATCACTTGGGCATATTACCCGCAAGGGTATCTGGGGATGGATGTTGTTCGATTGGGCAGCGCAACCATTCCACACCCTGCTGATGACGTTCGTATTTGCCCGCTATTTTGCCGCCGAAGTTGCTCCCGATCCGGCAACCGGCCAGATTTGGTGGGGCACCATGTTGGCAATAACCGGTGTTTCCATTGCCATCCTGTCACCGATACTGGGAGCAATTGCAGACGCTACCGGTCCCCGAAAACCCTGGGTTGGCATGTTTTCAGCATTGTCGATTGCAGGTTTCCTTTTGCTTTGGATAGCTGAACCCGGCATCAGTGGCGGTCTTGCCTTCTGGGTGTTGGTCGCCTTTGGCATCGGCATGGTCGGCATCGAATTTTCGGCTGTTTTCAACAACGCGATCATGCCGGATCTGGTTTCCCGTGAGACGCTGGGACGACTTTCCGGATCCGCTTGGGCGCTTGGCTACACCGGTGGAATTATTGCCTTGTTGCTAGTGCTGATGACCATGACGGAATCATCCCCCGGTAGTGGTCAAACCTTGCTTGGCATTTCACCTATTCTTGGCCTTGATGCGATTGAACGCGGGGGTGAAAGGGCTGTTGGCCCTTTTGCTGCCCTTTGGATGTTTGTGTTCCTGATCCCGTTCTTCCTTTATACGCCCGACACCGAGCGTAGGGCAAAAGTGGTTGGTGCAGTCCGGGCAAGCCTGAAGGAATTGCTGGACACAATTAAATCTTTACCAAAGAACAAAAGCCTGTTTGCCTATCTCGGCTCTTCAATGTTTTACCGCGATGCCTTGAACGGCCTGTTTGGTTTCGGCGGTGTTTATGCCGGTGGTGTACTGGGTTGGGAGGCAACCCAACTGGGTCTGTTTGGCCTCCTTACCCTGATAACAGGCATAGCCGGCGCCCTTTATGGCGGTCACCTTGATGATCGCGGCGGGCCAAAGCGGGTTATCAGTTTTTCAATCATCGCACTGATTGTGGTGAGTATCCTGATCGTCACTACTGACCGTGAGACCTTCCTTTTAATGCCGGTAGAACCACAACCTGGACCATTTGCGCCGTGTGATTTGCTGTTTTACTTTTGCGGAGCAGTAATAGGAGCCGTTGGCGGCTCAATCCAGGCGGCATCGAGAACCTTGATGGTGGATCAGGCCGAGGGCGGAAACATGACCCAGGCATTTGGCCTTTACGCCCTGTCGGGCAAGGCAACATCGTTTCTGGCACCGGCACTGGTGGCGTTGTTTACCGGGGTAGTCGGGAAACAGATTCTCGACCTTTCTGATTCGGCAGCCCAACGCCTTGGGATATCACCACTGATTCTACTGTTCCTGATCGGGTTGGTGTTGTTGAGATGGGTCAGGGAAGAAAAGGTCTGACCCTAGTGCCGAAAATGGCGGGTTCCGGTAAAGACCATCGCAATGCCGGCATCATCGGCTGCCTTGATCACTTCATCATCGCGCATGGAACCACCTGGTTGAATGACTGCGGTTGCACCTGCCTCCACGGCTGACAAGAGTCCGTCCGCAAACGGAAAGAACGCATCGGATGCAACAACGCTTCCACGGGTGAGCGGCTCCGGCAAACCCGCTGCCTCAGCCGCATCAATTGCCTTTCGCGCTGCAATGCGGCTTGAATCTATTCGACTCATCTGCCCGGCCCCGATACCGACCGTCGCCTGATCTTTCACGTACACAATCGCGTTCGACTTCACATGCTTGGCGACCCGGAAGGCAAATTTCATGTCAGTCAGTTGCTGCGCGGTTGGCGTGACCTTGGTGACAACGTTAAGTTCCAGATCATCAACCACGCAATTGTCGCGATCCTGAACCAGTAATCCGCCTGCAACCGTTTTCACAAACAGCCCTTTTTCTCTTGGATCAGGCATCCCGCCGGTTATCAGCAGTCGCAGGTTTCTCTTTTCGGCCATCAAGGCGCGCGCATCTTCATCCGCATCCGGTGCAATGATGACTTCGGTGAAAGTCTTGACGATCTCGTTTGCCGATTCCGCATCAAGCGGACGGTTAAGCGCCACAATGCCACCAAATGCCGAGACCGGATCACACGCCAGTGCTTTATGATAGGCCTCAAGAATTGTCGCACCTGCCGCAACCCCACACGGGTTGGCGTGCTTGATTATGGCAACTGCCGCTGATTCACTTGCAGAAAACTCCGCTGCCAGTTCAAAGGCTGCATCCGTATCATTGATGTTGTTGTAAGATAGTTGCTTGCCCTGGAGTTGCATCGCAGTGGCAACACCAGTCCGTTTGTCAGCAGTCAGATAAAACCCTGCCCTTTGATGTGGATTTTCACCATAGCGCATTTCCTGCGCCAAATGCCCGGCCACACTTCTGTAAGACGGCATTGCCTCATCAATCGCATCGGCAAACCAGTTCGAGATCGCTGCATCATATGAAGCGGTTCTGGCATAGGCTTTTTGCGCCAGGCGTTTGCGGAGAACCATGTTTGTCTTCCCGCCATCTGAACCAAGCTGCTCAAGAACAACCGAATAATCTTCAGGATCGGTAACGACTGTCACGTAACCATGATTCTTCGCGGCAGCGCGGATCATGGCTGGACCACCTATATCGATATTCTCTATGGCCTCATCATAGCCCGCACCACGACCAATCGTTTCTTCGAACGGATAAAGATTGATTGCCACCAGATCGATGGGCGAAATACCATGTTCTTCCATCGCAAGTTTGTGTTCTGCATCACTGCGCACGCCAAGCAGGCCGCCATGAATTGCCGGATGAAGCGTCTTTACGCGGCCATCCATGATTTCCGGAAATCCGGTGATCTCGGACACATCGCTAACCTCCAGCCCCGCATCTTTTAACGCCTTTGCCGTTCCTCCGGTGGAAAGCAATCTTACACCTCGGTTCGCAAGAGCTTGGGCAAATTCCACAATTCCATTCTTGTCAGAGACAGATAGCAGTGCGGTCTTGATTTCCACCATGTCGGGGAAATTGAACGTTTTGTGGCTGGAGGACATTTTGTTCCTGATTAAGTCTGGTTGGTTTTTTGCAATGACCAAATGAGTTTTGGCGTGTCGGAAAGATTGGCATGGACCACAATTTGTTCTGTTCGGCGCGCACCCGATGGAGAGGCAAAAAAGATACTCTCCTCAATTACCGGTTCACCACCCTCACAGTCAAAGCGCCAAATGACACCTTCCCGGGTTTTCACCAGAATTGTTTCCCCATTTCTCGCTGCACCAAGTGTAATGTCCGGATGAAAATGAAACCGCAGCGCAATATCGCCTTGCGCGACCGGTTTTATCCATTCGCCATTGGCATCGCTGAAGTAGTCTTCGCCGGCCAATTTGTTCTCTGACAGGGTCAAGGCCCGTTGATGCCTGACGCCAAATTCACGCATGTAACCCAGATGAGATGCCACGACTGTTGAAGCGCTGGCACTGTCCTCGCGCGAAGATGTGGCATTCAGCGCAGAAGCGTAAATCTGCCCGACTCCTTTTTGGCCGTTTACACTCAGTGAGCTGAACCTGCACGAAGAGGTATCATTGAAGGTCGCCGTTGAATGGGCCGGGGTCGTTCGCCAAACCGCTGATTCAAACTGCCGTGGCAGTGTCGGGGCTCCACAATTGACAATGATGCAATCACGGCCATCGGATAGTTCAAACGACAGGCATCCCGCATGTGCACTTTCAGAGAGCTCCCCCTTGGGGGGATTGCCGACGTCCATCAAGGCAGTCAGCGTGCCATGGATTAATCGCTGATACCCAGACTGCGGCGCCTCCTTAAGTGGTTCTCCCAGCGTTTCATCGTAGCGCAACAAGGTTGCGACCAGATCGTTCTCGGTGACACCATTGTGATTGAAGCGGGAAAGATTTCCGTCACCATGTCGAAAAAACCGAAGCGCAGGCAACAGTCGTTCAATCGTACCAACCAGCTCCTGGGACGGCGCCATACCTGCTGAACTGCAGGCTTGGCGAAGTGGCAACAACAACGCCAGAATTTCAGCAATGGCTTCCGGGTTGCGGGAAACATGCCCGCCGTCTGGATAAACCTGTTCGGCCAACTCCTGATCAAGCTGATTTCTTACCTGGCGAAGTGCGGATTTTTGTGTCTGCAGACAGACCGATGCATAGGCAAGGGCAATTCGGGCAATTAGTCGCGGCATTCCATCATCGGCATATGCCACATTCTTTCGCAGGAAACGCACATGAACTCCGAGACTGCGCATGAAACGCCGGTAAAAATCATGGTTTGCACCGGTAACAATCACAACAGAATGACAAAGCCAGGCAATTAATCGGCAAGATGCAATTTCAATTTCCCAGGGAATAGTGCGGTTGGGTTTTCCATAATGTTTAATCCATTCTTCAACCATCGCCTTTGCGTGGCTTTCAGAAAGCGCATCATCAGATGCCGACAGGTGACGCAACCACTTAAAATCGTGCACCCGCCTTTCCCATTCGGCATCAACGGACTTGGTAGGAAACGGGCTGGCACTGCGGGTTTCAACAGTTACACCCGCAAACGAATACCTGCCCCGGTAAAACTCCAGCGCCATGGTCGGATCAGCAGTTCGTAAATCCTGCGGTGCGATAAGTAAACGTTCGGGTACAAACCCGGAAAATCCCACAAGCCCGGTTACCGCGCTCGCTACTCGCCTGCGCGCGCGTTTGATAGAATCAGAAATTGCAAACCCAACCATTCTCGGTTGATTGGTAAGCGCCATGGCAACCTGCTGATGTTATATCCCACTGAATACAAGACTAGTCATTTCTTGACCAACCGGCAAGTAAAGAAGCCGTCCAGTCCACCATGTTCTGCTGGTTCAGCAGGCAAATGCAGCGGAAGGGTTCTGAGCGCACCCTGGCCGTTTATGACGCCATCCAGATGAGGCAGCTCGTCAGCATCAATTGGAGATAGGTCAAAATCTTCAAATGTTTTTAGCGCCTTTGCCAGCAAGGATTCACCTTCTTCCTTGAAGATCGAGCAATTGGAAAAGACCAGCGTACCGCCCGGCTTTACGAAAATGCGCGCCCGGTTCAACATGTCAAATTGAAGACGGGCCAGATCACTGACATCCTTGTCAGACTTCGTCCACATTATATCTGGATGGCGGCGAATGGTGCCGGTGGATGAACAAGGAGAATCGAGCAATACCGCATCAAACTGCTGCGTTGGTTCCCATTCCATCATGTCCGCACAAACAATTTCAGCCGATAGTTTCAATCTGTCAAGATTGGCCTTCAACCGTTTCAAACGGTTTTCAGACGCGTCCAAGGCAGTGACCGTGTGGCCAGCATTCGCAAGTTGCGCAGTCTTGCCGCCAGGCGCCGCACAAAGATCGAGCACTCGTAAATTTGGCCCTTCCGGGATCAGCTTTGCAGGCAAGGCTGCAGCAGCATCCTGAACCCACCATTCTCCCGTTTCATATCCCTCAAGCGATTCAATACTTGCCTTTTCGATCAGGCGGACAGTCGATGGAGATATTACCTTTCCGCCCAATTTGCTCGCCCACGCTTCGGCATTAGATTTCACGGTAATATCAACAAACGGTTCCAGCATCACTCGTTGTGCAATCTCTGCCACTTTTTCCCGGCCATAATCCCGGCGGAGGCGCTGCTCAAACCAGTCCGGAAACGGGCTGATGGAAGCTTCTTTCAAGAGTTCATCTTTTTCCCGGGAGAGTCTCCGAAGCACGGCATTCGCAAGCCCGCGATACCGGCCTGACCGCCGGTCATTTCCGATTGCCGTCACTGCAAGGTCCACGGCTGCCCTGTCCGGCAAATCAAGAAACAGGATTTGCACGGCAGCAATGTGAAGCGTATCGGAGAAAAACTGGAGGCCCTTTGGGGGCTTGCGATCCATCATCTTGCCAAGAAGCACTTCGATGGCGCGGCGATGGCGCAATGCCGTAACCAGAATCGCACGAACAAGGCCACGATCCTGCGGTGACAATTTCAGAAAATGTGCATTGCCCTGACCCGGGTCCAGCAACCCGTCCAGATTGAGTTTTTCATTGACGATGCGGCCAAGCATCTTGGTTGCCGTAAACCGGCTCTCCATGCCCACCTTGGGCGGGTTATTTTTGTTATCGGAAACTTTATTCCCGGTCCCTTTTTGTAATGTCACCCCCAAGGCCCGCCATCTTTTCCATCGTCAGATGATTTTCTGCCCCAGCTATGAGATGGGCTGGGGTCATTATCCGCCGACGGAAGGCTCCCCTGCAGGGGTTCCCGTGTTTCTTCCAACCAGCCACTTTCCTGCTGTGCCCACTCCCGGGAAAGCGCCTCAAGTGCAGCAATACGGTTTTCAACAGCAGGATGCGTCGAAAACAGGCTGTCACGGCTGTAAAGGCCAAGCGGGTTGATAATGAACATGTGCGCAGTTGCCGGATTCCGTTCAGCCGACCTGTTTGGAATTCGACCAGCAAATTCGGCAATTTTTGCAAGGGCGTTTGCCAGCCACTCGGGGTGACCACAAATTTCAGCACCCCTTCGGTCGGCTGCATATTCACGGGCTCGGCTGATTGCCATTTGAACAATCCCTGCCGCAAGCGGTGCCACAATGATGGCTACCAGTGTACCTATAAGTCCCGGCCCACGATCGCGCCCACCACCAAAAAACATCGCAAAGTTGCCGAGCATGGAGATTGCGCCGGCAAGCGTCGCGGTAATTGTCATGGTTAGGGTATCGCGATTTTGAATGTGGGCCAGTTCATGCGCCATAACGGCGGCCACTTCCTCCGGTGTGAAGTTTTCGAGAAATGCGGTAGTTGCAGCCACCGCTGAATTTTCGGGATTTCGGCCCGTTGCAAATGCGTTTGGTTGATCAGATTTGACTACATACACAGCTGGCATGGGCAATTTGGCCTCTTGGGCCAGCCGCGAAACGATCTCATAATATTCCGGTGCATTTGATTGGTTTACTTCGATGGCGTTGTGCATCTTCAGCACCATCTTGTCGCCCCGCCAGTAACTGAAGAAATTCAGCGCTGCGGCAATCAAAAAGGCAATCATCATGCCGCCACTGCCACCAACAAGATAACCAACTCCCATGAATAGTGCTGTCATGAAAGCAAGAAGCATTGCAGTGCGAATGACATTCATGTTGAAATTCTCCGGTATTTACGCGATAGGCAAATAATATGATGGCTACTAATGGTTTGCGGTTCAAGGGCTGCAGCGTAACGATAACTGGATTAGCAGATGGCAAACGAACAGAAAACTGAAAAAAATCTGCCGGAAGCAGCAAAAAGGGCAATCGCAGAGGCCGACAAGCGCCGCGATCTCGAGAAAACAGGCAAAGCCGCCTCTCCGCAGGAGACCGGTGGTCGCAAGGGTCCCGATCCGACTCGTTATGGTGATTGGGAAAAAAACGGCATTACCAGCGATTTTTGATAATCCACCCGGATTTCCAGATCCAAAACCAGAGGTTTGAAACTGAGGCTGCATCCTTCAAACTCAGGCATGTGCCGGAAGTCGCCCTTAATCTGATCCAAATCCGCACAGTAATGTGACGTAAATTCGGCACCCATTAATCGTTGGTTTACCCCGTTTCTCCAAAAATCATTCTAGTTTCTGTGACCAACTGAATGGTGAACGGTTTTGTAACTCATATTGGGCAAAACTGGCATTGCCTTTGCACCTATTAGGTCAGCTAAACTCGAGGACACCAATATGAAACAGGTTTCACAAGTTGTTAACCAGATAAATTGCTTCAGACGCGATGTGAGCGCATCCGTTGCAACGATAACTGTGTTCTCAATATTCGCAGTTATGATGGCCGCCGGTGTAGCGCTGGATTATTCGCAAATCGCCAGAACCCAGGCCCTGGTTGCCGGGGCTCTGGATGCAGCCGTACTGGCGGCCGGTAACGACATGGATAATGACACCGAAGTAGACCAGGACAGGTTTGAGGATTTCTTCTTCGCAAACATTAGCAGGCGGGTGCCGGATCCCGAAAAATTCAAGATTGAGGATTTTTCAATCGACAAGAATACCGGGAAAATTTATGGCCGGGCAAGCGCCGACGTGGACATGACCCTGACCCGGATTGCCGGATATGAAACAGTAAACGTTCAAGCGGAATCAACCGCCATATACTCCACCAATTATGTGGAAGTCACAATGGCACTGGACGTCACCGGCTCCATGCGCGGTTCAAGGATCAATGCCCTTAAAGAAGCTGCGGCAAATGCGGTAAACATACTTATGCCAAACGACCGCATGCAGCGGGTCCGAGTTGGTCTTGTTCCCTATTCATCATCAGTCAATATTGGTAACGGACGGGCTCGTAGCCTTACCAAACGGGCATCTCGGAGTGGCTGTGTAACCGAAAGACCGGGTGGCAACGTCACCGACGCCCCATATTCCAGAAGCAGGAGCTGGTATGATCGTCGGGCCAAGGACGATTGCCCGAAGGCAAAAATCGAGCCGCTTACCAATCAAAAAAATCAATTGATAAACAAGATAGGTGAATTACAGACAGACGGTTCAACTGCCGGCCATCTGGGCGTAGCATGGAGTTACTACCTACTGTCCAACAATTTTAATGGCCTGTGGCCAAATCCATCCAAAGCTGCCCCTTATTCCAACAAGGTAAAAAAGGTCGCAATTTTGATGACAGATGGTAAGTTCAACACCTACTATCAGGGCGTACCAAACAACAATTCACCCTTTGGGAGGCAGCAGGATAAATCCAACAGCAACGCCATAGCCTTGTGCAATGACATGAAGAAGCCAAGAGGCGCCGCACCTGGCATTACAGTTTATTCAATTGTATTTAACGCCAGGGATGCGCAGAAGACGCTTCGCGCCTGCGCAACGCCGGACAGTGGTGGAACCACCTACTTTTATGCGCCAGACAATGCTGAAGAATTGAACTTGGCTTTCGCAGCAATCGCCAACGATATTCGCAAGCTTCGCCTGTCTCAATAATCTGGCATAAAGTTTGCAGTTTAAATTACGCTAGGCACAATCCTCTGGCGGCGGGTGTCGCCAGACAAGCATTGCTCCATAACCTGGATGTTTATACTCATAATCAAACACTGCACCCATTCGTTTCGCCAATGCCTCAGATCGCTTGTTGCCTGCGCCAATAAGGCTGATTGCAGTCGTCCAGCCAAGCGTCCCGTAGGCATATTCGCGGGACTTCAGCGCAGCTTCCAGTGCATAGCCCTTGCCCTCTGCATTTTGTATCAGGGACCAGCCGACTTCCGGTTCAGGCCAGCCTTCCCGATACCAAAGACCTGCACGACCGCAATATGCACCGGATGATTTTTCATCAACTGCCCACATGCCATATCCACGTAGCTGCCGATGACCAATAACAGATGGAAGCTTTCGCCAGGCAAATTCACGGGTCAGCGGACCACCAACAAAACTTGAGCGCTCACTGGCATAAAATTCGGCTTCCGCTTCAAAATCACCCTGACAGGGAGCACGGAGGTGAAGGCATTCGCTTTCATGAATTGGAATTTCAATCACAGTATTTTCTACCTCTTTCTGGTAATTACAGAAAGATATGCACTCATGAACAATTAGTACAGATATGCGTCTCGTGCATGGCTCCCATGAGAGAAAAACGCTGCAAATGAGGAATGAAATTATCTATACACCTTTTAACGGCGGTCAAAAACTGCCGCTATAGAGGCTGTAACACTCCTCCTCCCTTGTTCAGCCTCAAACCAGCTATCCCCTCCTTCAGCTGGTTTTTTTAATAATGCTCGCCACCCTCCTGGCGAGCATTTTTTTTGCGCAGATGAAATTACCCGCCTTGTAGTACGTCCTGACCACCAAGCTTGATTTTGCATGGGGCTTTCAGGTTGGCCCAGTTGCTGAGCGTCTTGCCGTACTTTTCACCAACCAGAATACGATATGCGGTATCCGTCTTGTGATGAATATTGAGTGTTTGAGAAAAGCTTGCGATGTATACGCCTGCCGCACCTTCTTTTGATTCAAGCGCATAAGGTCCGCTTACAGCACCACCCTGGCGCGCCAGCATGTAGTAAATGGTTCCTGGCTTGTTTGTAAAAATCCAGCCAGCCATTTCAGCTTGGGCAGGACAAACATTTGCGCTTGGGCTTTTGATCGCAAGCTGCGCCTTGGTAACCTTGATCTTGGGCCCGGTTGGGACAACAAAATTGCCGGCACTAGCAACGGTTGCAGAAGTTGCGGCAAGCAATGAAGCTGCCAATAGGGTACGGGTGATAGTCATGGTTATGCTCCGGGTTTGGTCTTGGGGTATGTGCATAAATTACCCTTGGCGTGTCACAATGTATGTGCAGGAAGGCACATTGCAGAAAACCAATCCTTAACCGGAACAAACAAATCCTCCGTAACAACAAAACACAATTTTCAGGGAATTGCCCTAACCTCGACACCACAATCACGGGACGCGCATAGAGGGTAGATGGATGTCGGGTAAAGATGCTGGCATGATCTTGGCAAAGAAAGATCGTAAAAGCACTGCGCAGCTTGCCTATGGATTGGTCGCGATCATTCTTGTAGCATTCATCGCCAGCATTGGCATAACGGTGAACATGGCTTCCCACATTGCAAACCGACGGGCTGTTCTGACAGAAGCCAAACTGCTTCATACCGAAATCAATATGCTGCATAAGTTCGGGTACAGTCCGCCTCATCTGACACCAGCAAAACTGACCGACATCTCTAAACGTCTGGATATATTCGGGCTTCGGATCGTGCCTGCTTCAACTCGTTGGCTAAAAGATGCTTCGGTGGCTCTGGATGCTGAAATCGGGCAGCCCAGAATGAAGTTGATCTGGAAGCCGGCATCACCCCGATCTGAAATTATCAGCAAAATCGCCCCCATCGTGGTTGGATTGGGCGCAGCAATATTTGCGGCCTTGTTCTTCTTGTTGAAAAGACACGTTAGAGGCATCCGGGCGCTTCAAGAAAGCGAGCGACGGAACCGGTTCCTCGCTACCCACGATAATCTGACGCGCCTGCCCAATCGAGAGCACCTGGACATGGAGATTGACCGGACCTTGAATGACAATGACAATGGAACAATTGCTGTTCTCTGTCTCGATCTCGATAATTTCAAGCAGGTCAATGATACACATGGACATCACGCAGGAGATGAGCTGTTGAAGCAGCTATCTGCAAGATTCAGGGAAACCATGACCGGATCAGGCGTAATTGCACGAGTGGGCGGCGATGAATTTGCTTCTGTCCTGACTGTAAACTGCAAAGCCGGTGCCATTAATCTGGCGCGACAGTTGGTTAGTGATGCTTGCTTTCCGGTGGCCTCCGAAGGCCAGGCATTGCAGGTTGGAGCAAGTGTCGGAATTACCTTTGCCACCAGTTATTGCAGTGACCGCAAGCAGCTGATGAAACAGGCTGACAGCGCTCTATATCAGTCAAAGCACAGTGGGCGGGGCATGGTTAGTGTTTACGGCGAAAATCCCGCATCTGTATCAAGT
Source organism: Hyphomicrobiales bacterium (assembly GCA_021775455.1). GTDB lineage: Bacteria > Pseudomonadota > Alphaproteobacteria > Rhizobiales > Rhizobiaceae > JAALLB01. The sequence continues at coordinate 173,995 of JAJFHU010000015.1, read as the reverse complement.
CTGCCTGTATTGCAAGAATACCACGCCGCCTGAAATTCGTACGCCTGAAGTGCTCAGATAGGTTCGGCGGGCAATCCGGGCAACTGATCCAAACTCGTGACTTTTTCGTGACCACAAATTATGGTGATGGGAACAATCCGTACAAGATTAAATTTCAGGATGTCAAATGTTTGGAAATCGAAAAATGCTGGCAAACCTGACAGCAGTTACAGGCCTGCTGGCTCTGGTTGCATGCCAGTCAAGTTCTTCTACACCCGATGAAAACCAGGTTGAGGCCACACTCGCCACCACGACACCGGTTGAGCTGGACACCCATGAGCCGGATTCAGTTAAACCCACCGATGTCATCAAGCGATCCAAACAACATGTAAGGCGCACCGGAGAAATTTACTTGATGCGCGGCCTTGCCAATGTGTTTTCCCGCGGCATCGATGATATGGCACGCCGCTTGCGGCAGGATGGCTATGATGCGTCAAATTTTTCCTATTCCCAGTGGCAGCCCATTGCCCAGGACATTGTGAACCGGGCAAAGCGCAAGAAGGTTTCTTACCCCGTAATTATCGTTGGCCATTCTCTTGGTGCCAATGAAAGTAGCAAATTCGCCAACTATCTGACAGCAAATGGTGTGAACGTTGAGTTGATTGTGGCATTCGATCCGGTCGAACGGGGGGTGGTTCGAAGGGGAATTAAGCGGGTGGTGAACTATTATTTACCCAGGGAAAACGATGTGCGCATTGGCGCAAGTACAAAATCAGCCGACAATAAAATTCACCCTGCCGATGGTTTTGATGGCAAAATTGAAAACATCGATTTCTCATCCGATCCGACCATTACCCACGTCAACGTGGACAAATATGGGCCTTACCAGCAGGCAACCCTTTCCAGCATTGCCAGTGTAACCGGGAAGCTTCGCAAATCAGGTACAAGGAAGAAGGGAGGTAATTCAAGATAATGTTCGCAACTGGCGTGAAGCAAAGATTATGTTCCTGAGTAAACCGGGTTTGGATTGCTACTACAAAGCTGTAGGGGATTGTGAAATTGGCTTGAGGGGCGGACTACAGACGCAAAAGGGCCGCCCGGTGGGCGGCCCCGCGATTCTTATTTCCGAAGAAATTCTGTGGTTAAAACCCTAGGCTGAGGTCTTCCGCATTGAAGGCTGCTCCAATGAAAAATTCCCCACCCGGAAATCCTCCGGAAACCGAAAATCACTAGACATCAGATGCACCTCCTTTTCTTTGTTGGACACATCGAAAAAGTGACTCGAAATCTGATTCGCGTCAACCGGCTTTCAAAAACAATGATTAACCTTGCGGTGAACTTCAGCCCTTGCGGTTCTGCCGGTTCTTGATGAGATCATCAACAACACCAGGATCAGCAAGCGTTGAAGTATCTCCCAGATTGGAAAAATCATCCTCCGCAATCTTGCGCAGGATACGTCGCATGATCTTGCCTGAACGTGTCTTCGGCAGACCAGGTGCCCATTGGACCGCATCGGGAGACGCAATCGGGCCGATTTCAGTGCGCACATGATTTCTAAGTTCCGTGCGCAACTCATCGCTCGGTTCAACGCCTTTCATCAGGGTCACATAGCAGTAGATGCCCTGACCCTTGATGTCGTGGGGATAACCGACTACCGCCGATTCTGAAACTGCAGGATGGGAAACAAGCGCCGATTCCACTTCGGCCGTACCCATGCGGTGACCGGAAACATTGATTACGTCATCCACGCGTCCGGTGATCCAGTAGTAACCATCCTCATCGCGGCGACAGCCATCGCCGGTAAAGTACTTGCCCTTGTATGTGGAGAAGTAAGTTTGCACGAACCGCTCATGGTCACCATATACAGTCCGCATTTGACCCGGCCATGAATCAATAATGCAAAGATTACCGTCCGTCACGCCCCCAAGCGGATTGCCATCATTGTCAACAAGCTGCGGCTGAACACCAAAGAACGGCAGGGTTGCCGAGCCGGGTTTCAGATCGGTTGCACCTGGAAGCGGGGTAATCATGTGGCCACCGGTTTCCGTTTGCCACCAAGTGTCCACTATCGGGCAACGTTTGTCGCCGACTATATTGTAGTACCATTCCCAGGCTTCCGGATTGATTGGTTCACCCACCGTGCCCAAAATTCTCAGACTTTTGCGCGAAGTGGAAGTAACCGGCTCATCACCTGTCTGCATCAATGCGCGGATCGCTGTTGGTGCTGTATAAAACTGGTTCACCTGGTGCTTGTCACACACTTCCCAGAACCGCGAAGTACTTGGATAGTTCGGTACGCCCTCAAACATCAGGGTAACCGCCCCATTGGCGAGCGGTCCGTAGACGATGTAAGAGTGTCCGGTCACCCAGCCTACATCCGCAGTACACCAGTAAATGTCACCATCGTGATAATCGAAGACATATTGATGCGTCATCGAGGCCCAAACCAGATATCCGCCAGTCGTGTGCAGCACGCCTTTTGGCATTCCGGTAGAGCCTGATGTGTAAAGGATGAACAACGGATCCTCCGCATTCATCTCCTCAGGCGGGCAATCGGTTGAAGCTGCCCCGCATGCATCGTGATACCAGATATCGCGGCCATCCACCCAATTGATGTCGTTGCCAGTGCGCTTGACGACCAGAACCTTCTTCACTTTCTGACCAGCTTCTGCAGCAATCTTGCACGCCGCATCAGTGTTTTTCTTGAGCGGGATGATCTTGCCGCCGCGAACTCCCTCATCCGCTGTGATGATAAATTCTGACTGGCAATCCACGATCCGCCCGGCAAGTGCATCCGGTGAAAATCCGCCGAACACGATCGAATGCACCGCGCCAATACGGGTGCACGCAAGCATGGCGTAGGCAGCTTCCAGAACCATGGGCATATAGAGCGTAACGCGGTCACCCTTCTTCACGCCTTCTGCTTTCATCGCATTGGAAAGGCGGCAAACCTCTTCATGGAGTTCACGATAGGTTACCTTCTTGTCGTCAGTGGGTTCGTCTCCCTCCCAGATGATAGCCACCTGGTCACCGCGCTTTTCGAGATGCCGGTCGATACAGTTGGCAGACACGTTGAGCGTCCCGTCCTCAAACCATTTGATCGAAACATCAGGATACTCAAAGCTGGTGTTCTTGACCTTGGTGTAGGGCTTTATCCAGTCAAGCCGTTTTCCTTCTTCACCCCAGAATGCATCGGGATCCTTGACGCTTGCCTGATACATTTTGACATACTTGTCTTTGTCGATCAGGGCTTTCGCCTTGACGTCCCCGGGAACGGGATAGGTTTTTACTTCGTCTGACATTGTGGCTCCTCCACCAAGATTATTTCGCCCGCACCGGAAAGTTTATGAACCTGTATAAACAGGTCGGAATTTCCCGTCAATTTTATGCATATGAGCACACAAAGGCCAGCCGCCCGCCCTAATCAATATGGTTAATTTTCGATCGTTAAAATTTTAACCTTTTTTGGCGATGATGGAGATTGGTTTTGTATTGCGTAACGGTAACCACCATGATGCTCGGCATCCCGCCAAATCTGGCCGCAATTGCGGTCGTACTTCCCCTGGCCCTTTCGGCCTGTTCCAATGGCTTTGGATTTGGAGCCATCCGTCCGCCAAGCGTAGACTGGAATGATACAAGCTGGTGCGTACCGCTCTCCATGAAAATTGTCCTGAACCGCGTCTCCCGGCGTTACGGGCCAATCAAGGTGCATTCAACCCATCGCTGGCCACTTGAAAATGCCCGCAAGGGCGGCAAACCCAAATCCTTCCACCTTTCCTGTCGCGCGGTTGACTTTTCCGTTCCCGGCAATCCGGCGGAGGTAGTTCGTTTCCTTAAAGCCCAATGGGAAGTTGGTGGCTACTCCTATTATTCAAAAGGCTTTTACCACATCGACAACGGCCCGCGGCGGACCTGGTAAACGACCCCTGTCAGGCATGGTAGTTGTCAAGAAAAACCCCGGTCAAAGACCGGGGTTTGTTACACTCTGCCTGAGCGTGTATTTTTGTTATATGCCCTTGAACAGACAACCTGCTGCCAGCACGATGTAACCAATTGTCATCATCCAGAACGCTTGGATCGGAATGATTGACAATACTCCGAGGCCGTCTAGCAACCCGAGTGCGGCAATTACAAGTGAAATCAAGAACACAACCATTGTTGGAGCACTAAGATTCATCTGGTTTTCCTTCCAGTTGGCTGACCGTCCCCTTGGCCAGCAGTTAGCTTTACACAGGCAACAGATACGAAAGTCTAACGGCCATTTCCAGAACGTTTCATGTTTGCCCACTGTTTTCTTGAAATTTGATTTTGGGGGAAATAACGAGATCGAAGATTATACCCGCAGTTTCAAAAGCGGGGATTGGCGTTTTTGCCTTTTGGCAAGTTCAGGCTGGGACACAACAATTCTCGTCATACTCGGCCTTGAGCCGAGTATCCATGATTCAAGCGGTTTGTAGTGTGGATCCTCGCCTCAAGGGCGAGGATGACGGGGGGAGAGATGGTGCCTCAGACACCCCGTCATTCCTGTGCTTGGCACAGGAATCCATACCTCTTAACTCAAAACCCCAATGATTCTTTCATTTTGGGAGACATCAGAGGAATGGGTCCCCGGAACCTCGTTCCCATGATCCCCTCCAAGGCTTCGCCTTGTCGCGCCCCTTGTTCGTCCGACCGTTCGCAGAGGTTGCAGAGAGGCTTGGTTGGAACGGTGTGCTTGAACAGTCCAACCTTGACATCAAAACTCCGCGCAGGACCCGGTGGTCCAGCACACAGGACATTTTTTCCGGTTATCCGGGTCCTGCTTTTGTGCATTGGATTTGCGCTCACGCAAGCAGCTTCGCTGCTGCTCCGTGAGGGCGCAAACAAGTTGCGCTTCGGCCTTTGCCTCAGTTGGCGACTGGTCGTCGCCAAGGTTCTTGCAAGACGCTGCCTTTGGAACAGGTGGGCGAACGATCATGCATGGAAAAAGAACAACCCTCCGTGGCAGGGCAAGCTGGCGAAGCCAGTGTAAGCCCGCGAACGGACGCCCACCGAAGGCGCGGCGGAAACCAAACAAAATTCATGACGCTGGGCATAAAGGCTCGAGTGAATAATTCCCCCTGCGTGGCAGGGCAAGCTTTCGCGGCTAGCGAAAGTGTCAGCCCGCGAACGCGCGCTCGCCGGATGGCGAGCAAGGCAAAACAAAGCGGCAGGGCAAAGTTCCGCGACTAGCCGAAGTGCAAGCCCGCGAACGGGCAACAAGAGGCGACGAGAGGCGAAGCCTCGAGCGGGACAGAGAAAAGCCCGAAGGTCTGGCGGAAACCAAACAAAGTTCATAACACGGCGGCGATGCTGGCGCGTGAACAGGAGAGCTTGCCTTCATGAAGAATCAAATCACACACAACTTCTCATTCGCCAAGGCCCTCGCCCATTTCGAAGGAACATGGCAAACCTGCATTCAGGGGGAGTGTCGAAAGCGCAAGACCTGCACCGGTGGCCCGCGCGGGACTTGTCGAAGAACCGGCGGTAAGCCGCTATGTGAAATGCAAGGTGGAAAGCAAACAATTGATAACGTGAGGAAAACTCAGCCACCCCCTTCCCCCTCACTCAACCTGTGTTAGATTCGTCGAATGGCCCGCGAACCAACAAAGTCACCGAAGAAATCTGCACGCAAGCGCACGACCAAAGCCAAGGCGATTACTTTACGCGGGTCGAAGCTTGAAGACTTCGAACCCTTACTCCTTGCAGAAGAAAAACTCCGCCAATGCGCAGCTAGAGGTGAAGATTGCAAGGTCGATGACTTCAACGGCAAGCGCCCGGAAAAACCCACTGATCAAAACACTGTCCGTGCCGCCTTCCTGCGCTACATGATTTTGGGTGGGTGCGAGAAGTCACCGGTGCATGCAAGGGGGATAAGATTAATCGGTGGATACGTAATGTGCCGGATTGATGGACCGAATGGAAGTTGTCTGGATCTTGAAGCAGTCACAATAGAGTACGAAGTAAGTTTGGTTAACTGCAAAATTGATGGGTCAATTTTTTTGGTCGGTAGTTCAACAAAGGGACTAATGTTTGATGGCACTTCAACTTCCGGAATTTATGCAGACAATTTAGTTTCGAAAGGTGGGATTTTCTTAAGAAACGGATTCGAAAGCTCCGGCATTGTACGATTGGTTGGAAGCAAGCTCGATAGTAATTTGGAATGTGTCAATGGAGCATTTAACTGCAAAGAAGTTTCATTGGCTTGTGATGGACTTGATACCAAAGGTGACGTGTTTTTGCATCAGGGCTTTGAGGCAATGGGAGTTGTTCGACTGCTTGGCGCCAAGATCGGTGGAAATTTGGAATGTGATGATGGTGAATTTAAATGTGAAGCGACTTCACTTCGCTGCGATGGGATCAAAATAAATGGAAGTTTGTTCCTTCGTCGGGGATTTAATGCATTAGGTAAAGTGGACCTCATTGGGACTATAATTGAAGGGGACTTGGATTGTTCAAATGGAACCTTCAATTCCGAATTTGATGCCCAAAGTATCAATGTCGGCAATAATGTATTACTGAGTAAAGTCTTTCATGCTGAAAAATCAGTCTCATTTCGCAACGCCACCATCGGCGGCAATTTGATTTGCGAAGAGGGTACCTTCGGTGACAAGGATAATGCCTTCATTGCCAACCGGGCCAAGATTGAAGGCAATGTGAATTTCAACAAGGCAAATGCCGCTGGAACCGTTGCGCTGACCGGCTCTGATATCGGCGGCGATTTTACGGCCCAGGGCGCATTTCTCGAAGGCTCGCCCGCCCTGCAACTGCGCAATTCCAAAATTGGCGGAACGCTCTTCTGGCGATCCATTGGCTTCGTGAATGCACTGGTGGATTTCAGCGGCGCTTCCTGCACCACCATCAACATGGATGCCAAAAGCTGGATGCGCAAGCGGCCGGACTATCCGGATTCAAAACCAAAGGACGAAGCAGCCGAAGAAGCGAAAGAGGAAACAAAAGCGCCTCAGCCTGCTCCGAATGGCGAAACGGAAACTGTGGCAGAAGAAACACCGAAACCAATCGACTATTCCACTCGCCTTTCCAACTTCACCTACAAAGGGTTTTCCGAACTGCCGGACAATTGCAAGGCGGAGTTCTGGATAGAATGGCTGAAACAACAACCGGAAGATCATCTGACAACCCGCTTTCGCCCACGCCCCTGGGAGCAGTTGGCGAATGTGCTGGAATCCATGGGTTACGAGGAAGAGGCTCGCGATATCCGTATCGAAAAGCAGAAATATCAGACCAGTTTCATGGCCTGGCATGAACCTGCCGCCAAAAGCCTGTTGGACTGGCGGCACAAACTCCAGGTGTTTTGGCGTGCTGCACTTTGGGGACCGCTTGTTGATTATGGCTATCGTCCGGGCAAGGCCCTGTTGTGGCTTTTTGGTCTCGTCCTGATTGGCACCTGGATATACTCTCAGGCAGCCCGGTACGGCATCATGGCACCGACCCATCCGCTCATTTACAAGGAAGCTCGCGCCAATGGCACCATACCGGGATGGTGTGCGGAAAACTGGGTTTATTTCCCCGATGAAAGTTGCGCAGCAGCGGTGCCGTCTGAACATTCCGAGTTTTCCGCATTTATCTATTCCGTCGATGTCGCGCTTCCTGTGGTCAATTTGCGGATGGAAGATGACTGGTCACCAAGAGTAGTTCACGCTGATGGCACACCCAATCGCTGGGGTTGGTGGGTGCGGGTCTGGGAATGGTTCCTGATCGCGGCCGGGTGGATACTCTCGCTGGTCTTCGTTTCCGCAGTGGGCAGTTTGATCCGGCGGTAAGAAAATCCCCGCATCTCCAAACCGAATTATGATGGTGACCAAACTTGAACGGAGACGCGATGAAAAAACTCCCTCCTCCTGAGGATGAGGAAGTGCAAGGAAAAGAAAATCCCTCCGTGGCAGCACAAGACGAGGCGACTAGCCGAGGCGTAAGTGCGCGAACGGCCGCCCGCCGAAGGCGAGGCGGAAACCAAACAAAGTGGCAGGGCAAAATTTGGCAACTAGCCAAACTGTCGGCCCGCGAACGCGCGCTCGCCGGAAGGCGAGCAAGGCCAAACTAAGCCGCGTTGCGGGTTTCCAAGAGGCGACGGTTGACCAGCAGTTCGGCAATCTGCACCGCATTAAGCGCAGCGCCCTTGCGGAGGTTATCTGAAACCACCCAAAGATTGAGACCATTCTCGATTGTGGCATCTTCCCGGATGCGGGAAATGTATGTCGCATCTTCACCGGCGCACTCATAAGGCGTCATATAGGTTTCTTCTGCCGGATTGTCGACGACGAGACAGCCGGGAGCCTCGCGAAGAATTTCACGAGCCTCGTCCGCACTGAGCGGATTTTCAAACTCGACGTTGACCGCTTCGCAATGACCAACAAATACCGGAACGCGCACCGCAGTGCAGGTTACCTTGATGTTCTTGTCGAGCATCTTCTTGGTTTCCGCCAGCACCTTCCACTCTTCCTTGGTGTAACCGTCTTCCATGAAGGAATCGATATGTGGAATGACGTTGAAGGCGATGCGTTTGGTAAATTTCTGGGACTCAATCGGATCAGCGACGAACACCGCACGGGTCTGGTTGAAAAGTTCGTCCATGCCCTCTTTGCCGGCACCGGAAACTGACTGGTAGGTCGAAACCACAATGCGCTTGATTTTCGCCCGGTCATGAAGTGGTTTCAGCGCCACAACCAGTTGGGCGGTCGAGCAGTTCGGGTTGGCGATGATGTTCTTGTTGCGGAAACCTTCAATAGCATCGGCATTGACTTCCGGGACGATCAGCGGCACTGCGGAATCGTAACGCCATGCGGACGAATTGTCGATCACAACGCAACCCTGTTTGGCAATCTTCGGTGCCCACTCTTTCGATGTCTCACCGCCTGCAGACATTAGCGCGATATCGGTATCGGAAAAATCATGACCGTCGAGTGCCTTAACTTTCAGTGTCTTGTCACCAAATGAGATATCGAGCCCCTGACTTCGGCGCGAGGCAAGCGGCACGACGGTGTCTGCCGGAAATCCGCGTTCGTGAAGAATGTCCAGAAGTTCACGCCCCACATTGCCGGTGGCGCCAACGATTGCAACTTTATAGCCCATGGTATTAGCCTTTTAACGCGCTCTCAGTTTTTGACGGACAAGTCTCGCCTTGCCCTCCCGCCGAACCTGGGAGAGCAATCAGGAACAAGCGGAAGTGGTCAGACCCTGGTTGTGGTCTTGGTAGTCTTCGCGATTGTCTTGATGATTGAAACAGCAAAGACGCCGCCAGCGGCGATGATTGCCGGGCGGTTGGTGAAACTGAAAATTGAATCAAACAAGTTCACATTCATCTCCTGTTCGGCAAACGTCATACTTACAATTTTTGAAGAGTCAATGACTTCCGGGACATCAGTCAGTCCAGATGTAGGCAATTTTCTCAAGCCGCTTGTTGTCGAAGTGCTCGGAACCGCGCGCTGCCGCTTTGCCCCCTGCATTCTCATAGAAGGAAAGTGCTGGAAGATTGTCTTTGAGCACCCACACAACTGTACCCTTGTAGCTGCGACGCATCAACTCCTGACGGGCGTCAATAAACAGCTGGGTACCAAGGCCTACGCCCTGATATTCAGGCTTCAGGTAGATTTCGTAAATCTCTCCCTCGTAGGGAAAAGTGCTCACCCGGTTGGGTCCGAGCGTTGCGTAACCGGCAATTTCATTATTAAGTTCGGCAACCAGAATCACCGTCGAGCGCCGAATTGCATTAGCCCACCAACTGACACCGCGCCGGTTGATCATTCGCGAAAGCGCCTTGTAAGGCACAATCCCGGAATAAGCCTGTTTCCAGGATTCGGCATGCGCTTCTGCTATCCCTGTCGCATCACATGGAATAGCTCGCCTGGTCTCTATAACACTCGTATACATGGACGGATCATAGGTTTACTTTGCATTAACCAACAAGGAAAAAAACAATATCAGGCAAAAATCAGTTGCAGATTGTGTGGAAAATCCCACACTTTGAACCGAATTGAAACAAATTTGCCAGCATTACGTGTAAATGGATCAATCACTAAACCCGCCAACCGGATCGACGTGATGCTGGAACTATCTGGTTGATTGCCCGCCACTGCGAACCACAATAGGCTCTTGCTCCATGAGAAAAACGACTGGTCAGATAATCTGGGGGACGCATCCAAAATTCGGTCACGCATTCGAATATGTGATGATCGGGCTAATTCTTCTATCAATGGTCGGGATTATTGTTGCTTCCATTCCTGGTATACCGCCTGCGATCATGGCTGCCTGTGGCATTCTGGAATTTGTGATCATTATAACGTTTTCGATTGAGTACGTTTTTCGTATATGGACCAGTGAAAAACCGTTCAGATACATACTCAGCTTTTGGGGATTTATAGACCTGTTGGCCATATTGCCATTCTGGCTGGCATTGGGAAGTGGATGGGAGGCATCCCGGACATTGCGGATTCTTCGAATTTTGCGGTTATTGAAATTGGCCCGTTACATGACCGCATCAGACCGCCTCAAGATTGCATTTGAACTGGTTTGGCGCGAACTGTTACTTGCATTCTTCCTGGCCAATGTCGTGATTTTGGTCGCTGCGGTCGGAATCTACAATTTCGAGAACGAGGCTCAACCAGAAGCATTTGCATCGATTCCCCATGCGCTCTGGTTTGCCGTAGCCACTCTTACAACTGTTGGATACGGTGACATGACGCCCGTTACTGCGGGCGGGAAATTTTTCACATTTCTGATATTGATGATCGGGATTGCGATCGTCGCAATTCCGACAAGCCTGATTACCGCAGCGCTAACTCAGGCAAAAATTGTACATAAGGAGCGTTCCGACAATCGAAATACTGAAAACCGCAAGCAGAATGATTAGGCGTCTGTAGTTGCAAGAAATCCGTTGTAAAAGCGTCTACTTCTTCCTATTGCGAGCAGCCAAAGTGCGAAGCCTGAGTGCATTCAACCGGATAAATCCAGCCGCATCCTTTTGGTCGTATGCGCCATGATCGTCCTCAAACGTGACCAGTTCTTCGGAATAAAGCGACTTGTCGCTTACCCGACCGGTAACAATCACATTGCCTTTGTAAAGCTTCAGGCGAACCTTGCCTTCCACGTAAATCTGGGATTGATCAATCGCCGCCTGCAACATCTCGCGCTCGGGCGAAAACCAGAATCCGTTGTAGATTAGCTCGGCATAGCGTGGCATCAAATCATCCTTGAGGTGGGCAGCACCACGATCAAGTGTTATCGATTCCATTGCCCGGTGTGCAGAAAGCAGAATGGTCCCGCCAGGCGTTTCGTAGACACCGCGGGACTTCATTCCAACAAATCGGTTTTCAACCAGATCCAGCCGTCCAATACCATTGTCGCGGCCAAGATTATTCAGCTTGGCGAAAAGCGTTGCCGGAGAAAGCGCTTCACCATTGAGTGATACCGCATCGCCATTTTCAAAACCGATTTCGATATCCGTCGCTTCGTCTGGCGCATCCATCGGCGAGACTGTGCGCATGTGAACATATTCAGGCGCTTCTTCCCACGGATCTTCCAACACCTTGCCTTCAGAAGAAGAGTGCAGCATGTTCGCATCGACGGAAAATGGTGCTTCGCCCTGTTTGTCCTTCGGCACTGGAATTTGGTGATCCTGGGCAAAATTGATTAGATCGGTCCTCGACTTGAAAGACCAGTCTCGCCACGGTGCAATAACCTTGATGTCGGGATTGAGCGCATAGGCTGACAACTCAAATCGTACCTGGTCATTTCCCTTGCCGGTCGCCCCATGAGCGATGGCGTCGGCACCAGTTTCCTCTGCGATCTCAACCAGTCGCTTGGAAATCAGCGGCCGGGCAATCGATGTGCCCAGCAGATATACGCCTTCATAAACTGCATTGGCACGGAACATCGGGAAGACAAAATCGGAGATAAACTCTTCGCGCAAATCCTCTATGTAGATTTCCTTGATGCCGAGCATCTCGGCTTTCTTGCGAGCGGGCTCAAGTTCGTCACCCTGACCGAGGTCGGCGGTGAAGGTAACTACTTCAGCATCAAATTCGCTCTGCAGCCATTTCAGGATGATGGAAGTATCCAGCCCGCCGGAATATGCCAGCACAACTTTGTTGATCTTGTTCTTTTCAATGCCCATAGTTACGCAATCCTGTATACTGAATTCCACGATGCCGACCCACATAATCTGTCAGCTTTGGAAAGCCTATTAAACCGAATGGAAGCAAAATGGAATTCCTTCCTGCCCTGCCAGTACTTATATCTTTCACCGTGGCAACACTGGTACTGTCTGTTACCCCCGGTCCGGACATGACGCTCTATCTGGCCCGTTCATTAAGTCAGGGGCGAATGGCGGGCTTTGTGACCATGATCGGTGCATGTTCGGGAGTTGTGATTCACACCCTGCTTGCAGCTTTTGGGGTTTCGGCGCTGCTTGCCGTTTCAACCACCGGCTTTCTTGTATTGAAAATCATTGGCGCGCTTTATCTCCTGTGGCTTGCCATAGAGGCAATTCGCAATGGTTCAGCGCTGAATACCCAAGGCAAGGGAACGCGCAAGTTAAGCCTCTTTCAAAACTGGCTTACTGGTGTTGGAGTAAATCTGCTCAACCCCAAGATCGTACTCTTCTTCATTACCTTTCTACCCCAATTTGTGTCGCCCGGCGATCCAGACGCGACACAAAAGATGGTCTTTCTTGGATTGTATTTTATTGCACTGGCTGCGGCTTTTGCATCAATTGTGATTTTGCTGGTTGACCGCCTGTCGGAAGCATTACGAAGCAATCCGCGCATTATGCGGACAATTGACTGGCTTTTTGCTGGCGTGTTTTCAGCGTTTGCAGTCCGGTTGCTATTGGCTGAAAGCAAATAGCAAGTTTATTCGTCCACAGCCTTATCCGATTGTCTGCGGCCGAACTTTTCCATGACATCAAGGGGTTTTTCGGGGACCTTTGGTTGCCAGTTGCCAGAGCCACGTCCGGCAAAGAGCCAGTAGAAAAAACCACCAACAAATCCCGTTGCCAAGAGTACAATCAAGGTTCCGTCTGATGGCAGATCGGAATGCTCAATTGAAAATATTGAAATGCCGGTAAACAATCCGACAAGCCCACCCAACACCAAATGTGCAACCATTCCTTGCCAACGCATCAATTCTGCCATCGCTATCCCAATCGTTGCGGGAAGCAGTGCAGCAGAACTGAACTGGAGGCTGGCAATGAAGCCAAAGGCCAGAACGATCAGCGCAATGACGGAACCAATCGCGCTATCGTCTCCCTCTGACACCAGATTGAGCTCGCGAAAAAAATCTTCAAAGAATCCACCAAATAGCCCTATTGAAAGAAAAACACCTGCCGCGAGCAGAGCCATGACAAGGCCAAAAGCGATGGCGACAAGCCGTATGATGAGGTGACCGATGAGGCGCATTATTCTCCATGCCCGGCGATCATCATCGCTTCCAACGCCAATCGGTCTGATTTCTTCAACCGCTCGGATTCTGATTTCAGCTGCCCGCAAGCGGCAAGTATATCGCGCCCCCGTGGTGTACGGATTGGTGAGGCATAACCGTTCGCATTGATAAATTCTGCGAATTCCTTGATCTGTTTCCAGTCCGAGCATTCAAAATTTGAACCCGGCCATGGATTGAACGGAATGAGGTTGATTTTCGCCGGAATGCCCTTGAGCAACTGCACAAGTCCCTTCGCGTCTTCAAGCGAATCATTGACGCCCTTCAGCATCACATATTCAAAAGTGATCCGCTTGGCATTGGAAACACCTGGATAATTGCGGCACGCATCGAGAAGATCACTAAGCGGGTATTTCTTGTTGATCGGAACCAATTCATCGCGCAGATCATCGCGCACTGCATGAAGTGAAATTGCGAGCATCACCCCGATTTCCTCTCCGGTTCTGTAGATGTTGGGGACAACTCCCGAAGTCGATAACGTGATCCGGCGTTTTGAAAGGGAAAGCCCGTCACCGTCTGATGCAATCAGAAGCGCCTGTTTAACGTGATCAAAATTGTAAAGTGGTTCTCCCATGCCCATCATGACAATGTTGGAGACCTTGCGCCCCTCTGAGGGTACAATTGCACCTTGCGGCGTGTCTGCGTTGGGAAAATCGCCAAGCCGTTCCCTGGCAATCAACAGTTGGCCAAGAATTTCGCCAGCGGTAAGATTGCGAACCAGCTTCTGGGTGCCCGTATGACAAAACGAACAAGTTAGCGTGCAACCTACCTGGCTGGAAATACAAAGAGTGCCGCGGCCTTCTTCCGGGATGTATACCGTTTCAACTTCCACCGGTTTCCCGGCACCACCTGAAGGAAATTGTAAAAGCCACTTTCGGGTTCCATCATCAGAAATCTGTTCCTCGACAATTTTGGGTCGGGAAATGTCAAACGCTTCGGAAAGCCTGCCACGCAAGTCAGCCGAGATATTGCGCATCAGTGAAAAATCGGAAACTCCACGGACATAAAGCCAGTGCCAAATCTGCGACACCCGCATTCTCCGCTGCTTTTCAGGGACATCAATGCTAGCCATCGCTTCAACCATTTGGGCGCGATCCATGCCAACAAGCGAAGGGCGCGAACCATCGGCTGGACGAAGCTTGTCGAGATTCGAACGGGTTTGCGGGTCTGTAAGATCAAGTGAAACAGGCATGAGACCCGTGTTAACACGGCTTTGTTTGGAAAGCACTATCAGGGATCAAGATGTGACAACGCCTATTGGCAATTTTGGATTTCTGCCAGAGACTTGGTAACGCCGGAAAGTGAATAGTAGTACTGCGTTTTTGTGCCGCGACGCGATTCACCGGTAAGCATCATTTTGGTACCAGCGCGCATGGTAGTCACAACCGTTTGTTCCTCAGCCGGATTTTCCATCCATGCCTTGTTCTCTTCGGTGAACATGTTGAACGCCTTGCCATCAATCTCAAGTACTACCTTGGAATTGTCAGCAAACGGATAACCAACCTGAAATTGCGGCTCCAGCGCAACATTTTGCCCGGGATGCTTGGCGAGCATGAAGAATACATCGCCATGGTCGCGGTCAGCCGGTTCCTTTTGCGTAGGGATAGAAAGGATGTAGCAAACCTTCCCGTTTCCACCTGCATAGGAATAAGCTCCCCAGGCGTTGTGCTGCTTGATTCGAGTCGGTGACTGCGCCAAAGCAGCAGAACTAAAAGCGGTTGCGGCTACAAAAGTGCCAATCAGGCCTGCCGCGAAGAGTTTAGCGTTCATTGCTTCCTGCCATTTGTTTAAAGGGCATCGGTGTTTTTCCAACTCTCAATCGCCCCCAAGGCGACAAGAGTCAACATGCGTTAATTTTGGTTATCAAATGGTGAACAGATTGGCAAAATTTGAACCTGTATCCAGTTTCACTCGATATAACCCAACCCGCTCCGTTTGAAAATAACATAACGCAAATCTGGGCAGGAATTTGACTAACCAAATTGTCTTAACGCTTGTTCTTAACAATTCGGACCCCTCCTGAATATACTGGTTTACCGTGGATATGTGGTTTCAATGGCTCAGCGGGCCCGCCTGCAGCAACCGGTCGTTCGGCAAACCGGCCCATCGAACGCATACGATCATACATGACGACCGCACCAGCCATGGCAACATTTATGCAAAAATCCATCGGAATTTTCACTGTAAACTCGCATTTTTCAAGCATTTCGGCAGAAAGTGAGCCGCCTTCAGGTCCCAAAACATAGGCAGCTCTTGCCGGATGCCTGAAACTGGGAAGCTCGATAGCATCAGCCGTCAGCTCCACACCCACCAAACGACTATCGTCCGGTAGCCGCATGTCTGCGACCTTGTCATAGGAATACCAGGGAAGGTGATCCTGAGACTTGGTTGTATCGGATTCAGGCGTTCCAATGGCTTTTGCCGACGCAACGGTGAAAATGAAACTTGCCCCGAAACCATGGGCCGAACGGGCCAAGTTTCCAAAATTCATTGGCTTTGAAATGCCTTCCACCCCTATGCCGAAATATCCGCGCATTAGATCATCCAAACTGGTTTTGACATGGGGAATAGGAAATTAGGCTAAAAAAGTCCACGCCGATTGTCGGATTTTTGATTTCAATGGTGACATCTACTCCACCGATTCTTCTTCAAGCGCATCGCGTGCAGCAGTTCGGTGGCTTTCCTTCAAATTTCCCTGGATAGCAGCCAGTGCAGCCATCAGTACTGCGATATCATCAGTAAAACCAAACCCAGCAATGAAGTCCGGGATACTGTCAAGCGGTAGGACAAAGTATGCAAGGGCTGCAAGCAATATGGCGCGAACGCGGGTAGGCGTAGCTGGATCCATTGCACAATAATAACCCGCAACAACATCCTCCATGAACGGGATGCGGTTTGCGGCCTTGCGCACGGTCACCCAGAACTTTGCCTTTACCCGATGCTCGCGACCTTCTTCATCACCATCATCAGGGTGAAGAATTTCATCAATTTCAACTTTTCGCATATGCCACTCCATTCTTAAAAGTGGGGAGAAATTGGTGATATTCAAGCTTTCGCAAAGTTGTCCATAGCCTTGGCAAGCTTGATGTCGAGTTCGCTGACCCCGCCCACACTGTGGGTTGCAAGGGTTACTTCTACGCTCTTGTAAACATTGAACCACTCGGGATGATGATCCATTTTCTCCGCTATCATTGCCACGCGGGTCATGAATCCGAACGCCTCGTTAAAATTAGCGAATGTGAACGTCTTGGTAATCGCGTCGCGCCCATCCACGTCCTGCCAATCCTTAAGCTCTGCGACTGCTTCAGTCCGACTGGACTTTGATAATTTCTCTGCCATGATCTGCCTTTCCATATAAAGATCCGGGAAATTCCATGTCAGTATCGGTCCTGTTTGTATGCCTTGGCAATATCTGCCGTTCACAACTTGCTGAAGGGGCATTCCGCGATAAAACAAACAAGCTGGGATTAACAGACCAGTTCATCATTGATTCCGCCGGTACCGGAAGCTGGCACATTGGCAATCCACCAGATTTGCGGGGAATTGAAGCAGCCGCAAATCGCGGCATCGATATCTCGCACCAGATCGCCCGCCAGTTTAACGTTCAGGACTTTGAGCAATTCGATTATCTGCTGGCAATGGACCACTCAAACCTTTCGAACATGGAGCGTCTTCGCCCGTCTGGTTCCAATACAGAGCTGTCTTTGTTCCTCGAGTTTGCCGGGCTGGGCAATAGTGAAGTACCCGATCCCTATTATGGCGGAGCGGATGGTTTCGAAACTTGCCTGAATTTGATTGACGCCGGTTGCGAGGAAATTTTGAAACGTTTGAGTTAAATGACTGGTACAGATTCAAACGGAAATACCCGCTCGATAACATACGGCCCACCACCAGTGGATTCCCGCGCTGAATACAAAGCAATCCGGCCAACAGTAAATGAGTTTGAGGAATAATCACCCCTGCTTGAGAGCCAGTTGGCAATCTCGTCTACATTCGGTGATCTGAAACGGGCGAGTGTTACATGCGGCGTGAATTTTCGACCATCGGGTTTCAGGCCGATGCGCTGCATAATTCGTTCCTGTTCTGACTGAAGATGGGAAAGCGTTTTGTTAACCTCCACCCCTGCGTAAAGTGAATGCGGTTTGGACCTGCCAAACACGTCCAGCCCATTGAGCCTTATGGAGAATGGCAATGGCTGGACTTGCTCCAGCGCATAGATAATTTCATCAGCAACCCTTCCATCCACATCACCAATGAATCGCAGTGTTATGTGAAAATTCTCACGTTTAATCCAGCGCGCACCAGGCAATCCTGCCTGCAACATCTGCAACTGGGTTGCGACTTTGGAAGGGATTTCAATTCCGGTAAACAGCCTGGGCATTTAACCCTCACAAATCGACTTTGCGAATTCTAACCCTGTCGGCAGGAATTTTTCAACAATCACATTAACTCCCTCGGCAGTTGGATGCATACCATCCGGTTGGTTAAGGCTCGGCTCACCCGCAACCCCATCAAGAAAGAAAGGATACAGTAGGAGGTTATGCTCGGCGGCCAGCTTTTCAAATATGCCGTTGAACTCCTCCCCGTAAGCCTGTCCCATGTTGGGCGGTGCCAGCATGCCAGCCAGAAGTACCTTGGTATTTTTCGCCTGCAACCGTTCAATGATCTTCTTCAAATTGGCAGCGGTAATCCCTGGTGAAATTCCCCGCAACGCATCA
Organism: Hyphomicrobiales bacterium; assembly: GCA_021775455.1. Classification (GTDB taxonomy): domain Bacteria; phylum Pseudomonadota; class Alphaproteobacteria; order Rhizobiales; family Rhizobiaceae; genus JAALLB01. The sequence goes on along the minus strand of JAJFHU010000015.1, from coordinate 155,825 downwards.
TTGGCGCCCAGCTCAAGGATTACTCCGTCTGTTCCTTCAGGCACAGACCAATCCAGCCGGGAAAGGCCGCCTGCAGTAGTGTCGCCGGAAACTCCGGCATTTACAATTTCGAATGAAACCCCTTCGTCATTGAACGTCTGAACCAGCCGTTCAGGGAATGCTTCTCCGGAATTTAGTCCGAAACCTGCCACCAGACTGTCACCCAGAATTACAATTGTTTTGTCCCGGCAATCCGGTTCGGCAGCTTTTGCGTAAAAAGAAAGTGATGTCGCAAACACCAAGATTACCAAAAAGATAGTTTTAAAATTCATTACGATATCCCATATGTGCAGGCACAGTCAGTTTTCACCAAGTGTCCCGCAGGCAACTTGGGGTCAAGACCTAAACAAGATGGATACCCAAAAGCCGTGAAGCAAGCCTCAAACGACGTAATTTTTCTGGACAGTGTTCATCTGACCCTCGGAGACGGTGCATCCCGTGTTCACGTACTGAAAGGAGTTGATCTTTCAGTTTCCAAGGGAAGTTCAGTTGGTATCGTCGGCCCTTCGGGTTCCGGAAAGTCTACATTGCTGATGGCAATCGCCGGGCTGGAGCAGGTCGACAGTGGTAGCATAGTCATCAACAACACGGACATTACCAAACTGGATGAAGATGAACTGGCGAGCTTTCGTGGCAGAAATGTCGGTATTGTCTTCCAGTCGTTTCACTTGATCCCAAACATGACGGCAGTTGAAAATGTGGCAGTACCGCTGGAGCTCGCAGGACACAGAAATGCGATGGAAACCGCAACAGAAGAACTGGCTGCCGTTGGCCTGAGCGATCGGTTGCATCATTATCCGGGACAACTTTCTGGAGGTGAACAACAACGTGTTGCCCTTGCCCGCGCACTGGCACCGGCCCCGACAATCCTGATTGCCGATGAACCAACCGGTAACCTGGACGACGAAACCGGCAAGATTATCGCTGACCTCCTTTTCGAGCGTCAACAAACCAAGCAGACCACCCTGGTTCTGGTGACCCACGACCTGCAATTGGCCAAGAGATGCCAGACCGTGGTGCCGGTTCGCGCAGGTATTATTGAAAAGGGCAACAAGCCAGTTCGGGCGAAGGCGTCATAGATGGCTGAAAACACTGCCGTTTATCGAAATACCAAGCCCGGCCTGGGCTTGGCATTGAAGTTTGCCCTGCGCGAGTTGCGTGGAGGTCTCTCCGGCTTTTATATCTTCCTGGGATGCATCCTGCTGGGTGTTACTGCAATATCCGGAGTAAATTCGGTTTCCCACGCTATTTCCGATGGCATTTCACGGCAGGGACAAGCCATCCTTGGCGGCGACATATCAATTTCAGTTGTCCAGCTTGAACTTGATGCAAAACAAAGAAATTTCCTGAACGACAACGGTGATATATCCAAATCCGTCACCATGCGGGCAATGGCGCGCAAGACCGATGGCAGCGATCAGTCGCTGATCGAACTGAAGGCTGTGGACGGCGCTTATCCGCTTTACGGGAAACTGCTGGTTGAAGGTGTTTCCATCACGGGACAAGCAATTGCCGGGAATGAAGCCATTGTGGACTCGTTGCTTGTTCAACGGCTTGAACTTGGAGTTGGCGATGCAATCGAGATCGGCAACAAACGCTTTACAGTCGCTGGCACAATTACGAGTGAGCCGGATCGGCCAAGCGAAGGCCTTGGATTTGGCCCCAAAGTTATCATTTCGCAGACAGGGCTTGCAGCAAGCGGCCTGGTACAGCCCGGTTCATTATTGCGCCATCACTATAAAGTGAAACTTGCAGATCCTTCGGAGGGTGCTGCCAGGCAATTGGTTGACAAAGCGCGTTCAGAATTTCCAGACAATGGCTGGCGAATCCGCACAAGGGATAACGCTGCTCCAGCGCTTACTCGAAGTGTGGAACGGTTTTCCCAATTCCTGACCCTGGTTGGCCTGACTGCTTTGGTGGTCGGTGGTGTCGGTGTTGCCAACGCAGTGCGTGCCTATCTTGAATCAAAGCGATCTGTCATCGCTTCGCTCAAAAGCCTCGGTGCGCCAGGTGGTTTTGTGTTTCAGGTCTATTTGCTGCAAATCCTGATCCTTACAGGAGTGGGAATTGTACTGGGCCTTATCCTCGGTGCATTGATGCCCCTGGGTGCCGCTTTCGCTCTTGGCGATCTACTTCCGGTTTCACGGGATAGGCTATTCTTCCCGGAGGCACTTGCACCTGGTGCAATTTTTGGACTTCTCACCGCCCTTGCCTTTGCCATATGGCCTCTTGCAATTGCCCGCAATGTGCAGCCGACCGATTTGTTTCGTGCAAGTACCTACGAGACTACCGGGCGATGGCCTGCACCCATTTACTTGATCACACTTGCCTTCATTGTTTTTCTGCTCGTTTCGCTGGCGATCTACCTCGCGGAAAGCAAGTTTATCGCCATTGTTTTTGTGGGGTCAATTGCTGTCGCATTCGTTGCATTGAGATTGATCTCGATGGCCATTCAGTTCATTGCTCGAAAGGCACGGATCAAAAACCATCCGGAACTGAAAATGGCTGTTGCCAACATCCACCGGCCAGGATCACTGACGCCGTCGATTACCTTGTCACTGGGCCTTGGCCTCGCCTTGCTGGTGGCACTTGCCACAATCGACAGCAATTTGAGACATCAAATTACAAACAACATTCCCGAACAGGCCCCAGATTTCTTCTTCCTTGATATTCAAGATGGAGAGATTGAATTGTTCAAGGAAAAACTCAATTCCCTAGCGCCGAGTGGCAAGATTATATCTGTCCCGATGCTTCGTGGTCGGGTTACAGCGTTGAAAGGTGTTCCAGCCCGTGACTACAAACCGGCTGAAGGCGGAGAGTGGGTATTGCGCGGTGACCGGGGAATCACTTATGCGAAGAATGTTCCGGAAAACTCCACCCTTGCAGAAGGTGAATGGTGGCCAGCCGATTATGACGGCCCGCCACTCGTCTCATTCACCGCTGAAGAAGCAGGTGAACTCGGTCTCGATATTGGTGACATTATAGAGGTTAACGTCCTAGGCCGCTCTTTTACTGCCGAAATTGCAAGCCTTCGGGAAGTGGAGTGGGAAACGCTTGGAATCAATTTCGTGATGGTCTTTTCTCCAAACACATTTGCAGGCGCACCTCACTCGCATTTGGCAACCCTGATGCATGGTAGAGAAGTTGAAAAGCCGGACGACGGTGAATTGCTTCGCGAACTCGCACGGGCTTATCCTGCTGTCACAAGTGTCCGGATCCGGGATGCGCTTGATACAGTCAATCAGCTCGTGGGTCAGCTTTCAACGGCAATTCGAGCAGCAGCATCAGTGGCACTGATTGCATCTGTGCTGGTATTGGCCGGTGCGTTGGCCGCCGGAAACCGGGAACGTATCCACGATACAGTCGTGCTGAAAACGTTAGGCGCAACTCGCACTCGTTTGATGCGCACGCTTGTTCTTGAATATGCCATTCTGGGAACCGCTACCGCCATATTTGCAATATTGGCCGGCAGCATCGCCGCTTGGTTTGTCGTGAGCCAGATCATGGGCTTTGATTATACTGCAACACCAGTGATTGCACTTGCAACCATAGTCGTTGCAGTAAGCTTTACAATCGGGCTTGGTCTGGCCGGAACCTGGCACATCTTGGGTCAGAAAGCGGCTCCTGTCCTGCGCGAGCTTTAAGAATTAACCAGATTCCGCAAATTCAGGACTGTTTTGGTCAAGTTTTAGCTATAATGGGCTTGAGAAAACCGGGCTTAATGCCCATATTAGCGCAAACGTCACTGGAATGTGCGTTCTTTTAACTTGGTCTGTAAAATCAGGAGAAGAATCTATGGCTGACCCGAGGGATTATCAGGTGCGAGCAGGCACAGCTACACAGGCTGGTGTCGAGTATGACGCAGGCCTGCGTTCATACATGCTTGGCATCTACAACTATATGGCGCTGGGCATCGCCGGTACTGCGATCATCACGATGGCCGCTGCTACAAGCCCTGCCTTGATGGAAACCATCATGAGCCTGCGCTGGGTATTTTTCATCGCCCTTATTGGCGTAAGCTGGTTTGGACCTAACGTGGTTCTTTCCGCCAAGAGTCCTGCATTAGCTCATGGCATGTTCTGGGGCTATGCGGCACTTTGGGGCCTCGCAATTGCGCCCATGGTCTACATCTACCTCAATATTGCGCCGCAACTGGTCGTCCAGGCCTTTGCCATTACGTCAGTAATGTTCGGAGCAATGAGTATTGTCGGCTACACGACCAAGAAAAGCCTGTCCCGCATGGGGCAGTTTGCAATGATGGGTGTGATTGGCATCATTGTTGCCGCTGTGGTGAACATCTTTCTGCAAAGCACAATGTTCAGCCTGCTCATCTCTTGCGGCTATGTGCTGCTGATTTCAGCAATCACCGCTTGGGAGACCCAGGAAATCAAAAACATGTACTCAGCGGGTGACACCGCAGGTGTTGCGAAACGCAAGTCAATCTTCGGTGCGTTCCTGCTCTACGGAAGTTTCATTTCCATGTTCATCCATATCCTCAACATTCTGGGGATCATGAATCAGGACTAGTCAAATCCTGTTACTGAGATGTTAACCTCGGATACCTTCGTGTCCGGGGTTTTCTTTTGCCTGGAATTGGTCAAACATGGCTTCCAGTTTGCATGCGGAATAGAGGAATGGGCAGAAAACCGATTATCCGGGAAATTGTCGACAAAGATTTGAACGCAATCACCGCGATTCAGGCAGAAGCAGTTTTGAACGGCGTAGCCAACTTCAATCTGGTTCCGCTCACCCTATCTGAGATGAAAGCCAAAAAGAATAACCTCATCAATGAACAATTTCCGTTCATCGTGGCAGAAGTAGAAGGCACCGTGCGGGGTTTTGCCTATGTCGGACCGCATAGACCAAGACCTGGATATCGCTGGGCAGTCGAAGATTCAATTTATGTGTTACCAGAATTTCAAGGCCATGGAATCGGCTCTCAATTGCTGGACGATCTAATCAGGCAAGCGACGCATTTGGGATTTCGCCAGATGGTAGCGGTGATTGGTGACACCAACAATCACGCATCCATAGAACTGCATCGCAAATACGGGTTTCAGATGACCGGCACACTAAAAAACGTGGGATACAAGCATGGGCAGTGGCTTGACGTGGTGATCATGCAACTTGAACTGGGCGCGGGTGTGTCCGGTAAACCGGATGAATCCGTTTATCCCGGAACGCTATACAAACCCGGCTAAACCAAAACCAGCCGTGGTCGCTTTTTTTCGAAAAATTTCAGGATATTGGTTAGCTCATGCCCACGCTTGAGAATTTGCCCGTTTGAACCGGCAACTGACCATGCACCCTGTCGAGTATGTAATTTGGGGTTCTTTTCAATCATGAACATGGGTTGTTCGGATGACCTGCGGAACACTGAAAATACCGCCCGGTCTTTCATCATGTCGATGGCATAATCCCGCCATTCTCCCGAACCGACTTTTCGGCCATATAGCTGCAGTATTTGATCCAGTTCCCGGCGGTGAAACGAAATTACCCCTGATGCTGGACTTTGCCTGCCCGAATGAAGATAGACAACATTTGAATGGGCAGGCTGATTTGGTATTGGTTCTGAAACTTCTCCCGATTTCATGCACTCTCCCCGGATAAATTTCTTCGTGACAATCATGCGATGGTAATTTGCACTTTGCAAGTGTAAGCGGGAAACGATCTGGAGAAGTCATGGCAATTGGCCTGCTGCCTCAGGTCCGAAAGGCCAAAAAGCGAAAAAAGTCACAGAATCGCCCAATTTTCGACAATCGACCGTCTTGATTAACCTTAACTATGCAGATGTTGCCTCAGACGGTCCGGTTCTCCGACCCCCGGTTTTTCAGCCCCCCAGCCCCCGGGATGAAGGCGAACCGGACCACCATATCTGAGAGTGGTTCAATCCCCTAACTCAAAGACCGGTAATAACCGGTCTTTTTTTATGAAAAATTGTGGTTAAATTTCAGAGATCGGAAATTATCGCGGCACCGACAATCTTGCCTGGATAGCCTTGCGGATCAGTCGTTTGCAGCAACAATCCACAAGAATCATAACCTTGGCGCTTCATCTCGGATACGGGAAGTTCCACGCTCAAACCTTCCGGTTTCATCATACCCAACATCTCCATCTTGCCTACAATGTTGTGGTAGGTGATGGTACGACCCCGGTTTTCACCATGACTGATATAGACATCTGATTGGTTGTTGAAATACACAAGCCAAAGAGTGGCACCGGAAGCTTCAGTGGAAATCGGAACGTCAATTGACAGCACATTTTCTGATACTGCTGCATTGATCGTTACAGGTAACTGGCCGCTACCAACCCCAATTTTTCCACTTACCAAGTCGCGGATTTCGCTTTCCCTTGAACCAACCGTATGGCTCAAACCATTAATGATAGCTTGCGGCGTATAAACCTGTGGCTCCTGGAAGGATCGTGCATAGAATTTTTGGCGTTCTGTGTGGGTAGCGTTGGCAAACTTGTCTTTCCAGCCAAGATAATCCCAATAGTCGACATGCCAACCCAATGCCAGAACTTCACCTTCTTCTGCGAGTTTGCCCAGAATTTCATCCGCCGGCGGACAAGAAGAGCAACCCTGACTTGTAAACAATTCAACGACTGCACGCGGTTTGATGATTTCGGCTGCCCAACTACCGGAGCCGCCAAATCCGGTCAATATCGACGCGAATATCGCTGCTATTTGTACATTTTTCCACATATTGCCGATCGCTCTTTTTGCCGGGCCAATATTCATTTAGCGAAAACGGCCTTCAAAAGCGACTCACAAAGGGGTGACCCACAGTAAAACTACAGCTCACAAATCCGTTGGGCCGACATCTCTATGCAGCCTTGTTCAGGTTCCGAAGAACATAGTGGAGAATTCCACCTGCCCTGTAATAATCAAGCTCATCTTCTGTATCGACCCTAACGAGCAGGGCTACAGTTTTCTGGGAACCATCGGCAAAAGTTATATCCGCTTTAAGCGTTTGACGTGGTTTGAGGTCCGACAGTCCTGCGAGTGAAACAGTTTCGTCACCCTTCATACCAAGCGATTCCCAATTGTCATCACCCTGGAATACCAGCGGCAAAACACCCATCCCAATCAGGTTTGAGCGGTGAATTCGCTCGAAAGATTCCGCGATAACCGCCTTCACACCAAGCAGGCGTGTACCTTTGGCTGCCCAGTCCCGAGACGAGCCGGTTCCGTATTCCTTACCGGCAAATACGACCAGCGGAACGCCTTCATCGCGATACCGCATGGCAACATCATACATTGGCATTCCATCACCTGACGGATAGTGGCGCGAAAAGCCGCCTTCCACATCACTCAACATCTGGTTCTTGATGCGAATGTTGGCAAATGTGCCACGCATCATGATTTCATGATTGCCACGACGCGAACCGTAGGAGTTGAAATCCACCGGCCGTACCTGACGGTCAGTGAGGTACCCACCAGCCGGTGTATCTGCCTTGAACGAACCAGCAGGCGAAATATGGTCCGTAGTGATTGAATCGCCGAGAAGCGCCAATACCCTCGCCGACTTTATATCTTCGATTGGTTCCGGCTCCATGGTCATGCCGTCAAAATACGGTGGATTTTGAACGTAAGTGGATTGATTTGACCACTCATATGTTTCGCCACCGGATACTTCGATATCACGCCAGGCCTTGTCACCGGCAAAGGCATTTCCGTATCGTTCATGGAACATTTCTTTATTGATGGACGTCCGGATCAAGTCCGCGATCTCGGTCGAGGATGGCCAGATATCGCTGAGGAACACATCGTTACCATCACCATCCTGACCCAGCGGATCTTTGGCGAGATTAACGTGCAGAGAACCAGCAATGGCATATGCAACTACCAATGGTGGTGATGCAAGATAGTTTGCCCGACAGTCCGGGCTCACCCGGCCTTCAAAATTTCGGTTACCCGAAAGCACCGAGCAGGCAACAATATCGTTTGAATTGATTGCCTCGGATATCGCTTCAGGAAGCGGTCCGGAATTACCGATACAAGTCGTGCACCCGTACCCAACCAGATTAAAACCCATCGCATCGAGATCATCTTGCAGATTGGCTTTTTTCAGATAGTCGGTCACGATTTGCGAACCAGGGGCGAGCGACGTTTTCACCCACGGTTTTACAGTCAAACCCCTTTCACGTGCATTTCTGGCAAGAAGTCCGGCACCAATCATGACTGTCGGGTTGGATGTATTGGTACACGATGTGATCGCAGCGATAACCACATCGCCATCATCCAGCCCATAGTTGTGATCTTTCACAGCATAGCGTTTTTTGTCACCCTTTCTGGATACGTTACCACCCTTGATGTCATTTGCAGCCTTGAAAAATTCCGTATCTGCCTCGGCCAAATTTACCCGGTCTTGAGGTCGTTTCGGGCCGGAAATCGAAGGCACCACATCTTTCAGGTGCAGTGACAATGTGCTGGAGAATTCAGGGTCTGGCGTATCATCGGCCCGCCACAATCCCTGGGCCTTGGAATAGGCTTCAACCAACTCTACCCGATCCGCTTCACGGCCGGTGGATTTCAGATAGTTGATTGAATCAACATCAACCGGGAAGAAGCCGCAGGTCGCGCCATATTCTGGCGCCATGTTGGCAATCGTTGCCTGGTCCTCAAGAGATAGGTTCGAAAGGCCCGGTCCATAAAACTCCACAAATTTGCCAACCACGCCTTTTTGACGAAGCATTTCGACAACCGTCAAAACCAGATCCGTTGCAGTAGTACCTTCGGGCAGTTCACCCTCCAAACGGAAACCAACAACTTCAGGCACCAGCATGGTTATGGGCTGGCCAAGCATTGCAGCTTCCGCTTCAATGCCGCCGACGCCCCACCCAAGTACGGAAAGTCCGTTGACCATGGTCGTGTGAGAATCCGTGCCGACCAGCGTATCGGGATAGGCGACCGTCTTGCCGTCAATTTCCTTCGTCCAGACCGTTTGTGCGAGATACTCCAGATTGACCTGATGGCAGATACCGGTTCCCGGAGGCACAACGCGGAAATTTTCAAACGCCTGTTGGCCCCATTTAAGAAAGGTGTAGCGCTCACCGTTGCGCTCATATTCGCGGTCCACATTCATCTTGAACGCATTGTCATTGGCAAAAAAATCGACCATCACCGAGTGGTCGATAACAAGATCAACAGGCACTTGCGGGTTGATGCGGCTAGTTTTGCCACCAAGACTTTTCGTTGCATCCCGCATCGCTGCAAGGTCAACAACTGCAGGAACACCTGTAAAGTCCTGCATTAAAACACGTGCGGGGCGATAAGCAATCTCGGTTTCTTCAGTTCCCTTGTTGGTAAGCCAGGCAGCCACCGCCTTGATATCGTTGGCCGTTACCGAACGCCCATCCTCAAACCGCAGAAGGTTTTCGAGCAACACTTTAAGAGAAAATGGAAGCCTGGATATTCCGTCGAGGCCGTTTTTCTCGGCTTCAACAAGTGAGTAAAAGACAAATTCCTTGCCGTTAACGTTGAGAGTCTGTCGGGATTTGAAACTGTCGAGTGAATTTAGCATATCGCGTGTTCCTGAAATATAAATGTCTTGCCGAAAAACAGACTTACGCTTGGCGCCCCGGGCATCCGGAGGAACACGCCTTTGGTGGCATCGCTTTGGAGCCGCCAGCGGGTACGATCATTTCCGCGCATCAGCCTGCAGAAAGAAATTCGAAGTCCATTCTTGATCCGGCAGGAAGTTGATTTTTGAACAGGCCGACCGCTGGCCTGTTGTCGCGGTTTATAGTGTGTTTTTCACCGAAGGCAAATAGCCGAGCTCTTCAAATAAATGTATACTTTTGCCGTATGGATTCGTTTCAATGGGATTTGCAATCTTGTAAATGAAGCGGATTTGCTTCTTCCCACAGAACATCATCCCGGTTAGAAGCACATCATGAAACTGAGCCTGGAAAATTTGTGCATCAACCGCGCTTCCAACCAGATCATTGATGGATTTGCTTGCTCGCTTGCAAATGGAGAGGCACTTGTCATTACCGGTCCGAATGGTGTCGGCAAGTCCACGCTGTTGCGCGCAATTGCCGGTTTGTTGGCGATATCGTTTGGTACTATCCATCTCGAACTGGACACCGGTGAGACTCTCGATGGACAATATGTGCGGGAGTACTGCCACTATCTGGGCCACAAAAACGGGCTTAAGCCATCTTTGACGGCAGCCGAAAATCTCAGATTCTGGCAGCAGTTTTGCGGCAATCCGGTTTTTTCATCAGGAAAAGCGCTGGATAAGGTTGGGTTGAACCATGTTCTTGATACTCCCATCGGCTATCTCTCGGCCGGTCAAAAAAGGCGCGTTGCAATTGCCCGATTACTTGTTGCCAGAAAACCAATCTGGATCCTGGATGAACCAACAACGGGACTGGATGATAATTCGGCGAAACTGTTTTCCGATATTGCAAATGGACATTGCAAATCCGGTGGCATTCTCATTGCGGCGACCCATCAGACCTTGTCGCTTGCCAATGCAAGGAAAGTAGAATTACAGCCTGTAGACAAGGGGGCGTTTGCATGATTGCCCTTTTAAAGCGCGATACTCTGACCACTTGGCGCTCCGGCGGCAGTATCTTGACCGGCATTCTCTTTTTCCTGTCGATCATCGTGTTGTTCCCATTTGCGATTGGGCCAGACACCGGATTGTTGACCCGGCTGGGACCGGCAATACTTTGGATCGGCGCACTGCTTGCAAGTTTGCTAGGCCTTGACCGGCTGTTTGCCCAGGACCTCGAAGACGGCTCCCTCGACATTTTGGTAATGCAGGAGCACTCACTCGCCTTGATGGTATTCACGAAGACCATTGCACATTGGCTTGTTACAGGGCTTCCACTCATACTGACCGTTCCCTTGTTTGGGTTGATGCTCAATCTGGATGCCTTCACCGTCGGTGTAGTTGCGCTTACGCTTGCAACCGGCACACCGGCCATCGCATTCATCGGAGCCGTTGGCGCGGCAGTTGCTGTAAAGCTCCCTCGAGGCGGAATGCTGATATCCGTTTTGATCTTGCCCCTGACAATTCCGGTATTGATTTTTGGAATTGCCGCCACATATGGAGCACTGGAAGACCCGGCACCATTTGTTTCTCCGTACTTGCTGTTATGCGCGATTACTCTATTCACTGCGGTGTTGGGTCCGCTTGCAGCAGCACAAATGCTCAGGCATTCTGCCGACTGATAATTGACCATTGAACCAGATATGATGGACACTCAAGTGACGAACACTACCCAGGCATCTTCCAGACTTTGGTCTTTCGCCAACCCTTCGCGCTTTTTGGCATTTGCAGATCGGACAATCCCGATTTTGTCCATTGCAACACTGTTGCTGTTTGTTATTGGGCTTTACATGGCCATAAACGCACCTGAGGACTACAAACAGGGATCAAGTGTCCAGATCATGTTTGTGCATGTTCCTGCGGCCTGGTTGGCGATGATGATCTATACGATAATGGCATGTTCCGCGATCGGCTCGATAGTCTGGCGTCATCCACTTGCTGATGTATCAATCCGTGCAGCAGCACCATTGGGTGCAGCATTCACCTTGCTTGCTCTAATCACCGGTTCTCTATGGGGGAAACCAACCTGGGGAACGTGGTGGGAATGGGATGCCCGCATGACTTCAGTTTTGATCCAGCTCCTCATCTATCTCGGGCTGATTGCTCTTTCGAGGGCTTTTGAAGAACCATCCGAGGGCGCGCAACCGCTTGCGATCATGACCTTGACCGGCTTTATCATTGTGCCGATCGTCAAGTTTTCGGTCGACTGGTGGAATACACTGCACCAGCCGGCAAGCGTGATGAGATTTGATGGTCCCACTATGGACCCAGCGTACCTGTATCCTCTGATTGTCATGGCAATTGCCTATACGAGTCTGTTTTTCACACTTCATCTGATGAACATGCGCAATGAAATTCTGGATCGCCGCATCAGGGCCATGAAAATGTCTGTCGCACGAGGGGAGGTTTGATGTTTGGAGAACACGCGAGTTACGTCATTTTTGCCTACCTGATAAGTGCGACTGTTCTGGCTTTGGTTGTGCTGATTACACAACATTCCTATCGACGGAAACTGGTAGAACTTGAGGTGCTGGAAAGCAACGGCATCCGCCGCCGCTCTGCGAACACGAATAAGGACAGGAATCAGTAAACCCGATGGCTGAAACCCGTTCAAAATCCAGCATGCTGATTGCGATCCTGCCATTCGTCTTCTTCGTGGCGATGGCATTCGTCTTCTACCTGTTGTTGTCTCCCGGGCGCGACCGGGAAGCAATACCCTCGGTGCTTATCGGAAAACCCGCACCTGATCTGGAATTGGCTCCAGTATCCGGCATCACAGCAAACGGTATTCCGGTTCCCGGAATACCATTGGGTGTGTTTTCTGGAAAAATATCCGTTGTAAATTTTTGGGCATCCTGGTGTGCACCATGCCGGATGGAACATCCGGTGATTACAGCAATTGCCAAAAATGCCGATGTTCAAATGATTGGCATCAACCACAAGGACAAGCCTGACAATGCAGCGAAGTTCTTGTCAGATCTGGGTAACCCCTACGAACGCATTGGAACAGATGCGAATGGTCGCGCGGCGATTGAATGGGGCGTTTATGGAATGCCGGAAACATTTGTCGTAAATCCCGAAGGCAACATCGTTTTCAAGCACGTAGGCCCGGTTACCGCAAATGTGTACAGCGAACAAATCCTCCCGCTAATCAACCAACTGCGGCAATAGATTTCATTTTTCTTCAAACAGTGGTGTTTCGGAGTGCCGGTTGAGAAGCGGCAACTGGCACAGCATGAAGATGAACGTAATTGGCATGATGGCCCAAACCTTGAAGTTTACCCAGAAATCATTTGAGAAATTTCGCCAGACGATTTCGTTGGCAATCGCGAGTGCTATAAAAAACAACCCCCATCGCCAGGTGAGTTTTCGCCACCCTTCCGCATCGAGTTTGAATGCAGAATCAAACACATATGCCAGCAAGGATTTTCTGAACATCAGTCCGCCAAGCAGAATTGCGGCGAAGATCAGATTGACGATAGTCGGCTTCATCTTGATAAAAGTTTCATCCTGCAACCAAAGTGTAAAGCCACCAAAAATCAGCACAAAAAAGGCCGTTACAAGTGGCATGACCGCAACTCGTCGGGTCATGATCAAAGACAGTGTGATTGAAATCAGCATGGCAACCATGAAGAAGGCCGTGCCAACAAAGATACGCCCACCAAGGTCGGCGAGAATTGGCCAAACGCCAACAAGTTCATCGCCGTAGCGGTTAGCCAGAAAAAACACCACCAACGGCCCAAGCTCAAGGGCCAGTTTGAGGGCGGGATTGACCTCTCTTTGACTATCCGTGCTCATTCATCTTCCAATCCAGCTATTGACCGAGCGAAATCTTCGGCTTCGAACGGCTCCAAATCTTCTACTTGCTCGCCAACGCCGACGAAATAAACCGGCAGTTTATACTTGGCAGAGATAGCCACCAAAATACCGCCTCTTGCGGTACCATCAAGCTTGGTCATGACGAGCCCGTTTACGCCTGCCACGTCCTTGAAAATTTCCACCTGGTTAAGTGCGTTTTGACCTGTCGTAGCATCGAGTGTCAGTAAAACCGTGTGCGGTGCGTTGGGATCCTGCTTTTTCAGAACCCTAATAATTTTTTCAAGCTCATCCATCAGTTCCTTCTTGTTTTGAAGGCGTCCCGCAGTATCCATCAACATGACATCCCGGCCTTCTTTTTTCGCCTGTGTGTAGGCATCAAAAGCAAGTCCGGCCGCATCTGATCCAAGTGGTCTCGACGTTACCGGGGAAAGCGTTCGTTCGCCCCAGATTTGCAACTGCTCGATTGCTGCGGCGCGGAACGTATCTCCTGCAACCAGCAGGGTTGAAAAACCCGAATCATAAAGCTTTTGCGCCAGTTTACCGATGGTCGTGGTCTTGCCCGAACCATTGACGCCTACCACCAATATGACATGCGGCTGCTGTTCAAGATCCAATTCCAGTGGCATTGCGACCGGCTCAAGAACCCTGGTTATTTCGTCTGCCATGATCTGGCGGACTTCTTCGTCAGTCACATCCTTGCCATATCGCTTTGCCGAAAGCGCATTGGTGACATTCATCGCTGTCTCGATACCAAGGTCTGCCTGAATGAGAATGTCTTCGAGATCCTGAAGCGAATCATCATCAAGTTTCTTTTTGGTGAAAACTGCCGTGATGTTTTCAGTTAGCGCTGATGAAGAACGCGACAACCCCTTGCGTAGCCGCTTGAACCAACCCTCTTTACGCTCTGGCTCTGGCTCTGGCTCTGGCTCTGGCTCTGGCTCTGGCTCTGGCTCTGGCTCTGGCTCTGGCTCTGGCTCTGGCTCTGGCTCTGGCTCTGGCTCTGGAGCCTCCTTCCTTGGCGCTTCGGGTACAACCGGCTTTTCTTCCAGAACCTCTTCTTCAGCAGGCTCTTCAACCGGCTTTTCAGCTTTCTTCTTTGCAGGTTTTGCCTTTTTGTCTGCTGCCTTGACCTGCTTGGCCTCTGTTTTCGGTTTGGTCTTTGGTTTCGCCTTTAGTTTGGGCTTCGGCTTTTCTTTTACCTCGTCCGACTCAGCCTGTTTTTCCGACTCAGCCTGTTTTTCCGGCTCTGCTTTTTTCCTGGCAGCAGGCTTTTTGGGCTTTGATTCTTTTTTGGGCGCAGTCTTTTTCGGTTTCGGCTTGTCGTCCTGGGTGACGACGTCAACCTTCTCCTCCTCGACAGGCTCTTCCTTTTTCCGCCCGAACCCGAAGGAGAAAATCCGCTTTAGCAGTCCCGGTTTCTTTTCAGCCATTAGGTCACGAGCTCATAAACAGGGTCAAAATGGCGCTGAAATTGCAAAGAAAATCGAGGAAAAGGCTGAAAAGCGGGATTCATCCCCCGGTTAAAGCCTTTGACGAAGAGTTTCAAAGCAAGTTCAGACGTCCTTTGGGTAAGGTAAATTTGCCCGCCTAATGCGTCGTAAACCTTTGCAAACCATAAGGTTTCCAGCAGGTTTACTCCTGTTATCCAACCAAATTTGCTCATACCATTGTTGATCCTGCTTATGCGTCCGTGACCTAGCGCTTCAGCCCGTTAGAAGTTGGCGAATCGGTTCGCCGGAAAGATTTTTCCCGTTATGACCGGAAATTTCCATTTCGACAATTTGGCCCGACTGAAGTTCACCGGTTTCCACTGTTGTAAACTGCGCCGTTCGCCCGATGCCACCGCGTTCCACGAGCACGTCCGCAACGCCGCAACTGACCCGCTCAAGATGCTTTTGATGTGCCAGTTCAGCCTTTTCGCGTAATCTTGCAGCCCGTTCCTTGATCACGCTTCGATCAAGCTGTGGCATCTTTGCCGCTGGTGTTCCAGGACGCGGTGAGAATGGAAAGGCGTGAATGTAGCTCAGGCCGCATTCATCGATGATCGACAGGCAATTTTCAAACATGGTCTCGGTTTCCGTCGGAAAACCCGCCATCAGGTCCGCACCGTAAACCATGTCCGGACGCAATTTGCGTACCTGTTCACAAAACTCAATGGAATGATCCCTCAAATGGCGGCGCTTCATGCGCTTGAGAATGAGATCATCCCCATGCTGCAAGGAAAGATGAAGATGCGGCATGAAACGCTCTTCACTGGAAATTGCATCCAGAAGCGGATCATCAACTTCTATTGAGTCGATCGAAGAAAGTCGCAACCGCCTGAGATCAGGTACCTGTTTCAGAATCTCCTGAACCAATACGCCAAGGTTTGGGTTTCCTGGAAGGTCGTGTCCGTACGATGTGGTGTCCACGCCGGTCAGCACTACTTCCAGATGACCATTGTCAACCAACAGCTTCACCTGCTCGACTACATCATGAACCGGCGACGAACGGGAATTACCCCGTCCATAAGGAATGATGCAGAAAGTGCAGCGATGGTCACAGCCATTTTGAATTTGCAAAAATGCCCGCGTCTGGCCACCGACCGAATTAATGTTTTGTGGTTTGGTTTCGCGGACTTTCATGATGTCGTCGACACGAACCCTGGCAGGATCGTTGGTGCCAAATTCCGGCAACGCGCGATAAGATGCTGCATGAAGTTTTTCTTCATTGCCAAGAACGAGATCAACTTCATCCATCCGGGAAAATTGTTCAGCGTCAGTTTGCGCCGCGCACCCGGAAACGATAATTCGGGCATTCGGATTTTCACGCCGGGCTTTGCGAATGGCGTGACGGGCTGACGTTACCGCGTCGGCTGTAACCGCACAGCTGTTCACCAGCACTGCACCATCTTCAAGCTCTTCGAGTCCAGCCTCGCGCGCCCGTCGCAACATGACTTCAGACTCGTAGGCATTAAGCCGGCAGCCAAAAGTCAGCACTTCAATGTCTGATCGTTTTGTCTGTAAAGGTGCGGCCATCAGCCTGCCTCAGACGATTGCAGAACCACTTCACCGGTTTCGGGATTAAAGAAGCCCGAAAACTCATACTCCGCAGGGCCGGTCATCAGGACGCGGTTCTTGTCGTTCCACTCGATGAGAAGATCACCACCAGGAACCGTCACTGTTGCTGATCGTCCGCTCAGCCCTTTGCGATGCGCGCAAACAAGGGCTGCACAGGCGGCTGATCCGCAAGCTTGCGTTATTCCGGCACCGCGTTCCCAGGTTCGGATAATGATGTGTTCGGGGGACACAACGTTCGCCACAGTAATGTTAGCGCGATCAGGGAAAATCGGATGGTTTTCCAGCAAAGGTCCAAAGCGCTCCAGATCATAACTGTTCACGTTCCCATCAACCCAGAAGACCGCATGGGGATTTCCCATGTTGGCAACACTTGGCGTGTGCAGAACCGGGTCATCAATCGGCCCGATCTGCAATTCTATACCGGTCGTATCAGCAAACTCTTCTGAAAGTGGAATAGCCTCCCAATCAAAACGTGGCGCCGCCATATCGATGGTAACCTGCCCATCATCATTCAGATTGGCTGGTAAAAGCCCTGCAGAAGTTCGGAACAAAAAGTCCTGCTGATCGTTTCCATCTGCCAAATGGGCAACGACACAACGCATGCCATTGCCGCAGGCACCAGCCATCGAACCATCGCTGTTGTAAATACGAATGTTCGCGTCCAACTCGCCTTCCGGGGCGTCTGTAATTTCCATGAGTTGGTCAAAATGCGTTGCCGAATTTTCAGCGATTTTTTTGGCCGCTTCACCGGTTACCCGGCGTGCAGATGAACGCAGATCAGCCACAATAATCTTGTTGCCAAGGCCGTTCATCTTCAAAAAGGGCACATTCGTCTCGCTCATGGCATCCAAATAGGCTTGTTTTGGGTGAAATGCAAAGTATTCGCGTGCCTTGATTCTCCAACACAATCCTTGACTTTTGCTTGCAAAAAGTGTTCTTCCCCCTCATCTCTTGTCAGAGACCACAACTAACCCGCCGAGCAGGACCCGAAAAGGTATAAAGTGATCCCGCAGGCACACATCCGGCAGCGCGTTGCGCCCCCGGATGTTTTTTGGTTTGTTTGGTCTTTGGCAACAACGGCAGGAAACGAATGTTTGAATCGTTATCAGATCGCCTAAGCGGCATATTTGACGGGTTGACCCGTCGCGGTGCGCTGTCTGACAAGGATGTGTCCGCAGCTCTTCGCGAAGTGCGTCGCGCGCTGATTGAGGCAGACGTTGCGCTTGAAGTAGTCCGCGAATTTACCGACAAGGTTCGTGAAAAGGCCGTTGGTGCAGAAGTCGTAAAGTCTGTCACTCCCGGCCAGATGGTCGTTAAAATTGTCCATGACGAACTGGTTGAAATTCTGGGTTCCGATGCCGAACCAATCAATCTTGCGGCTGCGGCTCCCGTAACCCTCATGATGGTTGGGTTGCAGGGCTCTGGTAAAACCACAACAACCGCGAAGATCGCCAAACGCCTCACCGAAAAACAGAAGAAAAAGGTGCTAATGGCGTCTTTGGACGTCAAGCGCCCTGCCGCACAGGAACAACTGCGCCAGTTGGGTGAACAAACAAGCGTTGAAACCCTGCCAATCGTTGAAGGTCAGTCGCCGGTTGAAATCGCAGCGCGGGCGCAACAGGCTGCAAAACTTGGCGGATTTGATGTCGTAATTCTCGATACCGCCGGTCGGACCCATATTGATGAACCGCTAATGATTGAAATGGCGGACATCAAGAAGGCGGGTAAACCTCACGAAATCCTGCTGGTAGTCGATTCGCTCACCGGTCAGGATGCAGTAATTCTCGCCAAGAGCTTTGATGACCGCGTGGGTATTACAGGTCTGGTGCTTACCCGTATCGACGGTGATGGACGCGGTGGTGCGGCACTTTCCATGCGCGCCGTTACCGGCAAACCAATCAAGCTTATTGGTACCGGCGAAAAACTTGACGCACTCGAGGATTTCCATCCGGGTCGAATAGCCGACCGCATTCTCGGAATGGGTGATGTGGTTTCTCTGGTTGAAAAAGCTGCTGAAACCATTGACCAGGAACAAGCCGCTGCAATGGCCAAGCGCATGCAGAAGGGTGAATTCAATCTGGACGATCTTTCCCAGCAATTGACCCAGATGCAGAACCTCGGTGGAATGGGCGGCATTATGGGAATGCTTCCCGGTATCGGAAAAATGAAAAAGCAGATCGAGGCAGCGGGCCTTGATGACAGTATTTTCAAACGCCAGCAGGCCATCATTTCTTCCATGACCCGCAAGGAGCGCAAGTCGCCTAAATTACTCAATGCCAGCCGGAAAAAACGCGTGGCAGCCGGGTCCGGCACCAATGTCCAGGAAATCAACAAACTCCTGAAGATGCACCGCCAAATGGGCGACATGATGCGCAAAATGGGCAAAGGCGGCATGGGCGGCGGCATGATGAACAAAATGATGGGCGGCATGGGCGGTGGCGGTCTGCCAGGTATGGGTGGAATGCCAGGAATGGGAGGCGGAATGCCCGACCTTTCCAAAATGGACCCCAAGGAAATCGAAAAAATGGCCAAGCAGATGGGTGGTATTCCCGGGATGCCGGGTCTTCCTGGCGCAGGTAAGAAAAAATGACCGAAGCACTCCAGAAAGAATTATTGGCGCGTTTTCGCGACTCCATCGACAATCTCGATGCAGCACTGATCAATATTGTTGCCGAACGTTTTCGGATTACCAAACAGGTAGGTGAATTCAAGGCTGAACACAATTTACCACCTGCCGATCCTGACCGTGAAAAACAGCAGGTGGAACGCCTTCGAAAACTGGCGGCTGACGCCAATCTTGATCCCGATTTTGCCGAAAAACTCCTCAGCTTCATCATTGAGGAAGTGATCCGGCACCACGAACAGGCGAGGAAATAGTTTCCCCGCTTCCATCAACAATTGAAATCCCAAGGAGTAATAAATCATGGCACTTAAACTGAGACTGGCCCGCGGCGGCTCTAAAAAACGTCCGTATTATTCGATTGTGGTCGCTGACGTGCGTTCACCGCGCGACGGCCGCTTCATTGAAAAACTCGGCACCTACAACCCAATGCTGCCGAAAGACAGCGATGAGCGCATAAAAATGGACATTGATCGTATTCAACACTGGCTCGGAAATGGGGCAAAGCCAACTGACCGCGTTCTACGCTTCCTGGACGAAGCCGGCATCCTGAAACGCGAAGCCCGCAATAACCCTCAAAAAGCGGTTCCTGGCAAGAAAGCCCAGGAACGTGTCGAGGAAGCCAAGGCAAAGGCTGAAGAAGCTGTGGCCGCAGAAGAAGACGCAAAGAATGCAGAAGCTGCCGCTGAAGAAGCGCCTGCTGAAGAAGCCGCTACCGAAGCAACTGCTGAAGAAGAAGCTGCTGCAGAGGCTCCTGCTGAAGAAACTGCTGCTGAAGCACCTGCAGAGGAAGCTCCAGCCGAAGAAGCTCCCACAGAGGAAGCGGTTGCTGAGGAAGCGTCAGTCGAAGAAGACGCCAAGGCTTAGCTCCAAAGCATTTCATTGGAAATTCAGACGGGTGGCAATTGTGCCGTCCGTTTTTCTTTGGGATAAGAACCCTATGAGCGAAATATCCCTTCCACTCGCAAAAATTGGAGCAGCACACGGCATCAAGGGTGAAGTGCGGGTAAAACCCTATGGTGAACCGGACATGCTGGACCAGTACGGCATGCTGCATGACCAAGCAGGAAGCCACTACAAAATCACCCGTATGAGGCAACAAAAATCAATGCTGGTCGTAAAATTCGAGGGTGTGGATACCCGCAACGAAGCCGAAGCACTTAATGGAATTGAACTTTTTGTGGAGCGGTCAAAACTTCCCAAACTGGAAGACGAGGGTGAATTTTACGTAGAAGAATTAATCGGAATGAAGGTTGTGGACTCCGCTGGCGCTTCACTCGGCAAGGTTATCGCGGTACCAAATTTTGGTGCCGGTGACCTTCTGGAAATTTCACTGGCCGCCGGTGGAAGCATACTTCTTCAATTCACCAAGGAAGTGGTTCCGGAAATCGATTTCGAGAATTCAACGCTGCAAGTCAATCCACCAGCCGAAGTAAGTGAACGGGACGAGGAGCCGGGCGTATGACATTTAAAGCCTCAGTCATTACCCTCTATCCTGAAATGTTTCCGGGTCCGCTCGGTGTATCGCTTGCCGGAAACGCTCTCGGTGACGGAAAATGGCAACTGGACGTCACCCATTTGCGCGATTTCGGAGAAGGAAAGCACAAACGCGTCGACGATACACCTGCCGGTGGTGGCGCTGGCATGGTGCTGAAACCAGACGTGCTTGCCAGTGCCATTGATGCAACTTCGCCACCGGATGATCCGCGGCCACGATTGCTCATGTCCCCCCGTGGAAAGCCATTGGACCAGAAATTGGTACGCGAATTGGCAAATAGTCCCGGTGCAGTGATTATCTGCGGTCGGTTTGAAGGGATCGATCAACGGGTAATTGAAACACGCAACCTTCAGGAAGTCTCTGTAGGCGACTATATCCTCTCCGGTGGCGAACCCGCCGCTATTGTATTGCTGGACGCGGTCGTGCGACTGTTGCCGGGCGTTATGGGAAATGACCAATCCGGGGAATTTGAAAGTTTCGAAACGGGACTGTTGGAACATCCACACTATACAAGGCCCCAATCATGGGAAGGTCGCGAAATCCCTGAAGTTCTAACCTCCGGAAATCACAAGAAGATTGCCGAATGGCAGCGCAAAGAGGCTGAAAGGATTACAAAGGCAAGAAGGCCTGATTTGTTGGAGAAATTGACTAAAAAAGAATCGACTTAGCAGTCGACAAACGCGCGAATTTCCCCTATAGCACCCGAGAATTTTCCGAAAACCGGAAAGAACGAGTAAAACGGCCTGGTCTATTGACTATCTGGTTCGGGAAGCGGGTTGCCGCCAGAAAACCCAACCCAGACACTCAAGGTCGCTCTGGCTTGTAACAACAAGAAATTGCCCGACAAAGACACCCTTTAACACAAAACGTGGTGGTGCACTCTGGTCGACGCAAGAAACACAAGGTTTGGAACAATGAACATTATTGAACAGCTTGATGCTGAACAACTCGCCGAAATTAATGCAAAACGCACGCTTCCTGATTTTGAACCGGGCGACACCGTTCGCGTTCTGGTGCGGGTGACTGAAGGTCAGCGTACCCGTGTTCAGGCATATGAAGGCGTCTGCATCGCCCGTGCTGGCGGCGGATTAAACGAAAACTTCACTGTCCGCAAAATCTCCTATGGCGAGGGTGTGGAACGCGTATTTCCGGTGTGTTCACCTCTGGTCGAAGGTGTGGAAGTGGTTCGTCGCGGCAAGGTGCGTCGTGCAAAACTTTATTACCTGCGCGACCGTCGCGGTAAATCAGCCCGTATTACTGAAAACACCGGTATCCGTGCGAAAAAACTAAACGAGCTCGAGCGTCAGGCACTGGTCGAGGAAAAAGCGCGCATCGAGGCGGAAAAAATCGCCGCTGCTGAGGAACTGGCCAAGGAAAAAGCGGCAGAAGATGCGGCCAACGTGGCAGCAGAGGCCAAGGCAGCTGAAGATGCTAAGGCTGCGGAAGCAGAAGCTGCAGCCGTTGAAGAGGCTCCTGCAGAAGAAGAAGCGCCTAAGGCGTAAAATCTTCTGCAATCCTATTTTGACAAAGGCGGGCTATTGGGCCGCCTTTTTTTATCGCCAAGCCGCCAGACAATGGCGACATCATTCAACTCGCCAGTCGGTCCTTTATATGCTTGATCATCACATCAGACACGGTCTTGATACGTCGAGATTTAGCATAATCCTCATGCACGATGTACCAGAATGTGCGGGTAAATGAGACCTGATCCGGCAATACCTTAATGAGCTCCTGATGATCCTGCGCCATGAAGTCGTGCAGGATGCATACTCCTCCACCAGCGAGCGTTGCCTCTAATTGTACGTTCACACTGTTGCTGGTGAAATTGGGATGAAAATTGTCACCCAGTTCTGAGATGCAGTCGAGTTCCTTGTCGTAGATCAGATCCGGTACATAGCCAATGCCATGCACTTCCTTCAGATCTTCGATACGCCTAATCTCTGGATATTTATCGAGATATCCCTGCGTTGCATAAAGATGCAGCGTGTAATCCGAGATCTTGCGAAATTTGAGCCGTCCGGAAGTGGGTTTGGATATCGCAATTGCGATGTCCGCCTCACGCTTCGAAAGGGAAAATGTTCGGGGCACAGTGACAATTTGGAGCTCCAGCTCCGGGTGACTTTTGCACAGATCAGACGCACACTCTGACAGGATTGAAGTAGCAATTCCTTCAGACGTACCAATTCGCACCACGCCGGAAATTGTGTCATCCAGGCCACCAATTCTGGTTTGCGCAGCTATTGCGCCACTTTCCATAGCTTCCGCGATTGCAACCAGATTTAACCCTTCATCGGTGGGGGAATAACCCTGCGGACTCCGGTCAAACAGATTAATACCTAGAGTGGCTTCCAGCGCCTTGATACGCCTGCTAACGGTTGCATGATCGACGCCCAATTGTTGGCCCGCGGCGATAAGCTTTCCTGAGCGTACCACCGCGAGAAAATAGCGATAATCGTCCCAATTCAAGTTTTTGCTTCCATTTGGCCGTTGCCGGGTTAGGATTAGATGGGTTTCATTGTGCATTTTTGCACAATGAAAGTGGTTTTTCTACCATTGGAGTAGGATTTATACCGATATAAGAAGAAACAGGAATTCTTACCGAGGGAGCAGTTTCGTGGAACAAAT
The DNA here is from genome assembly GCA_021775455.1 of Hyphomicrobiales bacterium. Lineage (GTDB taxonomy): Bacteria > Pseudomonadota > Alphaproteobacteria > Rhizobiales > Rhizobiaceae > JAALLB01. The sequence continues at coordinate 132,599 of JAJFHU010000015.1, read as the reverse complement.
CGGACATTTTATCAATGGCAAGCGGGTCGCAGGCAAATCAGGCCGCTTTGCAGACATTTTCAATCCGGCTACCGGTGAAGTTCAGGCACAGGTAGCATTGGCTAATTCAGACGAACTTAACGAAGCAATCAGCATAGCATGCGCAGCACAAGTCGAATGGGCAGCTACCAATCCGCAAAAGCGGGCTCGTGTCATGATGAAGTTCGTCCAACTTTTGCACCGCGACATGGACAAACTTGCTGAAGCTCTTTCCCGTGAACATGGCAAAACTATCCCCGATGCCAAGGGTGACGTAATCCGCGGTCTGGAAGTTGCAGAATTTTGCATGGGCGCCCCACACCTGCTCAAGGGTGAATTCAGTGAAGGCGCTGGTCCTGGAATTGACATGCATTCCATTCGCCAGCCGCTAGGTGTGGTAGCCGGCATTACCCCGTTCAATTTTCCGGCGATGATTCCGATGTGGAAATTCTGCCCGGCGCTGGCATGCGGCAACGCTTTCATCCTGAAACCGTCAGAACGTGATCCATCCGTACCGATCATGCTGGCGGAGCTAATGCAGGAGGCCGGCCTTCCCGATGGTTTGCTCAATGTTGTAAACGGCGACAAGGAAGCAGTAGACGGCATTCTGGATCATCAGGACATCATGGCGATCGGTTTTGTCGGTTCAACAGCAATTGCGGAATATGTCTACAGCCGTGGTTGTGCAAACGGCAAACGTGTTCAGTGCTTTGGTGGTGCCAAGAACCACATGCTGATCATGCCGGATGCCGATTTGGACCAAGCCGTTGATGCGTTGATCGGTGCCGGTTACGGTGCTGCCGGAGAGCGCTGCATGGCTGTTTCTGTTGCCATTCCCGTTGGTGAAGACACCGCCGACCGACTGATGGAAAAACTGACACCTCGTGTTGAAAACCTCAAGATTGCCCCATATACAGCGGGTGACGATGCCGATTTCGGGCCACTGGTCACACAAGATGCCTACAATCGTGTCAAAGGCTACATTGATGCAGGCGTCAAGGAAGGTGCCAAACTGGTCGTGGATGGTCGCGATTTCTCCATGCAGGGCTACGAGAACGGCTTCTTCATCGGTGGTTGTTTGTTTGACAACGTGACCAAGGACATGTCGATCTACAAAGAAGAAATCTTTGGACCTGTTCTTTCCGTGGTTCGGACCCAAAACTATGAAGAAGGCCTCGATCTTGCGATGAGCCATGAGTATGGCAACGGCGTTGCAATATTTACCCGCGACGGCGACACGGCCCGCGATTTCGCTTCGCGTATAAATATCGGCATGGTTGGCGTCAATGTGCCAATTCCGGTACCACTGGCTTACTATACCTTTGGCGGATGGAAACGTTCAGGCTTTGGTGATTTGAATCAGCACGGACCGGATGGGTTCCGTTTTTATACACGAACCAAGACCATCACATCACGCTGGCCATCCGGCATCAAGGAAGGGGCGGAGTTCTCTATCCCGACGATGAACTAAATACCAAGGGAACAGGCAATGGATTTCGCCCTGACAGAAGAACAAAATGCCATCTATGAGATGGCTCGTTCCTTTGCAGATGAAGCCATTGCTCCCAAAGCCCTGGAGTGGGACGAGACCAGCCACTTCCCTGAAGATGTAATCAAGCAAGTCGCGCCACTTGGCATGGCCGGAATATACGTTCGCGAGGATGTCGGCGGCTCAGCACTTGGACGGCTTGAGTCCACTCTTATTTTCGAAGCGCTTGCCTATGGCTGTCCCTCGATTGGTTCCTTCATCTCCATTCACAACATGTGCGCCTGGATGATTGATACTTTCGGCACGGAAGAGCAGCGGCAAAAATGGCTGCCGCAGCTCACTTCGATGGAAAAAATATGCAGTTATTGCCTCACTGAACCAGGTTCTGGTTCCGACGCTTCGGCGCTTCGGACTCGCGCGCAAAAGGATGGCAACCAGTGGAAGCTCAATGGCACCAAGGCTTTTATCTCTGGCGGCGGCACATCTGACATTTACCTCACCATGGCCCGCACCGGCGAAGATGGGCCGAAAGGGATTTCCGCAATTCTGGTTGAAAGCCCTTCAGAAGGCCTCTCCTTCGGTGCCAATGAACGCAAGATGGGTTGGCGCGCGCAACCCACTGCACAGGTCCAGTTCGATGATTGCAGGGTACCTGCTGACCATTTGCTCGGCGAAGAAGGCAAAGGTTTTTCCTACGCGATGGCAGGTCTTGATGGTGGGCGATTGAACATCGCAGCAAGCGCGCTTGGGGCTGCGCAATGCGCCCTGGACAAAACGCTTCAGTACATGAAGGAGCGAAAGGCCTTCGGTAAACCAATCGCTGACTTTCAGGCACTGCAATTTCGGCTTGCTGACATGGAAACCGAACTGCAGGCTTCACGCATTTTCTTGCGGCAGGCGGCCTGGAAGCTCGATAACAAGACACCGGACGCGACTAAACACTGCGCCATGGCCAAGCGGCTGGTGACGGATTTGTGCTTTCGAGTTGCCAATGACTGCCTGCAACTCCATGGCGGATACGGTTATCTCTCTGACTACGGCATCGAGAAGATTGTGCGCGACCTTCGCGTTCACCAGATCCTCGAAGGCACAAACGAGATCATGCGGCTCATCATTGCCCGACAGATGCTGAAGGAGGATTGATTTGGCATTGGCCAATGACATCCACATCCGCAAATCTGGTGGCGCAGGTCGCATCACGCTTACCCGTCCCGATGCGCTGAACGCCATGACCTACGACATGTGCCTGGCAATCGAACAGGCCCTGATAGATTGGCGAGAAGACGATACTATCAAACTCGTGACAATTGATGCAGAAGGCGATCGGGCATTTTGCGCCGGGGGTGATATCCAGCAACTATATGATACCGGTAGGGCGGGAAATTTCGATTATGGTCGAAAGTTTTGGGCCGATGAGTATCGCCTAAATTCGCTAATCGCAAACTATCCAAAACCCTACGTCGCCATCATGGACGGCATTGTCATGGGCGGCGGGGTCGGCATTTCCGCCCACGGTTCGCACAGGATAGTTACTGAACGCACCATGTTGGCCATGCCCGAATGCACAATCGGCTTGGTGCCTGATGTAGGTGGCAACTGGATACTCTCCCGCGCTCCAGGACACATGGGAGAATTTCTCGGAACAACCGGCTCACGACTTGGAGCAGCTGATACAATTTATGCCGGATTTGCAGATGCATTTGTTCCAGCAGAAAAAGTTCATGATCTTGTTTCGGATATGGAACGATCATCAGATATCAGCACTATTGAGCAGTACACAGAACAAGTACCACCTGATAAATTCCCCGGCTTGCAATCTGCCGTCGATCACCATTTCAGCAAAAAAACTGCCGCAGATGTCATCGCTTCGCTGGAAGGAGCAAACGATGACTGGGCCGATAAGCAAGCCAAATTGATGCGACGCAATTGCCCCCTGTCTGTCGCGAGTGCCATTGAACTGGTTCGCCGCTCTCGTGAATTGACCAGTATCGCAGAAGTTCTGACTGCAGAGTACCGTTTCACTTGGCGCTCCATGTCAGACGGTGATTTTCTGGAAGGCATCCGTGCCCAAATCATAGACAAGGATCGTAATCCCAAATGGCAAGTTTCTACTTTGGAAGCACTGACAAATGAGCAAATATCAGCAATGCTGGAACCATTGGGTGAATACGAGCTCATCATCCAGATTTAGGAGACAGGGAAATGGCAAATATCGGCTTTATCGGACTAGGCAACATGGGGTTGCCCATGGCAATCAATCTGGTGAAAGCCGAACACAGTCTCAAGGTTTTTGACACAGTTCCCACTCAACTCGACAAGGCTGCGGCTGAGGGCATGACAACCTGCCTTTTCGCCGGACAAGTTTGCGAAGATGCCGACATTGTCATCACCATGCTTCCAAATGGAGAAATTGTTCGCAAGGTTTTTGAAGAAATTGTACCAACCTGCGCTGCCGGTACTACCATCATCGACTCTTCCACGATCGATGTTTCAAGCGCCAAGGCTATTCACATCCAGGCTGCTGATGCCGACCTTGGCTGCATTGACGCTCCTGTATCCGGTGGTGTTGGTGGTGCGGAGGCAGGCACGTTGACCTTCATGGTTGGTGGACCAAAAAAGGCATTCGACCAAGCCCATCCATTCCTCGAAATCATGGGTGGCAAAATCGTTCACTGCGGTGACGGTGGTGCCGGTCAATCGGCAAAGATATGCAACAATATGCTGCTCGGGATATCGATGATCGGAGCCTGCGAAGCGTTCATCCTTGCTGAAAAACTGGGGCTCGATCAGCAGGCACTCTTTGACGTGGTTTCTACAGCGTCTGGCTCTTGTTGGTCGGTCAACACCTATTGCCCGGTTCCAGGCGTTGGACCCAAAAGTCCGGCTGACAATGATTACAAACCGGGATTTGCCGCAGCACTGATGTTGAAGGACCTTAATCTCTCCCAACAGGCTGCAGATGAAAGCGAACTGGCAACGCCCATGGGCAAACATGCCACCGATATCTACAATGAGATGGTCGAAGCTGGTGGTGGTGACACAGATTTTTCAGGGGTGATAAAGCATCTCGCCGATATGAAGAGGAAATAGAATGACCAATGTGGTTCTGAGTGAAGAGAGTGGCAAGGTTGGTATCTTGACCATAAATCGACCTGAAGCGCTCAATGCAATCAATTCAGAGGTTATGGACGCGTTGATTGCGGGCACCAAGGCGTTTGATGAGGATCAAGGCATTGGCTGCATCATTCTGGCAGGGTCGGAAAAAGCTTTTGTGGCAGGCGCCGACATCAAGGAAATGCAGGATAAATCCTACATGGACATGTTTCTGGAAGATCGTCAGTCGGCATGGGAGGGATTTGCCGCAACAAGAACGCCAACCATCGCAGCAGTTTCCGGCTATGCACTGGGTGGTGGATGCGAAATTGCAATGATGTGTGACATGATTTTTGCCTCCGACACGGCAAAGTTCGGTCAACCCGAAATCAAGATTGGCGTAATTCCGGGTTGGGGCGGTTCGCAGCGTTTTACAAGAGCTGTTGGCAAGGCAAAAGCCATGGACATGATCCTGACTGGCAGAATGATGGATGCAGACGAAGCCGAACGTGCTGGGCTCGTCGCCCGGATATTTCCAGCGGAATCCCTGCTGGAGGAAACCATCAAGATTGCCAGTGAAATCGCAGATTTTTCCAGACCATCTGTATTGCTGGGCAAGGAAGCCGTTAGCCGTGCTTTTGAATCGAGCCTTCAGGAAGGGTTGCGCTTTGAGCGCCGTGCCTTCTACTCTCTGTTTGCAACCGAAGACCAGAAAGAAGGCATGTCTGCATTTACCGAAAAACGCAAACCGGACTTCAAGAACCGATAGGGACAAGTGAATGCGTGAAGTTATTGAAGAACTCGAAGCACGCCGTGAACAGGCGCGCATGGGTGGGGGCCAAAAACGAATTGACGCCCAGCATGCAAAGGGAAAACTGACCGCACGGGAGCGCATTTCAATTCTTCTCGATGAAGGAAGTTTTGAAGAGTACGACATGTTCGTAACGCACCGATGCACGGAATTCGGCATGTCCGAGAGCAAGATGTCCGGTGACGGTGTTGTGACTGGCTGGGGCACCATCAATGGTCGTATGGTCTATGTGTACAGCCAGGACTTTACGGTATTTGGTGGCTCGCTGTCGGAAACCCATGCGGGGAAGATCTGCAAGATCATGGACATGGCCATGAAAAATGGTGCCCCGGTTATCGGCATCAATGATTCTGGTGGCGCGCGCATTCAGGAAGGGGTTGCCTCCCTTGGTGGATATGCAGACGTATTTCAGATGAATACACTGGCCTCTGGGGTGGTGCCACAAATCTCCATGATTATGGGGCCATGCGCGGGCGGTGCAGTTTATTCCCCAGCCATGACCGATTTCATCTTCATGGTACGCGACACATCCTACATGTTCGTGACTGGCCCGGACGTGGTGAAAACGGTTACCAACGAGATTGTCAGCGCTGAGGAACTTGGCGGTGCGGGAACCCATACAAAAAAATCATCCGTGGCAGACGATGCCTTTGGAAACGATGTGGAAGCGTTGGCAGCTCTCAGGATCTTCATTGATTTCCTGCCTCTCAACAACAAAGAAAAACCGCCGGTACGTCCATTCTTTGATGAAGTTGAACGTACGGATTATTCGCTGGATACACTCATTCCGGATAATCCCAACAAGCCGTATGACATCAAGGAACTCATTCACAAGGTTGCCGATGAAGGGGATTTTTTCGAGCTACAACCGGATTTCGCCAAGAATATCGTCATCGGCTTCATGCGGATGGAGGGATCAACAGTCGGCGTAGTCGCAAACCAGCCGCTGGTATTGGCCGGAGTTCTTGACATCAACGCGTCCAGAAAGGCCGCACGCTTTGTGCGCTTCTGCGATTGCTTCAACATTCCGATTCTGACACTTGTGGATGTACCGGGGTTCCTGCCGGGTACCGCGCAGGAGTATGGCGGTGTTATCAAACACGGGGCAAAGCTGCTATTTGCCTATGGTGAGGCAACTGTACCCAAAGTAACGCTCATTACCCGCAAGGCCTATGGCGGAGCCTATGATGTGATGGCATCCAAGCATCTGCGAGGTGACGTCAACTACGCCTGGCCTTCAGCAGAAATCGCGGTCATGGGAGCCAAGGGCGCAACCGAAATCATCTACCGCTCGGAACTTGATGACCCGGACAAGATTGCAGCACGCACCAAAGAATATGAAGATCGCTTTGCCAATCCCTTTGTGGCTGCCGAGAAAGGTTTCATTGATGATGTGATCCTGCCACACAATTCACGCAAGCGCCTTGCACGTGCGTTCGCTAGTTTGCGGAACAAGGACTTGCAAAACCCGTGGAAAAAACACGACAACATTCCGTTGTGAGCGCTTAGGTGGAGACTTTTCAAAGATGCAAAATTCTAGAAAGTTTATTACTTGTCACGATGTTAGGAGTAGCTATTCAAGTGGCAGAATTTAGCCCATCCGTAATTGATTTTTTTCAGATTGTTGCTTCTTTAGCGGCAGCAGCATCAGCGATTTTTGCAGGGATTCATATATATCGTGACACACATTGGAGAAAAATTGCTCGAACACTTTCGCACAGCCCATATCGTAATGAAGAATTTTTGAAAGCAATCAGGCAACTTGAACATCGATATCAGTGTTTTGAAGATCGAAAATCAAACCAAGTCATTACAGGCAAAATCGATAAAACATTGACTAAAGATCTTGTATTAGCTGCGAACTATTTTGGCCAGATGGCCACAGAGTTAGAAAACGGTTTATTACACGAGAATATAGCTAAGAGTTCATTGAAATGGCGATTTGTAAAATTTTGCAGCGTATTCGAAGATTGGCTCACTAGGGATGGACGACATGAAATATACAAAGACACATTGTCACTTTATCGGCGTTGGAAAGGTTAAAAGTTCAAAACATGACCGAAGATAACAAGTTCCCGCCTGAAAACAATCTCCCGGCAGGGTATGTGCCGCCGAAAGTCTGGACGTGGGACAAGGAAAATGGCGGCGAATTTGCCTCCACCAACCGGCCGATTGCGGGTGCAACGCACCAAAAAGTTTTGCCGGTTGGAAAGCATCCCCACCAGCTTTATTCGCTTGGCACACCCAATGGGGTGAAGGTCACGATTATGCTGGAGGAGCTGCTGGATGCCGGTCACTCAGATGCCGAATATGATGCATGGCTGATCCAGATCGGTGATGGCGATCAGTTTGGCTCGGGATTTACCGAGATCAATCCGAATTCAAAGATCCCGGCCATGATGGATCATGCTCCAAAGGGCGGCGGTGATCCGATCCGTATTTTTGAAAGCGCTGCAATTCTGTTTTACCTGGCAGAAAAGTTTGACGCCTTCCTTTCAACCGATTTGCGCAAACGTACCGAGACCATGAATTGGGTCATGTGGCAGATGGGTTCAGCACCGTTTCTCGGTGGTGGCTTTGGACACTTCTATAATTACGCGCCGATGAAAATCGAATATGCAATCGACCGCTACGCCATGGAGGTCAAGCGCCAACTCGATGTCATGGACAAGCACTTGGCCAACAATGAATATATGGCGGGCGGCGATTATACCATTGCCGACATGGCAATCTGGCCTTGGTATGGTCGCCTTGCCGCCAAAGCTGCCTATGGCAACTCCGGGGAGTTTCTGTCGGTTGATGACTACACCCATGTCCAGCGATGGAAGGGCCTGATCAATTCCCGTCCGGCTGCGAAGCGGGGCTCCCTGGTAAACCGGACGCAGGGAGAAGGAGTTATTGCAGAGCGCCATGACGCATCGGACTTTGAAGCAGCCAGGAAACTGGAAGGGGCAGAATCATGATAAAGCGTTTCGCAATCATATCCTCATTTTTGTTCACGCTCCTGACACCTGATATCAACGCCCATGCGCAGTTGGAAGTCGTCGTGCCCATGTATGAGGGTGTCGAGAAAACCGAAGAGCAAATTGAGATTGACCAGGAGCTGATCAAGAAATCGCTTGAACTTACCAAGGGCGATGCCGAACTCGCAGCCCAATTCGCGGTCCAGGCAGCATGGGAACGGATTGGCAAGAACGATCCAAACGGTGCAATTATCCGGTTAAACCAGGCTTGGCTGATCAAACCGGATTATCGGGGAATTTACTGGGGTTTTGCTATTGCAACCCACGTACGGGGCGATGACATTGAAAAAGTCGAACGCTGGTTTGCTCGCACGGAACAAGATTACAAGGACAACCCCCGATTACTCGCAGATCATGGCCGGGTGCTGGAAGAGCGTCAGTATTATGGTCGCGCCAAACCGTACTTTGAGCAAGCTCTGCTGATCGATCCGCTATATGAACCAGCACACATAGGAATGATCAAGGTGGCGCAAGGATTGGGGGATGAAAACCTGCGGGACAAACATCAGGAAATTTTCGACGGGCTACAGCAATAATGTTTAAAAGGATACTGATCGCAAACCGAGGGGAAATCGCTTGCCGGGTAATGAAAACGGCAAAAAAGATGGACATTGAAACGGTTGCTGTCTACTCCGATGCTGATCGGGATGCATTGCACGTCAAGATGGCTGACGAAGCAATCCATATTGGTCCTCCACCTGCAGCGGAATCTTATATAGTGATCGACAAGGTCATGGATGCAATCAGGGAGTCTGGTGCTGAGGCCGTTCATCCTGGTTACGGCTTCCTGTCTGAAAACGCTAAATTTGCCAAAGCATTGGAAAAAACAGGTGTCGCTTTCATTGGGCCGCCTGTGGGCGCAATCGAGGCGATGGGTGACAAAATCACTTCCAAAAAACTCGCATCCGAAGCCGGAGTTTCGACTGTTCCAGGATATATGGGCCTGATTGAAGACGCAGATGAAGCGGTAAAGATTGCTGTGCAAATTGGTTATCCGGTAATGATCAAGGCATCAGCCGGTGGCGGTGGCAAGGGCATGCGGATTGCCTGGAACGAGAAAGAAACGCGCGAAGGATTTCAATCTTCAAAAAATGAAGCAAAGTCGTCATTTGGTGATGACCGCATATTCATTGAAAAGTTCGTTACCCAGCCGCGCCACATCGAAATACAGGTTTTGGGTGATAAGCATGGAAACTGCATCTATCTGGGTGAACGAGAGTGTTCCATTCAGCGGCGAAATCAAAAAGTTATTGAGGAAGCACCTTCTCCATTCCTTGACGCCAAGACCCGCAGGGCCATGGGTGAACAGGCTGTGGCGCTCTCAAAGGCAGTCGATTACTGCTCGGCTGGAACGGTTGAGTTCATTGTTGACGGGGACAAAAACTTCTATTTCCTCGAAATGAATACACGGCTGCAGGTCGAGCATCCGGTTACCGAACTCGTCACCGGTATTGATCTCGTGGAGCAGATGATCCGGGTCGCCGCCGGAGAGAAACTTTCAATCAGGCAAAAGGATGTCGAACTCAAGGGTTGGGCGATCGAATCGCGTCTATATGCTGAAGACCCCTATCGCAATTTTCTTCCGTCAATTGGCAGGCTGGTGAAGTACCGACCACCGGAAGAAGGCAAGAAAAATGACGGTAGTATAGTCAGGAATGACACCGGTGTTTTTGAAGGTGGCGAGATTTCGATGTTCTACGACCCGATGATCGCCAAACTGTGTACGTGGAACAAGGATCGAAAATCAGCGATATCTGCGATGTCTGACGCGCTGGATGCATTCGAGGTCGAAGGCATCGGGAATAATTTACCATTCCTTTCTGCGGTTATGGAACACAAGCGCTTCCAAAGCGGCAATATTACAACCGCGTTCATCGAAGAAGAATATCCAGATGGGTTTGGAGATGTTTCACTCGGGAAGAAGGATGTTCGCAAGCTGAGTGCCGCCGTCGCGGTTTTGAACATGATTACACAACTGCGCCAGACGCGGATTTCTGGAACGATTGCAAACCACAAACGCCGTGTCGGACTGGATTGGGTTATCATTGTGGATGGCGAACAAGTGCCGCTTCAACTTGCCAAAATCCGTTACGAAGGCGCCGAAATTGAACTGGATGGCAAGCGTATTGATGTAACTACAGATTGGCGACCCGGCAAGAGGCTTGCACGGGTAGAAGTTGGCAAGGATGTCCTTCTTCTCAAAACCCGCAAAATACATGCAGGGTATAACATTTGCTGGCGAGGTGCTGATACTGACGTCATGGTAATGACGCCAAAGCAGGCGGAGTTGTTCACCTTGATGCCTGAGAAAGTGGCCCCGGATACATCAAGACTTCTTCTTTGCCCCATGCCGGGTCTTGTGATCTCGATCAGTGTCAAGGAAGGCGAAATGGTGGAAGAAGGTCAGGCACTAGCGACCGTGGAAGCCATGAAAATGGAAAATACCCTTCGGGCCGAGAAGAAGGGCAAAATATCCAAAATCAATGCCAAGGCCGGTGACAGCCTTGCGTTGGATGAAACAATTTTGGAGTTTGAATAGCAACTATGCGTAGGGCTTACCAACTTCACAATGGTAACTTTCATCGTAGCATCATTGATGATCAGCAAACTGTATCGTTGTTAAGTGACCTTTTCGAGGTAATGAGTTCGCTGCATAGAGGAATGCCAGTTTATGGCCCTTGGTTTGAAGAACGTATTAAGCAAATGCTCGCCAAAATCATTGGTAAGAATTGGTGTATTTCTGGCCCTTCCCAGTTGTACGTAAATACCAAACCTGAATTAAGATCACGGTCATGGAATATAATTGTTCATAAAAACACGGAAGAAGAGTTACCACCTGCTGCATCCAATCATTCTGGTTTTCCTCTAGTTCCGATTGATCTTGTTTCAACGGTTATCGATACAAAGACTATGTTCGGTAATGTTTCAAACTACGCTTCGAAAACAATAAGTAATCTGAGGGCCAACAGCGCAGAGAACCAACTTGATTTTTTAGGTCAGAAAATTCGAAAAATCATTCTGGCTGCAAGTTCAAACACTTCACAATCAACCCTTTGGACCAATGGAAATAATGTAGGGCTTGAGATCTATTGCCTTACCAAGACAAAAGCCGGTCCGGTAGATCAATGGGAAGACCGGACTTGGGATGTTAGCATGCAATACTTGGACAACGGTGAAAGTCCGCTCCAAGCATTCTTCAATTCTGTATCTGAAGCCGTAAACCAGTTTGAGAGACATCAGGAAAACAAGGAAAATGTCCAAAAAATCCACAAAACGTGACTGGCTTGATCTCGCGACAAAGGAAATAAAGGGAGCTGACCCGGAAACACTTGTCTGGCAGACACCTGAAGGTATTCCCGTCAAGCCGCTCTACACCGCAGATGATCTGGAAAACATCGAGCATCTGGATTCCATGCCGGGAATCGAACCCTTTGTTCGGGGTCCAAGGGCAACGATGTATGCGGGCAGACCTTGGACAATTCGCCAGTATGCCGGATTTTCCACGGCAGAAGATTCAAATGCATTTTACCGCAAGGCTCTTGCCGGAGGTCAGCAGGGAGTATCCGTGGCATTCGATCTAGCTACCCACCGTGGTTATGATTCCGATCACCCCCGCGTTGTTGGCGATGTAGGCAAGGCTGGCGTAGCAATCGATTCCGTTGAGGACATGAAAATTCTTTTCGACGGAATTCCGCTAAGGGACATCTCCGTTTCAATGACCATGAATGGTGCGGTTGTACCAATTCTTGCGTCCTTCATTGTTGCCGGCGAAGAACAGGGCGTTAACCAAAAGGACCTCTCCGGCACCATACAGAATGACATTTTGAAAGAGTTCATGGTCCGCAACACTTACATCTATCCGCCCGAACCTTCGATGCGCATCGTTGCAGACATAATCGAATACACAACCAGGGAGATGCCTAAATTCAATTCGATTTCGATCTCCGGTTATCACATGCAGGAAGCCGGATCGAATCTCGTTCAGGAACTGGCCTACACGCTTGCCGACGGTCGTGAATATGTCCGCGCTACGATTTCCAAAGGCATGGATGTTGACCAATTCGCGGGAAGGCTGTCATTCTTCTTCTGCATTGGCATGAACTTCTTTGCCGAGATTGCAAAGCTGCGCGCCGCTCGTCTTTTGTGGTCCCGGATTATGAAAGAATTCAAGCCAAAGGACCCACGTAGCCTGATGCTTCGCACCCATTGTCAGACCTCGGGTGTGTCGCTACAGGAACAAGACCCTTACAACAACATTGTTCGTACCGCCTTTGAAGCAATGTCCGCAGTGCTGGGTGGCACACAGTCGCTTCACACCAATTCCTTTGACGAGGCGATTGCGCTACCGACTGAATCTTCAGCGCGCATCGCCCGAAATACCCAATTGATCCTTCAACACGAAACTGGAGTGACCAAAACCGTGGATCCCTTGGCTGGTTCCTATTATGTGGAAAGCCTTACACAACAATTTGCTGATGAGGCATGGAAGCTGATTGAGGAAGTGGAAGCAATGGGCGGCATGACCAAGGCCGTAGAAGCTGGACTGCCCAAGCGTCGGATTGAAGAATCATCTGCGGCCAGGCAAGGTCGTATCGATCGGGGCGAAGAAGTGATTGTCGGCGTCAACAAATACCAACCAGCCCATGAAGATGAGATCGATATTCTTCGCATTGACAATGCCAAGGTTCGCGAATCTCAAGTAGCCCGCCTCAACCGAATCCGAAAAACCCGGGATAATGCTGCTTGCGACAAGGCGCTTGAAACACTTTCAAACGTGGCTAAATCCGGAAAGGGAAACATCCTCGAAGCCGCGATCAAAGCTGCTCGTCAGCGTGCGTCAGTTGGTGAAATCTCAATGGCAATGGAAGAGGTTTGGGGTCGGCACAAGGCCGAAACTGAAATGATCTCCGACGTCTATGCCAAAGGCTTCGAGGATGATGAAAACTTTGTTGCCATCCGCAAGCGCATTTCGGACATGTCAGACAGACTGGGCCGCAAACCGCGGGTAATGGTCGTTAAGTTGGGTCAGGACGGTCATGATCGCGGTGCGAAAGTAATTTCCACTGCATTTGATGACATGGGCTTCGACGTAGTGATTGGACCATTGTTCCAAACTCCTGAAGAAGCAGCGCTTATGGCCGTAGAGGAAGGCGTGGATGTAGTGGGCATGTCATCTCACACGGCAGGGCATCGCACGTTGGCTCCAATGCTTCTGGAAGAACTTGCAAAGCGGGATGCAGCGGACAAGATCGTTATTTGCGGTGGCGTAATTCCGGCACAGGATTATGAATTTCTGAAAGAAGCAGGTGTCGCGGAAATTTATGGCCCGGGCACAAACATTTTAGAATCGGCTAATAGCCTTTTGACTCATCTGCAGGAAAAATTTCGAGGCAGAAACATTGATGTCTGAGCAAATGATTATTTTGTCAGATGGCGAAACTCGGCGACCACTTCCAAATAAATTTCGCGCTTGAAAGGTACGATTAAGTCAGGGAGTGTTTCGATATCTACCCACCGCCATGTGTCAAATTCAGGTGGTTCATTACTATTGGGTGTGTTGATGTCTATTTCAGTATCATCACCTTCGAAACGGAAGGCAAACCAGCGTTGCTCCTGTCCCTTGTATTTACCCTTAAGGGCAACTCCAACTTTCTCCATTGGAAGGTCATAACGTAACCAACCGGGCACTTCGCCCAAATAGGAGACCGTTTGAATCCCGGTTTCTTCTTCCAGTTCCCGCTTCGCTGCAGCAACCGGATCCTCGTTGCGGTCAATTCCACCTTGAGGCATTTGCCACAATTTGGGTTCACTCTCCAGCTCTTCTTCATTACGGCCACGCCGTCCAACCCAGACCTTTCCATCTGAGTTTAAAACCATGATCCCAACACAGGGTCGATAGGGAAGCTCAGGCATGTATATCTACCTTTGTGGATCCTTGGCGATTGCTGAAACCGGTGTGATTTCGATACCCAACTCCTTTGCCTTGCGAACAAACTGTGCAATGAGCGATATGCTGTCAGGAAATGCATTGGCAACACCAACTGCAAGTCCTGTCCGTTTGGCTTCTGACGCGAGTTTTTCAAGTTTTTCTGCAATAGCGGCCCGGGATCGCACATTGTCGATCAAGACATTTCCCTTGGCGTAGGGAAGCAATGTTCTAACCGCCATACCCTCCCCGATGGAATTTCTGACAGACCCATCCTCAAAAAACATGAGACCGCGGTCTGCTATTTCGGCAAACACGTCTTTCAAACCGCCAGTTTGAGCCAGCATCCGGCCACCCAGGTGATTCATGATACCAACATAATTTGTTATCCGACTCATGGCCCAATGCAAATGAGTAAGGTTTTCACTACGCGTTGCATTGGCCTTTAGTGTGTGGGCGCCTGGGATGTTTGCCTCATCCAGCGGTTCCATGGGTACTTGAAGTAACAATTCATGCCCCGATTTTCGGGCGCGTTGCATCCAGCGACCAAGACTGTTGCCGTAGGGCGCAAATGCAAGTGTTACCGACCCGGGTAATTCTGTAATTGCTTGCTGTGTACTGGTTTGACTGATGCCAAGACCCGCTACCACAATCACCACACGGGCAACTCCAAAATTCCCTTCTGTTTCGGGGCGTCGAGAATAAACATCCAGGGGGCGAAGGCCATCTTTTGAGCGCTTTGGAATTACGCCAGTTGCGCCTCTTTCGATCAGTTCGGGATCCGGTAGATGTACAAGAGATTGTTCCTGGCGAACAATTTCTGGTTTTGGTTGTGGAATTGGCGCCAGAACCGGTTCAGTAATATCACCTGAGGGCACTATTTCCTGCAACGTACCAGCCGACTCATCAACTTCCTTGATTCGCGTCACGTCGTTTTCAATTGTTTCACGAAGCAGCGGTGCTTCATTACTCTTGACCGTCTGTTGCTCTGCAGAAAAACCCAAATAGGACAGTATTTTTTCGGTTCCTAGCAGTTGAACAAACGCAAAACCGCCAACCAGCAGAACAACGCCGGTAATCAGCGCCATACGTATTGAACGGCTAGACGGGGTTGAGTCCCGCCGGATCACTCCAAGCGGGCGATCCAGTTCATTTTCCGGCTTTGTCACCAAGGTATCCAGCATCATCAGAATCAAAAAGGGGGAACCTGCAAAAGCAAATTCTCCCTGTTTCAATCCGATTGGTCGATTCGTGTCAATCGGCTGGTACTAGTTTTGAGTCGGGATTGCCGCTTCCGGATCAGGCGGGAACGCTGCATGTTCCTTCAAACCACGCAATAAATCCTTCGCGTAAATGAGCTGTAAATCATCTTTCGGATCCGGTGGAACATAGGCTATTGATCCCGAACCTTCATCTTCATCTTCTTCATTACCAACAATATGACCACGAAGGTTCGATTCTCCACGTGCTTCCACCCGTCCAATCAATTCGTCGGGCAGCGGCTGTTTAACCTTGATATCCGGTTCAATACCCTTCCCCTGAATGGAACGATCTGCCGGAGTATAGTAAAGCGCAGTGGTCAATCGAAGCGCACCGTTTGATCCCAGTGGGATAATCGTTTGAACGGATCCCTTTCCAAAAGAACGGGTGCCCACAATTGTTGCACGCTTGTGATCCTGCAATGCTCCCGCAACAATCTCCGAAGCGCTCGCCGATCCTCCATTAATCAGAACCACCACAGGTTTGCCGCCGGTCAGATCTCCTGGCACGGCAGAATGCCGACGGGTTTCATCGGGATTTCGGCCGCGGGTGGAGACAATAAGGCCGCGATCAAGGAATGTGTCTGACACATTAACTGCTTGATCAAGCAGGCCGCCCGGATTCAGTCGAAGGTCTACAATGTAGCCCTTGATGTCGTCGTCACCGATTTCATCACGAATTTTCTTGATGGCAGCTTCGAGGTTATCATCCGTTTGTTCGTTAAAGGCATTTACATCGAGATACCCGATGTCGCCATCTTCAATACGATACTTGACAGCCTTTACACGGATAACTGCACGAATAATGGTAATATCCATCGGCTTGTCGGCACCTTCTCTGGCAATCGTCAGCACGATCGGCGTATTGACTGCACCACGCATCCTTTCAACTGCCTGCTGTAGATTCATGCCACGAACTTCTTCTCCATCAATCTTGGTAATGAAATCACCTGAAAGCACACCAGCAATTGCAGCCGGTGTATCTTCAATGGGAGATACAACCTTCACCAATTCATTTTCCATTGTGACTTCGATACCAAGGCCGCCAAACTCGCCGCTGGTTTGAACCCGCATATCAGAAAAATCTTTTGCGTTAAGATAGCTCGAATGTGGGTCAAGCGATGTCAGCATGCCGGAGATAGCGCTCTCAATAAGCTCTTCCTCGGATGGTTCGGTCACATACTGTCCGCGAACCCTCTCAAAAATATCACCAAATATGCTGAGTTGGCGATAAGTATCAGTTCCTGCTGCCTGCGCTGTACGCGATTGGTTCAGCCATGCGACCACCAACAACATGGATAGGGCACCCATAGTTGCGCCAAACATCAACAGTCCAATTTTACGAATCATTTACAGCTCTTTTCACATTGCTATCCGCCCACCAAGGGGTCGGATCGATTGGTTGGTCACCTTTGCGGAATTCAACATATAAAATGGGCCTTGTCGAGGCAACATCAAGCGACGCAGCACTTGCTAATCTTTTTTCACCCATCACACCTATTGGCTCTCCCATCAGTATGAACTGTCCCAATTCAACACTCATCTTGTCCAAACCTGCAAGCACGATATGATAACCGTCTCCTGCATTCAATATGAGTAATTGTCCATAGGAGCGAAAAGGACCGGAATATACGACCCATCCGTCCGCTGGTGAAATCACTCGTGCATTTGGCCGGGTCGCGAGCGAAATGCCCTTGGAAACGTCTCCAGAACTATCACTTTTTCCGTAGTTTGCCGACTGAACACCATGAACCGGAAGTGGAAGCAGTCCCTTTGCAGCGTCAAAACTGATGGCGGGAGCAATTCGTCCGGCATCACCAAATTTTTCATCCGGTTCTGCCTCGCGGGCTTCCGCAATTCGTTGCGCTTCTTGTTTGCGGCGCTCCTCTTCCGCCAATCTGGCCTCTTCGGCTGCTTCCCTCACGGATTCTATTTCAACTTCCAGACTTTCAATCAATGAATTCAATGATGTAGCACGAGCCGCCAATTCAGCCACCCGGGCGCCCTCCTTGGCAATCTCCGTCCGTGCCTCACTGGAAAATTTCTGCTTCTCCACAAGAAGCAAGGAAAGGCGTTCTTCCTGAACAGCCAGTTCAGAAAGGTCTGTCCTCAGGCTTTCCCATTGGATTTCTATATTACTTGAAATTCGGACAAGTTCGTTCAACTCGGTAACCAGCACTTCCGTTTCCGCGCGAACTTCTGGAATGACTGCCCCCAGCAAGATTGCTGAGCGAACCGATGCAAGTGCATCTTCAGGACGCACCAATAATGCTGGTGGGGGATTCCGGCCCATACGTTGCAACGCGCCAAGAATTTCAGACAACAGTGCCTTACGGCCCAGCAGTGAAATACGGATATTCTCTTGTTGTTCACGCAATTGTGTAAGTCGTGATTCGGTTCGTGAAGCATTTTTTTCCAGTTTTCGAGCCTTGGCCGAAGATTCAATCAGCTTTCGATTGAGGGTTGCCCTGTCTTTTTCCAGGCCTTCAATCTCCAAACTGAGTTCTTCCTTGCGTTGCTCACTCAGGGCAATTTCATCCCGAAGTTCATCCAGCTCTTGGGAAGATTGAGTCTGTTGTTCCAGGAGATTTTGCTCCTGCGCCAACACTTCAGATGAGACTACTGAAACCATCAGTGCAACAATAATTGCCAACCTGCCCATTTCGGGCATGCATTTGAGATTCAATTTCCAGTGCTTCATGTGGAGTTCTATGGCTTTGCTAACGATTTCCGTCAAGCTGTAGAGCTATTCTCTGTGATAAGGATGACCACTAAGAACGGTAGTGACACGATAAAGTTGTTCAGCGAGCATGATACGTGCAAATTGATGCGGCCAGGTTAAACGACCAAATCGTATAGTTATGTCGGTTGCCTCTTTAAGAGCATCCCCATGGCCGTCAGGGCCGCCCAAGGCAAAGCATAGCTGACCTACGCCTTGATCTTGTTGGTCGCAGATGAGCCGGGCAAATTCCTTGCTGGTTAAATCCTTGCCTCGTTCATCGAGTAACACAAGTTTGGAATTACCCACAGATAATCTCTGGATTTGTTGGGATTCCTCGTTTTTACGGGTTTGCGCATCGCGTGCGCGGCTTTCAGGTATCTCAACCAGCTTGGGTCCGTGCAAATGAAGCTCGCGCCCTGACTTCACGCATCTGCTGCTGTATCGCTCAAACAGTTCACGTTCCGGCCCGGCTTTCATGCGGCCAACCGCCAGAATTACGAGTTCCACTATTGGTTCGCGCCAGCCGGCACCAACCACATCTTCTCAAGTCCGTAAAATTCTCGCACTTCAGGCCTGAAAAGGTGGATGATGATATCGCCTATGTCGATAAGCACCCAATCTCCATGCTGCAATCCTTCAACTCGCGGAGATTTAACTCCTCCAGATTTCAGCTGTCGCAAAAGATGATCCGCGATCGCAGTAACATGACGCTGCGACCTGCCAGACGCAACCACCATGTAGTCTCCCAAAGCAGACTTTCCCTTGATGTCGATTGTAGTGATCTCTTCAGCCTTTGATTCATCCAGGCTGCCGTTCACCATGTCCAGAACATCGCCAACCGCTAAAACCGCAGTTTTTAATGTTTTTGCCGGATTACCCTTATGGGCTCCGGAATGCTGCATCGCTGTAATCAGTGTCTTCCTCTTACTGTGCAGTTTCGGCCAGTCTGCTTAAACCAACAGACTCACAACTGCAGGATACCTCAAATATTGTGACATTTTCAATATGTGTTTTACACTTGCTCGTTTCGTTTCCGGCTCATCCGCAATTGAGTTGATGACAATCCATTTCGGGGGCCATGTATAAATGTCCATGCAGGCGGCTTCATGACCGCTAAACGAGATGCATCATCTTCGTCAACACGATATCGCGAAAGTGAAATCGCCGCTGGTGCAGATAGATAGGAAAGCGTTGAGCCTGGACGATCCAAAACCATGATTGGCATCATCCTGGCAATTTCTCTCCAATCCTGCCATTTGTGGAAACTTGCAAGATTATCTGCTCCCATAAGCCAGACAAAATTCAATCGTGGTCGCAGTGCTTTTGTCAAACGCAACGTATCCGCTGTGTAGCGTACCTTGTGTTTGGCTTCGTAAGCAGTAATCCGGATTTTCGGATTCTCGATAATTTCCCTGCAAACATTGATGCGCTCCTGCAATGGGGCCAATTCAGAATGATCCTTGAGTGGATTACCCGGAGTAACCAGCCACCATACCTGATCCAGCTCTCCGCGAATCAATGCCAATTCAGAAACATGTACATGACCCTCGTGCGGCGGATTGAAAGAACCACCAAACAGGCCAATTCTCATTCCCGGCTCGGCATAGGGTATTCGAAGGGCTTCCCTCAAGGTCGGATCTGCCCGGTGCCCCGCACCCTGTATTTAAAACTGGTCAGCTGTTCGATGCCAACGGGCCCGCGAGCATGCATCTTTCCCGTTGCAATTCCGATTTCTGCACCCATGCCAAATTCACCACCATCAGCAAACTGGGTTGACGCATTGTGCAGAAGGATAGCTGAATCGACTTCAGCAAAGAAACTTTCAACCACTGCCTCAT
The DNA here is from genome assembly GCA_021775455.1 of Hyphomicrobiales bacterium. Classification (GTDB taxonomy): domain Bacteria; phylum Pseudomonadota; class Alphaproteobacteria; order Rhizobiales; family Rhizobiaceae; genus JAALLB01. Next base: position 112,420 of record JAJFHU010000015.1, on the reverse strand, counting down.
CTTCCGCAACTATGGATTCAGTATGCCCCGAGCCATATTTTGCAATGTGGGATGCAGCAGCAGACACCCCGTCCACCAATTTCACAGAAATGATTGCATCCAGATATTCCGTGTACCAATCTTCTTCTTCAACCGGGATTACTCCAGAAACCGATTCTTGAATTTCCGCGTCACCACGTACCTCACAACCGGCATTCTTGAGCGCTTCAACAATTGGATTCAATAATGTGGACGCACCGGCTCGATCAATCAGCAGTGTTTCCGCAGAACCACAAATGCCTGTTCTGCGCAATTTGGCATTACAAACGATTTGTGTCGCCATCCCCACATTGGCACTCTTGTCTACGTAGACATGGCAAATTCCCTCAAGGTGAGAAAAAACTGGAACGCGAGCATCAGATTGAACGCGCCCAACCAGTCCCTTTCCGCCACGTGGAACGATCACATCAATCGCACCATTCAATCCTTTGAGCATTTCGCCAACTGCGGCGCGATCAGTGGTGGGGACAATCTGGATTGAATCTTCCGACAGTCCAGCAGCAGACAGTCCCTCGCTCAAACACCCATGGATGGCACGGGAAGAATGAAATGAATCGGACCCACCACGCAGGATAACAGCATTGCCGGATTTCAGGCAAAGCGCCCCGGCATCTGCGGTAACATTGGGGCGGGATTCAAAAATCACCCCAATTACGCCCAGTGGGGTACGAACTCGTTCAATTTTCAAACCATTTGGCCGCTCCCACTCAGCAATGACAGTGCCAACTGGATCATCCATTTTGGCAATTTCACGCAGTCCATCCGTCATGGCGCGAATGCGACCTTCGTCAAGCGTCAACCGGTCAAGAAAAGCTGTAGAAAGACCAGTCTCCCTGCCACATTTCACGTCGATGGCATTCGCGGCCAACAAATCTGCGCGTTTGTTCCAAATTGCGTCAGCCATTTCATTTAGTGCTCGGTCTTTTTGTTCGGCAGACGTCTTACGCAGATCAATAGCAGCAGCCTTTGCACGCTCACCAATGTCGGCCATCACGGCCTGTACGGTTTCTGAATTCTCTTTAAGCATCATGTTCTTCTACCAAGTGATGGGAGCCATGCAAAACCAGATTGTCACGATGGATCATCGCAGACCGGCCAGCATATCCCAAAACTTTTTCGATTTCTGCGCTTTTGCATCCGGCTATACTTGCCGCATCTTCATGGTCATAGGCAACCAAGCCGCAACCAACCTTTGTCCCGTCCATCGACTTCACTGCTATGACATCGCCGCGGCTAAATTCACCATCAACCCGTTTTACGCCTGCTGGCAACAGACTCTTGCCATTTACAAGCGCCGCATAAGCACCATTATCAATTGACAGTGAGCCAGATACATCAATTTGGCCGGATATCCATTTCTTGCGGGCAGTTACCGGATTTTCATGCGGTTTGAACCATGTTGCGCGGCCATCTTTTTGAAAAAGATGCCTTAAGGCATGAATGTCCTTACCCGAAGCGATCACCATCGCTGTACCTGCTGCCGTTGCGATTTTCCCGGCTTCAATTTTGGTCACCATACCCCCGCGGGAAAGTTCAGTTCCAGCATCACCCGCCATCGCTTCAATGTCAGGGGTAATTCGACCCACAACCTCAACAAACTGGGCAGATAAACTTGTTCCCGGAGCAGCGGTATAAAGGCCATCAACGTCGGATAGAAGCACCAGCAAGTCTGCTCCAATCATCGTCGCCACCCGGGCTGCCAATCGGTCATTGTCACCATAGCGAATTTCACTGGTAGCGACTGTATCATTTTCATTAACGATTGGTATTGCACCCATTTTCAGAAGAGTTGATACAGTTTCCCGTGCATTGAGATAGCGTCGGCGTTGTTCAGTATCACCAAAAGTCAGCAGTACCTGACCAGCTGTAAGGTCGTGCTTTCCCAAAGCCTCACTGTAAGCTCTTGAAAGTTCGATTTGCCCAACAGCTGCTGCAGCCTGGCTTTCTTCAAGTTTAAGCGCACCAGAGGATAACTCAAGCAATCGACGCCCAAGCGCGATTGCACCCGATGAGACTACCAGCACTTCTGTGCCAACCCGCCGCAACGAAGCTATGTCATCTGCGAGCGAACTAAGCCAGTCCCTTTTTAAGCCGCTCTTTCGATCAACCAGAAGAGATGAACCGATCTTGACCACAATGCGATTGTAGTCCTTTGAAGGTACTACCACTTTAGCCAATCCCCTTCATGTTTTTTGTCAGGCTCATTATTCTTCTCACGATCCTTTTCAACCTGATCAATCATCAATCGCAAAGTGTTTTCAAGGCCCTCGCGCGTTACAGCAGAAAGCTCGAGTGGTTTTCGTCCGCACTCCGCCTCTAATGCTTCAAGCTTTTCGATCCGCGCCTCATCTGGCAGTATATCAATCTGACTAAGCGTAACAATCTCCGGCTTGTCGGCAAGACCGTGGCCGTATCCTTCAAGCTCGTTTCTGATAATCCGGTAAGCACCTGCAACATCTTCTTCGTTGGCAGAAACCAAATGCAACAGCACCCGTGTGCGCTCAACATGGCCAAGGAACCGATCCCCGATTCCTGCACCCTCGTGAGCTCCTTCGATCAGACCCGGAATATCTGCGATAATGAATTCGCGGCCATCGATTGCCGCAACCCCAAGATTGGGATGCAGTGTAGTGAATGGATAGTCGGCAATTTTCGGCTTTGCTGCACTTACGCAAGAAAGAAATGTAGACTTGCCGGCATTCGGAAGGCCAATCAGTCCGGCATCGGCAATCAGTTTTAAACGCAGCCAAATACACCGCTCTATTCCATCCTGGCCAGGATTGGCATGACGAGGTGCCTGATTGGTTGAAGACTTGAAGTGGGCGTTGCCAAATCCCCCATTGCCGCCCTTCATCAATAAAAACTTTTCACCGATTTCCGAAAGATCGGCGATTAGTGTTTCATTGTCTTCTTCAAAAATCTGGGTTCCGGCAGGAACCTTCAGAACAATGTCCGCACCTGCCGCACCATTTCGGTTGCGCCCCATGCCGTGGGTTCCGGTCTTGGCTTTGAAATGCTGCTTGAAACGATAATCAATCAAGGTGTTAAGGCCGTTTACCACTTCAACCCAGACATCACCGCCTTTGCCACCATTACCGCCGTCCGGTCCACCCATTGCGATGTATTTTTCACGGCGAAAGGAAAGAGCCCCAGCTCCACCGTTTCCAGACCGGACAAATATCTTGGCTTGATCCAGAAACTTCATGGTGTTGCACCCTGGCGATTGCTACCCTAGATCAGGCGGCAACTGCCCCCATCCAGCTTTCGCGTGTTATGCGGAAATGATCGATCTTTTGCTCACCCTCAAGCGCTGTTGTGGTGGTCACTCCACTCTTCCAGAACCTTCCGCCACATTTTTCAATCACCCGACGGGATGCAACATTGTTGGCCAGAACCGAGACAAGTAATTCATCATGGCTACCGGCCTTGAAGAAAAAATCTACCAATGCCCGGGCTGCTTCTGTCGCGTAACCTTTCCCCCAGTGGGCTTCACCGAGCCAATAACCCATGTAAGGAAGATCAAGTTGCTCATGATTAGCGTGCAATCCACAAACGCCAACCAGAATTCCACTATCTGCCTCAACTATTGCAAATACACTGCTCTTATCGGTTGAAGTGGCACGTTGCTCAATAAACTGGAGGGCATCCGCTTCATAATAAGGATAAGGTATCGAGGTCAGCATGCTTGCGACTTTGTAGTTGTTGGCAAGCCTCGCCACATCTGACGCATCACCAGCTTTCAGCGGTCGCAGTATCAGATTTGGTGTTGTAAGAACTTCACCGACAATACCCAACTCGTCAGACTGTGCTGCTGTTTCTGGATCATTAGACATCTTGTTCTCCAAAGCCGATCTAAACAAAAAGGGAGACGGTGTCCCCATCTCCCCTCTGGATGCTCTGACTATTTTGCCTCAGCCGGGTCGATGGGACACCGGCTTCAACGCCGGTTACTTTGCTGCGTCCGCCGGGACTACATTAACGAAGGTTCGTCCATTCGCGCGCTTTTGAAAGGCCACCTTGCCGTCCAACGTGGCAAACAGTGTGTGATCTTTCCCCATGCCAACATTTGAACCAGGATGCCATTTTGTTCCGCGTTGGCGAACAATAATGTTGCCGGGAACTACAATTTCACCGCCAAATTTTTTCACGCCGAGGCGCTTGGATTCTGAATCGCGACCATTGCGCGAGGAACCGCCTGCTTTCTTGTGTGCCATATCGTACTCTCCTTGACCTTGCGGTTTAGCTTTTGGCCAGTTTCTTTGCCTGATCGCGCCAATCTGTAATCTGGTCTACGCTGAACGGCATAGCTTCATCAATTTTCGCTACATCTTTGTCGCTAAGCGCTGCGATCTGGGCGTAAGTTGTAATGCCTTGCTCATTTAACTGTTTTTCTGCAACCGGGCCGACCCCTTTAATCTCGGTCAGTTTGTCCGGATCGCCAGCTGGCACCTTGAACAAGGTAGCCGCCTCAGACTTTGCTTCTTTTTTCGGTGCCGCCTTCTTCGCTTCAGCCTTCGGTGCAGCCTTTTTCGCTTCAGCCTTTGGAGCAGCTTTCTTGTCGTCAGATTTCGCTTCAGCCGTTTTCAGCGATGCTTTCTTTGAAGGTTTCGCGCCACCAGTAAGAATTTCCGAAATACGAATTGTCGTCAGATGCTGACGATGCCCGATTGTGCGGCGCGAATTCTGCCTGCGACGTTTCTTGAACGCAATGATTTTACGAGTACGGCCCTGCTCAACTATTTCAGCGGTTACCATGGCACCGTCCACAGTTGGACTACCAACCGTAGTATTGACGCCCTCGCCAACCAACAATACCTCGTTGAATTCAACCATCTCACCTGTACCAACAGGGAGTTTTTCAATTTTCAATACGTCATCGGCAGCAACACGATACTGTTTGCCACCGGACTTAATGACTGCGAACATCTTTTTTCCTTTCGGTGCTCACTACGACTCTCAACAGGTAAAAATTCATCTGCGGGTCGTCTTTTTCAGTCAATCCACTGGAATAAATCTGGATTTCAAAAACAAGCGGCGCGATATCCCGCGCCGTTTGCGGAGATATAGTCCAGAAAATGCTTGAAAGTCAAGTCGTCCGGTGTTCACGAAATGCTTCTCAATTTTCTTGTATCTTTACTGATGCACCGATAGAAAACCTTACTGTGGAGAGGTGCCGGAGTGGTTGAACGGGGCGGTCTCGAAAACCGTTGAGCGCGCAAGCGTTCCGGGGGTTCGAATCCCCCTCTCTCCGCCATGGGATCGCTCAAGTTGCTTGTAACGTATGGCGGCCCCGCCGCCACGGACATAATCATGTTTTGGCGTGTGCGCTGGCAGTTGATTGATTCGATATATTTCAACAATCTAATTGACTTGGCATCCTCTCCTTTTCTCTTTGTTCGTTATTATTCGCTAATTCGAGTAAGAATATAGGAAAGAACGAGTGATCCGCAACCAAGATAGCCACGCAATCCAGCAAGCACGATCCTGATCTTTTCTTCGGATGAATAACGCTTCCGCGTCTGGCGGCGGAAATTCTTGATACTACGTTTTGCAACATCCTGGTGGCGTACGGCCTTGTTTCTCATCGTTTCTCATCATTTATTCCACAAGGATAACGATGAGCCAAAAACACTCTCTTAAGTAATAGCCCCAATCTGTCCATCAGGCGCTGACATCAGACACCAAAGTGTTGAGTCGATCAATTGAAACCACCGCACATAACGGGCATTTTCTAGTGGCCAACCAAGGCCTGTTTACTACCCTGGAACAGATTTGTTAAATTCTATTCAAAAAAGAACAAAAGTAAAACCAAAACAATTAGATGATAAAATAGTTTGCTATTTCAATTACTAACATTCTTTTTATGGTGCCCCCCGCCGGAATCGAACCGGCACTCCCGAAGGAACGGGATTTTGAATCCCGCGCGTCTACCAATTCCGCCAGAGGGGCCCAAGGTCTGGTAGCGGGGCGGACTATAGTCCGGCTTTTATCTCGGTCAACATAAAATCACACATAAATTCGCAATCTGTCTTTACAGACCCTGATGGCCGCGCCAAACACAAGCTTACTAACATTTTCGGGATTCGTTTGATGATACGAAAACTATATGACTGGGTTTTTACTCTCGCAGGTCACCGACACTCAGGTTGGGCGCTTGGCGGCGTTTCCTTTGTGGAAAGCTCATTTTTTCCAATCCCGCCGGATGTATTGCTCATACCCATGGTATTGGCCCGACGTCACAAGTGGATTTGGTACGCAACCCTTTGCACGATCGGTTCGGTACTGGGTGCGTTTCTTGGCTATTTCATTGGTGCCGTCCTTTATGAATCAATCGGGCAGCCGATACTTTCATTTTACGGAAAAGAAGATTCGTTTGAAAAAGTGCGGGACTGGTACAATATTTGGGGCGGTTGGGGTGTATTGTTTGCTGCGGTTACCCCGTTTCCCTACAAGGTGCTCACAATATTTTCAGGCGCCACAGGGCTGAATTTTTTTGTCTTTGTGATAGTAAGCATCTTAGGTCGCGGTCTTCGGTTCTTTTTAGTTTCAGCATTGTTATATTATTTTGGTGAACCGGTTCGCGAATTTATAGAAAGGCGTCTTGGCCTGATGTTCACGATTTGCATGATTTTGCTGGTCGGTGGATTTGTAGCCGTTAAATTCATTTTTTGATTCGTACACGACAAGGAGATGCAAGTGTCACTATCAGCTATTTGGAATAGTCAGGTCAAACTGTCATTGCTGATTCTTCTTGGAATGTGCGTCGTGATTTTAACGGCCCTCGGTTTCCAGCACATTGGTGGATACATTCCCTGTAAACTCTGTTTCGAGCAACGCGAGCCCTGGTATGTTGGAATCCCGGTCATGGCAATTGCATTGTCAGCTTTGTTGGCCAATTGGCAACAATGCATCAACCGTGGTTTGATTGGCATTGCCGGATTGCTGATGTTGTATTCATTGGTGCTTGCCATCCGTCATGCCGGCATTGAGTGGCAGTGGTGGGCTGGTCCTGCTGATTGTGCGGTTGTGGTAGATGGGCTTTCCAACACAACAGCCGAAAACCTGCTCGAACAAATTGACTCCGTCAAAGCACCAGCTTGCGATCAAGCTGCAGGCCGCTTTCTGGGTCTCTCGTTCGCGGGTTGGAATGCGTTGGCGAGTTTGGCGCTTGCAATTATGGCAATTCGGGCGGCGACATTGGATAAGTTGGCCGAGTAAAAAAGACAGGAACCCGGGTTTATGGTTCCAGTTCCGTATCCCAGTAAAGAAAGTCCATCCAGCTTTCATGAAGGTGATTCGGTGGAAACCGCCTGCCGTTGCGATGCAAGTCCTCAACCGATGGAATGAATGGTTTTTGCAAAGGAAACATTCGGACTTCCTTGGGAAGTTTGTTGCCCTTTCTGAGGTTGCATGGGGAACAGGCAGCGCACACATTTTCCCATGTAGTCAAGCCGCCTTTGGACCGGGGAACGATATGATCGAAAGTAAGCTCACGGGCCGAGCTACAATACTGGCACTGGAACTTGTCCCGCAAGAATACGTTGAAACGGGTAAAAGCGGGAGTTCTTGATGGTCTGACATAGGATTTAAGGCTGACGACGCTTGGAAGCAGCATACGGAATGAAGGGCTATGAACTGCCAGTTCATACTCTGCAACAATGTTTACCCGATCAAGAAAAACCGCCTTGATTGCATCCTGCCAGGACCACAGGGAAAGAGGGTAATAGCTCAGCGGGCGATAGTCCGCATTTAGTACCAGGGCGGGGTGCGCTTCAGGTGACGAAAGGGCGTGTACGTTCATCCGTCCCTCCTGGGTTTCGTCTGCATATTTTTGGCAGGCGGTTGCCTGGCCGAAATGATATTCGCACTATGGTGTTGCGTTAAATGAACCTTGAAAGCGCTTCCTCCTCAATTCCGTCAATCAAACGGGCAAAGCATTCTTGCCCTTAATGATTTGCCCATAATAGGCCCAAAACAATCTGGCGGCTACACCTTTCCATGGTGACCATTTTTGGGCGATTTTCTCAAGCGTAGCCGGATTTGGCCGTTTGTCCAGATGAAGACCATCCTGGACTGCAATCTGAAGTGCCAAATCTCCTTCCGGAAATATGTCCGGATGACCAGTACAAAAAAGCAAGTAAACCTGCGAAGTCCACGGCCCGATACCATGAATCTGTGTCAGTTTTCCGACTGCTGAACCCGCTTCCAATTCCTGTATATCCTCGAGATAGAATTGGTTGGAAATGAGAACAGACGACAATTCAATGAGGCTTTTTTGTTTTGGTCGCGAAAGCCCTGCCTCACGCCAAATACTCTCCCCGGCTTGTACGAACAGTTCAGGTTCAAACGGCGTAATCAAGGCTTCCAATCTGCACCAGATTGCAGCGGCACTGGCGGTTGAAACCTGCTGGCCAACAATGATTCGCGAGAGACCGGCAAAGCCCGGCTCTTGAAGACGTAATGGAATTTCGTCAACCTGTTCTGCAACTTGCTGTAATCGCGGATCAGTCTTGAGCAGCCATGCCATGCCCTCATCAATTTCACGCTGTGACCGTATTTGCTTCACTGATAGCTCCAAGCCGGTTATTACCCTTCAATACAGTTTTTGCTAAAAATTTGCGATGTCACAACCAGTTTTCAGATTTGCGCCCAGTCCGAATGGCGAATTGCACCTTGGGCATGCCCGTTCAGCATTGTTGAACCAAAAATGTGCACGCGAAGCTGGTGGAAAGTTGCTTTTGCGAATCGAGGATATCGATCTGGAGCGGTGTACTACAGTGCTTGAAAAGCAAATGCTGGAAGATCTTGAGTGGTTGGGATTTGAATGGGACGGATTGATCCGGCGACAATCGGAACACTTCGATAGCTACCAGGAAGTGTTGGACAATCTGGAAATGGAAGAGCTTGTATATCCTGCGGTTTCAAGCCGGGAAGAAGTTCGCCGAAAGATCGTGGGTTTTGAGGAAGGTGGGAATATTTGGCCCCGAGACCCGGATGGCGTTCCGCATTATCCTGGTGAAGAGCGTATGCTCAATGCAAGCCAGAAGCAGGCACTTAAGAATAAACACGGTAATTTCGGTTTGCGACTGGATATGGAAGGCGCAAAAAAGCACCTGTCCGAAATTCCCGGTTGGCAGGAAACCGGAGAGGGGCCGGAGGGACAATCTGGCTGGATTATTGAAGATCCCGCAAATTGGGGAGATGTGGTTCTGGGTCGCAAGGATGTGCCGACCAGTTATTTACTCGCATGTGTTCTGGATGACGCCTTGCAAGGCGTAACACACATTGTAAGAGGCCAGGACTTGTTTCATGTGACCTCTGTCCATCGTGTGCTGCAGGAACTGCTGGGATTGCCACCGCCCCAATATCAACATCATGCCTTGATCCTTGGTAAGGACGGACGAAAACTTTCAAAATCTTCAAGGGACACAAGTTTGCGGCAATTGCGGGAGGTTGGATTACAACCCGTTGATGTCGCCCGAATGGCGGGTGTATCTGAATGATCTTCAATGTATCGTTATTGAAGAAAAAGCGGTATGGAAACTCCCATCAAACAACAGCCATTCAATCTGAAATTTGCCATGAAAAAGAAAAATATATTGATCACCGGATGCTCTACAGGTATTGGCGCCCATTGCGCCAGGCGCCTTGCAGAAGATGGTTGGCAGGTTTTTGCTACCGCCCGCAAGGATGTCGATCTGAAGCGGCTAGGGAATGAAGGTCTTAACCCACTCTATCTCGATTATACTGAAAATGACTCAATCCATTCGGCTTTTCAAAGTGTATTGAAGCAGACAGATGGATCCCTCGATGCCCTGTTCAACAATGGCGCATTTGGGCAACCTGGAGCAGTTGAGGACCTTTCAACCAATGTTCTTCGCCAACAGTTCGAAGCGAATTTTTTTGGCTGGCATGAGCTAACCAACCTCGCCGTACCTGTGATGCGAGCACAAGGGGGCGGGCGAATTGTTCATTGTTCATCTATTCTGGGATGGGTGCCAAGTCGCTGGCGGGGCGCATACAATGCTTCCAAGTTTGCACTTGAGGGATTGGCATCAACAATGCGATTGGAACTCAAAGCCCATGGAATACACGTGGCATTGATTGAACCAGGTCCTATTTCTTCGAAGTTTACCCTCAATGCCCTGGCAAAACTCAAGGAAAACATTGATATTGAGGGTTCTGCCCATAGTGAGCATTACAGACGACATATGGAAAAGCTGGGCAGAGGTGGCGTTGCCAGCAGGTTTCGACTTGGGCCGGACGCAGTTTACAAGAAACTTCACCATGCTTTGACCTCCAAGTCACCCAAAGCCCACTATGGTGTAACTGTGCCAACGCATGTTCTGGATATGGCACGGCGATTTCTACCACAAAAACTCGTTGATCGAATTCTTCTATCCGGTGGATAGTGTTCGTGCTATTTCTTGAAGCGCCAAACGGGAGCGCGCCAGGTAGCGTTGGTCAACCGAAACAATTTTTCTCAGGAAGCAATTTTATGAATATCCTCATTGTGCTTGGGCTTGCGGTTGTTTCAGTTATTCTGTTTCTTGGTATCTGGAATATGGCAAAGGGTGGCAGTCCCAATCGTTCTCAAACGTTTATGAGATTTCGTGTGTTGGCCCAGTTTTTGGTACTCATTTTGGTCATGGGCGCCTTGTATTTTTCCTCATAACAGACCATGCTTTTTTGAGAAACAGGTATTTCAAACATGGTGGTTCTCAACAAGATTTATACCAAAACTGGTGACGATGGTTCGACGGGTTTGGGAAATGGCGAACGCCGGGCAAAATTTGATTTGCGGGTGGCATCCTACGGCACAGTAGATGAAACCAATGCAGTGATCGGGTTGGCACGACTGCATGCCAAAGATGATGAGCAACTTGATCAGGCATTGGCACGCATACAAAATGATCTTTTTGACCTAGGAGCTGATCTTGCAACACCCGATGATGGCAAGCCGCTTGAGTATGAACCCCTGCGTATTACAGATGCCCAAACTGAGAGGCTGGAAAGGGAAATTGACGGCCTTAATGAATCGCTTGAACCTTTGCGCTCCTTTGTTTTGCCAGGGGGATCGCAATTGGCGGCACACCTTCATCTCGCAAGAACGATTGCCAGGCGCGCTGAACGATTAATTGTAGAGCTTGCAAAAAACAAGGAAGAGGCTGTAAACCATGCGGCTGTCTGCTATATCAACCGATTGTCGGATTTTTTGTTCGTTGCCGCTCGCAATGCGAACAATGGCGGAAAGTCTGATGTTTTGTGGGTTCCGGGCGAAAACCGGTAAGCGCAATGTTCATTCCACTTCACGATTCGAACGCCCTTGAACATGTCCGCCTGCAATTTGTGACGCTTGGCATCATTTTGACCAATATCGTGGTTTGGTTGATAACTGCAACACCAACAGTCATGAGTGCCGAGCAGGCTAATTTGGTCTATTATTCCTATGGATTTATCCCCGCGGTGATAAATGACCTTGCAGTTCTTCCGCCAGAGCTTTCGGGCGCACCTGAGCCGTTACAATATGTTTCTTACGCATTTTTTCATGCGAGTTTCATGCATCTGGCAGGAAACATGCTGTTCTTGTGGGTGTTTGGCGACAATGTGGAAGATGCCCTTGGCCACTTCAAGTTTCTGATATTCTATCTTCTTTGCGCCGCTGCCGGTGCATTTGTCCACAGGTTGAGTTTTCCAGCTTCGGAAGTTGCGTTAATAGGAGCATCGGGTGCTGCGGCTGGCGTAATTGCGGCCTATTTGATGCTGCACCCCAAGGTTCGGGTTTGGATACTTGCTTTTGGCCGGATTCCACTGCGTCTGTCAGCTATGTGGGTCATTGGAGCCTGGATCGGATTTCAGATATTCAATTACTTTGCGACACCGGAAAGTCTGGTATCATGGGCTGCCCATATCGGTGGGTTTTTAGCGGGACTGACACTGGTTCTGATTTTTCGCCGTCCGGGAGTTGTTTTGTTCGACAAGGACCTTCCGAAGGTACCTGCAGAAGTGCCCATAACGCCTACAGAAAACCCTGTTGGTCAAAAAGTTTCTGATTCCGCCGAATCCTCAGTAAAACCGGGTCGCATTTGGGGTAGGGGTAGAAAGTAATTTTTGCAATATATTGCAGTTGACGCACCAATTGTTTGTCGATAGGCATGCGGCTGACGCACCAAAATAATTGCCACAAGGCATTCCCCGAAAATTGTTCGAAACGAACTGAAAAGCGCCGAAAGGTTGTACCATGAAGATTGTTGTACCGGTAAAACGGGTTGTAGATTACAACGTGAAAATTCGGGTCAAGTCAGACGGATCGGGTGTCGAGCTCGCTAACGTCAAGATGTCAATGAACCCGTTTGACGAAATTTCTGTTGAACAGGCTATCCGACTGAAGGAAGCTGGCCAGGCAGAAGAAATCATTGCAGTTTCTGTTGGACCACAACAGTCTCAGGAAACCATCCGTACGGCACTTGCCATGGGTGCGGACAGAGGCATTCTGGTGAAGACCGATGATCTGGTCGAACCCCTTGCAGTTGCAAAAATTCTCAAAGGTATCGTTGAAGAGGAAAAACCGGGACTGGTTATCCTTGGCAAACAGGCGATTGATGACGATTGCAATCAAACGGGCCAGATGCTTTCAGCGCTTCTTGGCTGGAGCCAGGCAACTTTTGCAAATTCCATGGAAATCAGCGGTGACACAGCGAAGGTTACTCGTGAGGTTGATGGCGGTCTTCAAATCGTTGATGTGAAAATGCCAACTATCATTACGACCGACCTTCGTCTAAATGAACCGCGCTATGCTTCACTTCCCAACATCATGAAAGCAAAGAAAAAGCCGCTGGATGAAAAAACACCTGCTGACTATGGGGTCGACACAACTCCGCGCCTCACGGTTTCAGAGACAGTCGAGCCACCTGCGCGTAAGGCTGGTGTGATTGTTGGTTCAGTAGACGAACTGGTAGACAAACTTAAAAACGAAGCTGGTGTGCTTTAAACGGCGCGGACTGGAGTAAAGAAAATGACTATTCTTCTTGTTGCAGATCACGACAATAACGACCTTAACGACCAGACCGCCAAAGCGCTTACTGCGGCTTCGGAAATGGGTGGTGACATTCATGTGCTGGTTGCTGGTAAAGGGTGTGGTGGCGTTGCAGACCAGGCTGCAAAACTTGCTGGTGTTGCCAAGGTGTTGGTTGCTGACGCTGATTATTACGAGCATCAACTGGCTGAACCAATGGCGGATTTGATTGTTGGCATTTCCGGTGATTATGACTCGCTCATTTCAGCAGCTACCACTTCTGGCAAAAACTATATGCCACGGGTTGCAGCACTACTGGACGTCATGCAGGTGTCAGACATTATCACCGTTAAATCTGCAGACACTTTTGAGCGTCCAATTTATGCAGGTAACGCAATCCAGACAGTTCAGGCAACGGATGCCAAGAAAGTGATTACGGTTCGTACAGCCGGATTTGCTTCCGCTGGTGAAGGTGGATCAGCTTCGGTTGAAGCCGTTGCGGCAGCTGGTGATCCCGGGCTGTCAAAATTTGCTGGCGAAAAAATCGTTGAAAATGATCGTCCTGAACTCACATCTGCAAAGATCATCATTTCCGGTGGTCGTGCCCTGGGTTCTGCGGAAAAATTCCAGGAAACCATACTACCGGTAGCTGACAAGCTTGGAGCAGCGGTTGGTGCTTCGCGTGCAGCAGTTGATGCCGGTTATGCACCAAACGACTGGCAAGTCGGGCAGACCGGTAAGGTGGTGGCACCAGATCTCTACATTGCCTGCGGTATTTCCGGTGCAATTCAGCACCTTGCGGGCATGAAAGATTCAAAGGTTATTGTTGCAATCAACAAGGATGAGGAAGCGCCGATATTCCAGGTTGCCGACTACGGCCTTGTTGCTGATCTCTTTGATGTATTGCCTGAGTTTGAGAAAGCTCTTGGCTAGGCAAATCAAGTCAATTCGATTAAAAAGGCCGGGGGCGGTTTTTACCACCCCCGGCCTTTTTGTTGGCAGAATTGATGTGTGGTTGGAGTAATTTAAATGAAATTTTCCAAAGTCGGTGTGGTTGGCGCAGGTCAGATGGGCGCTGGAATTGCGCATGTTTCAGCACTCGGTGGCTACAAGGTGTCTTTATGCGATCTGGATGCCGACAAGGTTCAATCCGGTCTTGCAACAATAAATGGAAATTTGGCGCGGCAGGAAAGTTCTGGAAAAATTGACAAAAAGCAACGCAACGACGCCGTGAAAGCCATAAAGGCCGTCGAATCGTTTGAGAATTTGGCGGATTGCGATCTGGTCATAGAGGCTGTCACAGAAGATGAGGCAATTAAGCGCAATGTTTATTCAAACTTGTGCCAAAACCTAAATCCACAAGCTGTGTTGGCAACCAATACATCGTCTATCCCAATTACAAGACTTGCCTCGTCTACGGATCGGCCAGAAAAATTTATCGGAATTCATTTTATGAACCCGGTGCCGCTGATGGATCTCGTGGAGTTGGTTCGGGGAATTGCTACCAGTGACGAAACCTTTGCTGCAGCACGCACGTATGTCAAACAAGTTGGAAAGACCGTTGCGGTAGCGGAGGATTTTCCCGGCTTCATGGTCAATCGAATTTTGTTGCCGATGATCAATGAAGCCATTTACACTCTGTATGAAGGGGTAGGTACAGTCGAATCGATTGATACGGCCATGAAGTTGGGGGCAAATCATCCCATGGGCCCGCTGCAATTGGCAGATTTCATTGGTCTCGATATCTGCCTTTCAATCATGCAGACCTTGCATGATGGCTTGGCCGATCCGAAATATCGTCCCTGTCCACTTATGGTAAAGTATGTGGAAGCGGGTTGGCTTGGCCAGAAGTCAGGCCGTGGATTTTACGACTATCGCGGAGACACTCCCAAACCAACGCGCTAGTAACGCTGAGATTTATACCTAGCTACCCTTCAAGCTAATGGCTGTCTTGATAAAGTTCACAGCGTCATCGCTTGCCCATTCGGCGGGGCCATTGAGAACAGCGCGGGCACAGGAATTTTGATCTACCAACAGCGTGACGGGCATTCCAATGGCAAGCCCCTGTTTTTTGATGGTGCTGAAGAGTTTCATCTCGCCCTCATGGAAGAATGGTAATTCTTTCAAGTTGATTTCTTCATAAAATCCCATTGGCTTTACCGCGTCCCCCAAATCCACGCTAACCGGTACTACCTGGAAATTGTCTCCCCCGTGACTGGCTTCCAGTTCTTCGAGCGCAGGCATTTCCGCCCGGCAAGGCGCGCACCACGTGGCCCAGAGGTTAAACAAGACTACCCGACCGTTCCAGTCACTCAAGGTGACGGGTGCACCATTGGCATCGCTGAAACTCAATCCGGAAACATCGACAGGATCATCCAGCATTCTCACGGCGGCAATTTCGCCACCGATCGTTGCATCCAGCGCTTTTGAATAAGTTTCATTGGCGGCACAGGCAGCCTGATTAGCTGCAGTTGATTGTAAGTTATTGCCAGAGGTGGTGGTGATGACGTATATGCCGATACCAACAGCCGCAAGAATGATGGCAATTAAAGCAACTGGGAATTTTTGCATAGTTTAAGTTCCCTAAATTCCAACTCAGTCTCCCCGGGAGAAATACAATGAGCAAAGCTGGTTCTGGCAACCGGATGTGGGGTGGGCGGTTTGCCACCGGTCCTGATGCCGTTATGGAAGAAATCAACGCATCAATTGATTTCGACCGAAAGCTTTATGCCCAGGATATTGCCGGGTCAATGGCGCATGCCAGAATGCTCACAAAGCAAGGCATTATTTCGAAGCAGGATGCAAAACAAATTTGCGCCGGTCTGGACACAATTTTGTCAGAGATAGAAGCAGGCAAGTTCGAATTTTCACGGGCACTTGAGGATATTCACATGAATATCGAAGCGCGGCTGAAAAAATTGATCGGCGAACCGGCTGGCAGGCTCCATACGGCCAGATCGCGCAATGATCAGGTAGCGACCGACTTCAGGCTGTGGGTCAAGCAGATGATGACTGGACTTTCGGCCAGCGTCTCTTCTTTGATGAAGGTATTGGTTGAAAAAGCAGATAATCACGCGGACACCATAATGCCGGGATTTACGCATTTGCAATCTGCGCAACCGGTTACTTTTGGACATCATTGTCTTGCCTATGTGGAAATGCTGGCACGGGACAAGAGCCGGGTTGATGATGCGATCAAACGCATGGATGAATGCCCACTTGGGGCTGCTGCCCTGGCGGGAACGGGTTTTGCCATTGATCGAGAAATGGTTGCCAAGGAGCTCGGGTTTTCAAAACCGACACGCAATTCACTCGACAGCGTTTCCGATCGCGACTTTGCCCTCGATATGCTGTCAGCAGCATCAATATGTGCAACCCATCTTTCTCGTTTGGCGGAAGAAATTGTAATTTGGTCAACCCCGCAATTCAATTTCATTACTCTGTCAGATGCTTTTTCTACCGGTTCTTCAATCATGCCGCAGAAGAAAAACCCCGATGCTGCCGAATTGATCCGGGCAAAAACCGGGCGCATCAATGGTTCATTGGTAGGCCTGTTGACGGTTTTGAAGGGTTTGCCGCTTTCTTATTCCAAGGACATGCAGGAGGACAAGGAAGCTGTATTCGATGCGGTTACCAGTCTTGAAGTGTGCCTTGCCGCAATGACAGGTCTTATTTCAGATATGCGTATTAATGCTGATGCCATGCATAAAGCGGCAGGGTCTGGTCATGCCACTGCCACAGATCTGGCTGATTGGTTGGTTAGGGAACTGAACATGCCATTTCGTGAAGCCCATCATGTTACAGGCCGTGTAGTGGCACTTGCGGAAAAGCATGCCTGCTCGCTTGAAGATTTGACACTTGACCAAATGCAGTCGGTTCACGATGGAATAACCAACGCGGTTTATGATGTACTTTCGGTAGAAAAATCGGTTGCAAGCCGAACTAGTTTTGGTGGAACTGCACCGAAGAATGTTCGCAAGCAGGTGCGATATTGGCAACGGCAGATTGCAAAAATGGGTTGATTAATTGACATTCGCGACCTTCTGTCGAATATGAGCGCGAATGGCCTAAACAGGAGTAGCCATTATGTATTCGGGACTGGCAAAATTGCTGCTTAATGGTGTGCTTGCGCTTGCAATTGCACTTGCGGTCAGCTCCTGTGGTCGGCGAGGAGATCTTGAACGCCCTCCATCTTCAACCGTCATCGAGTCAGATGAAGCTGGCGAGGTAGTTGAGAAGGAAGAGGTCGAGGATCGCCCATTTATTCTTGATCCCCTGATCTAAGCCAGTTTCAGGACAGAACAATGAACCATTTCCAATATCTGGACGGATTGCTGCATGCTGAAAGCGTACCGCTAACCGAAATCGCAGAAACGGTGGGAACACCCTTTTATTGTTATTCAACAGCGACCCTTGAGCGTCATTACCGGGTATTTTCAGACGCCTTCAAGGGTGTTCCCTCAAAAGTTTGTTATGCAATGAAAGCCAATTCCAATCAGGCGGTTTTGGCTACGTTGGCCCGCCTTGGCTGCGGAGCAGATGTGGTTTCAGGTGGCGAGCTACAAAGGGCGCTCAGGGCAGGTATTCCGGCTGAGAAAATCATGTTTTCCGGCGTAGGCAAAACCAGGGAGGAAATTTCCCATGCTTTGGACGCCGGAATATTCTGTTTCAACGTGGAATCTATCCCGGAACTTTATGCGGTTTCTGAATGTGCTGTTTCAATGGGCATGGAAGCACCGGTGTCTCTTCGGATCAATCCCGATGTGGATGCCAAGACGCACGCCAAAATTTCTACAGGCAAAGCACAGGACAAGTTTGGTATTCCCTGGGAAAGTGCGATTGAAACATACAAACTTGCCGCCAGTCTGGCTGGTATCAAGATTACCGGCATTGATATGCATATCGGCAGTCAAATTACCGAGTTGGGGCCTTTTGATAGCGCCTTTTCAAGGCTTCAAGGCTTGATTGGCAAACTTCGTGAACAAGGGCACTCGATTGACCATGTGGACGTTGGTGGTGGTTTGGGAATTCCTTATCGCCAGGACAATGCACCTCCGCCTGATCCGCAAGCCTATGCGACAATTGTCAAAAAACACGTGGAATCGCTCGATTGTGAGGTGATATTCGAACCGGGCCGCATGATTTGCGGAAATGCTGGAGTTCTGGTGGGGCGCGTAATTTATGTGAAGGAAACTGGCAAAAAGACTTTCCTGGTCGGTGATGTGGCCATGAATGACCTCATTCGACCCACACTCTATGATGCTTGGCATGAGATAATGCCTGTTGTCGAACCTGGCATTAAAGCGCGAATAGTCAAAGGCGACCTTGTAGGGCCGGTTTGTGAAACCGGCGATTTCATCGCACAGGACAGGCAATTGCCGGCCATGGAAGCTGGGGAGCTTTTTGCAATTGGTTCTGCGGGAGCTTATGGCGCGGTGCAATCATCGACGTACAATACCCGTCTTCTGGTGCCTGAAGTGCTTGTAAAAGGCGATCAATTCCACGTGGTGCGCCCACGCCAGACTGTCGACGAACTGATTGGACTCGATTCCGTTCCAGGCTGGCTTTAACACGC
Organism: Hyphomicrobiales bacterium; assembly: GCA_021775455.1. Classification (GTDB taxonomy): domain Bacteria; phylum Pseudomonadota; class Alphaproteobacteria; order Rhizobiales; family Rhizobiaceae; genus JAALLB01. Next base: position 93,791 of record JAJFHU010000015.1, on the reverse strand, counting down.
CATTTACTCAATTTTTCGCTAGTTCGCCAGGTTAGCCTCGAAAACCTCGTATTTTGTGATAACGTGGCCAGAACTCGCTTTGAAAGGCAAAGCCCTTGAAAAAGAAGAAAAACGCCAGATCGCCTGCAGGTCAGTTGTTACATTCTTCCACATGGCTTGTATTGTGCTGGGAACGGCTGTGGCCGTTGCTTGTGCCAGCTTTTCTTGTCGTTTGTGCCTTTGCCGCTTTTTCCTGGGCCGGTGGCTGGTTGTTGTTGAATGATCAGGTATCATTACCGGTTTTTTGGATTATCAAATCTCTGTTCTTGCTCGGTTTTGTCGTTGCTATGTGGCCGCTTCACAAATTTGCTTCGCCATTACATAAAGAAGTGCTCAGACGCATTGAGATCAAGTCAGATCTGGAAAATCGCCCTCTAATCGGACAGAAGGACGAAATGGCGTTGGGTCGCTCAGATAGTCTGGCTGCTGCGCTTTGGCGCGAACATCAGCATCGACTGAAGAGCGGGTTGGACAATCTGACATCCGGCACGCCAAAACCCCGGGCTAATCTGTTTGACCCGTTTGCAGTCAGGGCAATGCTTCCACTGTTGGCAATGGCTGCGTTTTTTTATTCCTATTCACCCAATGGTGGTCGATTGGGAGACATACTGTTTTCCGATCTGTCGGTCGATGAAGTTGAAAGCCGCATGGATGCCTGGATCAATCCACCGGCCTATACGAAAGCTTCACCGATATATCTTTCGTCAAATTCCAGCGATCTTCAGGGACAACCGATTAATGTTCCAACGAACAGTGAATTTTTTCTGAGGTTCGTCGGAAGTGCGGATATTCAGCTCATTCAATCAGGATCTGCCGGAGACATTGCGGTCGACCGGAATGACGCGGAAAACAAACCTGGCGAACTGGAGTATTCTCTCAAGCTGCAACAAGACAGTATTATGAGACTCGAAAGCCGTGGTGACGTCTTGGCTCAGTGGGATATCAAAACCGCGCCAGATAAAGCGCCTTCCATTGCATTCGCCGAGAAACCCAAGGCAGCATTGTCGGGTTCGCTTCAACTATCGTACCAAGTGGAAGACGATTATGGCGTTACCAAAGCCGAAGGTGCAGTCTCTTCACTGGCTGAACTTGATCCTGAAGCGCGCGCGCTTGTAAACGCACCCAAACTGGTTTTATCGCTTCCAAGACATCGGGCCAAAAGCGGGAGTTCTCGTGTCAATCGGGATTTAACCGAGCACCCCTGGGCCGGCAGCGAAGTGACAATCACACTTCTGGCGCACGATGATGCCGGACAGGTCGGCAGATCTGAAACTGTTACAATGGTGTTGCCTGGTCGTCGGTTCTCCAAACCACTTGCACGAGCGTTGGTAGAACAGCGACGGATATTGGCACTGGATGCGCGCAAACAATATCATGTCGCCAACATGCTTGATGCAGTAATGACCGGCCCGGAAGGGTTTATCGAAGCCGGTTCCTTTATTGCAATGAACGTAGCTTATCGCCGTATCGTTTCGGCAAGACAGGATACCGAATTGCGGGATGCGGTTGATTTGCTCTGGGAAATTGCGCTGGCGATCGAGTTCGGTGATCTCAGTGAAGCTGAGCGTCGATTGCGAGAAGCGCAGGAGGCCTTGAGCCAGGCGCTTGAAGAAGGAGCCTCTCAGGAACAGATTGATCAACTGATGAAAGAGTTGCGTCAAGCAATGAACGAAATGATGCAGGCAATGATTGAAGAAGCAAGGCGCAATCCGCAAAGCCAGGGTCCAATCAATCCTCATGAGCAGAGCCAAACACTTACCCAGCAGGACCTTCAAAGGATGATGGACCGCATTGAAGATTTGGCCAAATCCGGTTCGCAGGATGCAGCACGTGAACTTCTCAGCGAATTGCAGCGCATGATGGATAATCTGCGGGCAGGCCGTCACCAACAGCAACGACGGGCTGAAGGCAACGAGATGAACAAGGCGCTGGATGAATTGAGTGAACTGATGCGCCGGCAGCAGGAACTGATGGATCAGACATTTGAAATGCAACGGCGACAGGAACGTTTGGGAAGAAATCAGGGTAACAGCCGTGGGCAGGATCAGCAGCAGCAAAGTCAACCGGGCCAGCAGCAACAATCCGGCAACCAGCAGGGTGGCAGCGAACAAGGCCAGCAGGGTGGGACCAACCAGATGACGCCCGAAGAATTTGCTGAAGCCTTGAAGCGGCTGCAACAACAGCAAGAATCGCTGCAGCGACAGTTGGGCAAGCTTAACAAACAGCTGGAGGAACTCGGCGTTAATCCTGGTGAACAATTTGATGAAGCTGGCAGGCAAATGGGTAAAGCAGGCGCAAATCTGGGAGATGGTAATACCGGCCAAGCAGGTTCAAATCAGGGACAAGCCATGGATGCGCTACGCCAGGGAGCGCAATCGATGTTGGAACAAATGGCCGGTGATAGACAACAGGGTGGTCGTCAACAGGGTAACCGCGGTGGTGAAGGCGATGAACAGATGCAGCAATCCAGCGACCCCCTCGGACGACGTTATGGTCGCGATGGTGGCATGGATTCTGAGTCTGGCGTTGAAATTCCCGGTGTCATTGATGCGCAGCGCGCAAGAGAGATCATGGAAGCAATCCGAAAGCGTCTGGCAATTCCAGACAGTCCGTTGATAGAAGAACAATATCTTGAGCGGTTGCTAAAAAATCGCTAGCAGCTGTTGGTCAGGCATCGCCTGTCACTACACCTACAAATGGCAATTCCCGGAATGCATGACCAACGTCCATGCCATAGCCGACGACAAACTTGTCGGGGCATTCAAATCCAACATGATCGGCTTCCAGTTTGGCTTTCCGCTTTCCGGGCTTATCGAGAAGTGCAACTGTTGCTACCTTGTTGGCTCCGCGTTCATACATTAAATCACAAACATATTTGAGCGTTCCGCCTGATTCCAATATATCGTCAATCAGGAGTACATCCCGTCCTTTTACGTCTGACTCAACGTCGCGAAGAACTACAGGTTTTCTTGCTGTTGTTCCGGCTCCGTAGCTGGAGATTGATATAAATTCTACTTCGGGAGAAAGCCCCGCCTTGTGGAGTCTTCGAATGAGGTCTGCAGCGAAAACAAATGAACCCTTGAGAATAGAAATCACCAAGGGATCGTGAAGTTCACTCAGTACAATTTCTTCAGCCAGTTCAGTATTTCGCTGCGCGATTTCATCGGCGCTGAACAACACTTCAATTTTCTTGTTTCTTACGATAGGCATAATTTTTTCCGGTCAGAAGACAAAAGCTGTTCCTTGGGAACACTTCTATTTGTCAATACTCGCTTCGGCGTAGGCAATCTGCGGATTATTGACAGGTAAGGAAGAGATGAAAGCCGCTTTGGCACCGGGACGCAAGACAGAAATCGAAGATTTGTGGCGCCAGCGGTAGAGTTCTCCACCGTCATTACGCCGCAGTACGATTGAAATCGCAGGAACCAATTGCCCCTTGGAAGAGACATTTTCCATCAAGCCGTGCACCAGTAACACGCGATCACCGTCAGCATTGGTTCGTTCCTGTAACTGTATGGATTCGATCCGAACCGGATTACCACGGTAGAAATTCAAGACCGGAAACATGTAACCCGCTAAACTGGCCACCAAGACAAGCATTGTTATCATCAGACAGAGCTTTTGCGTTGGATAGAGACAATGTAGGCCTTTGGACAATGTTCCTGCGTGTGGAGTTACATTGATACCGTTGCCAGCAAGGATTCTGGCATCCATCGGGGAAACCATCGCTATCTTCTTGTCTGGAAATACCGCGGTTATATCTGAAATTTCTGCCAAAAGATGTAATTGGGCTCTGGATTGTTTTTTTCTAACACCAAATTCTTTCCAGGTGTTTCCACACTCCAGACACAAAAATTCACCATTTCCATGATTGGAATGTTGAATTGCATGCCCACTTTGGACTTTTTCATATTCACAAGCAGGACAAGATTGACCTGAATCTATGGACATGGATGCACACTTTCATTGCACCAGGGCTATTGGTGATTTGTCGACTTGAATGAATCTGCTAAAGCATTTGTCTTAAGGTTCCATTAACCATAGATTCTCCTGAGTTTTTGATGGGAAACAATATTGATAAAATTTGAGAATGTAGGTCTGCGATACGGTCTCGGAACGGAGGTATTGAGTGACCTGACCTTTCAAATCGCGCCAAATTCCTTCCAGTTTTTGACGGGACCATCTGGAGCGGGAAAGACCAGTTTGCTAAGGCTGATGCTCCTATCATTACGCCCTACCCGCGGAATTGTGCGTGTGTTTAACCGCGAGGCTTCATCGATCTTGCCACGCCAAATGCCCCTGGTTCGAAGAAAGATAGGTGTTGTATTTCAGGATTTTCGGTTGTTGGATCATCTGACTACCTATGAGAATGTTGCCTTGCCACTGATTGTACGCGGCCGGGCGGAATCAAATTTTCGCAAAGATGTTACAGATTTACTTGATTGGGTAGGTCTTGGTGATCGAATGCATGTATTGCCGCCGGTACTTTCCGGTGGTGAAAAGCAGCGCGCAGCGATAGCCCGGGCTCTGATTGACAAACCCGATGTACTACTTGCCGATGAACCGACCGGGAATGTAGACCCTCCGCTTGCGCGCAGACTTTTGCGACTTTTCATTGAACTTCATCGTTCCGGTACATCCGTTGTAATTGCCACCCATGATCTTGGACTAATGGATCAATTTAATGCGCGGCGACTAGTCTTGAATCAGGGGCGCTTGCAGATCTATGACTAAAACCAAACCAAACCGTACACCTGCCGCTGCAGGTGGGAAACGCAAACCTCAATTGGCGCGACCGAAACCGTTGCGAAGTGGTCGTAATATTGTGCCGCAAGAGAGCATTGCAGGTAGTGCGCTTGTTCTGGTAATTGCCATTATGACCTTTTTGGCTTGTTTGGCACTCGGTGCAGTGACCATGATCAATGACACTGCCAGCAAATGGCAGAGTGATATTTCGAGGGAAGTCACCATTCAGATCAGGCCATTCGATGATGTCGAAATGGAACAAGCTATTCGACAGGCAAGTCGTATTGCGCTCTCTTTCGATGGTGTTTCGAAAGTTACTGCGCTCGACGATGCAGCAACCGCACGCCTGCTCGAGCCATGGCTGGGTTCCGGTCTCGATATTAAGGAGCTTCCGGTCCCGCGTCTCTTGACCATTGAAATTGCGGAGGGTGCCCGGCCTGATTTTGCATCGATGCACACGCGGTTGGAAAACGAAGTTCCCGGTGCCAGTCTTGATGATCATCGGGCCTGGGTGGATCGACTTACTACAATGGCACTTACAATGGTTGCGGTTGGCACTTCTATATTTGTCCTTGTCATGACTGCAACAGTCATGACGGTGATATTCGCGACGCGCGGTGCAATGTCTGGCAATCGCGAGATTGTGGAAGTTTTGCATTTCGTTGGTGCAGACAGCCGGTTTATCTCCCGGGAATTCCAACGCCACTTTCTAAGGCTTGGATTGAAGGGGGGCCTGAGTGGCGCGTTTGCAGCAATTGTTTTGTTTGTTGGACTTGGAATTTGGTCGTCGAACAGTCTTGCAACGCCTCAAGGTGACCAGGTAGCGGCTCTTTTTGGTACATTCTCCCTCGGCTGGTTTGGATTTAGTGGAATATTGATGGTTATGATATTGGTGGCGTTTTTGACGGCTGCAACCTGTCGCTTAACGGTTCGCCATCAGGTTAACGGGTTACAAAACTATCGGCTTGTACGTTGATTTTGAATACAACCGATGTTGCCTGCTGATTACAATTATCTTCGTTTTTGCACCATTTTTCATTTAATGTGATGTTTACAGGCTTATTGATAGCCGTAAGGAATGTATCTCAAGGCAAACTATGAACGTGGTAAAACCTAGAAATTCGGAATCCACACCCGGGAGAAGCATTTGGCGGCGATTGTTTGTCGGCATAACCAGCTTCAGCTTGCTGGTTATGGCGATTGGGTATGTCAAGTTCACAGTGGATGTTTCAAATTCCACTTCGACCGGTATGCCTGAAAAGGCCGATGCCATCGTGGTATTAACCGGTGGACGGGATAGGATTCGGTCCGGTATCATGCTCCTTCAGAAAAATATTGCCGGGCGCCTGTTGATAACCGGAGTTCACCCCAACACATCAAATGCTGTGATCCGTGCAAGTGTAAATGCCCAGCAAAATATATTCGACTGTTGTGTGGAGGTTGATCGCCTTGCACAGGACACTGTCCAGAACGCTTATTATGCATCCATGTGGGTGAAGCAGAACAAGTTCAAGTCGCTTGTTGTGGTAACCAGCAATTATCATATGCCGAGAAGTCTGTTACTTATGAGGCGATCGATGCCCGGCGTGAAACTCATTCCGGCTCCCGTCAATTCGCATGAAAATACGCCCCACTTTACTGCTTCGAATTTTCGAGTAACCGGATTTGAATTCATAAAATACCTGGCGGCTTGGTTGCACATAAGTGGTTGAACAATCTTTCGCTGGGAAATAGGGTTTCGCAATCGGCAGAGTCTTCCCGGAATTGAACTTGAAAAATTATGCGCCCTACCAAAAAATCAATATTCATTCGCTCCTTATTGTTTAATTGCGTGTTTTACCTAAGTAGCGCGACACAAATGATATTCTGGAGTCCGGTATTTTTTTTCCTGCCAAGAAAAGAATGCTGGAAAATTGCAAAGCTTTGGGCCTATTCGCATTTGTGGTTTCACAACAAGATCGTTGGTACCCGCTTTGACTTTCGGGGACTGGAAAATATTCCCGATGACAGCAAGGGATTGATCGTGGCTTCAAAACACCAATCTGCGTGGGAAACATACACCCTGATCCTGTTTTTTTCCGATGCAGCCTATGTTCTGAAAAAGGAACTTACATACATCCCGCTGTTTGGATGGTTGATGGCAAAAATGAAGGTTGTTCCAATTCAACGGGGGCGGGGGCGTGAAGCTCTTGCCAAGCTGGCTGTGCATGCCAAGGAAGCTTATGATTCAGGACGACAGATAATAATTTATCCAGAAGGAACCCGGAAAGCACCCGGAGCGGAACCGGCTTACAAATTCGGCGTGAGCTATCTTTACGGTTCTCTGGGTGCGCGGGTGCTGCCGACAGCGCTAAATGCAGGAATGTTTTGGCGACGCAATTCTTTCACTCGAGAGCCAGGCACAATCGTGCTTGAATTTCTCAAGGTAATTGAGCCGGGAAATGATAGAGACAAGTTTGCAGGGCACCTTCAGGATGTTATTGAGAAAAAAACCGCCAAGCTGATCGAAGAGGCGGAAAGGAAAGCGATCAACTCTTGATGCCGGCGCGTACTTGCTCCAGCTGATGATCGTGTATTCCGCATTCACGCAAATGATCAACTGTACTAATCACATAATCGGTATTCGGCCCTGATTTGCCGTGGCTTGAGTTTACAATCTCAACTTGTTTATCAATGCTCAGCCGCGCAGCATATTGCTCATGATTTTGATCTACACGGTAAATCAAGGCATCAACTCTTTTTCCGCCATCAAGTTCCACCTTGCGCCAGCTTTCGAGGTAGACAGCCGTCACTTGTTCTCTTGCTCTCAAGTAAGAGATAATTTCCTCCCGCATCTTCCCTGGCGCTTTCAGCGCTACTCCCCGGCATGATCCACCATGATCAAGTCCCAGCACCAAACCAGGCTTCTTTGGTGTTCCACGATAAACCCATGAATAAATGCAAAGTGCTCTGTGAAGGCCAAATACTGTGGCCTGCTCACGCTTGATTACCTCAAAGCCAGGGTTCCACATTAATGAGCCGTAGCCAAATACCCAAAAATCATCCATATGGTGTTCCACTATTAGTCCCTGTTTGAAATCGCATTAGCACGAAGAAATTTCTGCTGAAAGGAGTGAAACTTGCGCATTGTGCTTTTTGTCCTTTTTGTCGGGTTGCTCATTGGCGCATGGTTTTTCGGCTGGCACTACGCAGCCGAAATGCTCAAACAGCGTTTTACCGAGATCAGGGCCGAACTCAAAACCACCAATCAACAGCTGGAGTGTATCAATCAAAGGGTCGAGGGTTTTCCTTTTCGCATTGGCATATATTGTGACAACTTTTTCTATTCTGGCCAAAGCACAGGAATTGCGGTCGATTCATCTGCCATGCGTTCGGCGGCCCAATTATATCAGCCAGGACAAATTGTGTTTGAGTTTGATTCTCCAGCGTTGGTCACGATTCCAACTGGTGAATCTTTCACGTCAGAATGGGATTCTCTAAGATCCAGTTTGTATGTAGACCTTGATGGGCCGGAACGGATTTCACTTCATGGCCAGAAGCTAAGATACACTCCGCAAGATCCTGCATTTGGATCTGTAAAGATTTCAGACTCGCAACTTCATTTGCGACGGGTAGCCGATAATTCAGTTGATGTCGCGTTGTCGATCCAGGATTTTTCACTGGTTGATAAAACCGGTGAGTACAACGACGGCGAATTCAGTATATCTACCATATTTACATTGGAAGAGCTTTATTCGGATCTACTTGCTTCCAAAAATCTGCTGCAAATAGCCAGAGTAAAAGGATTGAAGGGGTATATTGAAAAATTTCAATTTTCTCCCAAGGCGGGCGGCATGCTGGAAGTATCCGGTCCAGCAGAAATCAGTCCTGCCGGCCGCATTTCTGGAAAGTTTGCAGTGAAGTTTTCCAAACTGGATGAAGTCGCAAATTATGCAGGACAGTTCTTCCCGAATGCAAAGGATGCCATAATCACGATGGCGCAAGCAATTTCGGTGCTGTCGGGAGGCAGTAAAGAAAGTTCAGTATCTTTGAAAATTGTGGCCCGCAACGGCCAACTTTATGTTGGGATCTTTCCCGTTGGATCAATTCCGCCGCTCTACTGAGACTGGAATTGAAGTGGAATCAGGACGAATCCCGGCCGAAGTTTGGCTCTTCAACATCCTGTCCCTGTTCGATGATACTGCGGCGAATATCACGCGTCTTGGCAAATAATTCAAACAATGCTTCTCCATCACCGCGACGGATGGCACGTTGCAGGCCGCTTAAATCTTCCGAGAAACGGCCAAGCATCTCAAGTACTGCATCCTTGTTGTGCAGAAAAACATCCCGCCACATAGTGGGGTCGGATGAAGCCAATCGAGTGAAATCTCGAAATCCGCTGGCCGAAAACTTGATCACCTCAGACCGGGTATCACCTTCCAGCTCACTTGCGGTACCTACAATGTTGTAGGCAATCAAGTGCGGTAAATGAGAAGTAATTGCCAAAACCAGATCGTGATGGTCTGGGTCCATAATCTCAACTTGCGAACCGCAACGCTCCCAAAAGGCTTTGAGTTTTTGAACCGGCTCAGGACTTGCATTGGCTTCCGGTGTCAGGATGCACCAGCGATTTTCAAATAACGAAGCAAATCCCGCATCCGGCCCTGAATATTCTGTACCTGCGATGGGATGTCCAGGAATGAAATGAACATTTGTGGGCAAATGCGGGCTAACCTGGTCAATCACAGAGCGCTTTACCGATCCAACGTCTGTAACTATCGTTTCGGATGCGAGATGAGACTTTATTTTCTCTGCTACGGCTCCGCATACACCAACCGGGGTGCATATAATCACGCAATCAGCGCCCTCTACGGCGATTTCAGGATTGAGTTCGTAAGTATCACCAAGTCCAAGTTTTTCTGCCCGGTCCAAGGTTTCCTTGCGCCTTGTGGATATACAAATCTTGTTGGCGAGTTTCTCCCTCCGCATCACATGCGCAAGTGAAGATCCAATCAATCCAATGCCAATTAGCGCAACCTTGTCAAACATCTGCTGCGCCGTTCAAGAACTGGGCAAGTGCCGATACTACGCCACGGTTTGCTTCTTCGTCGCCAATAGTCATACGCAATGCATTGGGCAATCCGTATCCTTCGACGCCACGAAGTAAATAACCATGTTTCGTCAGGAACTGCTCCGCTTCGGCCGCAGTTTTTCCCTTTTGGTCAGGGAAATGAACAAGAATGAAATTCGCGACTGACGGTGTGACCTTCAATCCGATCGCCTCCAAGGCATCATTGGTCCATTTCAGCCATTCTTCGTTGTGCGTGATTGACCGTTCCAGATGCATTCGATCGCGAATTGCTGCCGCCCCGGCAGCGATTGCAGCAGCATTGACATTAAAAGGTCCGCGAACTCGATTGATGACGTCGATCACATGGCCCGGTGCATAGGCCCAACCAATTCGCAAGGCTGCAAGTCCGTAAATTTTCGAAAACGTTCGGGTCATCACAACATTTGAATATGCTGATACCAGTTCAATTCCAGACTCGTAGTTGTTGCGGCGCACATATTCTGCATAAGCCGCATCAAGTACGAGCAACACAGTATCTGGAAGACCCTCGTGCAGTCGGCGCACTTCATCAATCGGCAAATAGGTGCCGGTTGGATTGTTTGGATTGGCAAGAAATACAATTTTGGTTTTGTCGGTAACGCAACCGAGTATTGCATCAACATCTGCAAAACAGTTCGATTCTGGCGCGACGACCGGCTTTGCACCTGCTGCAAGAATGGCTATGCGATAAACCAGAAATCCATGCTCGGTAAAAATCGCCTCATCACCGGGAGCAAGATAGGCGTTTGCCAAGAGGCTGAGAATATCGTCCGACCCATTGCCACAGACGATGTTGTCGGGATTTAAACCATGCATCTCGGCTATTGCTTCGCGTAGCGGCTCTGAAGAAGGATCCGGATAACGATGAAGAGTGTTTGTCACTTGTTGATGTGCGTCAACAGCCTTTGGACTTGCCCCAAGCGGGCTTTCATTGGAAGAAAGCTTGTGCAGTCTTACGCCTGAAGGTGCCTTCGACTTTCCAGGCACATACACGGAAATGTCCAAAATACCCGATTTCGGCCAAGGGATCGTTCGTTCTGCGGACACCTGTCTCTCCGTACCATTATCCATCGCATTTACGGATTTCTATTCAATGCCCTTGGCAAAAGCAAAGGAAAGATTTTTGCTACTTTCGATTAAACGACCGGGTAGTACCTTGTGGAGCGAAAACCGGAATGAACACCTTGCGTCTGGCGCCGGCAGTAGCCGGGACACCCTGATAAAGACGTTTGGTTGCAGTGACGCAAATCACACCGGAAAACACCGGCCAGATACGACGCCCCAATCTTTCTAGGCGAAGGAAAAATCGTAGAATTGAATTGCGCTCTATTGGTGGAAAATGAAGTGCATCGGACCATTTTACAGGTGAGAATTGACTGTCGCGTAAAAGGCGGTCAAGCTGACCTTTGCTAAATGGTCGGCCTGTTCCGAAAGGTGTATGTTCGAACCGTGCCCAGAGTCCACGACGATTGGGAACCACAATTGTCAGTGTGCCACTTGGTGAAAGTACCCGCCACGCTTCAGCGAGGCACTCGCCTGCATTTTCAGCCTGCTCCAGATAATGAACCATCAAAATCTGGTCGACGGAAGAATCGGCAAGCGGAAGCTCTTCGTCAAAAATAAGCGCTGTGGCGCATTGGTCTGCAGATGGCCAATGCAGTGCACCTTGTTGAGCCGGCATGAATGCAAGAGTTCGCTCGGTATCTGGCGCAAATCGGTTGAGCCAGGGCATTGTATAACCCATTCCAACCAATCGGCCGGAACGATCAGGCTTCCATATGGCCGAAAGTGACATTGATATCGAATGCCTTGCACCCCGCCCCAGCGTCGAGGCATAAAAACTTCGAAGATCCACTACATCTACAAACATTCGTCAATACTAGCTGCTGGCAACGATTGCCGCCAGTCTTACAAATTTCGCATTAACGTTTCATTTGACCTATGAAAAGAATATGCTACCGCGATAGCGCAATGCGGAGTCTTGGATGAATGGCGGACCTGGAGTTTCATCAGTTTAACTGTCTTGACGATAATTTTGGCGTGCTGGTTCACGATGCCAAGAGCAGCACTACAGCATCAATTGATGCGCCTGATGCGGAGCGGATTCGTGAGGAATTGCAAGCAAAGGGATGGCACCTCACGCATGTGTTGGTAACTCACCACCACTGGGATCACACACAGGGTATTGCCGATCTGAAGTCACAGTTCGGGTGTCGAGTTATCGGGCCAGCGCAAGAAGCATCAAAGATTCCAACACTCGATCAAACTGTTGATGATGGCGACACATTTGAATTTGGTGGTGAAAAGGTAAGCGTTATCTCAACGCCCGGGCATACTTTGGGAATGATCAATTTCTATTTTTCACAGAGTGGTGTGGTGTTTACCGGTGATACGCTTTTCGCATTGGGGTGCGGCCGTATTTTCGAAGGCGATGCAAACATGATGTGGCACTCCATGGAAAAACTGATAGCACTGCCAGAAAATACGATCGTATATTGCGGCCACGAGTACACGCTTTCCAACGCCCGCTTTTCGTTAACGATTGATCCAGACAATCATGAGCTAAAAAGCCGGGTGAAAGAAGTTCAGTCATTGCGTGATGCTGGAAAGCCAACGCTACCTACAACGATTAAACGTGAGCTTCAAACCAATCCGTTTCTGCGGGCTGGTGATCCAGCTATTCGCGCGCAACTGGGATTGCAATCATCAAGCAATGCAGAAGTGTTTGCTGAGATTCGCTCACGAAAAGACAATGCATAAAATGATCCAGGATTTGTCATGAACGAATGTTTGCCTGATTTTCCATCGGCTACTGGCTATCTAATCGGCCCGAAGGGTCGGAAGAAAACAATTGGTGTTGATGTTGGCGGTGTAACTGTTGGTGGGCTTTCCCCAATTGTTGTACAATCCATGACCAATACAGATACAGCCGATGTGGATTCCACAGTCACGCAAGTTGCATCACTCTACAAGGCTGGCTCGGAAATAGTCAGGATTACAGTTGATCGTGATGAAGCAGCGGCGGCTGTTCCACACATAAAAGAAAGGTTGCTCAAGCAGGGCTTGAACGTACCGCTTGTTGGGGATTTTCATTATATTGGCCACAAACTTTTGGCTGATCACCCGGCATGCGCAGTAGCACTCGACAAGTATCGGATCAATCCGGGCAATGTGGGTTTCAAGAAAAAGCGTGATACACAATTTGCAGCAATTGTCGAAACAGCTATTCATTATGACAAGCCTGTGCGGATCGGGGTAAATTGGGGATCGCTTGATCAGGCGCTTCTTACCGCCCTGATGGACAAAAATCAGGAGGCCGGTTCACCGCTGACAGCACCCGAGGTAACCCGTGAGGCAATGGTGCAATCTGCGTTGTTATCTGCTGATCATGCCAATGATATTGGTCTTTCAGACGATCACATTATCCTTTCGGTAAAAGTCAGTCAGGTACAGGACCTAATCGCCGTGTACTGCATGCTGGCTGACCGAACTGATCGCGCGATACATCTCGGTTTGACCGAAGCGGGAATGGGAACAAAGGGTATCGTTGCTTCATCTGCAGCGATGGGCATATTGATGCAGCAGGGCATAGGAGACACGATACGAATATCCCTGACTCCAGAACCCGGTGGCGACAGAACTCGTGAAGTACAAGTAGCACAAGAATTGTTGCAAACCATGGGATTTCGGGCATTTGTTCCTATAGTTGCGGCTTGTCCGGGATGCGGCCGTACAACATCAACGGTGTTTCAGGAACTTGCTGGAAGCATCCAGCAACATATCCGGGAAATGATGCCCAAATGGAAGAAGAAATATCCAGGTGTTGAGGAGCTGAAAGTCGCCGTAATGGGATGTATTGTTAATGGGCCCGGAGAATCAAAGCATGCTGACATAGGCATATCCCTGCCAGGTACCGGAGAAACACCCACAGCGCCGGTTTTTATAGACGGAAAGAAAACCCACACCCTGCGCGGACCAAACATCAGCCAGGAATTTCAGGCGATGGTGGAAGACTATGTTGAAAACCGGTTTGGTCAAAAATAATCCGGGCGGTTATGCCGACAGGTTTTTCTCTTCGGTCGCCTGATTATTGGTGTTCGGATCAGAGCTTTTCTCCCAAGGCGCAATGGGTAAAGGCATTCCGAATGCTTTGCCCTGGAGGTAATCAAATCCCCATTCCTCCAATTTGGCGGCTGTTTCGGAATCCTCAACCCATTCAACAACAGTCTCTACCTGAAATGTTTTTGCCAAATCGAGCAATGCTTTCAAGAAGACTTCGTTACGCGGTTCCTGCTTTAAATCACGGCAGAAAGAGCCGTCGATCTTCAAGATATCAATATTGAGATTTTTCAAGTTGGAAAACGAAGTGTATCCAGCACCAAAATCATCAATGGCAACCTTGCACCCGATATCCCTGATCATATCAATAATCTTTTGCGTTTCATTGATGCTTCGCGGAATTTGTGATTCCGTGAGTTCAATGATGAGCCGACCTGCGGTTAAGTTGTGTGTAGCAAATCCACTTGCAAGTCGGGATATCCAATCGGGATTTTCGAGGCTCTCGTGAGTTATATTGATTGACAGCCTTGCATCAGGATGAGTTGCAAGCATCTCCAGGGCGAGCTCAAGAACATGATTGTCCACCATCCGCATCAATCCAAGGTTTTCAGCTGTGCTGATGATATCGGCATCTTCCAAAAGTGGCATTTCGCTTTTATTTTTTCTCAGAAGAGCCTCATGATATGCCACGCGGTGTGAACTACTTTCTACAACCGGTTGAAACGCGAAATGTACCATATTCGTTTCAAATGCACGGACAAGTTCAGCCGCTTGTAGGGCGTTTCTGCGTTGTTTCTCGTTCAATTGTGGATCCGGATCGAAAATCGCGACCCTCATGGAATGGTCGGCCCGTGCTATTTGGAGGGCTGAGAGAGAATGGGAAACAGCGTCGATTGGGGTTCGTGCCTGACCAGGAAGCAGACATGCACCAATTGCAGCGCGGATGGAAACCGGACCGGCTTTGGTGTGTAGAAGCCGGGTGTTCAGATAGTCTGTAATCCTCTTTGCCGTCGAGTAAATTGTGCTGGTAGAACAATTATTTATGACGACCGCAAATTTTGCTCCCGAAAATCTTGCAACAATGTCATCGCTTCTCGTTTGGGCTGTCAGCAGTGAGGCTGCCTGAAGCAAAACTTCATCGCCGCTGGAAAATCCATAGATGTCGTTTACTTGCTCAAGATCACAAATGTTAATCATCAGTAAAGCTGCCTGACGATGCTCGGTAATCGCTGCATCAATCGTTTGATTTATATGCTCTTCGAGATAGCGCCGATTGTACAATTTAGTCAGATTGTCAAAGTCAGATCTGCGTCGCAGTGTTTCTTCGCGTTGGCGGCGTTCATTAATTATGCGAACGGTACCTTCCGCATGGGCTGGCTTGCCAAACTCATCAGGATACCATCTGCCGGTATCCTCCAGCCATACGCTGACGTCCCCTTTGAGGTGTGATGCGCTGACCGCGTAGACACATTGATAGGATACGCCGGATTCAGGAGGATCTTCGCATTGCGCTGAATAGATGGCCGCAAACCGGGTTTCCTGACTTTCCGTGCTCAACAGCTTTTCGAATTCTCTGCCCCGGCAGACGTCTGTTGCATTTCTAAAACCTATCAAGTTGAAAAAATTTTCTGACCAACCAATCGAATCCTCACCAATATCCCATACGTAACTGGCCTGCCCGACGGCAGTCATGATTTCGGCAATCTTGTCCGGATGGATTGAAGAAGATATCTTTGCGGCAATTAAGGCAGATGAAGGTTCTGACATTGTGATCGCTGAATTTGACTATTAACTCTCGTGTTACTCTTCCACACAAGCGTTAATATTTCAGAAACCGGAAGCTTGTCCGTCCTTCCTTGGGTCAGATCCGGCAATCAACGTACCGTTTTGATGGTTTATGTGTATCACCTGTCCGCCACCGAGTGGCGAAGGGGCTGATTTGCACGTATGGCCAAAATTTTCCAGAAATTGTTTGGTTTGAGCGGGAACCATCGATTCCAGCAAAAGATTACCATCACGATCCCAGAATACCCTCGGGTCATCCAACGTCTGTTGGGGGTCCATCCCATAAAAAAGCATGTTGGAAAGTACATGAGCATGACCCATCGGTTGATATGCTCCGCCCATCACACCAAAGCTGTGTGTCGTTTTGCCATTTTTGGTGGCCATTGCCGGAATGATGGTGTGAAGTGGTCTTTTGGAGGGGCCAATTGCATTGGGGTGGCCTTGCTTGACATTAAATCCACTACCTCTGCTTTGAAGGACGATACCGCTTTTTTCGGTAACTATGGTAGAACCGAACCAATCGTAAACTGAATTGATAAATGATATTGCACGTTGGTCCCGATCGACCACCGACAGATAAACTGTGCTGGAGTTTTGCAATTTCGGAAGTACAATTCCTTGGTTGCGCTTGGTTCGATCAAACTGTGCGGCCAGTGCCTGAGTGTAGGCCGCAGAAAGCACTTCTTCACAGTTTATGGTCATGTGTTCATGATCGGTAACCTCGTTGTCACGAATGCTGTAGGCAAGGCGCCCACATTCGATCTCCATGTGAGCTCTTGCGGGATCGCTTGCCTCATCAGGAAGGCCGACTTCACCTAGAAGGTTTGCCAAAATCAATGCGGTTATACCTTGCCCATTGGGTGGAATTTCATGAAGCTCATGGTCGAGATACTTGGTGCTTATTGGATTTACCCAGTCGGCTGATACCGAAGCAAGATCTTCTTCAGTCAAAAATCCACCCAGCTCCTGAATCGTACGAGCAATCTCTTTTGCGAATGCACCTTCATAGAAACTCCTGCTCCCTGTTTGAGCAATACTACGCAAAACATTCGCAAGCGCTGGAAATTTCCAATTTTCGCCAGGTTTCGGCGACTTTCCATCCTTTAGTAAATGAGCTTTTGCACCGGTACCGACCAATGAGTTTGCCATCATTCTCCAATCTCGGGCTACACGCGGTGCGACTGGAAAACCTTCTTCACCATAGTAAATGGCATCCGAAAAAAGGCGTGTAAAATCCATTGCACCAAAGCGACTGTGAAGAGTCTCCCATGCTTTCACAGCTCCAGGTACAGTAACAGCATGCGGTGATGTCGCATCAATCCCGGTGATGCCGTTGTCCAAAAACCATTGCAAACCAATATTTGCCGGCGAGCGTCCGGATCCATTCAATCCGTACAACTTGCCGTCCGGCTCGCTGAGGATGACAAAACAATCGCCGCCAATTCCCGTCATATGCGGCTCAACAATACAAAGGGTCGCGGAAGCTGCAATTGCAGCATCCACGGCATTTCCACCCTCCCGCAGGATATTCAATGCGGTGGCGGTGGCCAATGGATGAGAGGTAGCTGCCATACATTCACATGCGTAAACTGGCGAGCGTCCAGGTGCGTCAAAATTTCTAGGCATATTGTCCGATTAATGTGTGTAACCTTGGCTCAAAGAAGGATCAGTTTGCTGGTGGAGTCAAGCAGGCAACAAACCAACAAGGATTTCATCATGGCAAAACTTTCATTGGTGCGGGCAAACCGGATCATCAACAAGGCACTTTCCGAAGGTCAGAACAGAAATTTTCAGCCTCTCGGTGTAAGCGTGCTGGATTCGGGTGGCAGTCTCGTATCATTTCAATTGCAGGATGGGGCTTCCAACAGCCGGTTTGAAATTTCATGTGGCAAGGCGAGAGCGGCATTGGCGATTGGGCGCGGAAGTCGTGCACTGCATGACCAGGCTATCGAACGCCCACATTTTCTGGCCGGCCTTTGTTCTGTTATTCCACATGGAATTGTACCAGTTCCAGGCGGAGTTATCGCGCGTGACAGCAAGGGAAACATTGTATGCGCAGTTGGAATTTCCGGGGACGGTTCCGATAATGATGAAATCTGCGCGGTTGCAGGAATTGAAGCAGTCAAGCTCGTTGCTGATACTGGATAGATTCAATATCCTCCCGGCCCTACATTGACATCACGGGTAGCGGAACGAATTGATACTGTAAATCCGGCCAACACATCGACCAGTGCAATCATCATTAGTGTGAAAAAGACACTGTGGACTGCTTGGCTTGCCAAGAGGAATTCCACCAAAAATGCGATAAACACGAAGGTGGAAAGCAGATGATCAATGATGGAATTTGCTCCAACACGTGTCGCCTTGATGATTTCAAAGAACAACAACAACAAGGCCACACTGATCATCAGGTCACCCATATCCATTGTCCACACTGCGCCAGAGATCATGGGTAAGCGGAAAATCTCCTGATCCCAGACAGCCAATCCACCGCCAAACAGCACCTGAATGTTGTAAACGATGAATGGTACGATAAGGAGGGGTACGTTGGTGAGCATGTTCTTTCCTTGGGCTCTGCGGAGAGATTTGACCGCTATCTAGTGAAAAAGGCAAGGGCTGACTTCAAGCGAGAAGCAATATTCCATTTTAGCTTGCTCAAACAAAAAGGCCAGCACTCGGGCTGGCCTTTGAGAAAATTATGGTTCAATGCGAATTAAACCGAATCTTTCGGCTCCAACACTTGGCGACCACGATACATACCCGTTTTCAGGTCAATATGGTGTGGACGGCGCAATTCACCGGATTCTTTGTCCTCTACATAGGCAGGTGCCTTTAGGGCGTCAGAAGAGCGCCGAAATCCGCGTTTCATTCGAGTAATCTTACTCTTTGGAACAGCCATCGTATCAACTCCAGCTAGTTAAATCTCATACTAACAAAAAGGGCTCTTCGTCCGGCTATACCACCGCAAGAGCCCGCAACATCTCTGTGTTGGGCGTTCATATACTACCAGGATGGCCATTTGGCTACCGAAAAATGCGAATTTTTTGCCACTTGAGCAGATTTTTACATGAGACACTTGACATATGCACCGGAAGCGCTGGCACGACGGCGTATGATGCCGGCTGTCTGGTTCATCTGTCTGCCTGGCTTTGCAGCGTTTCTCTTTTTTGGATTTGGTAGCGTTACAGCCATTAGTGACGCCTGGCGTGCCGATAGTTTCGAAGCACTTCTGGAAAAATAGTTCTTTGCAGCTGCTTCTGCACCGAATACCCCTCGGTCCCATTCGGCAATGTTGAGGTAGATTTCCATGATGCGTTTTTTTGAAAGGATGAAATCTGCGAGGATGGCATATGGAACCTCAAGGGCTTTTCTCACATAAGAGCGATTTGGCCAAAGAAACAGGTTTTTCACCATTTGCATGGTGATCGTACTGGCTCCACGGGTTTTCTCTCCGTCAATTGCATCCTCAATGACCGCATTCAATGCCTCCCAGTCTACGCCATTATGGAAACAAAACTTGCCGTCTTCGGACATGACAATGGATTGATAGAGTACAGGTGCCACTTCATCCAGTTTAACCCACTCACGATGCACCTCGGCACCAATCAATGTTTCATAAACCATCAGGGTGGAAATTGGGCGAACTATCTCGATTCTGTAGAAAAGCAGAAGGAATGTCGGCAAAAATACAAGTATGGCGAAAAAGGCCAGGACGAAACGCATTGCCCGATGCACAAACGGATGAAACCGATTTTTCGGATTCTTATTGGCAACCTTTTTTCTTCTGACCAATTTCTTTGTGATTTTTGCCAGGATGAGATCCCCCAACTTTTGCAGTCTGTACGATTACCCAATAGCATAGCTTAAGTTCCCTGCAAGGTTGCGGCAACTCCTACGCTTGACGCAACGCCATGCTAGTGTCATCGAAGTACGATCTATATTCATTCAGGGTCGGCATGACCAAAATTGAAATACTGCAACAGGTCAGGATCAAAGCGGTTGAATCTGCGCTCAAGGATGCGCTTTCCGTAGCACCATCGTCCGGCGAATTGGCCCGTCCAGAAAAACTCCTGGAGGCGATGCAATATTCTGTACTTGGTGGAGGAAAGCGGTTGCGACCCGTCCTTCTGATTGAGACTGCATCGCTGTTTGGAGTTGACGAGACCAGATCAGTTCGCGCAGGTGCTGCTCTTGAATGCATCCATTGCTATTCCCTTGTTCATGATGATCTCCCAAGCATGGATAACGACAATCTGCGGCGCGGAAAACCCACAACCCATATTGCCTATGATGAAGCTACGGCAATCCTGGTTGGAGATGGATTGCTGACACTTGCCTTTGATTTGTTAAGCGATCCGGCAACGCATCCAGATGCAAATGTCAGAATCCAGTTGGTGCAACTGTATTCCAAAGCGTCTGGTATCGGCGGTATGGTTGGTGGTCAGATGCTCGATCTGGATGCTGAAGGCAATCAATTGGACTATGCGGAAATTGAAACTCTCCAGGCAATGAAAACCGGAGCTTTGATCCGATGCGCCTGTGAAGCCGGAGCCATAATGGGGCAGGCAAATATCGAGGAAAGAGAAGCGCTGCAGGAATTTGGCACACTAATTGGACGAGCGTTTCAACTGGTAGATGACATTCTGGATGTAACATCTGATTCCGCCACTCTGGGCAAGAATACGGATAAGGACAGTGACCGGGGGAAAGGCACGATGGTTGAATTGCTTGGTGTCGAAGCAACGAAGCAACGGGCTGAGGAATTGCTCGATAATGCATTAAATCTGCTGTCACCTTTTTCCGGGCGTGCAGAACCACTTGCAGAATTGGCGCGATTTGTTGTTGAGCGAAAGCTCTAGCGGTCTGTATTGCCTATCACATTCCTCTGTTTGCCATGGATTCCAATTGGTTTAAAAGTAATCTAGTATTTAAGTTGAATATTTGGAAAACCCGAGAGAAATTTTAAATGGATAACAGCACCGTTTGCTCCTTGCTCACACGCGTTTTTCTTCTGGCAGTTTTTGTGATCTCTGCAAACCTGCCGATTATGGCGCAGGAAACAGGTGCTCCGCCAGGCGATCCGCTAAAGCTTGCAATCGAGCAGGAGCTTCAGGTGCGTATTGATAATGCAAGCTCACCAAGTCTGAAAGAAAGACTTTCTGCCATCTCTGTATTTTATGCTGCAAAAGATTTTAAAGCGATATGGCTTCTAAACAACCAACCGATCGCCAAGGCAAAAGATCTGGTTGAGGCAATCAACCGGGCAGAAGAAGACGGGCTTCATCCAGGAGACTATGATGCACTTGCGCTGTATCAAAAGCTGGGTGCCGGCAATGAATCAACTCTGGCTGATCTAGAGGTGCATTTGTCAACTTCACTGGTCTCTATCGCCCAACACATGAATGCAGGAAGAGTTGACCCCAGTGCGGTTAATCGTGAAACTGTCATCTATCCAGCAAGCCTGTCTGCTGAAGAGATTTTGAGGAAAGCTGACCGAACCCGAAGTATCAAAGCGTTTATTCGATTGCTGGCGCCCCATACTCCCAGATATGAACGGATGCGGGTTGCGCTGGCTCATTACCGGCAAATGGCCAAAAATGGCGACTGGCCAGTCATTCCCGAAGGTGAGGTGCTCAAACCTGGAATGGAGGATCCCCGGATTCCGCTACTTCAGCAGCGCCTTGCAATTAGTGGTGATTTACCCAACTCGCTAACCGGGACAGGTGTGTTATACGATGCCCCGCTCGTAGAATCAGTCAAACGTTTTCAGTGGCGACATGGCCTGGCACAAGACGGCGTAATCGGACCCAATACACTTGCTCAAATCAATGTGCCAATTGAAGCTCGCATCAAGGCTCTCGAACTTAATATTGAGCGACGTCGCTGGATGCAAAACGATTACGGTCCACACTATGTTTTCGCGAACCTTGCTGATCAAGTTGTAAAAGTAGTCAAGAACGGAAAGACCGTCCATGCGGAATTGATTCAGGTTGGGCAACCCTATCATCGCACGCCGGTATTTACCGACGAAATGGAATATCTGGAATTCAACCCTTACTGGAATGTTCCAAAGTCAATAGCCGTCAATGAGTTACTTCCCAACTTGAAGGCTAATCCAAATCACTACTCCAGCCAGGGTTTTGAGGTACTAAAGAATGGGCAGGTGGTCTCCGCATCTTCAGTTCCATGGCACAGCTTTTCAAAGGCAAATTTTCCGGTGAGACTCCGGCAAGGTCCCGGCAAGAAAAACGCTCTGGGCCGGGTGAAGTTCATGTTCCCAAACAATTTCAATGTTTACATGCATGACACGCCATCCAAGAAAAATTTCCAACGCGCTTCGCGTTTTTTCAGTCACGGATGCCTTCGATTGCAGGATCCATTGAAGATGGCTGAAGTCCTTTTGGGTGAACAGGGATGGGATAGAAGCAAAATTGATGCCACGGTCACAAGCGGCAAACGTACGGTAGTAAAGCTCGACCAAACCATCCCGGTTCATATCGCCTATCTGACGGCTTGGGCGAACAAGGATGGCTCGGTTCATTTTCGAAAGGATGTATATGAACGTGATCCAATTTTGGAAGCAGCACTTGCAAAAGTAAGAGGGCGATAAAATTTTTGGGCGGCCCTGCATGGTCCGGCTTGACCTTGAGATTGATCCTTCTTCAGCTTGACGCACTGTTTTTCAAGGTGCATATCATTTCAAGGTTTTCCATATATTTTCGGAATTGGACTGATGGCAAAGACGCTTTATGACAAGATTTGGAATGATCACTTGGTGAGTGAAGAGGCAGATGGAACATCGCTTCTCTATATAGATCGCCATCTGGTTCATGAAGTGACGAGCCCGCAAGCTTTTGAAGGCTTAAGAATTGCTGGCCGGAAGGTGCGCGCACCACAAAAGACGCTTGCTGTTGTAGATCATAATGTTCCAACTTCGCCTGACCGGGTAAATGGCATCAAGAATGAAGAAAGTCGCATCCAGGTTGAGGCTCTTGCGCAAAATGCATCTGATTTCGGGATTGAATATTATTCTGAACACGACAAGCGTCAGGGCATAGTACACATTATAGGCCCCGAACAGGGTTTTACGCTTCCCGGCATGACCATTGTTTGTGGTGACAGCCATACCTCAACTCACGGCGCATTTGGTGCGCTTGCTCACGGTATTGGTACTTCCGAAGTTGAACACGTACTCGCTACCCAGACGCTGATCCAGAAAAAAGCAAAAAACATGCTTGTGGAAGTGATCGGCCAGCTGCCGTACGGGGTGACGGCCAAGGATATCATCCTCGCCATTATTGGTGAAATTGGAACTGCCGGTGGAACGGGCCATGTTGTTGAATTCGACGGCGAAGCCATTCGGGCGCTTTCAATGGAAGGACGCATGACCGTTTGCAACATGACGATTGAGGGTGGTGCAAGGGCAGGATTGATAGCGCCTGACGAGAAAACTTTCCAGTATATCAAGGACAAGCCAAAAGCTCCAAAGGGAGAAGCTTATGAGCGAGCGCTTTCCTACTGGAAAACCCTGTACACTGATGAAGGTGCACATTTCGACAAGGTTGTTTCGCTTGATGCCACCAACCTGCCGCCAATCGTTTCCTGGGGTTCTTCGCCCGAGGATGTAGTTTCGGTATCCGGGGTTGTTCCCGATCCAGACGAGATTGAAGATGAAACCAAACGGGTGTCAAAATGGCGAGCGCTTGAATATATGGGCTTGAGGCCCGGGACCAAAATAACCGACATCAAACTCGACCGGGTATTCATTGGATCTTGCACAAATGGACGCATTGAGGATTTGCGGGCAGCGGCAGCAATTGCCAAAGGCAAGAAGGTTGCCGATCACGTGGACGCCATGATTGTACCTGGATCCGGTTTGGTGAAAGAGCAGGCAGAAGCTGAAGGTTTAGATGCCATCTTCAAGGAAGCTGGATTTGACTGGCGTGAGCCTGGATGCTCTATGTGTCTTGCTATGAATGACGACCGACTTAAACCGGAAGAACGCTGCGCATCAACATCAAATCGCAATTTTGAGGGTCGCCAGGGTTTCAGGGGGCGCACACACCTTGTATCTCCTGCAATGGCCTGTGCAGCAGCAATTGCAGGACAATTTGTCGACATTCGCGACTCCCAATGGAAGAGTTGATATTCGCTTTACACAGTGAAGCAACTTTCGGTCTTGACCCGGCAAACGCTATGCAATTCAACTCGCGGATATTGTACCCCCGGGCAATAACTTCTGATTGACGAATAGCGGCAAGCACATGAAAGTCGGCAAAAGCAACTCTGCCACCCACGAAATTTCGAGAGTATTATCGGCTCTGGAGTCATTTTACGACAAAAACCCCAAATATTTTTCTGCGAGTAATGGCCAGAAAGTTTCATACACTCTAATAAGAAAAAATATATTTCCAAATAGTAGATTATTAAATCTGAAGAATATTTTTTTCAATATCGAGAATATATTGAGGTTGAAAATTTACCCGAATATTTTCAAATTGAATTTTTATTGCGAAGAAATAATTATAAAAAGCAATGTCAGAATTCAAAAAATCGACAATAAAAATATTTCTGTAAAACTATATATGCACACAAAAAATACTAATTTGGAAAACGAAATTGAATCTCGAAACATAATCAAGAATTTCATCCCCGATTCCAAAATTGTTCCCGAATTAATCGATCATGATTCCTCGGGCGCAACATGGATTATTGAAGAATATATCGAGATGGCCTTGTTTCAATTTGGAAAAATGAGAAAACTTGTTTCGAATATATTGCCGCAAATATACCCTGCAACAGTCTACTACAAGCCTTTTGAAGTTTCAGATTTCGCATATCTTGATAGAACCAAGAATGAAACGATCATTGAAAATAACAAAAAACTGAGGGAATTCGGTGCAGAACATGCCTACGTCTATGCACATGGCGATATGGCGAAATCAAATGTTCTGAAAGACGTAAATGGCAACATCATTATCAGTGACTGGGAAAATGCAGGCTATGCTCCCATATCAATTGATACCTGCAGATTGTACATGAACTATTCGCATCTTCGCTCCAAAATTATTGGGCTGCTTGATACCTGTACCAAGCAGAATTCGAAGTGTATATCGAGCCAGACCCTGCTTGCATTGGGGCTTGAATCCTATCTGAATGGAATAATGGATAAAACGAACGGAAAACTTAGCTTTAAGCAGAAAGCGCAAGACCGAAAAGGTAGAAAATTGATTGCCAGGCTGCTGGACTACCCTACATTCCGATAGCAGTGGCGATCAAAACTCATTTGCAAATATTCTTCGCCGCCAATGGGTTTCAAATTTTCATTCTGTTATGAACTGAACATGTGGAACAAACTATCCTACAGTGCCAATCAGACGGCACGGAAACTTGGTATGCGTGCAACTATTTGGGTCGATCCGGCTCATGTGGTTCACGATGTGGCTAATATCAGGACAAGGAAGCCCAAGAATGTCGGGGGCATCCTGGACAAGCTTGGTGTTATCAACAAGAATACAAAAAACTGTAATTTGTTCTATCGTAACCGGTTTATCATCTCTAAAGAAGATTTTGTCATTCGCGAAAACATAGAAAAATCCGAAAAATTCAAACTGGTGCAGGATTTTGTGGACAGCCAGGGCAATTTCGCGAACTCAATTTGGTATCAGAAAATCGTAACCGAGTTACGTGAACACGGATCCAGCAAGTACAAGAAGATTACATTCAGGACTGAAAATGAAATAGATGACTTCTTTGAGAACTATCTGACACCAATTTGTACGAGCATGATGGCCACTGGTTATGACCAAAACCTGGCAAGCGATGTTTGCAAATGCTATGTTTCAGGTGACGGGGAACTGATGAAAGGCGAGAACGGTCGACATCGTCTGGCTTTCGCAAAGGCGCTGGGAGTTCAACGTTTCCCCTTAACTGTATTCGGAGTTCACGAAGACTGGTTTTCCAAACGAATTGGAAACAAAATGGATTTTGCAAAGCTCGCGGAAGAGCTGAAGAAGCTCGAAATCCAGTTTAGTTAGTTCTTCTGCAAGGCTACCCTATAGGAAATCCGATCCTCGTCCTTCGATCCGGATTATTCCTCTTCATTGTCACGCTGGCCTTGTGTTGGATCACCCAGTGCTTCCAGATCGTTACGAGTCCACCAATACCAAAACCCCTGTTGCCGCAACCAGGCCTCCAAACGGTCCAGACTATTCCATTCCCGCCCGTGGCCGCGTGCACTGTTGACTCGGGCCAATACTAAATCGACATAGATCAGCACACCCCATGCAAATGGGCGATTATCTTGATCTCCAAATCCGCCACCTTGCTGGTTTCGCCTGGTGCGATATACGACTGCGTATTCACCCAAACGCCCGGCAGCTCTTAACGACTCCATATCAGATTGCGTGACGGAAGTTTGCACCCCTAATGCAACATCTTGATCCATAGTGTTGACCTTTCGCAATTTTGCCTACATTATGGATCATGGTGTAATTGAAAACAACCGCAAGATTGATTATCAAAACAAGATGCATTTTCAACTCTGGAGAAAATTGATGGGTAAAAAAGGTTCAAAATCCGGGATTTCTACCCCCTCCCTCACTCCCTATATAACAGTAAGGGGAGGTGACCAGGCTATTGAGTTTTACAAGAATGCATTTGGTGCGAAAGAACTGAATCGAATCAACACAACAGGTTCGGAACTGGTTCAGCATGCTGAGTTGAAAATATGCGGTTCCAGTGTGTATCTGTGTGATGAATTTGTTGATGCAGGAATTTTGTCTCCGCAATCCATTGGCGGTTCGGCCGTATTGCTGCATTTGGAAGTTGAAGATGCGATCAAGATATGGTCTGCAGCCATGGAAGCAGGCGCTGTCGAAATTTACCCATTGGCGGAAGTCTCATGGGGCGGTATCTGTGGTAAACTTGTCGACCCGTACGGGCATAATTGGTCAATCGGAGGCAAGTATGATGCCAAAGACAAGAGCGTACTGGAGCACATGGCAGGCATAGAAATTGTCGATGAGTCTGGCCCTGCACAAGCAAGTTAACTGAAATTCATACTATGGTTGGACAATGGCCATTTCACATCGCATAGTGCAGGTTTAAGTGAATTCAAAAGCACATCCTCATCAGGACAACATCTAATCATGACACCTTTTGCAATTGCCGGTGTTCAAATGCACGTCGGGGCTCTTCAGTCGAATGTTGATGGCATGCGACATCGCCTTGATATTTTGATGTCGCGCTTCCCATGGACACAAATGGTCTTGTTCAGCGAACTTGCGCCATTTGGGCCGTTGACGAAATACGCCCAACCGCTAGACAATGAAGTAATCCGCCAGTTTCAGGAAGATGCCAAGCGTCACAATATCTGGCTAATCCCGGGTTCCATGTTCGAAGAAACGCCAGAAGGAAAGATTTACAACACCTCCGTTGTTATCAATCCTGCTGGTCAGATCGTCACCAGGTACCGCAAGATGTTTCCGTTCAGACCATATGAAGCGAATGTAGAGGCAGGCACGGAATTTTGTGTCTTTGATGTTCCCGAAGTCGGTCGGTTTGGGTTGTCAATTTGTTATGATATTTGGTTTCCGGAAACCACTCGTCAACTCACCAGTATGGGCGTTGAAGTTCTTTTGCATCCGGTTCTTACAGGCACTACGGACCGGGATGCCGAGATTGCCATAGCAAGAGCAACGGCTGCACAATTCCAGTGCTATGTTATCGATGTAAATGGCTTGTCTGCGGGAGGCGTGGGACGCTCCTGTATTTTTGATCCATCGGCTACGATGCTCTATCAGGCCGCTGGCCAGGATGAGATGTTCCCGTTTGAGATCGACCTGGATCGTGTCCGTCGTCAGCGCGAAACCGGTTTCAATGGCCTGGGTCAGGTGCTCAAGAGTTTTCGTGATCGGCCAACAGATTTTTCAGTCTATGAAAAGGGTAGTGGTGCAGACGCATATCTACACACCCTCGGAAAACTCGAGATCCCTAAACAAGGTCTAGAAGCAGGATGTAAAGTGGGGGCCGATGACAGGACTAATAATATGAAGTCGTCCGACACGCCAAGCGTCTCGATTGGACAAATGAAGGATGAGGATGCACTATTGTCAGACAATTCTTGGGGGCAAGTGGAAAAAGAACTCCCGGGAAACAAAAGAAATGTGGGTTGATGGACATGTTTAATACCTCTTGAACCGTGGTTGGAAAGGCAATGTTATATGAACTCCATGAGCAGTCAGTACAGTGCCGTCCAAATGCGTTCAGATGGCTGGAGTTTTTTACAACAAGCTACCACTGCAATGGCCCGCGATCCTGACGGGAAACACGCCTCTAAAACAATAAAGAATATTGAAGAACTGTTCGAAACCCTTTGCGTAACAGAAGCCTATTGGGCTTTTCCGGGAATACACGCATTTGATGTGATGCGTCGCCAGTTTGAACACAAGAATTTCGAAGACCTCGCGTTTTCAGTAAGGCGTGTTGCCAGGGCTCTTAGTTCCGGTGCCTATCGGCGGCGAACCATCCCGCTTGACAGGGATCGGGAAGAAAATGAACCAGATGAGAATGAAGATGAAGCGCTGCTATCGCCGGAAGCGCGCGCACTAAGCAGACCCTATTTTGAAGTTCTGATTGTTGACAGTCTTACTGAAGCACAAACGCGCTGGATGAAAAACAGCATCCAAGGTATGCGCCGCAACGAAGATGCTTTTCAGTATGAAGCGGTTGTTGTTCCAAGCTTGGAAGATGCTCTGATCGGGACGCTTTTTAATCACAATTTGCAAGCCGTTGTTATTCGACCAGGACTAACCTTGAAATCTACAAACGAACTACCGATGCTCAAGCGGTTTTTGAGTCAGGTTGGGGATGATTTTGATTCACTGAGGCCCGAAGAATATGGTCCGGTGTTATGCCGTCTTATTGCAAAAATCCGACCAGAGCTTGATGCATATCTCATTACTGATCGCTCTGTTGAAGAGATAGCCGGGATGGACTTGGGTTTGTGTCGCCGGGTGTTTTACAATCAGGAAGATTTTGTCGAATTACATTTGAATATTTTGAGGGGTGTGCAATCCCGCTATAAAACACCATTTTTCTCGGCGCTAAAGGAATATTCCAGACAACCTACTGGTGTGTTTCACGCCATGCCAATAAGCCGGGGGAAATCTGTTTCACGCTCACACTGGATCCAGGACATGGGAGCATTTTATGGACCCAATATATTCATGGCTGAGACATCCGCGACATCGGGCGGTTTGGATAGCTTACTGGAACCCCATGGTCCTATAAAGGAAGCTCAGGAACTCGCATCGCGGGCATTTGGGTCACGTCAAACTTTTTTCGCCACAAATGGGACATCCACCTGTAACAAGATCGTCGTTCAGGCGCTTGTGCAACCGGGCGACATTGTGTTGGTCGACCGCGATTGCCACAAGTCGCATCATTACGGAATGGTGTTATCTGGCGCGCAAGTCGTTTATCTAGAAAGTTATCCACTTAATGAATATTCAATGTACGGAGCTGTCCCGCTAACAGGAATAAAGCGTCAATTGTTGGAACTTAAATCAGCTGGCAAACTTGATCGTGTGCGCATGTTGCTTTTAACAAACTGTACGTTTGACGGAATTGTATACAATGTTGAGCAGGTGATGAAGGAATGCCTGGCGATCAAACCGGACCTCATTTTCCTTTGGGATGAAGCCTGGTTTGCATTTGCAAGATTTGGCCCGACCTATCGCCAGAGAACCGCAATGAATGCGGCCAATAATTTACGTGACGATTTGCGTACACCCAAAGCCAAAAGTGCGTGGGAAAAACAGTGTAAAAAGCTGGATAAAGACGACCATGAAGCCATGATGAATACACAGCTTGTGCCGCCGCCGGACGCACGGGTCAGGGTTTATGCCACGCAATCCACGCACAAGACGCTTACATCCCTGCGACAGGGATCCATGATTCATGTGAATGACCAGGATTTCAAAGGCGAAGTCGAACAGAGTTTCCATGAAGCATACATGACGCATACTTCAACCTCTCCAAACTACCAGATTATTGCCTCGTTGGATGTCGGTCGGAGGCAAGTTGAACTGGAGGGGTTTGAATTTGTCCAACGACAAGTGGAAGCGGCAATGTCAATGCGGCGGGCCATCTCAACTCATCCATTGCTCCAGAAGTATTTCAAGGTACTGACAGCGGGCGACATGATACCAGAGCAATATCGCGAAAGCGGCGTGCAGTCTTACTATGATCCGGAGCAGGGTTGGACGGATATTTGGGAGTGTTGGGCAACGGACGAGTTTGTTCTGGATGCCACAAGGGTGACCCTTGTTGTTGGTGGCACAGGTTGGGACGGTGATACTTTCAAAACACAAATCTTAATGGACAAATACGGTATTCAGATTAACAAAACTTCCCGTAATACCGTTCTGTTCATGACCAACATCGGGACTACACGGTCATCGGTTGCGTACTTGATTGAGGTATTGGTGGAGATCGCAAAGGATCTTGATGAATTATATGATGATGCTTCAAAGATGGAGCGTATGTCCTTCGAGCGCCGCGTGAAGAATCTGATGGTAGACTATCCTCCGCTGCCGGATTTCAGTTGTTTTCATCCTGCATTTCGCAGTGATGATAAAACCCCCGAAGGGGATGTGAGAACTGCGTTTTTCCTCAGTTACGATGAGGAAAATTGTGATTATCTGGCACTTGATGGAAGTATGATTGCAGCGCTTGATAGCGGACGCGAAGTTGTCTCGGCGTCCTTTATCATTCCGTACCCGCCAGGATTTCCAATTCTAGTGCCGGGGCAGGTGGTGAGCAGGGAAATTCTGGCATTTATGCGTGCATTGGACGTCAGTGAAATTCACGGATACAGGCCCGATCTCGGACTTCGGGTGTTTACCGATGAAGCTCTAAACAAGTCAAGAAAAGACAGGGCACTGGCAGCAGAGTAATTTAGTAGGAGGAGTAACATGTCAAAAAGTAAGAATGGAAAACCCCCGAAAATCCTGAACAACATCTCGGAAATTCGGAGGTATTTTCATCGCAATGAAGAACCAATTTATTTTGTTTCAGCAACAAATTTCAATCTGCTGGGTATCGATGAATGGTGCAAGAATTTCAAATATATTTCCTACATAGATTGCTACGATGGCCGCCATCCAAACGTGTTTTGTCCAAGTGTACAACCGCACGCGGAATTTCAATCAATTGAGGATATAAACAACTATCTTCTCCAGCACAAAGAAGTAATTGATCTGATTAAGCGACGCGGCGGAAATCCAAATTTTGTTTTCCTGATGTTTAATGAGGAAACTGAACGATTGGTCGCTGAGTTGGGAGGTTCTGCAATCTGGTTTCCAAGTGCAGAACTACGAACTCGCTGCGACAACAAGATTGAAACCGTGCGCATAGGTGACAAGGCGGGTGTTCCTTCAGTTCCGAACACTCTTGCAGAGGTCGAGAGTTACCATCACCTCAAGAAATTATGCAAGAAGGCAAAGCTTGGTGATGACCTTGTTCTGCAATCTGCATTTGGCGATTCCGGGCACACGACATTTTTTATCAAATCTGAAGACGATTTTAGAAAGCATGAGCATGAAATAATCGGTCAGGGCGAAATCAAGATCATGAAGCGCATCGATTGTCGGGGTTCGGCAATCGAGGCCTGTGCGACATCAGAAGGCACAATCGTCGGTCCGTTGATGACCGAACTGGTTGGCTTTGGCGATCTTACTCCGTATCGCGGCGGTTGGTGTGGTAACGAAATCATGGCAACTGCTTTTCCAAGAAAAACCCGAGACAAGGCACGCGACCTGACCTTTAAGTTTGGCAAACAATTGCTCAAAGAGGGATATCGGGGATATTTTGAACTGGACTTTTTGGTTGATCAGGATACCGGTGACATTTGGCTGGGCGAACTTAATCCACGCATAACCGGTGCAAGCTCGATGACCAATCATGCCGCATTTGCGCACGCCGATGCGCCGTTGTTCCTGTTTCACCTGCTCGAGTTTTCAGGCCAAAAATTTAAACTCAACGTCAACGAGCTCAATAGACGTTGGGCTGACCCGGACATGATTGATAGTTGGTCGCAAATGGTCATCAAGCATACAGATGACAATGTTGATATCATTACAAAAGCGCCTGAAACCGGGATTTACAAAATGTTGGAAGATGGACGGGTGGTTTTTGATCGTTTTGACTATCACCGGCGCGCTGTGGAAAGCCAGAGTGAAGCGTTCTTCCTTCGAATTTCCGGCGCAGGAGATTATCGCTACGAGGGTGCAGATTTGGGTATTTTGGTTACCAGGGGACGATCAATGACCAAGGATTTTGAGCTTACTGATCGCTCAAAACGCTGGATACATGGTATCAAATCGAGTTATGAAGCAAAGCCGCTCGATGTGGTCAATGCTGGCCCGTCGGTTGCTGAACCAGCATTCAAGATAATGTAGATATGACGGAAACCCTGTGGCGAGCGATCTCCGAGCCAGAGCCCGGCCCTAAATGGGCAAGCCTGTTTGGAGAATATTGGCCGGATTATCGCCGCTGGTGGTTGCGGGAGGGCGAAAGCGCCCGACCAACCTACGCTGAAGGTCGGCGTGCGATTGAAAAACATATGCCTGAAATATTACCCCTGTATGACGAACTCTGTGAGCTCTCTGGTGGTGGGGACCATGCTTCTCGATTTTTGAGTTTTTATTGCCCACCTGCTTATTTGTCGGGTTGTTCCCAGGCCATTTGGCCCGGAAAGGAGCCGGTACTGGTTCGCAATTACGACTATAATCCAAAATCGTTTGATAACCTTATACTGCACACGAACTGGATGGGCAGGCGTGTCATGGGTGTCAGTGACGGACTCTGGGGGCTGGTAGATGGTGTAAACGATGCGGGTTTGGCAGTTTCCTTGACATTCGGAGGGCGCCAGATAGTCGGTGAGGGATTTGGTATCCCGTTAATCATCCGGTATCTGCTGCAGACCTGTGGCACAACTGACCAAGCCAGAGAAAAGCTTGAGCGACTGCCTACCCACATGAGTTACAACATTACGGTTCTTGACAAGGAGCGAAATTACCTGACCGCGCTGATGTCCCCGGACAAGGGAACAATCATCACCCATGCCGCTGTTGCAACCAATCATCAGGATTCAGTTGACTGGGTTCAACATGCCCGCCTCACAGCAACCGTGGAGCGAGAACGATTTTTACTGCAGAGGATCACCCTTCATGTAGATCCGGAAGAGAAATTCATCAAAGCGTTTCTAAAGCCGCCGCTCTACTCAACAGCATATACTCATGGATTCGGAACTCTTTACACCGCAGTTTACCGGCCACAAAAAGGTCAAATGGAAATTCGCTGGCCCGGTACTGTTTGGGCATTCGAGTTTGACAACTTTCAGCAAAGCTATCGCAAAGTTCATGTTCCCGGCGAGATCAGTAACTTGTCAGCCTAAAAACCTGTTTAGACAAATTGCGGATTAACAAGCCAAATCCAACAATTCCTGGTTCGCATCTAAACTTTAATCTTCGTCTAAAATACGCTCCGCCGCTCCATCAAGGTCTTCATACTGGCCGCTTTTCAAATTCCAGATAAATGCAATCAGACCAGCAAGCCCCAAGAGAAGCGCAACGGGAATTAGTATAATCAGTTGATTCATGCGGCGTACCTCTCCTCAGGGCCAATCTCCTGCCGAGCGCGGGATTGTTGATCAGGTTCCAAAAGGCTTTCCTTTAAAAAAGGTCTGAAGCTGTTTGCAATCACCAGCAAAGAGGATGCCGACATGGCAAGTGCTGCAATCAAAGGTGTAACATATCCTGCCATGGCAAAAGGTATTGCCAGACAATTGTAAACAGCGGCAATTATAAAGTTCTGCTTTACAACAAGTGCTGTTTCCCTCGAAATTCTCCACACATCAAATATGCTGCCCAATCCCGTTCCAGTAAATATAAAGTCTGCCGCATGGCGCCCCACATCGCACGCGCTTGCAGGTGCCACTGAAACATGACCCGCAGCCAGGGCGGGTGCATCATTCAAGCCATCGCCTGCCATTATTGATCTGCGCCCTTCTTGTTTCAATGATTGAAGCCTCTGAATCTTATCCGAAGGGCTTTTTTCGGAACGATATTTTTCAACGCCAACCAAATCAGCAATCCGTTTGACTTCACTCAAGCTGTCACCGGAAAGGATTTCTGAACCAAGGCCAGCTTTTGCGAACATCTGTATGGTTTCTGTAGATTCTGGTCTTGGCACATCAAACATTCTGAAGCGGATCAACCGATCTCCCTCCTTCGCAAACGCTACCTGGCAATTCGTCAAATTTGACGGTCCTGTATCTTCCTTTGCGATTTTCCCAACCCATTCCGGATTACCAAGGCGAACTTTTTGTTTATTGGCAATTCCCTCGACCCCAAACCCGGGAACCTCGGTTACCTTACTCAACTCAATTTCTTCTGTGTCGATAAAATATCGAGATATCGCCTTTGAAAGCGGATGATATGAAGAAGAAGAAAGGGTCCTGATAATTCTCCGTTGCAAACCGGAGAGACTGTCGACGACCTCTACCATTGGGTTTCCCGTTGTAATAGTCCCGGTTTTGTCAAAAACAACGCAGTCTGCTTCTGCCATGCGTTCAAGGGCGGACCCATCTCGCATCAGCACACCCTTCCTGAGTAACCGGCTTGCACCGACAACATGGGCTACTGGCACGGCAAGGCCAAGCGCACACGGACATGTAATTATGAGGACGGAAATTGCTATATTGATCGAGAGATTGAAATTACCCTTGGTGATGTACAGCCAGACTACAAATGCAATTGCAGCGAGCAGATGCACTGCCGGTGCGTAAATTTGAGCCGCGCGATCTGCAATACGTACGTATTCACTTCTTCCGTTCTCGGCTGCTTCGATCATCTTTTGTATTTCTGCCAGAAATGATTCATCTGCACTCCCAAGTGCTTCCACCATAACCGGAGCAGACAGGTTCAGCGCACCGGCTTCGATCAATTCGCCAGCATGCATGGTTACTGTCTGACTTTCACCGGTCACAATTGAACGATCGATTTCGGCAGACTCTGAACACAATCTTACATTGACCGGAAAACGCTCTCCTGCAAGAATTCTAAGACTCATGTCGCAATCAATTTCCTCAAGTGGCACGTATATGGTCTCACCATCAGGCATGATACGTGTCGCCCCTCTGGAAGTGATGCCCGTCAGATGTTGAACAGCTTCCCGGGCTCGACCGCGAATAACATGATCCAGATATCGCCCAACGAGCAGGAAAAACAGGAGCGTCACTGCAGCATCAAAATACGCCTGTTGCCCACCGACAAGGCTTTCATGGATGCTCATGCCAAGCGCCAGCAAAACAGCGAGTGAAATCGGCACATCCATGTTCAAACGCCCGACTCGAAGCGCGTTGCAAGCCGATGCGAAAAATGGCCTGCCAGCATAGAAAATCGCAGGAACTGCAATCATGCCGGAAATAAGATGAAACAATCTCGCGGTGTCTGCTTCAGCCCCTGACCAGACGGAAACGGACAAGAGCATGATATTGGCTGCAGCAAACCCTGCTACACCAAGGCTTAACAATAGCCGTTGCCCCCTTTGTTTGTATTCCTTGTCTCCAGAATCACGCAAATCATAAACACTATGCTCGAATCCAAGCTCATCAAATATTCTGTCTTGATCCAGGGCGGGGCCGATCTTTGGATCCCAGATCACAGAAACCTTCCGCAAGCTTAGATTGGCCCGTGCGCGAGTGATCGCCGGCAATTTTGAAAGCGCGTTTTCAATTTTGGATATGCAGCCGACACAATGCATGTCGGGGATTAGCCAATCGAGTTGTAGCTTGCCACCTTGCAATTCAATGGCTTGATGAAGCAGTTGCTGCTCCAACATTCGTGCTGAGGTTCCTGCCACGTTGTCGGCGATACTCTTCGGATCCATGGCGGGAGCACGGCAGTTCATTGAATCTGCACCTGCCCGGATGAGGTTACAAAGATACGCGCTTCTCGGCGGTACACATTGCCATTTATTTCGGCTTGAATATTTACCACCCAGGCACCAGGAGGGAGATCAACCGGAAGAACAGCCAAACCCTTGTTTCCTATCTCTGGGTTAAAATTTTGATCCATCTGCTCAAATGCGGGTCGACCTATATATACCGACAATTTTTCGGGCCAGATTACACTGTCATCATGATCAAGCAGTGTGACAAGCATGTTGCCATTTACATATTCAAGTCTGGAGTGCCAACCCCGGGCTTTTTGTTCACGCGCCAATTGCAGTGATTTGTTGTAGCCCTGACTTGCCACATAGCTATTCTTGACAACGAGTCCGGTCCAGCTGGATGAGGCAACAAATGCCATGGTTACATTGACCGCAATGATGACGCCAAAAAACAGGATCATGATTGCCAGCATGTGCCGACCGGTGAACCGTGATGTATGCTGAGAATCTGCCGGAGTTTTCATTCTTCTCATCCTGGTACCTCAAACTGGACATCATGTGTAACAGATTCACTATCATCAAGAGCTTTAACGAGAAGAGAGAATACTGCCTTTGTGTCCGGTATCTGATGCTTGGGAACCACGACAAACAGCCGGGAGGATTTCAACTTGCTCGCCTCCACATGAATTCTGACTCTTGATGACGGCTCGTCACTGCCTGCGGCCAACCAGATCAAAGCTCCATCAAGATCATGGATTGTGACCTCAAACTCCCGCTGCTCCCCTTTCATGTTCAGTATCTTCAGCTCGTACCCATTTCGAACTGATCCGTCACTTAATACAACAAAAAGTGGATTTCGATCGGGCAGGACATGAACATCAAGCCGCTCTCGGGTTGCCAGCATTGCAAGCATGGCCAAACCAATCGCCACATAGATCGCCATGTATAAATATGTTCGCGGCCTGATGAAGGAGCGCCAGGAAGTGTGTATCAACTTGTCTGATAGTTGTCCCGACTTACCGCGCACATTCTCTGGATTGATTAAAGAAACAGTGCTCGCGTGGGTACTTTCAGATGCATGGGCGATTGCCATGTTGGAATTGTATTCACCAAGGGTTGCGTAGGATATCAACCCTCTTTCCACTCCAAGTTTATCCATGACGCCGTCACACGCATCAATACACAGGGCACAAGTGATGCATTCCATTTGTTGCCCGTCGCGTATGTCGATTCCCATTGGGCAAACTGCCACACAGGCATTGCAATCAACGCAATCTCCAACAATTTTTCCTTCTTTGCGCATACGCTTGGCATGGCGGGATCGCGGTTCACCGCGCCAGTCATTGTATGTAACCGTTAAAGAATGCTCATCCAGCATGGCAGCCTGAATTCGCGGCCAGGGACACATATAAGTGCAGACCTGCTCGCGCATCAGCCCGCCAAATATATATGTAGTGGCCGTGAGCACACCCACAGTGGCATATGCAACGTGGGGA
Source organism: Hyphomicrobiales bacterium (assembly GCA_021775455.1). GTDB lineage: Bacteria > Pseudomonadota > Alphaproteobacteria > Rhizobiales > Rhizobiaceae > JAALLB01. Next base: position 56,618 of record JAJFHU010000015.1, on the reverse strand, counting down.
GCGTTGCCGGTAAACAGGTTCACGAACAGGGTGGGGGCATCGGCAAAATAGAATATCCAGGCACCGCCAGTGGCAATTGCTATAAGCACCCAGACAATGTGCTTTGCACTTCTCTTGGCAATCTTGCTGCCATTCCAGGGTTGGGCATCAAGTTTGATCCGGGCATTCCGCTCGCCTTCAAAGAACCGTTCCACAACCAAAAACAAATCAACCCACACTGTTTGTGGACATGTATATCCACACCATGCGCGTCCAAATGTCGAAGTTACCAAAAACAATCCGATACCGGCCATGACCAGCATGCCCGCCACATAGAAAAATTCATGTGGCCAAATATCGATCATGAAGAAATAAAAACGCCGATTGGCCATGTCCAATAAAACGGCTTGATCGGGCAGGCCGGAACCTCGGTCCCAGCGTATCCATGGTGTGAGATAATAAATCCCGAGCGTTACTGCCATCACCCACCATTTAAGGGTACGAAAGCTTCCTTTTGCACGTTTTGGATGAATTGCTTTTCGGGCTTCGTACAGCGAACGATTTTCCCGGGAGTTTACTGCCTCTACATCGAATGCCTCGACATTACTTCCGGAGTGCGAATTCTCGGCACCAATGGCGTTCATTTGAAACAGCTCCCGCTTACTCTCCACCCCCAAGGCTGTGCACATACAGAGTCAACTGCTTCAAGGTTTCATCATCCAGCCGACCACCCCACGCCGGCATGACACCATGCCTGGGATTGTTGATTTGTGCACGCATGATATCACGGGATTGTCCATAGAGTGAAATTGCATCCACCAGATTGGGTGCACCTTGTTCGCGGTCTCCGGTCCCCTTATCACCATGACAAGCAGTGCAATTGTCTGAAAAGATGGATTCACCTTCTAGTGCCATAGCGCTTTCATGCTCACGGCCCGACAATTTCAAGACATACTCAACTACCTGGTTACGCTCGTCTGCGGTTAAAATTTCATCTTCACCAAATGCAAGCATCTCGGAGTAACGCGTGTCTGGATCCTCGTCATTGCGAATTCCATGTTTGATGGATGTGTAGATGGAATCGAGGTCACCGCCCCAAAGCCAATCGTCGTCATTCAGGTTTGGATAGCCAGCGCCACCTTGGGCACCTGAACCATGGCACTGGGAGCAATAGACCTTGAATGCTGAAGCGCCGCCTGCAATTGCAAAACGATTTAATTCCTGATCTGCCTTTATAGATTGCAGCTCCTCTGCAGCAATTCGCACGAGCTGTGCTTGCTGTGCCTGTCGTGAAGCGGCCATTTCCTGTTTTAGAATTGCACGATTGGTTTCACCGGAAATACCCATGGTAGAAGAATTTATGAGCGGTATGGCTGGGTAATAAATAATGTAGCCAATTGAAAACAGAATTGTAGCGTAAAAAGTGAGAAGCCACCATCTTGGCAACGGGTTGTTCAATTCCCGAATGCCGTCCCATTCGTGTCCGGTGGTTTCAATCCCGGTGACTTTGTCTATGTCATTCTTGGGCATTGTTATTGTCCTCGTTAAAAGGAATTTTGGCTGCACCTTCTGCTTTGGACTTTGAACCCGGCCTGAAGGTAAACAAAATGATGCCGACAAACAGGACCACCAGGTAAAGAAGACCCCAGCTATCGGCTAACTGACGTAAAAAATTGTAGTCCATCGCGTAGCTCCCTATCTGAGATTTTCATTTTGCTTGTAGGCCTCGAGATCAACGAGCGTTCCAAGCATCTGAAGATATGCAATCAATGCATCCATCTCGGTCAGTTGATCGGCTTGCCCATCAAAATTCCTCAGGGAAATTTTCTGGTAACGCTCTTCAAGGCCAGATGTGTCGGTATCTGGGTTGGCTTGCGCCTCCAAATCTGCTGAAGCGTTTTCGATCATTTCATCTGTGTACGGAACACCCACCGCCCGATTGGCTTTCAAATGAGCAGCTGCATCTTTTGTATTCAAGGGTGCTTTAGCCAAAAAAGAGTAAGTCGGCATTATGCTTTCCGGCACTACACTCTTGGGATCAATAAGATGTTGAACATGCCATTCATCGGAGTATCTGCCGCCAACCCTGGCAAGATCGGGACCGGTTCGTTTAGATCCCCATTGGAATGGATGGTCGTACATGCTTTCGGCGGCCAGCGAATAGTGACCGTAACGCTCAACCTCGTCACGGAATGGGCGTATCATCTGGCTGTGACAAAGATAACATCCCTCGCGGACATAAATATTGCGGCCGACCAGTTCCAGCGGTGTGTAAGGCCTCATGCCTTCAACTTTCTCAATCGTGTTCTTGATGTAAAACAACGGAGCAATTTCGACGATACCGCCTATCAAGACTGCTACCAGGGACCACACGAAGAGAAGCGTGACATTGCGTTCCAGTTTTGCATGTTTATCGAGTACTGACATTGCCTCGTCCTTACTGTGCTGGAGCTGGTTTTGCGGTTGCCTGCGCTCCGCCGAGCGGAACTTCGTTGCGAACATCACCTCTGATTGTGCGCCACAAATTATATGCCATCAGCAATGCACCACTGAGATAGAGAAGCCCGCCAAACACACGCATCACATATTCAGGATGAATGGCGACAACGCTCTCAACAAACGAATTCACGAGGAACCCCTGATCATCATATTCACGCCACATCAGACCTTGGGTGACGCCGGCAACCCACATTACGGCTGCATAAATCACGATACCAAGGGTAGCCAGCCACAGGTGCCAGTTCACCAACCTCAGGGAATACAGGTTTTCACGGTTCCACAATTTGGGTACCAGATAATAAAGCGCGCCGAATGTAATCATGCCGTTCCATCCCAGAGCGCCGGAATGAACGTGACCGATAGTCCAGTCTGTATAGTGCGACAGTGAATTCACGGACTTGATGGACATCACCGGACCTTCAAATGTGGACATGCCGTAAAATGCAAGCGAGATTACCATCATTCGCAGAACCGGATCAGTGCGCAGCTTGTCCCAGGCACCAGAGAGAGTCATCAAGCCGTTGATCATGCCACCCCAGGAAGGCATCCACAGCATTACCGAGAACACCATGCCGAGGGTTTGTGCCCAGTCGGGAAGCGCGGTGTAGTGCAGATGATGAGGCCCTGCCCAAATGTACAGAAAGATCAGTGCCCAGAAGTGAATGATTGACAACCTGTAGGAATAGACCGGGCGATTAGCCTGTTTTGGCACATAGTAATACATCATTCCCAAAAATCCGGCCGTCAGGAAAAAGCCCACCGCATTGTGTCCATACCACCATTGCGTAAGTGCATCCTGGACGCCTGAAAATGCGCTGTAGCTTTTCACACCCAGAAAAGAAACCGGCACGGCTGCATTGTTTACAAGGTGTAGCATGGCCACAGTAATGATGAATGATAGAAAGAACCAATTGGCCACGTAAATGTGCGGTTCCTTGCGTTTTACGAGGGTACCAACAAACACGACCAGGTAAGCAACCCATACGATAGTCAACCAAAGATCAACATACCATTCTGGCTCCGCATATTCCCTGGATTGAGTAACGCCAAGCAAGTATCCAGTTGCCGCCAATACGATAAACAGCTGGTAGCCCCAAAAAACAAACCAAGCGAGGTTCCCGCCGAACAACCGGGCTCTACAGGTGCGTTGAACTACATGGAAGCTTGTGCACAACAATGCATTGCCGCCGAAAGCAAAAATGACCGCAGATGTATGCAGGGGACGCATACGACCAAAATTGAACCACGGTTCGATGTTGAGTTCCGGCCATGCAAGTTGTGCAGCTATGACGACCCCAACCAAAAAACCAACAATACCCCAGAACATGGTAGCGATAACGCCATAACGAATTACTTCGTCGAAATAACTTGATGGATCGGGTTTGGATGCATTTTTTCCCGGGAGGCCAAACTCGACACGCCTTGCAAGCAATACACAACTTCCCAGCAGAACAAAAAACAATATCCAGGCATGGGCTTGGAACAAATTGTCCTTTGCGTAAGCCGCACCCAATAGTGCCAGAAAAGCGGCGGCGCTAAGCAATATCAGCTCAGTCAGGTAACGCATGGCTATCCCCTTTGGTCGAAATTTTCGCGTATCTTATTGTTAACAAATTCTATCATACGCACAATTCACATTAGAGGAAATCCGGAGCTTTGACATGGATCAATGAAAAGTCGGGAAATCGGACTATCTTTAACCTGAAATCGCGACGCTTCGAAGAATCAAAGAATGCCAGACGCAATTCGAAATCCAACTTCGCAAGAATGCATCAAAATCAGCTGTGAGTTGCAACAACATAACCGGAAACTTCTCTGTTTATGTGATCGCCTGGAGGAAGTTGCTGACAGTCTTCCGGACAAAATTGACACGCAAGAATGCTTGCTGTTGGCGCGATCTTTGTATCCGGCAGTTTACAAAGCGCACCAGTTTGAAGAAATAGTGCTGTTTCCGGTATTGGCTGGGCATAATCCCGACCCCGCACTAAAGAACAGTTTCGAACGGTTAAAGTTTGAACACTGGGAAGATGAAGCATTCGCCGAAGAGATCAGCGAATGTTTGAAACGGTATATTCTGGTACCCGAAAACAGTGATACCCTTGCATACATGTTGCGCGGCTTTTTTGAGAGCGTTAGGCGACATGTTGCTTTTGATACCGAGCACTTGCTGCCAAAACTTGAAGTGTGTAGCACCTAGTGCTCCACCTCGCAGGCATTTTTGAGTTTGCTCATCTTGGGAACAATAACCGTTCGGTTGTTTTCAATTTCAAATACCCCAGCTTTTCTAAGTTTGGTAATCTGACGACTAACTGTTTCAATTGTCAGGCCCAAAAAATCAGCTATGTCAGCGCGTTTTAGGGGAATATCAAACTTCACAGGTCCATTGCCGACTTCCAACTCGGGATCGACATGGTTTGCAATCATGTAAAAAAAGCTGGCAATTTTTTCCGACGCTGTCTTTCTTCCCAATGTAAGCATCCAGTCACGGGCTTCATCCAGTTCCTTCAGGTTTTGCTCGTGAAGTTTTCGTTCCAGTTCAGGTGATTCTGCTATCAAACTCTCAAGGGTTGAAGCTGGAAAAGAACACAGCCGAACCTCTGTTGCCGCTTCGGCGGATATCTCGCTTTGCGAGTGAAAGGGTCGTCCCATAAAGTCAGGGGCAAACTGTAGTGCCACAATCTGTTGGCGCCCATCCGCCATAAGCTTCGTCAGCTTAACCACGCCACTCATGATGTTGGAATAGGTTCTAACATCAGACCCTGCAGATATCAGTTCTTCATCTGCCCGGCGGACTTGTTTTGTTGTCTGTTTGCCTAACTTCATCAATTGATCGGGATCAAGTACACCGCAAATACCACGGTGTCTGGCTTCGCAAGATCGACAGATGACTGGTACTTCCGAATTATGAATATCTTTTTTTTCCATTGATCGCCATACTTACTTTAACTGGTCCGGTGTGCAAGCCTCCAATAGCATGTCCTCTTGTCCATCGGAGTAAAATTTGCTGCTGAAAAATAATTCTTTCGTTGCAGTGGTAAAGGCTTGATACCCGATTTTGTTCAATGAACGCAGGCGATCAGACCGTAGCCGTGGAGATTATTTTGAAAATCATGCGGTCAGGTTTGCTTAAAGCCAACTTGCGGGTTGCAATTCCTGAAGGTTGAATTCTTCCAATACACCAAAGGGATGCCAAATTATGGCTTTATTCTGCGGAATTTCAATGTTCGGATGCCAGTTTCTAAATTCACAGTCGATTGACACAGATCAAGGGCGATTCTCCTGACAGTTGCAATTTTGCTTCAATCACGATTGATGGAGGAGTTGCAACATGAGCTTGGGAACGAGGTACTGCGCAGAGATAGATCAAACTGTAAAGATTTCATCCTCTGAAAATGAATGCCGGAGGCAACATGGATGTGAGCAGAAATACTGCCCGTTGGAACAGGAATTCATGCCATCTGCCATGGACAGACTACAGATACGTTACGGATTGGGAAGCAAGATCTAGGTTTGCAATCGTAGATTTGGTGGAAGCTTGGAATAAGTGTTGTTGCTGGCGGCAATAATTGGCCTTGCGAGAAAAATGGATATTGAATTTTGTTAATCAGTCTACGCAGGTGAATCCGGTACAGGCTTGTCCGCCGAGCATCTTAAGCACAAAGCCGATGCGCCAGCGCGCGAACAGACATCGGCCGACAGGCCGAGTGGAAACAAAACAAAGCTCAACCGAACAAGAGGCGCGACAAGGTAAATCCTTTGATGGGAATGAAAAAAACCACAACGATGGGAGCACCATTTTTAGGTCTTCTGAACATTCAAGAAAAACGAACACCATCTTTTTGAGAAATCAATCTCGGGTCGTTCGATTTTACCAAAACCGCCTTGCCCCCAAGAATCTCGAAACAACGCGCCAGCGTATCTTCTTCAAGGCGTTTCATGGCTTCTTGGGTAAAGAAGGTCAGGTGTGGGGAAAGGATTACATTGTCCATCTCAAAGAGTTCCCGCAGGGGGTGATCTTGCCTGTTGAGCGGTTCCTGACTGAAAACATCAAGACCCGCCCCGGCAATTCTGTTTTCCTTCAGGGCCGCAAGCAGCGCCATCTCATCTATCAGCGCTCCGCGAGAGGAATTTATGAGGAAGGCTGTCGGCTTCATTAGGCGCAATTCGGTTGCACCAATGATTCCCCTTGTTTCCGAATTTAATACACAGTGCAGTGAGACAAAATCGCTTTGACCAAGAAGATCATGCAAATTCTCACATTTCTCAACACCGGCTTCCTGCATCTCTTCGGTTGATTTTCCTGGATCATAAACGATCACCCTGGCGCGAAATCCGGCACCTGCCATTCGGGCGAAACTTCGACCAATTCTCCCGAAACCAACAATTCCTACGGTTTTATCGGCTATGTCTGTGCCGGTCCAATTCTCGCGCGGCCATATCCAACCGGATTTCTGCATAGCAGCATGCACCGGCATCAGCCGTTTTGCGAGTGCCATCATCAATGCAAAAGCACCTTCGGCGACCGTTTCTTCCGCATATTCCGGCACGTTTACAACCGGAATACCTTTGGCCTTTGCGGCTGAAATATCGATGGCGTCGATACCGACCCCATATTTGACAATACCCATTAACCGTTCGGCTGAATTTATAATGCGTTCGGTTATCGGCGCGTAGCACATCAAAATGAGGTTAGCGTCTTTAACTTCTTTCACCAAATCATCTTCGCTGGTATCTTCTGGCAGAAGAACAAGATGCGCGCCCATTTCGCGAAGTACCTGATCTATACCCTCACACTCTATTTCGCAGTCAGTGCGGATGATCTTCGGTTTTTTCATCAAACGGCCATTTCACCACTAATTGCTGCTTCAACAATTGAGAGCGCATTTTCCAGATCTTCTTCTGCAATGGTAAGTGGAGGAGACAAAGTCAGAACGTTTCCACCACTGATCTTGAAACTCAACCCGTTCTCAAGGCAGCGATAGTAGACACGCTCAGCCAATTCGCGATTTGGTTCCCTGCTGTCGCAATCCTTGACCAACTCAATTCCAAACATCAGGCCGCGACCACGAACATCGCCGATTGCAGAGCATTTGGCTTTGTATTCACCAAGCCGGGACAATGCTCTTGCACCATGTTCAGCAGACTGTTCAACCAGCCCTTCTTCTTCAATGATATCGAGAGTTGTAAGAGCTGCGCGCGCGGTAACTGGATTTTTCTCATGGGTGTAGTGGCCAATCGCAAAATCTCCGCATACATCCAGATCGCGTCGGGCAATTACTGCCGCAATTGGCAATATTCCGCCGCCCAACGATTTCCCCAAAGTTACAATGTCAGGAATTATGTCATCATGTTCGAACGCAAACATCCGGCCGGTCTTGCCAAGTCCTGTTGGAATTTCATCCATAATCAACAGTGCACCATGCCGGTGACAAGCTTCTTGCACTGTTTTCCAGTATCCCGGTGGTGGCACTACCGGTACCGCCCGCATTGGTTCGGCGATCACTGCTGCCACATCCCCTTCCCGTTCGAGAACAAACTCGACCATCTTGGCACAGGCAAGTCCGCAATTTTCCGGTCCTGAATGTCCATAAGCGCAATGATAGCAATTAAACGGTGCAACATGTTCGGTTCCCGGCAATAGCGGTCCAGCCTGATGGGAACGAAAAGTAGCCTCCCCGCCGACACTTGCAGCACCAAATCCGGCGCCGTGAAACGAATCCCAGAAGCTCAATGTCTTGAATCTTCCAGTCGCTGCGCGGACGATTTTCAACGCAACTTCATTTGCATCTGACCCGCCAGTGGTAAAAAGAACCTTGTTTAAATCTCCCGGAGAAATTTCTCCAAGCTTCTCTGCCAGTCTAACCGATGTGTCATTGGTAAAACGCCGCGGTGAGAAGCTCAACTCATCCAGTTGTGCCTTGATAGCTTCAATCAATCGGGGGTGGGCGTAGCCGATATGGTGCACGGAGTTTCCATGAAAATCCATGTAGCGCCGACCAGCAGTATCCTCAATCCAGATTCCCTCAGCCCTGGCGATAGTTGAGACGCAGGGCGAAGAAAGGCTTTGATGCAGGAACGCGCTTGCATCACGCTCAAGCAAGTCACGTGTCTTTGCGTCAGGGTGTTTGCTGTTCCAGGCTTGGCGTTCAGTGGAAATGTTCGATTCACCTTCCGTATGAATAATTTTAGGCGCCATGGATTATTCCAGCTATTCCCACTATTTCATCGTGGCCATGGTAGCGAGTAGGTTTTGACGTTGGTGAAGAATTTCATCGCTTCCTGAACTCCCTCCTTTACACCATTGCCTGAATCCTTGATCCCGCCAAACGGAGACATTTCAATACGATATCCTGGCTGTTCCCATATGTTGACTGTTCCGACATTGAGCCCCTTGATGTAAGCGGTCATGCGGTTAAAGTCATTGGTGCAAACACCAGCAGAAAGACCAAACACTGTTGAATTGGAGATTGCCATAACTTCTTCGTCATTGTCGGGAACCCTGATGATCGGGACAATCGGCCCAAAAGTTTCTTCCATCACCAACTCGCTTTCATGGGGCACATGATCGACAACAATTGGAGGTAGCAATGCACCCTGACGACCGGGGTGGTACAGGATTTTGGCACCCTGCTTCTCTGCATCGAAGACCCGGTTTTCAAAAATCTCTGCGGCCTTGGAATGAATGACACAACCAAGCTGTGTTTCAGGATCTTGCGGATCGCCAAATTTGATGGCCGTCGCTTTTTCTGTAATTAGCGGAACTATCTTTTCGGCTACGGAATTCTGCACCAAGATACGCTTGATAGCCGTGCACCGTTGACCCGAGTTACCCGTTGCACCGGCAACTGCGATGGTGGCTGCCTTTTCCAGATCTGCATCCGACAGATCATTCAAAATGATGAGCGGATCGTTACCGCCCAGTTCAAGGGCAGAGCGTTTATAACCGGCCTTTTCAGCAATCATCTTGCCAACCGGTACACCGCCCGTAAAGGTAATGATATCAATGTTTTCATTGGTGATCATTTCATCGCCAATATCCTTTGGCCAGCCAGTTACAATCTGAAACATCTCTGGCGGCAATCCTGCTTCATAGAGAATGTCAGCAAGTGTAATCGCAGTGAGTGGTGTCAATTCGGTTGGTTTGCAGACCATGCAATTGTTGGTCGCAATCGATGGGGCAATTTTGTGCGCCACCATATTGAGCGGATGGTTGAACGGAGTAATTGCTGAAATCGTGTTGACCGGCTCGCGCATGGTGTAGATTTTGCGATCCTTGCCATGCGGCGTGAGATCACAAGAAAAAATCTCACCATCGTCCCTTAGTGCAAGCTGCCCGGCAAAAGTAAACACATCAAACGAACGACCAGCTTCGTAGAGTGCATGCTGGTTGCAAATACCAAGTTCCAGTGTCAGCCAGTGGGCAATCTCCTCCCGACGCTCAACTATAATTTGGGCAGCTTTTGAAAGTATCTGCGATCGCTCATAACGCGTTAGATTGGGCTTGTAATTGGCAGCAATTTCAAAGGCTCGTTTCGCATGCTCTGCTGAACCTGCGGGTACCGTGCCAATGACCTGATCATTATAGGGGTATAGAACCTCTACAACATCATCGGTGGTGACTTTCTCACCACCAATTCGCATGGCCTCATGACGAACTGTTTGGGAAATCTGGTTCATATTTTAATTCCGATTATGAACTGGTTTGCATAGCGGCTGCTTTGGTCGCGTAGAAAAATGCATCAAAATTTCTGAGTTCCGGGGCGTTAGGCAAGTCTTCCATTACGCGGTTTACAATGAATGGAACTTCCTGTTCGGTCAGACCGCCGTGAGAACGAAGCGGTTCGTTGAGGGCCGCCAAATCATGGCGATGCTCACTGGTCCCAACCGTCATGTTCTCACCGGAGATAACGACGATATCACCAATACGATCAGCCGGAAGTTCAAAGCGTTCGCAGGCTTCTTCATTTCCAACCACCAGAGTAATGTCATCAATTGCTGAAAGGCGATTGATGATATCTTCCCGGTTGGTTCCATCTGGTAGATAAGCTGTGCCAAAAGAGCCCAGAGCCCCGTGATGAACCACATAAGGATCCGTGATTGGAAGGATTACACGCGCAGCATCTTTGCCAAGCCATTCATCCAGCAAGTCTTGCACATAAATCACAGCCGGCGATCCATCTGAATGATGTTTTGGCTTCATGCCATGATCCGCAGTTACGACGATTGCAGCTCCAAGCTCATCGAGCTCCGTGAGATACTTGTCAAACATCTCATAAAAATCGTTCGCCTCTTTTATGCCAGGAGCATATTTGTGCTGCACATAGTCTGTGGTGGTAAGGTACATCATGTCCGGCTTGAATTCTTTCAGGAGCTTTACACCAGCCTTGAATACAAACTCGGAAAGTTCCGCTGAATAGACTTCTGGCACCGGCATATCGGTCCATGTTGAGCCATCCACTATGCCGTGTTCTTCTATGGTGGTAGTGTCAGACTTTTCCGCAGAAAAACAGATTGCGCGACCGTCATCAAACCTCAGACCGTGCCCCAGGAGTGCGCGAAGCTTGTCTTTCGCGGTTACAACTGCAACTTTCTTTCCAGCATCGAAAAAAGCCTTGAAAATTGTTGAGACCCTGAGGAATTTGGGGTCATTCATCATCACTTCTTCACCGGTGTCGGGATCAAAAAGGAAATTCCCGCAAATTCCGTGAATTGCCGGAGGTCGACCAGTCGCAATCGACATATTATTTGGATTTGTAAAACTTGGAATGACACTGTGGGCCATTCGATCTGTGCCCGTTTTACGGATGCGATCAAGCGTTGGCATCAATCCAGCGGCAATCGCTTCATCCAGATAAGCAGGTTCGCAGCCATCAAGACAGATAGCTATGGCACATACCTTGGGATCGGCATAGGTACGGTCGTTTACGGTGATTTGAGTGGGAGACATATCGTTCATAATTTTGTTCCGTATTAATTTGTAACAAGCTTTGTGGAATTTATGCGGATAATTTTTTCCGCTCAGCCAATGCCTCTTCCGTAGGAGCAGCATCTTTAATACCCATTTCATTCAGCGCTTCTGCAGAGGCGGCTATAACCTCCCGCATGACATTCTCACCAAGTTGCCCAATGCAGCCGATACGAAAACTGTCCGCTACAGTCAGTTTCCCAGGGTAAATCACAATGTTGCGCTCCCGGATGAGGTCGTAAAACCGGTTAAAGTCGAAAGCTGGATCAGCCGGATAGAAAAATGTGATGATGATTGGGGAAAGCCAGTGTTCACTGAGCAGCGTTTCAAATCCCAGTGCGCGCATGCCTTCAACCAGCACATCGCGGTTACGAGTGTAACGTGCTCCTCTTGCAACGACTCCACCCTGTGCCGCGTGCCGACGTAACGCCTCAACAAATGCGGCAAGCACATGTGTAGGTGGTGTAAATCGCCACTGGCCATCCTTGTTCAGACCGATCCATTGATCATGCAAATCAAGGCTCAACGAATGACAGTTACCTTTGGCTGCTTCCAGTTCCGATGTTTCTGCAACGACAAATCCGATCCCGGGAACACCCTCAATACACTTGTTCGAAGAAGCGGCAAGTGCAGCATAGTGAACGCGCTCAAGATCAATTGGAATTGCTCCAAAAGCGCTCATCGCATCAATAAACAATTTGCATCCAGCCGCTTTTGTTGCCTCGGCAATTTCCTCAATTGGATTGAGAATGCCAGAACTGGTTTCACAATGAACAACCACTACGTAAGTAATCTTGGGATCAGCAGCAATCGCCGCTGTCACTTCCTCACCCCTTGGCGGCAGGTAGTCGCCCTTGTCAATCAAAGTGTGGTCGCGACCTATGCGCTCCAGGATTTTTCCAATGCGAAGACCATAGGCGCCATTGGCCAACACCAAAGCCTTTCCATCACGTGGAAGAAATGAACCCAGCATGGCTTCGACTGCAAAGGTTCCACTTCCCTGCATCGGAACGCAATCATACTCCGGTGCACTCAGGCCTGAAATTTCAAGGACTCGCTCACGCATTTCGGCAGTCATGGCAATGAAGTCTCCATCTCTGGAACCCCAGTCCCGGAGCATGGCTTCCTTGACGCCGTATGCGGTTGTTAACGGCCCTGGCGTAAGTAGATATGGCTCACCCAACCTCGGCGCTTCTATCATGTCGAACACCTGGTTTTCCCGTTGAGCAGTCATCTAACAGAACTCCCGTGACTAATAAAATCTGCATTCATCTTTAGGCGTTGCTGTTGTATATGAAAAATCGATAATTTATATCGATACATAAGTTTTCAAGATGGATTGGATTCATCATTTGCTACCCGGCTATCGAGTAATTCACCGTACTTTTCCAAAATTGGGTAAGCAAACGCACTAAAGCGCGAATTGATTTCCTTGAGTGCCCTAACCGTTTCCAGGTGAATGTCGCTGGTAGTGATACTATCTCGGGCACCGCGCCCCAACCTATCAAGATGTTTGTCATGGCTTGCCTGCTCAAGATCACGCATGATTTTCTTCTCTTTCACAAGTTGCCGGGCTGAATCCAGATCTTCTGACACCAGCACATTCAAAGCCAACTGAATGTTTGTGGTTACGCGATCATGCAGGCTGGTTAGCTCACCCCAACCCTCCTCTGAAAAGCTCAGGCGCTTCTCATGAACTTCCGAAGCAAGTCTAAGCAAATCCTTGGTGATAAGATCGCCAACCCGTTCAAGGCTTATTGCAAAGTTACTGAGCTGCAATGCGCGCTGGGCGTGATCGGCAAGTAATCCATCTTTGTTCAGCTCAGCTATGTACAGCTTGATATCTGTATGGATCTGGTTGATGTCCTTATCCATCTTGCGAATGCGTTCCATTTCCTTCTGGTTTGACACAACGAACATGTCCATCACCGGCTTGAACATCACATCAATCAATTCGCTCATCCTCAAGAGTTCGCGGGTAACACTGGCAAGTGCCAAATTAGGCCGATCAATGACATCCCGATTGAGCGCGCTCATGCGCACCAGTGTTCCATTGTCGTCTTCCGTATCAACAATCAGTTTTTTCACGAAATTGGCGATCGGGATAACCAGTGGCAAAAACACGACAACGAGAGCTGCGTTGAATAAGAAGTGAAAGTTCACAAGTTGTCGTTCAGCAGTTTTACCAAATTCCTCATAGGGAAGATCATAAAATTGCAGAGCAATAAGCGCTGCAACCGCACCCCCGGTCCGAATGATTAAATTTCCGGTCGTTATCCGGCGAGCCTTTATGTGAGACGTTCGGGTTAGCCAAACGGCAATTAATCCACCGCCTACATTCGCTCCCAACACCAGCGATATACCAGCTACAATTGGCAAAACACCTAACGCACAAAATGTTGCAAAAAGTAGAACTGCAGCAACGCTGGAATGAAAAAGAAACGTAAGTGCAGCACCCCCCAGAAATGCACTAAAGGCATCTTCGCTGAGATAGCTTACAATCGCCGGCAGGAAGGTACTTTCACGTATTGGCGTAGTTGCATCACCAATCATTTTCAAGGATAGCAGAATGAAGCCGACCCCCATCAAGATCCGCCCAACTTGCTTTGTCGTGCGACCTTCGAACTTGAGGAACAATATGCCACCGATGGCCAGTAACACAGGAATAAGTCCGGTCAATTTCAAACTCAAAAACTGAACGACTATCGCAGTGCCAAAATCTGCACCGAGAACTACAGCAAGGGAGCCTGTGACACCCATGACACCTGTTGCGGCAAACCCGGAAACCAGCAGGGCGACCGCCGTGGAACTTTGCAGAAGGACAGCACCCAATATCCCGCCAAAAATGTTTGGTAAGATCCCTTGACGGGTCCGCATGAACAGATTGCGCAACGATGCACCAAGCGCCCGTTCAACACCGGTTCGCACCATTCGTGTGGAATACAGCAGCAAGATTACAGCAGCCGTCAGATGCAGCGCGAATATATAGAGCTGCATTATCTCTCCTTGTGTTCAATCAAAATTGGATGGTGCGCATAGTAACAAAACCTGCACCACAAACTCACTTGTGATTCTGTTAGTAGCAGCACTAAGAACCCAAGTGTGAGTCATTACCAAGACTATCTATTATCTCGCGATATTATGCCATCAATCAAAACGATAGTTTTTATTATAGTATCTGTTTGAATTATAGATTACAAATTACGCCATGCGTTACGTTCAATTGAGAGCCTTTCATAATGTTGCCGTTCACGGCGGCTTCTCTCGTGCCGCAGAAAAGCTCCATCTTACCCAACCTGCCATATCTGACCAGGTTCGAAAACTCGAATCCGATTATGATGTCCGCTTGTTTGATCGAACCAAAAAACAGGTAACCTTAACCGAGCATGGAGAAAAACTTCTGGAGTTCACACATCGTATGTTCGAAATAGAGGAAAAAGCCTCCGAATTCCTGAATGCAGAACGAACCCTCAAAACCGGTCGTTTAAACATCATTGCCGATTCAACTCATCATATCCTTCACATTCTGGGTCCTTTTCGGAAAAAATATCCTGAAGTCTTTGTGTCAATACATGGCGGCAATACTGCTCAGGTACTCGAAAGCCTCTACAGCTATCGTGCTGATATTGGTGTGATGGGGGACGTATCTGAAAGTCGTGAATTCGAAATATTACCACTGAGTTCAACTTCGATAATCGCATTTGCTCCAAAGGGAAGTATCCACGCAAAAAGTAATGCTGTTACACTGCAACAATTGGCCAACATGCCTTTGGTGCTTCGTGAAAAGGGCTCAAAAACACGCGCGAAACTTTTGGATCATGCTGCATCCAGGAATATTGAATTAAGCGCTCATATTGAGGCAGAAGGTCGAGAAGCAGTACGTGATATTGTCCGGCATGGCGGCGGTGTCGGTATTGTTTCGGAGGCTGAGTTTGGCAATGACCCATCATTTGTGAAAATTCGGATTAAAGGTGCAAATCTGACCATGGATGAATCAGTGGTCTTCTTGAAGGAACGAAAGGACAGCCGTCTAATTCGAGCATTCCTGCCGTTCGTAAAACCAATGTCAAAATTGGATGGTGTTGTACGCTAAGAAACCAGCGCTTTTGCATTATCGATGATCTGGTTTAATGCAGCGGTATGGCATTCAGACGGGTGCAGGTTTGAAAATTGCTGCGCATGGGACCGCAAATCTCCCTGGAAAGCACTGGTAATCGTTTCCGCAATCGCAGATGTATCGTAGTCCCGATCAATTCGGTGCACAACTGCAAGATTTTTTCTGGCAAGTTGAGTGGCAAACAACACCTTTTCGATATCGAT
The DNA here is from genome assembly GCA_021775455.1 of Hyphomicrobiales bacterium. Taxonomy (GTDB): domain Bacteria; phylum Pseudomonadota; class Alphaproteobacteria; order Rhizobiales; family Rhizobiaceae; genus JAALLB01. The sequence continues at coordinate 40,855 of JAJFHU010000015.1, read as the reverse complement.
CGTAAGCAATACTTGAGGCATACCCGCCACCAACATTTCGGTTAGCATCATATGTCCACCGAGATGAACCACCAACCCATAATCGCTGATTATTCGAGCTAGCGGTACTGGGCTATTCAATATACGTACCTGGCTGCCCGCGACAAGCCGAGTGTCAATTTCATCTTGTTGCAACGAGAAAAGATCTACTGGCCTTTCCAGCTTGACCAGTGCCTCAGTGACTGCCCGAAGAACATCTGGCTTGCAATGAGTAAGGTAGGTAAAAATCACATTCTGTTTTGCAATTAGGTTACATTTCGGAATTGCACCCATGAACAAGGGTCCCAACACGGGCTGAGAGCGGACCAAATGATAAGGGTCCAGAATTTCCAGCGTAATGCAGGCCAGAAAATCGGCATCAAATATCTGCGGAAGATGTTTGATATTCTTTCCACCTGCCAGAGAAATGCCTTCGTTGATTGAAGCCAACAAACTGCTTTCTTCAATGAAGTCCGGCACCTTGTGGTATCGTGGAAATTTCTTCAGATCTGTAGGCGGCAAGGAGTAGCCATTGCCGGTAGCAATCGTTGGTATCCGGCCCTTTGCAGCTATCAAAGGGTTTGGCGAGTAGTCGGCAATCACAAGGTCTGGTTTTATCTTCTCAAACAGCTGTCGCCATAATTGCAACCGGGTAAAAACATACCGGCTCGAATGAAAACCAAAATCCCAAACCGCGTGTTTGAAGGAAGCAACCTTTTCGCCGGGGGGTTCTTGCAGTGCAATCCCTACATCTTTTGGCCCTGGTACAGGCTCAAATCTGTCAAATGATTGCGAAACAAAATCCATTGCTTGTATTGGGCCAGCAAGCGTTGTTTTCCAACCTGCGCTTCTTAAACCAAAAGCTATTGTTTTCAGCGTAGCAATATGCCCAAGTCCGGCACCATACTCCCAGCATAGAGCCGCATGTGGCGGTGATTTTAAACTCATTCAGTCAACTGGAAACTCTGTGAACAATACATCATCACGCGTTAGATGTATGGCGATCTAACAGAACTTGTACCTTGTATTGCAGAATTCATCTACAATCGGATCAAGAATTCCATCCTCGAGATCTTCTATGATTTCATCCAGATTTGGTTGCGGAGTTTCAAACTGATCCTGCCCGGATTCCTGAGACCCGGTCGTCTGAATTCCCAATGGATTTTCACTTTCGCCATTTGGCGTCGAACGCAAAAAGAAATTGAGATAGGCCAGCATCGCTTCAGTAATTGGAAACGGAGCAGATGGAGGCAGCCCGTTCCCGGGTGCAAATACAGCATAGTTGGGCTGATGAATTGTACTCGAACCACCTTCTGTAGAAACATCAATTGTGCCAGTCTGATCAAGTGTGTTTCCCATTCTGCCCGGACCGCGCAAAATGGCCAACAAAGCAGTATTCGGATTGGCACCACTGGTATCCAGTCCGGCTAGTTGCGCCAAATTCAACGCATCAATTCCAACTACGCCTTCAAAAAACGTTCCCCGAATACCGACCGTCGCGGCGGGTGTATTGATGGTGGCATTGGTAGGGTTGGCCTTGCCGATCAAGCCACTCATGAAGCGGAACGCCCCCTTGGCTACACTGGCACTGATTTCGCCGACCGATGTCGCCGGATCATAAACAAACCGGTCAATCACCAGTTCGCAGTTCTGCCCGACCGTGATCGTGGTCTGATCAAGCAGCAATATCTGCAATGCGCTATCCTGCTTGGTTAGAACCGTATCTTCCAAGCGGATTGAATCGCTGACTTGAGCCTTTCTTTCGGCTCCGTCAGTCGTCACAAAAACCCTTCCCTTTACCGCAGCACTTGTTCCGATAACCGGAGCTGCCATCGCAACACCCGTAAAAGAGTTCCATGGCCCAGGTGCCGACAGGCACAGCGCTGTAGACAATGCCAAAACCGTCACATGCCGCCGATACAACGGCATCCGGAAATCTTTTTTCCTGTGGTCAGGGAATTTTGTGCTCATCATTTCGCTTCCAGTTTCCCTAGTACTCAATCCGCTTTGTGAACATGATGTCGCCGGACAGATTTTCAATATCCAGTGTATTGATCGTAGAATCTTGTTTGGTCCAGTTCACGCCAACCTGCGCAACAATATCCTCCAGCAACTCCGGCAATTCAAAATCCGGAAGCAGAGTTTGTAAAGGTGCTCCGACCGCTGCTCGGGCATACAGTCGATCATCCTGACGGGTAATACTGAATGAATTGAACAAATCCGGTTGATCATATTGCGTATCTGAATGGTGGGCTGTCAGAGTCAAAAACCGACCTTCTCCAAAAAGCGTGAGTGATTTCACCTCGATCGAATAATGATCGTAAGAAAACCCGTCAAAACTTGCGTCTTTACGCGAAACCTTCCCTTCGAAGGTAAATTTCTGCGAGTCTGTGGGTCGCCAGATTATTCCACCTCGTCCAGTTACCTTTGTTCCATCACGTTGACTGCCCACGGGGCTGAATGAGGTAAGGTGGTAATTCTGGTCGGCATATTCACCCGCCGCAAACAATTCTATCTGAGGATTAATCGCCCAATAGCCCCTCGCACCTGCTCCCCAGCTGTTGCGAAAGTTTTCATGTTGAAGCAGCGACTTTCCGAAAAAGGCGTATGGAACGAATTTTACGTCTTTGCCGTGAAACGCAAATCCTGTCTGAACCTTGGACAAAAACAGGTCAGCATTTTCCGTATCCTTGAATTCCGTTATATTGGAATTTGACTGGAAAAACCAGTAATCTCCCTGGCCGGTAGGAATGTTCGACTCCACCCTGAACTGCGTGGAAGCAGTCACTGCAACATCATCTTCTTCATCGAGGCCCGGTGTTTGAAAGGCGGGATCGCTCGAAATTCGACCGGGATTGGTGTCCAGTCGACCTCCAACGGTGATTTGGGAAGAAATTCTTGTATCAGAATTTTCATGCCGGGTGCGCGCCAAATACTTGATCCGGTCCTTTTCCTGAGATGGTGATAATCCGCGTCCCTCCAGGAGGGTCAATTCCCGTTCTGCGCCCTGCATGTCCCCAAGTCGATACAAAACAATACCGTAAAACAGCCTAACTGAATCCCAGTTAGGTTTTTGCAAAAGTATTCGTTCAAGGGCGGAAGCGGCTTGTTGCAAGCGACCGCTGGCGACTTCCTGCCGCGCATACTCCAAATTCAACTGAATATCATTTGGGTTGTGCAGAATTTCTTCGAATGTAATTTCTTGGGCAGATACCGGGCTCACCGACGCGCCAATGATGCCGGGAAGCAATAAAACTGCTCCGAGCAATCCGCAAAAAACGCGCAATTCGCGGAAATTTCCAAGAAGTTTCAACATATTGACCATTGATATGTGCAATTTATCGGTACCGAAATTTCTGGCCCGAATATCTTGCTGTTGGGTGCAAGAGTCAAACAATAAGACAATCATTACCCAAATATTCGAAGGTTCCCGGCCAATTTCCCTTAAGTTGATGCTTTTGCGCAACAATTGACTGAAATTTGAAGACGTTATAGCCGAATTTGGATCACAACGAAATACAAGAAAAGCCGGATTAGGCCGGCATCAAGGTTTCCGCCATTCGTATCCAATATGAGGTTCCGTAAGGAATGGCTTCATCATTAAAATCATACTCCGCATGATGCAGGCTTGCCGTTTCTCCGTTACCCATAAAGATAAAAGCGCCAGGTCTCGCATTCATCATGTAGGCAAAATCCTCACCTCCCATAACCGGACTCACATTCCCGTCCACGCGGTCTTCTCCGGCAACCTGTTCGGCAATTGCCTTGGCCTGCCCGGTTTGAATTTCATGATTGACCGTTGGAGGATAGCCGCTAACCATTTTTATGGAAGCATCAGCACCATAACTTTCACAAATTGCTCTCGCCATTTTCTCAACGCGCTCAATTGTATCATTACGAGTTTCAGGGTTGAGGCTGCGGATTGTTCCCGAAAGTTTGGCAGTATCAGGAATTATGTTGGTAGCGGTCCCCGCCTCCATCATCGTAATGGAAATCACCAGTTGATCCAGTGGGTCGGTATTGCGGGAAACAATCGTCTGCAAACCCGTAATCACCTGCGCAGCGATCATAACAGGGTCAACGCCTAAATGTGGCCATGCAGCATGAGAACCCTTACCTTTAACCGTGATAAAAAATTCATCGGTTGAAGCCATCACCGGACCTGATCTAATGGCAAATTCTCCTACCGGCATGCCAGGGTAATTGTGCAGTCCGTAAACCTCCTGAATGTTGAATCGCTCCATAAGACCGTCTTCAACCATAGCACGACCACCAGCACCACCTTCTTCTGCAGGCTGAAAAATAACCACCGTGGTTCCATCAAAATTTCGGGTTTCGCTTAGATACTTTGCAGCACCCAGCAACATCGCCGTATGCCCGTCATGGCCGCATGCATGCATCAGCCCGGAATTTCTTGAGGCATAGGGCTTTCCTGTGGCTTCAGTAATCGGGAGCGCATCCATGTCAGCCCGCATGCCAACTACCTTGCCAGATGACTGATCCTTGCCGTGAATGACGCCGACGACACCGGTTCGGCCAACACCAGTGACAATCTCATCGCAACCGAATTCTTCGAGCTTGGTTGCAACCAAGGTGGCTGTTTCGTGGACATCGTAGTTCAGCTCCGGATTTGCATGAATGGTGCGGCGCCACTCGGTAATTTCATCTTGCAGCTCGGCCATTTGGTTGACTACGGGCATTATCATCCTCATACAGACTACAGAGTTGAATTACGATGGTGGCGGATTTTCTTGCCAATTACAAACCGGAATTTGCAATCGTGATCTTGAGCAGGCTTAAAATGAACCGCAACGGGTTTATGACACTACTTGTATGGCTGGTGCTTGTATTGCCAACACATGGGGCGGCAAGCCAGCCCTTTATATTGATTGATGCTTCAAGTGGTGAAATTCTGGCTGAGAAGGACGCCAATCATCGCTGGTATCCTGCATCCCTTACCAAGTTGATGACGGCCTACGTAACCTTTCGAGCGGTCCAGAACGGCGAACTTGAAAATGGCTCTCCGGTAACAATATCCCACAATGCAATACGTCAGCCACCAAGCCGTATGGGATATAAAAAGGGTATTCAACTTCGTGTTGATACCGCCCTTAAGATAATCATTGTTAAGAGCGCCAATGACGTTTCAATAGCACTGGCCGAAGCAGTCGCCGGCACCGTAGAGGACTTCGTGGAGCGAATGAATTTTGAATCTCAAAGACTTGGCCTTACCAATACCAGGTTTGCCAATCCAAACGGATTACACAACACGGGCCAGTTCAGTTCTGCCCGTGACATGTCGTTGCTTTCCATGACAATTCTGAAAGAGTTTCCGCAGTATGCGCCATTGTTCAGTTCAATTGCCATTCGCACACCAACCAAAACACATTACTCTTACAATCTGCTGCTTCAGCATTTTGCTGGAACTACAGGAATGAAAACCGGCTTTGTATGTGCCGCCGGATTTAATCTGGTTGCCAGCGCAACCCGCAACGGACGATCGCTTATTGCCGTCTTACTGGGAACCAGTTCACAGGGTGATCGGGCGGTTAGTGCCGCAAAACTTTTGAGTGAAGGTTTCTCAGAAAAGTATAAGGGCAATGGTTCGGTATTCGCACAACCCAGTTCCACCGCATCTGCTGCTCCGGTAAACATGCGCCCTATCCTGTGTACAGAAAAAGCGCGTGCAGCGCGCTATGATCCAGCTGGTGGGAAAGCCGTTATAAAATCCACATACTTGCAGGCAGAAAAAATTGCCGGTGATGTATTGCCGATAAAAATTGGCGGTATTGATGCTGGCCCCAGCGACGCCTTCATGAGTGCGGCATTCGTCTTGAAGGGAAAGCTACCTGTCCCCGTCAAAAGCCCGGGATATGCTTCCGTCAGATTGGCCGGAATTGCAGAACAAACTGCAGAACAGGGGAGCGGTTACATCCCGGTTCCAACCCCAAGACCACGCTGATGACCTTACCGAGGAAAGCCAAGCCGGTTCATATCCTTTCAGGTTTCTTGGGGTCCGGTAAAACCACTTTCCTGAACCACCTCCTGAAGCGCACTGAGTTCGCCAATTCCTTGGTGATCGTCAATGAATTCGGTGAAATTTCGCTTGATCACCTGCTTGTCGAGAGCAGCACAGACACGGTAATTGAACTCGCTAACGGTTGCCTTTGCTGCAGCATTCGTGGTGATTTACTGGATACGTTGCTGGAACTGCGAGAGCGAAAATTTAATCGCATTTTCATTGAAACTACGGGTATCGCGGATCCTGTGCCAATCATGCAGGCTCTCGCTGGTCATCCAGAAATTTCAGATCATTACATATTGTCTTCAGCCCTTGCGACCTACGACGTCACGCGGGGCCAATGCATCCTGAATGAGCATGATGAAGCAATCCGTCAAATCGCTGTTGCAGATACCGTTGTGTTCACCAAGACTGATTTGCTTGATGATGCAGAATATAGTGATGCGATGAGCAATGCCCGCTCAGCCATTGCGGCAATCAATCCATCAGCAACAATTTTGAAATCTGATGAGATATTGCGGCAAGGACTTTTGAACGCCGAGAAAGATGCAGGGCTCTTCAAAAATCTCCCAAAGGCTACAATCGGCCATTCAAAAAAATACCGATCGATATGTCTGAGGACAAAAAACCCACTCTCAAAAGCGGAGATACAAAAACTGATTGATTTGATTGCCGGATTTTGTGGAAACAATCTCTTAAGGATCAAAGGGTTGGTGCTGACCAAAGAAATGCCGAAAACACCGCTTGTTCTTCAGGTTTCTGGCAATCTTCGTCATGATGACCAATACTTGAATGCGTGGCGAAACGACCAAGAGCGGCAAACTCAACTGGTGGTTATCGTCAAGGAAATGGATGTTCGTTCAATAAAAACACGCTTTAATAGCGTTATAGGAGCTTTGGACCTGGATACTCCAGACAAAGAAGCAGTCTTCGACAATCCTTTATCCGCACCAGGATTTACAAACTAACCGCATTGCAACAAAAAACGGTGTCCGCTTCCTTCTTCCACGGTTTTCAAGAGTTGATGCCCATTTTCATTGCAAAATGCTGGAACATCAATAACCGCCAGGGGATCGGTCGTTTCAAGCCACAACCTGTCACCGGACTTCATGGGCATCATGGCTTTACGTGCCTTTAAAACCGGCAATGGACATTTTAACCCCTTCAGGTCGAGTACCGGCGTTTCCAAATCTGCCACTGCAACACTCAAATACTTGTTCAAACACTGCCGGTTTCATAGAATGATTTGGATTCGGTTACAATTGGTGAAACATGGAAAAGGCATCTGAAATACTGGAATTCTGGCTTTCAAAGGGCCCCAGGATCTGGTGGTCGAAAGATGAAACAACAGACCGAGAGATTGCCACTAAATTTGGAGATTTACACCAAGCTGCCTGTCAGGGAGAACTTCAAGGTTGGCAGGGTGAAGCAAATTCTGCGCTGGCAATGGTGATCCTGCTGGACCAATTTTCCCGCAACCTGTTTCGCGGAAGTTCGAAGAGCTTTGAACAGGATGACCAAGCGCTTGAAATTGCAAGGGAAGCTTTGGAAAAGGACTTTGACAAATCCTGCGATCAGCGATTACGCAACTTCTTCTATTTGCCTTTTATGCATTCAGAAAGGATCGCAGATCAGGAACGCAGTGTGGTTTTGATGCACACTTATGCAGACACCAATTCACTCAAAGCCGCATTGACACATCGAGATATTATTGAGCGATTTGGTCGATTTCCACACCGAAACGAAATTATGAACCGACAGACTACACCTGCGGAGGTAGAATTCCTGAATTCCGGTGGATTCAGCGGTTAACCAAAATTTTCAAAGCCAAACGCTTTGTTAAACGCTTTGGAGTAGTATTTTCCGCACTTCCGGAGGGTAGTTGTGGAGACAAAACTTACCAAGGCAATAGGCAGGCTTTTGCCTGACAGGCTGGCGTGCCGTGCTACGCCTGTAATCTCTGTTGTCGATCGCCTGCTTACCGACACAGATAGTGCAAGCCAGTCGCAGCGACTGGCGGCATTTGCGTTTGCAGTAAGAATTGCTGGAGCACTGATTGCCTTTGTTTCCCAGGTATTGCTTGCGCGTTGGCTAGGCAGCTTCGAATACGGCGTATTTGTTGCCGTATGGGCCTGTGTGCTGGTCCTTGGCACTCTGTCCGGTGCCGGATTTCCGTCCGCAGCAATTCGCTTCATTGCGGAGTATCGTGAACGCAAACAACCGGATTTGCAACGCGGAATCATTGTTTTCAGCCTGTCGGTTTCATTCCTGGTCTCCACAATTCTGGCTGCCTTGGGTGCCTGGATCCTGTACGCCAGACCTGAATTGGTTGCCGACCCCTTTGTAGTTCCGATCTACCTGGCTGCAATCTGCCTTCCAATGCTATCAACCCCCGGCGTTCTGGACGGGGTGGGACGGGCATTTAATTGGCCTGCCATTGCGTTTGTCCCAACCTACATCATCCGTCCGGTCAGTATTCTCCTGATTCTTGGCGTGGGGTTGATGTTGGGTTATCCAGCCTCGGCAAATACCGCGATGTGGTCAACCATTATAGCTTGTTATCTCACAAGCGCTGGACAGTTTTTCTGTGTTTTCAAAAAATTGCTCAAGTATCTGCCAACCGGAAAACCGAAATTCAGGGCCAAGTACTGGGTCTTTACCGCATTGCCGATGTTCCTTGTTGAAGGATTTTATTACCTTCAGACATCAGTTGATATTTTGTTCGTCAGCATAATGACCAGGCCCGAAGATACAGCCATCTACTATGCCAGCACAAAAGTGTTGGCCCTTGTCCATTTCGTGTACTTTTCAGTTCGCGCCGCTGTATCCCACCAATACTCCGCCCTTCACACTGCTGGAGATATTCAGGCTTTCGACGTATTCGTTCAGAAAACCGTCACCTGGACATTTTGGCCCTCTCTCCTGCTGGCGATCTTCATGATGGTTTTTGGGAAGTTTTTCCTGATGCTCTTTGGACCCGAATATGTTGCCGGGCAGAGTCTGATATGGATACTTGCACTGGGAATTGTCATTCGTGCCAGCATCGGACCTGCAGAAGCACTGCTTACAATGTCGGGAAACCAGACATCTTGTGCGGGAGTGTACGCAGCAACCCTGTTTGTAAACGTTGCCCTTAACCTGTCTCTGATTCCCCACTACGGGCTGCATGGCGCTGCGATCGCTACAACTTGTGCCCTGACTTTCGAAAGTGTCGCGCTTTATTCCATGGCAAGGCGTTGCCTGGGGTTGCATCCGTTTATCTTACCGGCGCGTTCTGGCAACAGCAAATCCGAAAGGCGGGCAGATGCAAGCTGACCGTCAGAAAATCAAACCCGGTAAGATCGAACCGGTACCTTCCGTGCTGTTCAACACTGGTGGTTACGTGCTGGCTGAAATTGGCGACATGAATTCCACTAGGTGGACTCTGGGTCTCATCGATAGTCTGGATAACAAAGAATTTTGCGCCCAGATTGAATCTCTTGCGGGTCGGACAATTCCCCCCAATCCCTTCTTCGATTTCCCAATTCTTTCAGCAGGAACCGAACGGCTCGCAGGCAAGGAAATTGATTATCTCGTTCTTACTAATACGGTAGGAAACGTTGAAACACTTAAGATTTTCATGCCGGTGCTGAAAGAACGCCGTGGGTTTCCTTCACAAACATGTATGCGCGCCTGGAGTAATTTTTATGCGCCGGATTCAACCCCATTGTTTGACGCTGAAGATTCAGAAGAAACCATCAGAAACTTTGCCAATTGCCTGTTACAGGATAATGACAAGGCTGTGCCCACGCTGCTGTTTGAAAACATCAAGCTCCAATCAACCTTTGTGAAATCCCTGACAGATGTACATCAGATTGCGGATCGCATGACGGTGGGTTGCAGGCAAGAAAGGGCTGCCCTTTATCCCATTGGATCGAAAAGTTTTGAGCAAGAGTTTTTAAGCGCCAAACGCAGGCGCAGGCTGCGTCGCGGCTTGGAGAGATTGTTTGGGCATGGTGAGGTCGACTTTGAAATTGCATCTGACTTTTCAAAAATCATGTTGCGTTTCGAGGAATTCCTGCTGCTTGAAGCAAGTGGATGGAAAGGTGCCAAAGGTACGTCTCTCCAGATGATCAAGAAAACAGCAGCATTTGCCCGACAGGCAATCGCCAACATGGCAAATGAAAACCGCTGTAGAATTTTTTCTTTGCGCCTTAATGGAAAAGCCGTCGCCTCAATGATCGTTTTCAATTCCGGACCACACCACTATCCATGGAAGATGGCGTATGATGAAAATTACCGCGCAAATTCCGTAGGAGTGCATCTTATTCTCAAGGTAAATCATGAATTGCTGCAACAATCTGATTTTGCCGGGATTGATTCACTGGCTGCATCAGACAACGAGACCGCAAATAATTTCTGGCCTCACCGCATAGAGATGGGAAGCATCGCAATTGGGTTATCTCCCACTGGTAAAACCAGAGCCACCCGCCTGATATCATCTCTGGAAAGGTGGCAAAATTTCAAAAAGGTGGCAAAGCGACTTTTGCGAAAATGATCTTGCGTACACGCTCAATCTAGCTTGGGCCTCGTTGCGCTTCTACTCGTGCGCGATCCCTGAATACCCTGCGGATGATCTTGCCAGTTGTCGTTAACGGGATTTCACCAACAACTTCTATTTCCCGCGGATAAATGTTGGCCGACATTCGGCTCTTGGCATGCAGACGGATTTCTTCGATTAGCTCCGGGGTTTCATCGACATTATCAACAAAAACGATGTAGGCTTTTATGATTTCGCCGCGAAGCTTGTCCGGTTTTCCGACCGCGACGGCAAATTTAACGGATGGGTGCGATACAAGGCAGTCCTCAATTTCACCTGGCCCCACCCGGTAGCCTGCATAACTGATAATGTCATCATCACGTCCGACAAAAACAAAATACCCATCTTCATCAACAACACACTGATCACCGGTAGTCATCCAGTCACCAATAAATTTTTCTTCCGTTGCTTCAGGATTGCGCCAGTACTCAAGGAACATGACCGGATCAGGTCGCTTTACAGCGATTTCACCCCTTTCACCGGGTACACAAATCTGACCCTCCTTGTTGATTACTGCAACTTCATGACCTGGAACCGGTTTACCAATGGTACCCGGTCTGGAAACGCCAAGCTTGCCGAATGAGCTTAAGATCAAGTTGCATTCAGTTTGTCCGTAAAACTCATTGATACACAGACCAAGTTCCTTTTTGGCCCATTCATAAGTTTCAATTCCAAGGCTCTCACCGCCCGACCCAATGGTCCGCAGTTTCAGATCAAACCGGGCGCCGGGATTTTCTACGGTTGTCATCAGGCGAAGTGCAGTAGGTGGGATAAATGCATTGGTGACTTTTGCTTCCGAAATAATCTGAAAGGCTTTCTCAGGATCAAATCGGTCAAGTCCGCCAAAAACGACTGGTACGCCGAGAAACAGACAAGGCATCAAGATATTCAGCAAGCCGCCTGCCCAGGCCCAATCCGCCGGTGTCCATCCAATATCTCCAGCTTGTGGCAGAAATTCATGATGAACTTGCACGCCTGGTATGTGTCCAGCCAGTACCCGGTGACCATGAAGTGCGCCCTTCGGCGGACCTGTAGTGCCGGATGTAAAAATTATCAGGGCGGCTGTATCAGGGCTCGTGGGCGCAGCTTCAAACTTCTCAGATGCCGCGTGCTTGATCTTTTCCCACCGGATCGCTGATCTCCTGCCATTACCCGTTGTAACCAGATGCTTGAGATGTCCAAGCTTGTCCGCGATTTCCAGGACTTTTGCAGATCCGGCATCATCCGTCAGCACCGCAACCGCTTCAGAATTGTTCAACCGATATTCTATGGCATCAACGCCGAACAAACGGGCAAGGGGAACGGCAATCGCGCCAAGCTTGTAGATTGCAATATGGGCAACTGCAGTTTCAAAACATTGCGGCAAAATGATCGCGACCCGATCACCTGAGTTAACACCCAATTTAGATAGAGCATTTGCCAGCCGGTTCGATTCGGCACGCAGTTGCCCGTATGAATGTGTTTCAAGAGGCTTGCCCTCGCGCCACTTGATCAGGGCAGTCCGTTCCGGTTCCTTGCTGGCCCAATCGTCACAGCAAACAACTCCCATGTTGAAATTATTGGGAATATTCCATTGGAAACTGGCTTTGATTTCCTTGTAGCTGCCTCCACTGATAAACATACAACTAGCTCTTTTTTGTCGTTGAACCTTTCCGTGGCCGCACCGTAGCGGGTTTTGCACTCTCCAGTGAACCCGACTTTATGTGAATGTCGCGTTGTGGATATGGAATTTCTATTTTTGCGGCACGCAGCTTTCGCAAAATTGCAAAGCGCAGTTCACTTTGAACCGAAAGTGAGTAATTTATGTCTGCAAGGAATGCCCGCAATTGAAAAATCAATGCATCAGCCCCAAAATCAATGAAATAGACAACCGGTTCCGGTTTCTTGAGGATCCCTGGATTTTCTTCTACACACTGCATGAGAATTTCTCTTACCTGGTCGGGATCAGAATCATATCCGACACCGATTGGCACGATAATTCGTCCCATCTTGTTTGCGTGGGTCCAGTTGGTAACGCTCTCGGTTATCAGCGTTGAATTGGGAACAAGAACGGTTGCGCGATCGAAGGTTTCAATTTCTGTAGAGCGGACAGAAATTCGTTTGACTGTTCCTTCACCGTCCTTCGTTACCACCCAGTCGCCAGCAGTTATGGGACGTTCAGTTAGCAGGATCAGACCGGAGACAAAATTGTTGATGATGCTTTGAAGACCAAAACCAACACCAAGCGATAATGCGCCAGCAATAAATGCGAGGCTGGTAAGATCAAATCCAGCTGCCGTAATCGCCAACACAGCAGCGAGAATAAATCCGAGATACCCAAATATTGTCGAGATTGAGTTACTCAAACCCGCATCAAGACTGGTAGTGGGCAGAAAACGGTTATTTAGCCAGCTACGAAGGGCAACCGTTACGGTGTATCCAATTGCAAACAGCGTGAAAGCAAGTAGCAGGGTCGATAGTGAAAAATTCAGTCCACCGATCTGAAATCCAAAAAACGCCCGACTGATCAATTCGAAAAAGTCGCTGGTCCTATAACCCCAGGGCAGAAGAAGCATTACAAGCGCGGCGAGATAAACCAGAAGTTTGGAGATGCCAAACCCGATAACGCCCAATTGTGGAGAGCCGGAATACTGGTCGCCCATGCCTTCGGAAGCAGTTTGTTGTTCATCGTACGCGCTGGTCTGATAGGCGTCCAGTACACGAAGCGTTAACCAAGCAACCGCCACAACCATTGTGCCAAATATCAATTGCAGTGCCAGAAATTCTGAAAGCGCTATGTATCCAACCGGAATAGCAATCAGTACTACAACGGCCAGAATCCAGAGAAACATCCGCAGATATCGCCACCTGATTATTTTGCTTTGAGTGTCGAGATACGCCGCCTGTTCCTGTTGTTCATTCGCAGCTTGCCAAAAAACAATTAACGCGGTTACTGCAACAATTGTTGCCAAAACCACCGACAGGCCAAGGCTGACTTCAAATGGCGAGACAAGGATTATTGAAGCAACGTTGATAACCCTGACCAGCCCGGTCAAAAACAATCCGACTAACAGTATCTTTACAATATTGTCGGCTGCTGAATCGTTTAAATCAGCAATGCGTAACCTGCTGTTATTTGGTGAAAAAATAACCAATATCAAACTGGTCGCCGCAATCAGAATGCTGCTCGATATTGCAATCTCGCGAACAAGCAGTTCAAGCCGTTCAGTCAGCAGACCAAACCTGAATAGGCACTGGTAAATGACGACCGGGATCGCCGCGCCAATCACACCATTTTGACAAAATGCAAAGAAGGCCTGGACCGGAACGATAAGCCGGGTGTCAGTTACATTTGGGATAAGGTTGCTTGAAACCCGACCAAGCCATCGTCGAAAATACAGCAGCACAAGGAACGAGGAAATCAATGCCGCCGGCAGAATGGTTTTTTTCCAGGGTGTTAGTCTTTCAAGCGATGTCGCGGCAGCATAGGAATCCTTGGCCAGCAACCCCAACCCCTTTGAGAAGCCGGTGAAACCTGTAAAAAAGCGCTCCCAAAAAGAAAAACTGTGTGATTCCGTTGATCTTGCGGTAAGCGCACGAACAAATCTGTCGCGACGTTTTGCAGCCACAGCCTCCTGAATTTGACTGGCGCGAACGATTGCCAGTCTGGCTTCTTTCAACTTGGCATCAGCCTCGGCAAACTTTGCCGAAAGCGCGTCACGTCGGTCTGTTATTTCCAGCGCTTCGGCAGGTTCCCCATCAGCCGGAGCAGGCCCAATTTCATCGAGTTGCTGGGTAAGTTTGTTAACTTGAGGTTCAAATTCTGAAACCTTGGATCGGGCATCAAGTAAAATACGAACAGATTCACCAAAATAGCGATCCAGTTCATCGCTGGTTACCCCTTCGCGTTTGATCGCCTGACTCGCCGAATCAAGAAACCCACTCCACGTGCCGAGTTGATTGGCGTCTGATACTTCGGCAGTGACTTGCGCTTCCCCAGTGGAAGCATCGGGCGATCCAATATTGGGTTTTGTCAGTGTTCCTTGCGCATTCGCCAAAACGCTCCAGACGTTAACAGCCATCAACAACCCAAGCACAACCAGTGTTCGTATCAGCATTTCTGAAGAGCGAATCTCAAACATTGTGAAAAATTGAAACCTCTAAGACTATTGGCGAAACTGTTCGGACATTGATTTGCCACACCCTTTGCCATTAATGTAGCCCACGCACCATCCGCTTATGCGACAGAACTGGGAGGTGCACAAGTGGAGGAAAAATCATGCATATATTCAAGATTGCCGCCATGGCTGCCAGTGTGCTCGCCTTGGCAACAACTACATCCTTTGCCAATTGTGACGATGGTGAAGTGGTTATCAAATTCAGTCATGTAACCAACACGGACAAACACCCAAAGGGAATTGCTGCGAGTCTGCTGGCAGAGCGTGTGAATTCGGAAATGAACGGAACCGCCTGTATGGAGGTGTTTCCAAATTCAACCTTGTACGATGACAACAAGGTTCTTGAAGCACTTCTCCTGGGTGATGTTCATTTGGCAGCACCGTCGCTTTCAAAGTTTGAGAAATATACTAAACAATTTCGACTTTTTGATCTGCCATTCATGTTCAAGAATATGGCCGCTGTAGATGCGTTCCAAAATTCAGATGCCGGTCAGGCAATGAAAGATTCCATGGTCAAGCGTGGTCTCAAGGGCCTGGCATTTTGGCACAACGGCTTGAAACAGATGTCGGCAACAAAACCGCTGATAAATCCATCTGATGCCGAAGGACTGAAATTCCGTATTCAGTCTTCAGATGTCTTGCAGGCACAATTTGAAGCGATTGGCGGCGTTCCCCAAAAGATGTCTTTCAAGGAAGTTTACGGTGCCCTGCAAACGAAAACTATCGATGGACAGGAAAACACCTGGTCCAACATTTACGGCAAGAAGTTCTACGAAGTGCAGGACGGTGTTACGGAGACAAACCACGGCATTATTGATTACCTCGTTGTGACATCCACTGAATGGTGGGATAGCCTTGATACCGGTGTTCGGGATCAATTGTCGACTATCTTGAAAGAGGTAACCGAAGCCCGCAACGGTGAGGCTTTCGCAGTCAACGAAAAGGCGAAAGATGCTGTTGTCGCGGCCGGAACCGAAGTGCGTCAACTGACGCCCGAGCAGCGCCAGGATTGGGTTGATGCAATGAAGCCGGTTTGGAAGCAGTTTGAAGGAGATGTGGGTACCGACATGATTGATGCGGCCCAGGCTATCAATGCCACACATTGATGACCAGGTCACCTTACAGATCGGTATCGAAATCATCTGACCGGTTTGAAGAAACCGTCATCGCCGTCATCCTTGGATTGATGGCGATGATTACTTTTGCCAATGTGGTTATCCGCAAACTTCAGGAATTTTCGTTCTGGCGCTCGGAAAGCTTTGCACCCATAACCGGACCGTTGGCAACGTTTGGCTTGTTGTCGCTGGAACTTACGGTATTCCTGTTTGCCTGGTTGGTACTTCTTGGCGCCAGCTATTGTGTAAAACAACGTGCGCATTTGGGTGTTGATCTTGTCACTGCAGCGGTGGCGCCAGCACCAAGAAAAATCATGGCCATGATCGCGGTTCTTTGCAGTGTGTTTTATGCATTTCTGCTGTTCAAGGGTAGCTGGGACTATTGGGCCAATTTTGCAAACCTTCCCGCAACAACTGGCCGTTGGTTTCCAACCGGATTCGAAGAAAAGTTTCTTTCCAAAGGCTGGTATGAAGTCGACGATGTCAACATGCCGGGATTCTTGCAGTTTATTGCTGACTGGATGAACGATGGCGAACCTTACGAAAAGGTTCCGCGCTTCATTCCCTACTTCGTTTTACCCCTCGGAATGGGATTGCTTTTGTATCGTTTCATTCAGGCTGGGCTGAAAGTGTATCGCGACGAAGCCGACAGCATCATCGTTGCGCACGAGGTGGAGGATTCAGTAAAGGCAATTGAAGACGAGGACAAATCCTGATGGAAGTTGTTCTCCTCTTCGGATTAATTATTCTTTTGTTGCTTGTGGGCGTTCCGGTAGCGGTCTCTCTCGGACTTGCATCCATCCTGTTCCTGCTGACTTTTTCGGACAGTTCACTTGCATCAATTGCACAAACATTGTTTTCTGCGTTTCAGGGTCACTACACTCTGCTGGCTATCCCGTTTTTTATTCTGGCATCTTCTTTTATGTCAACTGGCGGTGTTGCCCGTCGCATCATTCGGTTTTCAATTGCCTGCGTTGGTCACCTACCCGGAGGCTTGGCAATTGCCGGGGTGTTTGCATGCATGATGTTTGCCGCACTTTCCGGTTCATCACCTGCAACAGTTGTGGCAATCGGAACAATTGTCATCGCCGGTATGCGCCAGGTTGGATACACAAAGGAATTTGCAGCAGGCATAATCTGTAATGCGGGCACACTTGGGATACTGATCCCACCTTCAATTGTCATGGTTGTCTATGCCGCTGCAACGGATGTATCTGTAGGCCGGATGTTCCTTGCCGGTGTCATACCGGGACTGATTGCCGGCGGCATGTTGATGGTCGGCATTTACATCGTTGCCAAATTCAAGGAACTGCCAAAAGGTGAATGGAAGGGAATTGGGGAAATTCTCACCTCGGGTGCCGAGGCGTTTTGGGGGTTGCTGCTAATCATAATCATATTGGGCGGAATCTACGGCGGTTACTTCACGCCAACGGAGGCAGCAGCTGTCGCTTCTGTATATGCTTTTGTCATCGCGAATTTCGTTTATCGCGACATGGGTCCACTGAATAACACAGACGGCGGATCCATTTCTCTTTTTCGCAAGCCTCAGGCACTTGTTACAGCTTTTTTCCATCCTGATACCCGAGACACATTATTTGATGCTGGCAAACTGACCATTACGCTACTGTTCATAATCGCCAATGCGCTCATCCTCAAACATGTGCTGACTGAAGAGCAAATCCCGCAACATATTGCCAGCGTAATGTTGGATGCAGGTCTTAGCTGGTGGATGTTTTTGATCGTCGTCAACATTATCTTGCTGATCGGTGGCCAGTTTATGGAACCATCCGGGCTGTTGATAATTGTAGCGCCGTTGGTGTTCCCGATAGCAATAGAGTTGGGAATCGATCCCATCCACCTGGGAATCATCATGGTGGTTAACATGGAGATCGGAATGATCACCCCACCGGTCGGCCTTAATTTGTTTGTAACTTCAGGGGTAGCAAATATGCCAGTGATGAGCGTCGTGCGGGCCGCACTACCCTGGCTCGGCATACTATTCCTGTTTCTGATACTGGTAACCTATGTGCCGTGGATCTCTACCGTTCTGCCGAATTACATGATGGGGCCGGAAACAGTCATCAAATAAGGTCAGCGGATTTGGGCAATAAAACCAGCGTGCAAGAATCTTGCACGCCGGTTCATTAAACTCATCGAAAAATTAGTTGCGATTGCGAAGCGTCAATGCGCCGACACCTGCCGCGATATTCAGTCCCTGCTGGACCTGACCACTGAAAGGTTGCAGCGCAATCGACTGATCGAAACCGCCAACCAACGCATTGGCGCCGACACCCGCGCCAAGTGTAGCCTCCGCCGAAAGGCCTACATATGTTCCCTCAAGTGCACCGGATTCAAGCTCGGTAGTTGGAGCAAATACTGCCCATTTGATTGTTGAATAGTCGGTTTCGCCAATATCGAGACCGAATTTACGAATGGTGCCATCATAGGATTCAGTGAAATCATCAATGCCAACAAATGTGCATGTCATTTCTTTTCGGGAAGTAATTATCAAGCCTGCGCCGCCTTCAACATTACAGGTCAAAATTCCAACCTCAATGCGCGCGTCTGCCATTGCCTGAGAAGAGAGAGGCAAAGCAATCGACACAATAACGGCAAATTTTGCGATTGTTTTGGAAAAATTAAAGTGGTTCATTTTTCAATCCATGGTTGGGGAAGAATCAGTGTTCTCTGGTCACACAGGAAAGTGGCGCTAAAATGGTAAACTTCAAGATAATTACTCCCCGTTCAATTTCGAACAAAATTATTCAAAGAAATAATTGTTTGAATTTTTAATTGCATCCTGGAGGCGGCAATTACAAAGTGTATTGTATACAATTGAACCAACGCGCGCGCACATGAGTACGGTCAGAAAAACCCGCCGAAAAATAAACAGACCAAGAAATCGTGGTTTGATTGGTCAACCCCGTGCGTCCTTCATCTCAAGAAGCCTGCAGCCTTATGGTATTCTTGGTGAAGACGGTTTGTGTCTCATTGAGGAAAATGCCGATAAAATTCTGAACGAAACCGGCATGGAGTTCCACGACGATCCAGAGATTCTTGCAATATTCAAGGATGCCGGCTGTGATGTGGTTGGTAACAGGGTGCGCTTCGAGCCGGAGTTTTGTCGAAAAATCATCCAGGCGACGGCACCTTCCGTGTTTACACAACACGCCCGCAATCCAAAAAACAATGTCCAGCTTGGCGGCAATGCATCCGTTCTTTGTCCGTCTTGGGGGCCACCTTTCGTACATGACCTGGACAATGGTCGGCGCTACGCAACTTATGAAGATTTTAAGCGACTGGTGAAACTCCACCAAACCATACCCTGGCTGCACCATTCTGGTGGGGTCGTGTGTGAACCGGTAGACTTGCCCGCAAACAAACGCCATCTCGATATACTCTATGCCCACATCCGTTGGTCCGACCGGGCATTCATGGGTGCATTCATCGGTGCAGAGCGGGCTGGCCATGCAATCGACATGGCAAAGATAGTATTTGGCGAGGATTACGTCGCCGAAAATCCAGTCCTTTATTGTGTTTCAAACACCAACGCACCGCTGGTGCTGGACGCAAACATGTCGGGTGCACTTAAAACCTACGCACGTGCAAACCAGCCAGTTGCCTGCACGCCCTGGGTTCTGACTGGGGCCATGAGTCCCTGTACCGTGGCGGGAACACTGGCACAGGTTTTGGCAGAAACCATGGCATGCCTCGCGCTGGTACAACTGATCAGTCCGGGTGCACCCTGTTTGATGGGAAGCTTCGCATCAACTATGTCGATGCAATCCGGTGCTCCGACTTTTGGTTCACCAGAGGCCGGCCAAATGGTTCTGGCTGCAGGCCAGTTGGCCCGAAGGTTGGGGGTCCCGTTACACACGGTGGGTACCCTGTCGGCATCCAAACTCCCGGATGCACAAAGCCAGCAGGAGGCAACCTGGGGTTTGCTGATGTCGATGTTTGCAGGAGCCAATCTAATCAATCACGCAACCGGATGGCTTGAAGGCGGATTGGTAACGAGCTTTGAAAAGACAATGATTGATGCAGATCTCTGTGGAAAAATTGGCCGCTTCTTTGAAGGAATTGATCTCAGTGAAAACGCCCAAGCCATGAGCGCCATCGCAGAAACCGGGCCCGGTCAGCATTTCCTGGGCTCTGAACACACCCATTTGAATTTCCTGGAAGCTTTGTTCCGTCCCACAACTCCTGATAACAATTCGTTTGAGCAATGGTCCGCTGCCGGAGAACTCGATACCGCACAACGGGCAAACGCACTGTGGAAGGAAAGTCTGGAGGCATACGAAGATCCGGGTTTGGATCCGGCCATTGATGAAGAATTACAAACCTATATAGCTGCCCGCAAGGCCGAAAAACCGGATAAGGACTATTTCTAGATGCCGGAAACCATCATCATTGGCGGCGGTGTGATTGGGTTGGGTCTGGCATACCATTTGGCAATGCGTGGCGATGAAGATATTTTATTGCTTGAGCGCAATCAGCTGACCTCTGGGACAAGCTGGCATGCTGCAGGAATTGTTGGCCCGCTCCGCGCTACACCCAACATGACCAAGCTCGCTAAGTACGCTGGCGAACTGTTTCCAAGACTGGAAGAAGAAACAGGGATGAGTACCGGCTATCGTGAGACCGGTGGCTACTGGCTCGCAAGAAGATCCGAGCGTATGGATGAACTCAACCGAATTGCATCGCTGGGTAAGCATTTTGGTTTAACGCCTGAAATCCTTTCCAAGTCCAGGCTTGATGCCGAGCTCCCATTTCTCAATGTGGTAGATCATGCCGGTGGAATGTCCGTTGCAGAAGATGCAAGAGTTGATCCTGTAGGCCTTTGCATGGCCTATGCACGTGCTGCGAAAAATGGCGGAGTGACAATTCAGGAGCACGCTGAAGTTGCAAAAGTTTCTACGGCTGATCATCGAGCAAACGGGGTAATCCTAACGGACGGCACCAAATTGTCTGCATCCAACATTGTAATCTGTGCTGGCACCTGGTCAAAGCCAATTGCTGAAAGCGCAGGCGTCTCTCTGCCGTTACAAGCGGTGGAACACATGTATGTGGTGACCGAACCGATTGATGGAATGCCGGAAACATTCCCGGTCATTCGCGATCTCGATTCAGGAATTTACATCAAGGGCGATTCGGGCGGCAAATTGGTGATAGGTGGATTTGAACCTGATGCAAAATGCTGGAACCCTTTCGGACCAGAGGGCGATCGGGAATTTCTCGAACTCGCCGAAGACTGGGAACAGTTTACACCCTTCATGGAAGCGGCACTGGAATTGTTACCAGCCCTCGAAAAGGCCGGAATTCAACGGTTCATGAACGGACCTGAAAGTTTCACTACCGATACAAAGCCCATGATTGGTGAATTTCCCGAAGTAGATAGCTTGTATGTAGCCGCTGGCATGAATTCGGTTGGCATCATGTCTTCTGCAGGTATTGGCAGTGTTCTGGCAGATTGGATAGCTGATGGCGGCCCCCCAATGGATCTTTGGGAAGTGGATGTTGCACGCATTGATCCGAAAAGTGCTTCAGACTCTCATATGACCGCGCGCATGAAGGAAGCAGTCTCAGACCAGTTCGCCATGCACTGGCCGTTCAAACAACCCAAGGCCGGAAGGGGATTGAGAAAATCTGCCCTGCATGACAAATGGGCGGAGCACGGCGCGGTGTTTGGCGTTACCGCAGGATGGGAACGTGGGCTTTGGTACGCAAAGGACGAAACCGAACTCGACTTACCATATTCTGTCGGCGAGCAGCCATGGCAAGAAATCATTGAACGCGAAGCAGCAGAAATGGCGCACAATACTGTGCTCATTGATCTGTCACCATTCAGCAAATTCGACATTACGGGCGAAAATGCACTTACATTTTTGGAGCAGTTGACTTGCTCAACAATGGATCGTGAAATTGGCCGCGCAACATATACCCTGATTCTGAATGATGAGGGCGGAATTGAGTCAGACATCACGGTTACTCGCCTCGCGCAGAATCATTTCCGCATCACTTCACCTGCAGTAACCCGATGGCGTGACAAGGCATTACTTCGAAGAAGGTCGCATAACTATTCCGTGGCGGTAACGGACGAAACTGAAAATAAAGCGGTCATTGGCGTGATGGGAACCGGTTCCCGTGAGTTATTATCAACGCTATCTGACGATGATTGGGATGAGTTTCCATTCTCCACTTCCCGAAAAATTGGTCTGACAGGAAAAGATGCCCGAGCCACCCGTTTGAGTTTCGTTGGTGAACTCGGATGGGAAATTTCTATCCCTGCTAACGAAGCTGCAATTGTGTTCGACGCACTGATTAAGGTCGGTGCAAAACCAATGGGGCACTATGCACTGGATGCCTGCCGGGTGGAAAAGGGTTACTTCCATTGGGGTCACGACTTGGGACCTGAGATCACACCGCTTCAGGCGGGTCTTTCCTGGATGATTGACTGGGACAAGGAGTTTACCGGCAAGACGGCTTTGCTTGATCAGAAAAATAACGGGATTAAGCAACGCCTTTGCTTACTGGGCGTTGAAGGAGAACCGCTTGTTCTTCATGATGAGCCAATTTGGGAAAATGGAAAAATTGTTGGCCTTACGACATCTGGGGCGAAAGGCGCACGCACTGGCCTGATCCTTGCTATTGGTTTGATAGATGTAGCCAAAGGGGAAACGAAAGATGCCACCTGCAATCGCAAGCTGGAGGTCGAAATCGCAGGAGAGTTATATACTGCTAGAGCATTGAAGCACCCACCCTTCGATCCAGCGGGTAGGCGGATGCGGGCATGACGAAAGCGCAGGTGGTAATCATTGGTGGTGGAGTCATGGGGGTATCCCTGTTATACTATTTGGCCAAATCCGGATGGAAAGACATCATTCTGGTTGAAAAGAATGACCTTACTCATGGTTCAACCTGGCATGCTGCCGGCCTTTGCACCCACTTCGCCCATAATCCAACAATACAGGAATTGCGTGCCACTTCTGTGCGGCTTTATCGCGACATCCTGCCTGCTGAATTCGGCGAAACCTGTGGCTTCCACCCGTCCGGTGCAATGCGCATCACACGCAATCCGGATCGCATGGATGAGTTTGCCCACGTAGCAGGATTGTCGGATTTTACCGGGTATCCGCTGGAAATTTTAACACCGGGGCGCATCGCTGAACTTCATCCATTGGCCAAACTCGACGGATTGATCGGCGGTATTTATGAGCCCGATGATGGTCATGTTGATCCGACATTGGCAACCAATGCAATGGCAAAGATTGCCCGCAATAACGGAGCGTTAATCAAACGATATAATCCGGTGCGCTCAATACGGCGAGACAAGAACCACTGGGTTGTCGAGACCGAACAGGAAGAAATCTGTACCACCCATATTGTCAATTCAGCCGGCACATGGGGTTGGGAAATCGGTCAGATGATGGGCCTCAACATCCCGGTTGTTCCGGTTTTACATCAATATTTGGTAACCGATACAGTGCCTGATGTAGCTAAACGCATTGACAGTGGATTGGCCGAACTTCCCATCATTCGAGACCCGGAGGAAAGCTGGTACGTTCGGCAGGAGCGGGGTGGATTGATACTGGGTCCCTATGAAAAAGACGCGCAAGTTTGGTCGCCTGATGGCGTACCGCCCGAGTTTGGTGCAGAACTTCTGCCACCCGATCTTGATCGGGTCGAACACATTATCGAAGCAGCGATGGCAAGAATTCCTGCTCTTGGCAGCGGCGGCATTAAGTCTGTCATCAATGGCCCCATAACATTTACGCCAGACGGAAATCCGTTGATTGGCCCGGCACATGGTCTTGATAATGCCTGGCTATTAACAGGTTCTTCAATGGGTGTGATGGAGGGCGGTGGCGCAGGTTGGTTCCTGGCACACTGGATGACTAACGGCGCACCCCCCATGGATGCGCTTGCTATAGACAGTCGCCGGTTTGGAAAATGGGCAGATCGGGGTTACCGAATTGAAAAGGCGGGTGAGTGTTTTGGACTTCAATTTGGTGTCCATTACCCCTTTGAAGAAAGGCCTGCAGGCAGAAACAAGCGCCAATCACCATTGCATAATCTGATGCTGGAACGCGGCGCAGTTATGGGCGCAGCTTTCGGCTGGGAACGTCCAAACTGGTTCTCAAATACAACCGCAGACCGAGGAATGGAGAGCTTCCGTCGGACCAACTGGTTTGATGCAGTCGCAAATGAAGTTACGACTACAACTTCCGGCGTGGCACTTGCCGATTTATCCGTGTTCTCCAAATTTGAGATTACCGGACCCGATACCAGAAAATTTATTGGTTCATTGGGGTCAAACACCACCCCGCCGACTGGACGCATTGGCCTTATCCATGCGCTTACACCAGCGGGCGGTACCTGTTCAGAGTTTACCGTAGCAATGTTGGATGAGGAACATGCGTATTTGACCTCGGCTGCCGCGGCTGAGGCGATCGATCTTGATAGCCTGGTCCATCATCAGGATGCTACCCGCTTGACCGTTGAAATTTCCAACCAGACAGAAGAGTTGGCAGTAATTGGAATAATGGGGCCAAAATCCCGCGATGTACTTCGAAAATTGACTGAGGACGATTTGGACAACAGGACATTTCCCTGGCTTGCGGTAAGATCAATCAAACTTGGCGGAATTGACGTTCGCGCATTGCGTGTCTCTTTTATTGGCGAGTTGGGCTGGGAACTGCATGTGCCGGTCGAGAAAGTGCGTGACCTATTTTTCTTGTTGGAAGATTCGGGAAAGGAATTTGATATTGGCCTCTATGGCGCTTACGCAGCAAACTCGATGCGGCTTGAGAAAGCCTATCGCTCATGGGGAGTTGACCTGACCACTGAACGCACACCGATAGAGAGTGGAATGGGCTATCTGGTCAAAACCGATGGGCGAGAATTCATTGGTCGGGAAGCAATGCTGGAACATCACGAAACTGGCGTCGCCTGGGATATGGTCTTGCTTGATATCGATGCAGGTGAAATCGATCCGTTCTATTCCCATTCAGTTTGGCAAGGTGAACGCCCAATCGGGATTGTGACATCTGGTGCTTATGGGCATCGAACAAACAAGACCCTTGCCCTTGCTTATCTGCGAGATCCATCAGCCCGATCCGATTTATCCGTGTCCATATTGGGGAGCAAGAGAGGTGCCACAATATCGGCAGAAGCACCATTTGATCCCGCCAACAATCTATTGAAAACTTGAAGGATAGCGCAATGAACAATTTTGCACCCTTGCAAACTGACTGGTCCACTGGCGACACCGCCAGACGCCGCGATAAATACTACGCCGCCTCGCAAAGCAGGTTCGTTCCCTTCAAGGACCCGATCGTCTTCAAACGCGGCTCCATGCAGTATCTTTGGGACGCTGATGATCAAAAATATATTGATCTTCTCGGCATGAACGTTTGCATTTCGGTTGGGCATTCACATCCAAAAGTAGTTACTGCGGCCATGGAGCAAGCAGAAACTCTTACCCACTGCACCACCATGTTCTATCACCCAACACCTGCTCACCTGGCTGAGGAATTGGCAGCAACCATGCCAAGGGGGCCGGATTGGGTTGTACACTTTACCAATTCGGGGGCAGAGGCGATTGATCTGGCTATGGCCATGGCTCGTACTTACACCGGAAATCTGGACTTGCTGGCGCTGCGCACTGCTTATCACGGCCCAACCTCTGCAGCTCAATCCGTAACTGGAATTGCTGCCTTTAGGCATCCTGGAATGCCGGGTAATGTATCGTTTGTTCCGGAACCGAACCAATACAGGGGAATATTCGGGAAAGGCATTGATGCCTATTTGAACGAGATTGAAAGGACCATTGCCAGTACCACAAGTGGCAAAGTCGCCGGAATGCTTGTCGAAAGCGTACAGGGTTATGGCGGTATTATTGAAATGCCTCCGGGTTACATGTCAGGCGCCGCAGAACGGGTTCGCACAGCCGGTGGTATTTACATTGCAGATGAAGTGCAATCCGGATTTGGAAGAACTGGTGATCACATGTGGGCATTTGAAGCTGATGGTGTTGTGCCCGAAATAATTGTGATGGCCAAGGGTATGGGAAATGGTTTTCCCCTGGGCGCAGTCGTCGCGCAAAAACACATCGCTGAGCCAATGGCGGAAAAATTCCTGTTTCACACCTACGGCGCAAATCCCACATCATGCGCTGCAGGCCGAGCGGTGTTACAAATTATTCAGGAGGACAAGGTGCAGGAAAATGCAAAGGCAGTAGGCGCTGCGCTGCTGGAGCGCTTGAATGATTTAAAGAACCGGCACCAGGCTATTGGTGATGTTCGGGGGCGGGGACTAATGCTGGCAATCGAAATGGTAAAGGATCGAAATACGAAAGAGCCCGACGAAAATGTAACGGCCGCAGTATTTGAGCATTGCCGCGATCAAAGATTGATTCTTTCAAAATCAGGCCCACACCGTTCATGTCTGAGAATGGTGCCCCCTATGTGTTTGTCCTTGGAAGATGTGGATGCCGTGGCAGATGGATTGGATAAGGCGTTCAGTTCATTGGGTTGAACTGAGTGCCAATCGATTTTCCATAAGCAAATCATAATAGGGTAAATGCCACTCCAGCATTTCCTGTAATTTCGGTTCTGCGCTCGCCAGCTGATCGAACTTGGCTCGTCGTTCGATAGCAGTAGGGGCATCGTTCCTGATCGACGTCGACTTAAGTACATCAAAATGCCAGGTTTCGACTTGTTTCCAGTCAGTCGGCTTCTTGTTTTCCCAGTTAAGAGTAGAGGAATCAAAGATCAGACCAATCTGGTCAAATACCTGCTGAACAATGGGGTTTGTATTTGTCTGAAGATCTTCCGCTGCAACAATTACCGGATTGGCGCCCGCGTCCCTCAATCCAGAATACAACTTCCATTGTGCTTCAATTCCTATCTCCTCGTTGGTCAAGCCAGAATCAAGCTTGTAGTATGAAGCTATTGAAGCTTCCGGATGCCTGATCAGGAAGATACTGGTTAGCTTTTCGAGAAACGGATTATCATCCAGAAGGCGGGGATACACATAATAGCCCATGTCCTTGAAGAAAACTGAAGTCTTTTCGGAAAGGCCCATTATCTTGTCGCGAATATCCGCATAGGACACGGGGTGATCAGGGTCCACGTCAAAATGCGGCATCTTTGATACAGCACGGTGAACATAATAGTCATACATGAAGGGTTCATGCAGGCACATCAAGTCAGGCTGTTCCCGCATTATTCTCTCAAACGCAGTCGACATGGACCTCGGATGGGCCCACAAGGCAATTATCTTGTTCATTCAGGGTAATATGCACACAATTCATGGCACGCCAAGAACGGTATCAGCCGGTTAGACAGTTCGTTCCCGTTTTTCCACTAATCCATTGCTGAATTTTCTCTTTCAACACGGAGGGACTGATAGGTTTGGATATATAATCATCCATTCCTGCTTCAATACACTTTTCCCGATCGCCTGTCAGCGCATGTGCAGTCGCACCAATAATCGGAATGTGATCGCCGGTTGATTGTTCAATCAGACGGATCATCTTCGTTGCTTCGTATCCATTCATTTCCGGCATTGAAACATCCATGAGGATCAATGCTGGTATGGACGATTTGTATTCCTCAACAGCTTTTCTACCGTTTTCAACAATTTTGAACTGGTAATTCTGACTGAGCAGGATCTGCTCCATCACAATTCGATTAATTTCATTGTCCTCTGCAACCAGGATCATATTGTTTCTCCAGCTTCTTCGCGTTTTGGCAAGCGCAGCTTACCGTCCAGATATCTTAATATCAGATTCGCATACTACATCGTCCTACGACACAAACAGAAATGAAGAACAATATAACTTATTGCCAACAATACACAGCAATATTGGTTACTCAATGTCATATATAAATATTAACATTTTTTTACATCAATTTTTACAAACTCAAAATTCCGACAACAGAATATATGGCGAACCAAATTCTACGTTTTGAAGCGCAGTGAATAATTCAAGACCATTGACATAATTTATTTGAGCGCTTAAATAAATTTATGGAGATTTTAGAATAAGGTGTTTCGATGTCCGATATTTTACACAATCCGGATTTGTCCAATGACTGGGATCGAACCGGCTTGCCTGCATGGAGCTTCTTCAGCGAAGAGATGTTGGAATGCGAGAAAGATTTATTGTTTAGGCGACACTGGCAACTTGTTTGTCACGTTAGCGATCTGCGAGATCCTGGAGACTTTATAACCCTGGACGTTGTCGGTGACCGCGCCCTGGTAGTACGGGGCAAGGATGGTGTGGTCCGCGCCTTTCACAATCTGTGTCGTCATCGCGGATCACGGGTTGTTGCCGAGGAGTCGGGGAATTGCAAATCGGTAATCGTCTGTCCATTTCATGGATGGACATATAATCTTGACGGAACGCTGCGTGGTGCTGCCCAACCCAAAACGTTGCCGGACCTTGATTCGAAAGAATATGGTTTGAAACCGATAGACATTGATATCTGGAATGGCTTTGTATTTGTCCGCTTTTTACCCGGTCCCCAGCCTTCAATAACGAAAATCCTTTCGCGGTTTGATGAGGAATTAAGTCAGTACAGGCTTGATGCATTGCTGCCTTCAGGTGATGGCTTTCATGCTACTGAATTGGATGCAAACTGGAAGTGCGTTCGTGATGTTGACAATGAGGGCTATCATGTTCCGCTGGCCCATCCGGGCCTGCAGGATCTTTATGGCGCTCATTATTATGACGAACCATTTCAGGATGGAACTTCGCGTTCGTTTGCCAAGTTCAATGAAGATGACGGGCGATTGTGGAGCGTTAAAAACTACAAGAATATTCTTCAGGCGCCGGAATATCTGGATGCAGAACACAAAGACGCCTGGCTCTATATCGGGGTCTTTCCAAATCTGGTGTTCAGCCTTTATCCGGATTCAGTAAATTTCTATCAAGAGTTTCCACGTGAAATTGGCAAGACCATCCAGCGCGGTGGCACCTATCGTTTGGCCGATGAAGACCGCAGGATGAAGCTGGCCCGCTACCTTAGTGGGCGAATAGACAACATCACCAGCAAAGAAGACGAGCAACTGATCGAATGGACATGGGAAGCTGCATTTTCCAGCGGCTATGATGGAGTAATCCTTTCCGATTTGGAACTGGGGGTTCGCAGTTACCACGATATTCTTCGCCAGCACTTTCCTGTGCTCAACGAGGATAAACCATCTGAAGGTAAACTTGCTTCCAGAAACAAAGCCCTTCTAAATGGTGGAGACTGATACTGATTTTTGTCAGTCATGCGGGATCCACGACACGATATCCTGTTGAGCCAGTCAGGATCGGGCCATTGACAGCCAGAAACCGGTTTTATCAGGTTCCCCATTGCACCGGCAGGGGCTGGCGTCGCCCGAATGTGCTGACCGCAATGCGGGGAGTTTAGGCGGAACTCAGTCCGTCATCTGAATTACCGTTGCTTAGGCACCTTCAACAATTTCGGCTTAGATCCACAGCGGTTACCGCGCGGCAGTCGACTTTGGACAGGACGTCGGTCTTGCGGAAAAGTAAGGAAATCGGGAGTATCCGAATCCAGGAATGTGGGATCGGGCATTATTCACCCAGTTTCCGGGCAACCTGGTCAAG
The DNA here is from genome assembly GCA_021775455.1 of Hyphomicrobiales bacterium. Lineage (GTDB taxonomy): Bacteria > Pseudomonadota > Alphaproteobacteria > Rhizobiales > Rhizobiaceae > JAALLB01. The sequence continues at coordinate 11,340 of JAJFHU010000015.1, read as the reverse complement.
GGCTTTTTCGAGAATATCAAACATTTCGTCGATTTGCTCTTTGGTGATGATCAGCGGCGGTGAGAATACAGCCATGTTGATTAATGGGCGCACCAGCAAGCCCATCTCTTCACAGGCTTCATCAAGCATGGCCCCCAGGCGACGTTGAGCTTCCAGATTTGTTCCGTCCTCTTCGGGCTTTCCTTCGATGCACCCAATGAGACCCATGCCACGCACATCACCAACGATGTTTGATTTAGAAAGGGCTTGAAGCCGTTCCTGAAAATACGTGCTGATTTCACGAACATAGCCAAGAATATTCTCCCGTTCGATGATCTCGATATTCTTCAAAGCGGCAACACAGCAAACCGGATGGGCGGTGTAGGTGTATCCGTTTGAGAACATGACATTCTCATCTGGCCCGGTCATGCGCTCCATTATTTCATCGGAAATAATACAGGCACCCAGAGGCAGATATCCGGATGTCAGTCCCTTGGCGCACGTGATGATGTCCGGCTTGATACCGAACACTTCTTCGGAACAGAACCAATGGCCAAGCCGACCGAACCCGGTAACCACTTCATCGGAGATGTAAACAATGTCGTATTTCTTGCAGACGTCTAAAGTGCGCTTGTGATAGCCTTCCGGTGGAATGATAACGCCACCGGAACAAAGAATGGGTTCAGCAATGAAGGCACCTATATTATCGGGCCCGACCTCTGCAATCATCGCTTCCAGATCAGCGACCTTTTCATCGCACCATTCTTCGATACTCATCCCTTCCGGGCGAATATATGGATTTACATCAGGCAAGAACCGGACCAGGCGCGACTCAGCATCAAACCGGGACTTGTCCCGCTCTTTTCCGGTAACGGTTGAAGCCAGATAGGTTGAACCGTGGTAGCCTTTCTCGCGTGCTATCGTGATTTTCTTGTTCGGTCGACCAAGCTGGTTGTTCAAAAAATGAACTGCACGTAGTGCCGTATCCACCGCAGTGGAACCACCGGTTGTAAAGAATACATTGTTAAGATCACCCGGTGCTTTTTCAGCAATGCTTCTCGCTAACAACGCTGCCGGCTCTGTTGTGGAACTCCAGGGAGATGTGTAGGGAAGCCGCATGACCTGTTCTGCGATCGCGTCAGCCATTTCCTGACGGCCATACCCGATTTGCACGGCCCACATGCCTGCTGGCCCGTCAATAAACCGCTTGCCGCTGGCATCCCATATATAAATACCGTCAGCGTGATCGGCCATCAGATAGTCATAACCACGCCACGCATCCATGGCTGCCCAGGGATGAAGGTAATGATTACGATCCCACTCGCTGAGGGTTTCCATCGGTGGAAAATTTGATCGATGCTCTATGTTTGGATTCGGTCTGGACATGGTTCGGGCCTTTGTTGAAAAAACAAATACACGAGGAAACACATGGAGTAAAGTTTTTTTGAGCGCTCAAATAAATTCAATTAGTGACTTCTATTGCAGAATGTGAAAAACAGTCTTCTTGAAATGATTCAAAGTGAGTTTAGTTTGGCCCTTCAGACCCGACCTAGAAAAGAACGCAAGGAAAATGCTGACAAACGTCGTCAGCAATTGCTGGATGCTACGTTAAGATCAATCGCCGCAAATGGTTTGGCAAAAACGACGCTGGCAACAGTTGCCAATGAAGCGGGCCTGTCACAAGGTGTGGCAGTCTTTTACTTCAAGACCAAAACCGGTTTGCTTGCAAGCGCCCTTCGTGAGCATTACACGCGTTATCAGGAAAACTGGAAAAAGCTCGTGGGGAAGGTTGGCAGCGATCCCCTCGCGCAACTGATCGCTTTGATTGAAGCCGATTTTTCATCGAATATCTGCAACCCGGAAACAATGTCGATCTGGTTTGCATTCTGGGGCGAGCAGAGCTTCACACCGCAATATGCCGAAGTATCGGCGGAGTTTGACATTCCCCGGGGCGAGACAATCGAGGAAATTTGCGCCGGGCTCTTGCCAAATGCCGATAAGGAAGAAGTGACGAAAGTGGCTGACTGGATTGAAACGATGACTGAGGGTTACTGGCAACGACTGCACGTTTATCCGGCATCAACAAGTCGGCAAGATTCCAAGCGCAATACGCTGGAAATGATAGCAAAAATCATGCCTCAACACGCGACCAGAGTTCTTGCCTATTTGAAGCCGTAATCCTTTTTGAAAACTGACGGCGTTATTCGCAAATCTGCTTCATTTGATTAAGATAGCCCGAATAAAAAGCCCGAATGCCCCACTCCATATCAGATAGTGGACCCGGTTTGTAATGGTAGGAATTCACCCCTTCCTGATTGACGCGAATGATACGTTCATCATCAAGCGAGGTGACATGCCAAAGCCAGGTTAGGTCATCTTTTTGATAGTCTTTGCCTTCTCCCGCGTCATCGCGCACATACCAGACAATTTGAATGTCCGTCTCCTGCGTAGCCGTCGGGACAAATCGATACCCTACAACATGATCGCAATAGATGAGCCAGTTGTTGATGATGCCAATCTGCAAATCCCTGGCTGCACCGGCAAATGACTTGAGGTCTCCCAGCAGGGGTGCCAGAGGTTCCCCGTTCTTGCTGCCGGTTTGATATCCAGGGAAGAGCGGATAAGTTTCCAGATACAAGTCAATACCCACCGGCGGGCCAACAGCTCCATTAACCGCAAAGGACGCGGTTGACACACCAGCCTTTTCCAGCGCCGAATGCATGTCCTCCATCAACCCCTCGCGCATTGAGGCCGGATCCTTCAGACTGTGCGATTTGGAATACTCAAGATGGGCTGGCGCGCAATGATAGCATTCCATGTAGTTTTCAATTGCCAGCTTCCAGTTGGCAGGAACTGGATAAGACGCCTCATGGGCAATCTTCAATCGATCAAGTCGGTATGGTGCAATGGTTGATTCAATTTGAGATGTAACCGATTGAATATTTGGCGGAGCCTCGGCAGTGCAAACAAAGATCATTCCCTGAAATACGAAAACATGCGCTTTCAAAAGGCCGAAGTCCTTTCGGTCAAATCCCTCACCCATCTCTCTGGCTGCCCGAAGGCTGCCGTTTAATTCATAAGTCCACGCATGATAGGGGCACGAGAACACTTTTTTGTTGCCACTTTTTTCGACGCAAACGCGTGAGCCCCGATGACGACAGACATTTATGAATGCGCCGATACCGCCTTCACGATCCCGCGCGACAATTATTGATTCGGTTCCGTAATTAAAAAGGAAAAAGTCGCCTTTTTCTGGTAGTTGGCAAACATGTCCAACCCAAATCCAGTTTTGGTTCCAATAGGATTTGATGTCATGCCCATAGATTTCATCAGACGCATAGAACTCGCGCGGCAAAACATACCCGTCATCATGCGAATCCAGTATCTGCCGCAATGTGTTGTTGTTTAAGGGCTGACCGTTCGGATTATTCAGCATCATTCAACTCCCGTCTTCCAGGTTGATAATCTCGCGCTGAAAGTATTCATCGGCTTCCAGATCGGGATCAGCCTCAAAATGACGAGCGGCCATGTGTCCGGAGAATACCGCGTCAACAATCAACCCAGGAGACGCCGCATCGCCAATCAGTTTCAACGTTTTGAACTGCTCAGGTTTAGCTTCCTGAAATTTTTCCACCTCATTAAACAATGTGCAATTTCGGACACGTTCGGTAACGAGCAAAATTGAACTACACTCAACCTTTTGATCTTTCCCCGAATAAACGCAGCCAAGCGTGCAGCCAGTCTCGTCAATTGACTGTAGAGAATGGGATATCCTCAGGGTAACGCCTCGATCGATCAAACTTTTCTGAATGCGGCCTTGCTCAAGCGTGCTTTCGGTCCATGGAGAAACCATCGTCGCGGGCGTAACAAAAATTACTTCGATACCATTTTCATTAAGATGCTCGGCAAGAACGCCACCGAGATAAATTTGCTCGTCATCATAAATCAGCACTGGCCCATCAGTTGGCAATTTGCCCAACATGATGTCGTCCGGTGCAATCAACCGGAGTTTTCCGCTATTGGGAATTTTAGTACGGCTATGGCGCCCAAGTCCGTCACTTCGCCAACTAGAGCCGGTAGCCACAAAAACGTTGGGAATGCCAAGCTCCACCACCTGATCGGCACTCAAGTCGCTTTCCAGAAAAATTTCAACATTTCCCCGCTGCTGTAGATCATAAACCCGATGATCCACCACACGTTTCCAGGCATTGAGGCCGGTCAATTTTGCTTCAAGTCGGGCGCGGCCACCAAGCTCACTGGAAGCTTCTGCCAAGGTTACATGATAGCCACGCCGCGCAAGTTGCATGGCGCATTCCAGTCCTGAGGGGCCTGCGCCGATCACCAGGGCGGCTTCCTCTTCACCCTTCGGATCTATCTTCTCCGGGTGCCATCCCCGGCGCCATTCTTCACCCATGGTAGGATTTTGGGTGCATCGGATCGGAACTGCCAGATTATCTGCCGAAACACAGATGTTGCAGCCAATGCATTCTCGAATTTCCTCAATGCGCCCTTCCTTGATCTTGTTCGGAATGAACGGATCAGCAATTGATGGTCTCGCCGCGCCAATAAAATCCACTATTCCCCTATTTACCATTGAGACCATCAAATCTGGTGACGTTAAACGCCCAACCGCCACGACCGGCTTTGTAGTGACCTGCTTCACAAATTCGATGTACGGAGTTTGATAGCCTTCATTTGGGGCGAAGCGCGAAGTGGCCGAATCGTTCGACCAGTCAGAGACATTGACATCCCACAAATCGGGAAGTTCGGCGAGCATTTCGACGATCGCACGACCTTCTTCTGCGGCCTGCATGCCATCAACGCCCATCATTTCATCGACGGCAAACCGCATCGCGACAGCGCAATCATCACCGATTTCTTCTTTGGTTTCTTCCAGAAGCTCACGCATCAGTCGTGCCCGGTTTTCAAGCGAACCGCCATATTCATCGGTTCTGTCGTTCAGCCTTGGAAGTAGAAAGTGTTGAACCAAGGTCATGCAGTGACCCGCGTAGACATACACAATGTCGAATCCGGCCTCACGCGCGCGCCTGGCTGCATCGCGATGCCACTTGCGGAGATTGCGGATATCCTCCTTGTCCATACCGCGCGCCTGCTTTGGATTGAGGTTATGAAGTGAGATATCACTAGGCGCCAATAACGGGGCGCGTGACGCGTTGTTGTAGGCGTGATAGCCATTGTGTGCCAACTGGATTGCCGCAAGAGAGTCTTTCTCGTGAATGGCATCACTCATCAGTCGTAATGCCGGAATATCCCGATCATCCCAAAGACGGTTTTCCGGGCATGGTGACAGATCCGATGTGGGATGAATTTCCGTCTCCTGACTGCTTACAACGCCCCATCCGCCTTCTGCCTTCATGGCGCGAACTGCCGCTTCAGCACGAGGACGCAAATAACCCATACCGGTGCAGTGGGGCACTTGATAGAACCGGTTCTTTGCAGTCACCGGGCCAATTTGCACCGGCTCAAACAACACATCGTATTTGTTGGTCATGGTAACACTTGAAAAATGTACGATCGTCCATTATTGTTGCCAGATGGTACCCTGTTTGTCAATCAGGAGTCAGCATTTGCAGCAAGACGAGCATCGCACTTGAACCGAAAAGACAAAAATCGACAGGCTTTGATTGACGCGACGCTTGATTGCATCGCCGAAATTGGCTTGATCCGTACTTCGGTGTCCGAGATCATCTCACGCGCCGGACTGTCTCGCGGAATGATTCATCTTCATTTCGGCGGCAAGGATAATTTGCTTGCAGAAGCTGCGCGATACGCGAACGAACAATATTATAACGTGTTAAACAAAAATATCAGCGCTGCGGTTAACGATTCAAAACACAAGCTTGAAGCAGTGATCAAGAGCGACCTCAGCCCGGAAGTTTTGAATGCGCGCGACGCCAGCATCTGGCATGAATTTCGTGGCGCAGCCCGAACAAACGCAGAAATTGCCCGCTTCTCTGACACCCGCGACCAGCGCCTTCATGACCTTGTTGGAGCGATGACAACCCGCATATGCATCGAAGAAGGATTACCGGACGCGGAGATTGCAGCGCGGGACTACACCACGGGGCTGATCGCATTAACAGAGGGTCTGTGGACCGATTATCTACTGCACCCCACAAAATTTGATCGAAAAAATGCCGAACGTGTCGTGTTCAGATTTCTATCAGGAGTCTGGTCCGGGAGCTTTAATGAATTCGGAGCCGTCTAAAAGTTTTAAGCATATCTATAGTTTGTTGCTTTCAGTCAAAAGCCGCGTTGGCTATCTGTCAGACTGAACTGCGATTATCGGGAAAAATCAAAATCAAGAAGAACGCCAAACTCGAAATTAACACTAACTGTGCGAAATTAGGCATCCCGATTCCTGGCGAGTTCGGTTCTTCCGAACACACAGCGCGCCTGACGAATTAAATAATTTCCCAAAAATTTACCAATTATTCCTGATTTTGGTTGAACATTCCGGCATGAACCAAGTGGACAACAATATCAGGAAATCAGAACAGTTGGGATATCGCCTTTCAGCGTATCTCGCGATCGTTATATTCTGCGCAGTATTGATCGCATCTGGCCTTGTTTCCTGGCTTGGCTTCAAACGGGAACTCCAGCAACAACAGAATATCCTTCAGGGAACCGCAAAAGTCTTTTCATCCTCAATTGCTGAACCACTCGCCCGTGGCGATAAGCGGGCAGTTCAAAAGGTTTTGACAGGCATCGGCAAATTTGAGGCATTCAAGTTTGCCAGCGTTAAACTTGCCGATAGAACAAACTTTGCCGAGATGGGTTATGGCGTTACCCTCAGCACTACTCCTCATGACACCTCTGGCAGTTCAGTGATCTTTCAGGATCATCTCTGGGTGGAAGACGAAATCATCAATGCCGGCCAGAGCCTGGGCAAACTGCAATTGCTTGCCGACGTGTCAAACATTGGACAGGCATTCTTCAAAAATTTGGCGTTGAACTTTGCCCTTGCATTCACTGCGTCTCTCGGCGCAATTTTCACCGCCCGTGTGGTTGTATCCCGGATAACCAACCCTGTACGGCAACTTGCACTTTTGATGGGTGAATTGGGGGAAAAAGCAGACTTCGCCAAACGCGCTGAAGAAAATCACAAGGGTGAGATCGGCCTTCTAGCAAGTTCGTTCAATCGAATGCTCAGTGACATTGAAACACGCGACAACGCACTGTTGGATCATCAAAATACACTTGAAAGGAAAGTAGCTGATCGCACTCATCAGCTCGAGTTGGCAAAGGATACTGCTGAACAGGCGAACGCGGCAAAATCAGAATTTCTGGCAACCATGAGCCATGAAATCCGCACGCCTATGAATGGCATGCTGTTGATGTCGGAACTGTTGGCAACCGCGGAGTTGACACCAAAATACCAACGTTATGCCGATGTAATCATGAAGTCAGGTAAAAGCCTGTTGGCCATTATCAATGATATTCTTGACTACTCCAAAATACAGTCCGGCAAGATGGAATTTGAGTCGATTGAGATCGAAACCAAGAGCCTTGTTGGTGATGTGATGAGCCTGTTCTGGCAAAAGGCTGAAGAAAAAGGTCTGGACATGGCCTCGTTTGTTGATGCCAAAGTGCCGTCGGTATTCCTGGGTGATCCGACCCGCCTCAACCAGATCCTGAGTAATCTCGTCAATAATGCGCTGAAGTTCACCGAGAGTGGATCGGTGGCCATTCATGCAGATGTCGAAAAGAATTCAATCGGAAACTTTTTAACGTTTACCGTTGAAGATACCGGTCTGGGTATCGATAAAGGCAGTCTGGACAAGGTTTTTGACAGTTTTAGTCAGGTCGATCAGAGCACCACACGAAAGTTTGGCGGTACCGGTCTGGGCCTGCCGATTTGTAAGCGCCTGGCGGAAGCAATGGGTGGTAAAATCGGGGTAACCAGCGAGCCTGATGTCGGTTCGAAATTCCACTTTACAATTCCACTGATTGAAATGAGTGAAAATCCTGTGCCTGTTGATATGGGCAGTGGCGCTGCTCTGGTAGCCCTGCCCAAATCCAGAACGCGTGATGTTGTACTCAATGTGCTGAAAAGTGCAGGTTTTAAGGTTTGCACTCATGATGGCAAGGAAACCGCCGTCGACAGTAATGATCACTGGAAGGTAATTGTTGCAGAGACCGATCTCATCAAGGCTTTGCCTGCATTCCGGACGGATACCATTGTAGTTGCCCTTACCAAATTGGGAGACAGCAATCTGGAAGGCCTTGCAGCACAACATAGGGTGCATGACTATATTGAAAAGCCGGTATCGTCTATTTCTGTTCGCGAATCGATTGCGAGAATTGTAGCCGGCAAGCCATTGGGCGTAGAAATACTGAAAAGCCGGAAATTGGTACAGATCGAGCTTCCATCTTACTCATCAGCCAAGGTGCTTGTTGCCGATGACAGTCCGGTTAATCGGGAAGTGGTTGTGCAGGCGCTTGCCCGCTTCCAGATCGAACCCATTGTGGTGGAAAGCGGAATGGCAGCCATTAAGGAATTCAATAATGCTGAATTTGATCTGGTATTGATGGATTGCAGCATGCCGGAAATGGATGGATTTGAAGCAACCCGGCACCTGCGTGAATTCGAAGCTCAATCTAACCGCAACCGAACTCCAATTGTGGCCCTGACAGCCCACATCGCAGAGCAAATCCGGGATAAATCAAAGCACTGTGGAATGGATGCAATCGTCGTCAAACCATTTACAATCAACTCCATAGGTGCATGTCTTGAAGAATGGTTTCCCGATGGTGACAGTAGTGCCGTGGAACGACGGATAACTGCCGATCGCCGGAGCAGTGAAACAGGGTCGGCCGAGTATCATTCCGCATTTGATGATAACCTCCTGCAAAATCTCAAGGAGATAACCGGCAATGGTTACGAAGCGGCAATCCGGCAGCTAAACAAACTCTATTTGGAAAACGCACCTGCTGCGTTTGAATGCCTGGGACAGGCTGTGACTGCCGGATCATACAAGGAGATTGCGGATGCAGCTCACTCACTGAAGTCCATGAGTTTCAACATCGGTGCGGCTAATCTGGGCGAGGCTTGCCAATCTCTTGAAGATGCTGCCACTGCAAAGAAAATGCAGGAAGTGGAATCATTGCTGAACACGGTCAGTAATGCATTTTCTCAAGTATCGAATCACCTGCAAGAACAAAATCCGGAACTATCAAAAGGTAAATCCGTTCAGACAATACCTGCATGAATCTTTTCCAAATCTTAAAGATATTCATTTAGGATTTTGCGGCTCAGGGAATGAGAACCATGGTTAAATACAACACCGTATTGCTGGTTGATGACGATCCAACACAGATCGCGATTCTGACTGCCTATTTTGCCAGCCTCGGCGTAACAAATATCCACAGCGCTTCAAACCCCACAGATGCTTTGAAGGTCATCAGTAAGTACGGGCGGAAAACCGACCTTGTGGTCAGCGATCTTCAGATGCCGGAAATGGACGGCATAGAATTTATGCGCTATTTGAAGGCATCTGAGTTTTCCGGAAAATTTGCAATTGTTTCCGGTATCAAAAGGGATGTCTTGGAACATGCAGGTCGGCTGGCTCAAATGCACAAGCTGAATCTGATCGGCCAAATTCCGAAGCCGCTTACCAAGGATGCACTTGATTCAGTCTTCCTGAAAACCACAATCGTCGAACCGCGCCAGTATACCCGGGCCGACATCGTTATAACGCGCGACCAATTTGAATTTGCTCTCCTGGAAGATGAGATTCTTCCCCATTATCAGCCAAAGGTCGAAGTAAACACCGGTAAAATTGTCGGTGCCGAAGCGCTGGCCCGATGGAAAACTGACGATGGCAAGAATATTCCTCCCGAAGTTTTCATTTCATTTGCTGAGCAAAACGGAAAAATTTCGGAACTGACATATTACCTTTTTGAAAAGACACTTCAAGATTTGGAAAAATTCCTGGCAATTGATTCTGGCTTCAGAATTGCGGTTAATCTTGCGCCTGAGAACATCAAGAATATTGATCTTCCGGACCAGATCAACAAGCGGATGAAGGCCGCTGGCATGACTTCGAAAAACATCAGCTTTGAAGTTACTGAAAACAGTATCATCAATCTGGATTCTGTCACACTGGAAGTCTTGTCACGACTTCGCGTTCTGAATTTTGAGGTAGCCATTGACGATTTTGGTACAGGTTCATCCAACATCCAAACGCTGAGAGATTTTCCATATTCAGAACTGAAGATCGATCGGTCCTTTATAACAGATGCAATCTCAAACACTTTTTCAAAACAAACGGTTGTCGCTGCAGTCGCACTGGCACAAGAGCGGGGCATGAAGATCGTGGCTGAAGGTGTCGAGGACCATGCAACCTGGGAAATGTTACGCGAACTTGGCATTGAACAGGCACAAGGATTCTTGCTGGCAAAGGCAATGCCCACCGACAATTTCATCACTTTCCTTACCGAAAATAAGAGTGGCATTCAAACCGTCGCTGCGTAATACGTGAGCCGCTGTGCTGAAGTATCACCATTAAGTCTTGCAAGTCTTGTATTTGGGAAAGAGTTTTGCTTGCTTGTTGGCAAATTCTGCATTGCAAAAATCCACAAAAAGTTTGGTTAGTGAATTTGAACCGGCTGTTCTGGGCCAAACTAGGTAAGCTTCATAATCTGGTGGTTTCCAATCCTGCAAGATGTGATGGAGGGTGCATTCAGGTGCAGGATTGTTAATGACACAGCTGGGAAGAACCGCTACTCCCACACCCAGTTGAGCAAGCTTGAAAACGGAATTGAATGAATTGACAACAACCCGTCGGTTAGGACTCACCTTCTTTGTGATTTTCCGGTTGTTCACAGACTGGAATTTCCAACGCAATTTCGAACCAATGTCTATATCCACGGCATCAATACCTTCAAGATCTTGCGGCGATGATATATCGTGAACACGTTTCAGTAATTCAGCAGATGCACAAACCACTCGACTGCCTGTGAACAGGTGAAGGCTTGTCAGTGAAGTATCATCCGGTTTTCCGAAGCGAAACGCAAGATCGAAACCCTCACTGATAAGGTTTTTTGGTTGGTCACAAAGCTCTAGATTGAGCGAAATGCTAGGGTAAGATTTAGTGAACTTGGGAAGCAGTTTTGTGTTTAGCCGTTCATTGAAGATCGTCGGAGCGGTTAAACGCAATTCTCCGTCTTGCACCAGATTGGCTTTTCGCAATATGCTTGAAGCAGCATCTACGCTACCCAACATCTGGCGACCAACCTCCGCCAATTCCTCTCCTGCTTTTGTCAATCTGAGTCTTCGGGTTGACCGGTAAATCAACGCAACATCAAAACGCTTTTCAAGTTGACTGACATGATGGC
>JAJFHU010000014.1 GCA_021775455.1 Hyphomicrobiales bacterium | reverse complement strand
CATTCCGACAACGCCAAACGCGGCTTCGCTGTCACATCTTCCCGGAAAGTTTCGGTGGCCAACCGGCGCTTGTGTGAAGACGCGATAAGCAAATTATGAGGCAAGTCTTGAAAGCGGGGAAAAGTTTTTTGAAAAAAATTTTGGTGGCGGGTTTAATCCATTATTGACATGGATTTTCTGTAGTGAGTTGAATGGATTAAATCTGCACTGACTGCCGCTTCCAACCCAAATCGGACATCGGCGCTCAGTACCATTCCTGATTTCCAGTGTGATGTTTGTTTTCGCACAACAATTCCTGGTTTGGATACGATTGGAAAATTTATGATGGCAATCGGTGACAATATTGTCACTTTTCGACCAGAACTTTACCAAATTATTCAATTGTGATCGAGAAACCGACCTACTCGGCTATCTAACCATAACAAGATAGGTTATTTCTTACTTATAATTAACCCGGATTGTTAACCGGGACAGCAGGGATTTGCCACATGAAGTATCGCGTAATTGCCGCAGGGCTCTTGGGCGCCGCAATGTTTTCAGGCGCAGCATTTGCAGCAGATATCACCGAAGAACAAATCGAAGAACGCATTTCTGGTGCTGCCGTTTCTGAAATCAACGGCAAGATCGAATTTGGTTATGTCCATATTGATATCGATACTCCGGCGTTGGATGACAGCGTTGATGGCGGATTTGTTCAAGGTGCAGTGTCAGTTCCCGTCGGTCAGCAGTTTGGCCTGCAGATTGATGCAGCACACGCGGATTTGAATGGGTCAACCATGCAGGGTATCGGTGGTCATTTCTTCTGGCGTGATCCAAGTGTTGCGCTGTTGGGTATCTATGGACACCATATCGATTTGGACAATGGGTTTAGCACCTCCCAGATTGGTGCAGAGGTGGAAATCTACAATGGAGAGGTATCACTGGAGTTGTTTGCCGGGCAGGATAGTCTCGACACGCCAATTGGTGATGCAGACTTTTTTGTGGGTGAGGCAATCCTGGGCTATTACATCAATGACAATTTCCGGGTTTCCGGTGGCATACGTCATTCCTTTGACGAGACTACGGGCGTTGCCGGATTGGAAATCATGTCGGATACTGGCGGTATAGCGCCTGCACTGTTTGCCAACGCCGAGTTCGGCGGTGATGTAACTACTGTCATGGGTGGCTTGAAGTTCTATTTTGGCAGTAGTTCGAAATCCCTCAAAAGACGTCATCGCGAAGATGATCCCGATGTCGACCTGATTGAAAACGGTGGTGCAGCATTGGGATGTGGCGCAATCGTTGAAGCCGAAGCTGATGCAGCACCGATGTTTGGGGAAGTAGCCGAAATGTGGGTACCTTATGGACCGCCGACCCAAAACGGATGCGGGGCAGAGCAAGGCGCACCAATAATGATGATGGGTTACGACGCCGAAGAAGATGAGTGACAGCAACGCGCTTAAACTTAACGCGATACCCGAGTTATCGCTGTTTAATGACCTGGGGTGTATCAAAAACAGTTGGCGTTATTGGTGACCCGTCTTCCCGTGTGGCATGCCCGATGAAGGTGTTTACATGCGGCGGGATAACTGTTCCTCTTTGCGCCACGCCAAGGAATATTTGTTTCGAGTTTTCAGGTGTCAGATCAAACCAATTCGGATCATCAAACGTTCCACCGTAGACACCAACAACATCTGCAAAGCGTTCAAAGGTCAAAAACAACTTTGTGCCGCAAGTGTCACAAAAATAAATGAAAACCTCTTTTCCGCTACCTTCTGAGGTATGAACATATTTTTTTGGAGACCCTTTGATGACCTGAAAATCTTGCGCGTTAAATATCGGCTCAACCAAATAAGCGCCACCTGTCGCGCGCTGGCAGAACTTACAGTGGCACACGGTTACTCTGGTCGGTTGTTTGCCAGCTTCGTATCTTACGTTTCCGCAAAGACAGCCACCTTGAGCATTCGTCATCGTCGTGCCTCCCGTGATTACATGCCATACTACGTCTTCGTTAGCACGTTTTGGCCAGCCAATTCCAACGGCAGTTTTGTCAGCAAAGTTGCCATCAACGGTCCCTGAACCGGTTGGTTATCGGATAACGGCGGTCGCGACCGAAATACTTGCGGGTGATTTTAACACCTGGTGCAGACTGTCGCCGTTTGTATTCTGCTATGTACAAGAGATGCTCAATCCGCTCGACGGTTTCGCGATCATGTCCCTTGTCGACAATATCGTCGACTGACATTTCCTTTTCGACAAGGCATTCAAGTATGTCATCCAGCACCGGGTAAGGTGGCAAACTGTCCTGATCAGTCTGGTCTGGTCGCAGTTCAGCCGATGGGGCTTTGTCGATAATGGTCTTGGGAATTACTTCACCACCCGGTCCCAAACAATCAGACGGCCGATGCTCATTGCGCCATGCTGCAAGGCGATAGACCTGCATCTTGTAGAGATCCTTGATCGGGTTATATCCGCCATTCATGTCACCGTAGAGCGTGGCGTATCCGACCGACATTTCGGACTTGTTGCCGGTAGTCACCACCATTGAACCAAACTTGTTCGAAACCGCCATTAAAATGGTTCCGCGAGTTCGAGACTGAAGGTTTTCCTCGGTAACCCCCTCATTGGTTCCTTTGAACAAATCCGATAATACATCTGAAAACCCCTCCACGGGCTTTTCTATCGGCACCACTTCATATCTGACGCCCAGCGCCTTTGCGCATGCTGCAGCATCCTGTAGACTATCATCAGAAGTATAGTGATATGGCATCATGATGCATCGCACCCGCTCTTCGCCCAATGCATCTACGGCAATCGCAGCACAGATGGCTGAATCAATTCCGCCAGACAAACCCAGCACCACATTGGCAAATCCGTTTTTGTTGACGTAGTCGCGCAACCCCATCACGCAGGCACGCCAATCCGCCTCATCCTGTTCCGGCAGGTTGGCCTTCACACCATCATCACAACTCCAGCCCTTCTTGTCCCGACGCCAGGTCGTTACAACGACTGCGCTTTCGAACTGGTTCATCTGTATTGGCATGTGATGATTATTGTTGATGACGAACGAACCGCCGTCAAACATCAGTTCATCCTGACCGCCCAGCTGATTTGCATAAAGTACAGGCAAGCCACTTTCGATTATTTGGCGGATGGCGATCTGATATCGTACATCCATTTTCTCGCTGTAGTAGGGAGAACCGTTTGGAACAAGAAGCATTTCTGCTCCACTTTCCGCAAGCGTTTCGCAAACCCCCAAATCCCCCCAAATGTCCTCGCAGATAGGTAATCCAAGGCGGACACCCCGGAAATTGACAGGTCCGGGCATTGGACCACTGTCAAATACGCGCTTTTCGTCAAATTCACCGTAATTTGGAAGATCCACCTTCATGCGCCAGGACTGGACCTTGCCATCGTCCAGCAGGGCAGCAGCATTGTACAGCCCTTTCTTGTCGCGCAACGGGCATCCGATGATTACTCCGGGTCCACCATCATTTGTGTCTTTTGCAAAATTATCAACCGCTTCCATACAGGCCGCTACAAACGCCGGTTTTAACACCAGATCTTCAGGAGGATAGCCGGAAATGAACAATTCGGTGAAAAGCACCAAATCTGCCTTTGCCCGGGCCGCGTCTGCCCTTGCTTTTCGTGCCAGAGCCAGATTGCCATCGATATCACCAACGGTAGGATTTTCTTGAACGATGGCGATTCGAAGAATGTCTGGATGTTTGGTCATGGAGATTGTTCCGGATATTGGCTTATGCTCATCTTCTAGATAACCATCCCGTGCTTCACCATCAATGACAATCTGACACAAGTTTTCGCGGCTTGTTACGCGAATATTACGTCATGAATTATTCGTTCAGGTTCTGTTCAGCCTCATTCTGTCAAATTTGCGTGACACAGTGATTAAATCCGGGGTTGTCCCCGAAAACCAAGGGAAATCATCATGCTGAACATAATTGCCCCTTCAGTGAAGAAAACCATCGCAGTTGTCCTTTGCAGCAGCGTACTTGCTGCCGGAATAATGCCAATTTCAACAGCAGATGCTGCTCACAAGCGCAAAAAGGCGTATAAGCACAACCATCAGGTTCACAAGCACAACAAACGCAGAAACAACAATGGTGACTTGATTGCAGCGGGAATTGTCGGCCTCGCAATTGGTGCAATTATTGCTGGTTCAGAGCGCGATCGCAGACATCGTACGACCCAATACAATTCCTATCCAGATCCAAGTTATACCGGATCAGTCAATTCTGGTTATAATGGCGGGTATGGAAATGACTATTACGAAGGTTACACTGGTGATGGTTATTACGATGGTGGCCCTGTTAGTCGCCAACCGCTAACGAACTACAATGGTGCACCATCCGGCTATGTTGATAGTGGTCCCCGGGTAGTTACCTATGAAGACACAGTGTCACTCGAGCCCTGGAGCCAGGGTTGGTATGATTACTGCGGCCAGAAGTATCGCAGTTTCAACCCGCAACGCGGCACATTTCGCGGATTTGATGGCCAGGATCATTTCTGCGTACCAAACTGATAAATCCCTGTTTGTGTGATTGAAAGCCGTCTCTCGTTTGAGGCGGCTTTTTGTATTTCGGCTCACAAATGTGTGCACAGGTGTGATTGGCAGTTCCCAATTGAAAACATCATCTCCTGCTCAGTTCAATCCATCATTGAAAGGAGATTATCATGAACATATCTGCCCAAAATGCCCGACAAGGCGTTACGAGCGCTCACCACCCGATAAGCCGCGTATTACTGGTTTCCATGGGATTTGCCGTGATTTGCCTCGGAGTTGTGACTTTTCTCACATAAAAAGTTCGATTCAGTGTGATGAAACACACTTAAATTATTTTGAATCTGGGCCATATTGGTATTCAGCGAACGAAACAATAAAGTGCAACAGGAGCCAAAGATGACATTCCCACATGATCAAATCCGGGAAGAATTTCATCCAGAAGAACATTCTCCAATCAGCATCGCAATTGTATCAGTTGTAATGATTGCAATTGCGCTGGCCTTACTAATTGCAGTGGTTTAGTCCCTCCTCCCAAAGACCACAATCAAGAACGGCAGGGCCTCCTCCCAGTCCTGCCGTTTTTTTATCCACTTCGCTACCCTAACGCAGATCAGACAGAACCACCTTCAACTCCCGGGCAAACAAATCCAGATTTTCATCATTTCCCACACTGACCCGTATGCAGCGCGACTGAGGCTCGCTGCCGGGCATCCGGACGAACACCCTTCGTGCCACCAACCCATCCAGAACCGACTTGGCAAATGCGGTATCGCGTCCACAGTCCACTGCAACGAAATTGGTCGCCGATGGTATTGCTGACAGATTGTTGTCTGCTGCAATTGTATAGATTCGCTCTCTGGCATTCTTAATCTTGTTGATTGTCTCATGGAGATAATCCTGATCATCAAGTGCTGCCAACGCTCCCATCTGGGCCGCCCGGTTCATACCAAAATGATTACGGATCTTGTCATACTGGGCAATCAGACCAGCATGCCCAATAACATAACCAACCCTTGCACCAGCCATCCCATAAGCTTTTGAAAAGGTTCTAAATCTCAGAACATTTGGTATGGATACATCTATCGGTGGTGCAGTGTTTTCAGGTGCTGTCTCGATATAAGCCTCATCCAGTATGAGGACCGCCTCTGCTGGTACGTTTTCAATCAGCGATTCAACTGTTTCTGATGGCCAACAAGTCCCCATGGGATTGTTGGGATTGGAAAAATAGAGCAACGTTGCATCAACTTCCCTCGCCATTTCTACCAGTGCTTCGGGGTCTTCACGATCATCTTTGAACTGGGCATAGTGAAGTGTTGACCCGTAACCAACTACATGAAAATTGAATGTTGGATAGGAACCCTGTGTGGTAACCACTTTGGCATCCGGACTACAAAACATTCGTGCCGTATAGCCGAGCAACCCGTCGACGCCCTCTCCCACCATGACGTTTTCGAGACCAACACCATAGAATTCGGCAAGTGCAGTACGCAGATCATGGCTTTCAGGATCAGCATATTTCCAGATATCATCAGCAGCCTGCCGCATGACCTCCTTTGCTTTCGGTGACGGGCCAAACACATTCTCGTTGGCACCCATACGGGCGAAAAACGGTGCACCGATATCGCGCTCTGCCGTTTCCGGCCCCACAAAAGGCACAATGGCAGGTAATTCCTTTATAAGTGGCGTTAGGCGGTACTTGTAGTTCTGGGACAACTGGCAAAATCCTGCTTTATGTAACCTTGCCATTTACATTATTTGATCTACACCGTCATGCAACTGTCGATTTTTCTCGATCCGCGCTATAAATTTGGTGAGTGATTCTAATCCATGATGCGGAAACTCTATGGACGATGCAAACGACCTATTCTCGGGCACAGATGGCCCCAATACCGGTAACGCTCCTTCTGAAGGTGCGCAAATAACTGCGGCAAAAGCACCTGCCAAAAAGAGAAAATCCGGTTCGAAGGGTGACGGCAACTATTCGGCGTCAGATATTGAAGTCCTTGAAGGACTGGAACCGGTTCGCAGACGCCCGGGGATGTACGTTGGCGGCACTGACGAAAAAGCAATGCATCACCTGTTCGCAGAAGTTATTGACAACTCAATGGACGAGGCGGTTGCCGGCCACGCTGACTGGATTGACGTCGAGCTGAATGCCGATGGTTATCTTTCAGTAACTGACAATGGTCGCGGCATTCCAGTGGATCCACATCCAAAATTCAAGGACAAATCTGCCCTCGAAGTGATCATGACAACGCTTCACGCAGGTGGCAAGTTCGATTCCGATGTGTATGAAACTTCCGGCGGTCTGCACGGCGTTGGTGTATCCGTTGTAAACGCTCTTTCGGATCATTTGGTCGTCGAGGTTGCACGCAACCGAAAGCTTTATGTCCAGGAATTCAATAAAGGTATTGCCGCTGGCCAACTCAAGGAAGTTGGCGAAGTCCACAATCGCAGGGGTACAAAGGTAAGCTTCAAACCCGACCCTGAAATATTTGGCAAGAACTGCGGTTTTGATCCAGCGCGTCTTTATAAGATGGCGCGCTCCAAAGCCTATCTTTTTGGCGGTGTGGAAATCCGCTGGACCTGCGACAAGTCCCTTCTGAAGGAAGGTTCCGAGACGCCTGACAAAGCCACTTTTCATTTCCCCGGTGGCCTGCATGATTATTTGCAAGCAAGTATCGGTACTGCACACCGTGTAAACAGTGAGCCGTTTTCCGGTAAGTCCGACAAGAAGAGCGGACACGGTTCCGTGGAATGGGCAGTTACCTGGCATGGAGACGACGGATTTGTTAATTCATACTGCAATACCGTACCAACACCTGAGGGCGGCACCCATGAAGCAGGTTTCCGAATTGCACTCACCCGCAGCCTGAAGGCTTACGCGGAAATAGTCGGAAACAAGAAAGCATCCATCATTACAACGGATGACGTGATGACATCCGCTGCCGCCATGCTTTCTGTATTTATTCGCGAACCGGAGTTTGTCGGCCAAACCAAAGACAAACTTGTTACTGTCGAGGCTCAACGGATCGTCGAAAATGCGGTTCGCGACCAGTTTGACCACTGGCTTGCAGCCTCTCCTGCCCAAGCGTCAAAGCTGCTTGAGTGGATAGTCGATCGAGCAGACGAACGACTGAGAAGACGCAAGGAAAAGGAAATCAACCGCAAATCCGCAACTCGCAAATTGCGGCTTCCGGGCAAGCTTGCTGATTGTTCAGCGAACGCGAAGGGCGGAACAGAACTGTTCATCGTTGAGGGCGATTCTGCTGGTGGCTCTGCCAAACAGGCGCGAGACAGGGCTTCGCAGGCAATATTGCCATTGCGCGGCAAAATCCTGAACGTTGCAAATGCCGGTCGTGAAAAAATGGCTGCCAATCAGCAAATTGCCGATCTTATTCAGGCACTTGGTTGTGGAACAAGGTCGAAATACCGCGATGATGATCTGCGCTACGATCGCATCGTAATCATGACAGATGCAGATGTCGATGGCGCTCACATTGCATCTTTGCTCATAACTTTCTTTTATCAGGAGATGCCCGATTTGATCCGCTCCGGCAGGCTATATCTGGCAATTCCACCGCTCTACAAAATTACACAGGGTGGCAAAACACTCTATGCTCGTGACGATGCTCACCGCGAAGAACTCATAGCTTCAGAATTTACCAGCAACAAGAAAATCGAAATCAGTCGCTTTAAGGGGCTTGGCGAAATGCTGCCCAAGCAACTCAAAGAGACCACAATGGATCCCACAAAACGGTCCATGCTCCGGATAGAGATTACAGATGAAACGGAAAATGAGACGCGCAAAGCAGTCGATCAACTGATGGGCAACAAACCGGAAGCACGCTTTCGTTTCATTCAGGACAACGCTGAATTTGCCCAGGACGAGTTACTCGACGTTTAGCCTGGCAAAACCCTCCAACGCAGACGCAAACAGGCCGCCATAGCGACCTGCTTACATCCCTACAGGGAGGTTCGCCTAAGCACCAGCCAGGTGTTTTTGCGGGTCTACGGGATTGGAATTCTTGCGGAGCTCAAAATGCACGGCGGGTCGATCTGCGTCTCCGGTTTTACCGGAGCGGGCGATTATCTCACCACGTCGAACCTTGTCCCCTTTTTGGACCGCATAATCACGATTATGCGCATAGGCAGACACCCAGCCGTCCTCATGGCGGATCAAAACCAGTTTGCCATAGGTTGAAATTTCACTGCCTGTATAAATGACCACGCCATTTTCCGCCGCGCGTACCGCGGTTCCTTCCGGGACCGAAATATCTATACCATCATTCCTGCCATCCCTTTGCTGTTCGCCAAAGGAAGACACAACACGCCCCCTCACCGGCCAGCGGAAATCCGAAATTCCAGTCCGTTTGGGTGCTGCTTCGTCATCATCAACAGAAGCGACATTTGAGTTTGAAACCCTGGTGTCGGGAGCAGCACTTCCAGTCACGACCGTATCAACCGGCTGACTATTAGTGCTTGATGATTTTGTGCTCGCAACGGTAGAATTCGTTGAAGGAGACACATAACTGCTGTCAGGAATAGACAGGGTTTGTCCAATACGTATTACAGACGTCGACAAGCCATTGCGATCCATCAATGCCTTTGTCGTCACACCGTGACGACTTGCAATTCGCGAGAGCGAATCTCCGCTTTTGACCGTATAACGCCCATCTGATGCGACCGAAGTCTCAACCTTGGACGGTGTAACCGGTTTTTCAACACCCACGCCTGCGCTTGCTGCACGTGTATTTGGATCAATGTCCGGCATGGAATTGGGAGCGTTGGCGGAATAAACGTAATTTGGCACAACAATTTGCTGACCGGCCTGAACGGCTGTCGGGTTCGTAATACCATTGGCCTGCTTAAGCGCTGTAACCGGGACACCATATCGCTTGGAAATATTGTAAAGCGTTTCTCCGTCACGCACCGTAATTCGGGTTCCACCAGCAGATGTCCAGCCGCCTTTGCCATCAACCATCGGGTCAACTGAAGCAGTTGTCAGCGGGTCGGAATATGCTGGAGCTGGGTTGTATGAGTTAACCTGCGGCAAGGTAGAACGCTGAATTCCTGTGTTCTGGCTTTGCGGAGGCGCATAAGCGGTACCATACTGCGAAGCCGGTTGTCTGGCAGCATAAGTTGGTTCTGGAGAATGATAAGTACCTTGTGGAACAACAGCCGGTGCAACCGGGTTTAGAGGTACAAGGCGACGCCCCGTGCTGGCTGTCGTTGTTGTATCAATGTCACCGGGATAAGGATTTGATGCAGCTGTGCTTTGAGGAACGCCATCTTGATAAACAGATGTATCAAACCTCGAAAAGCCAGAACTACAACCCGCAACTACCCCGCCTAACACTGCTAAAGAAGCCGCCTGGGCGAGGAAACGGATGCGATTACTCATTACTACAGAACGCATACCAGAACTCATGAAATTACACGAAACTGCATGGCATTAAAGTCTGTTAATGTTACCGCAAGGTTAAGCGAATTGAAAAAATTGAATAATTCTCGAAATCGGCAATTGGATTAAATCGCCAGAGAAATTCCCGACAAGAACGGTTGGGTGCGTACAGAAAACAGTTCTTCTGCGCCAAATCGACTCCCGATTTTGGTAAATTTCATCATTTTCTGACGTGAACCTGCCGCTCCAACTGGGGCAATCATGATTCCTCCAGCGGCAAGATTTTCCAGATAATCTTTTGGCACCTGCTCAAAAGAGCAATTCGCTACAATTCGATCGTATATGCCAAATTCCTTTTTTGCCCTGGAACCATCATCAAGACTAACATCCACATTTTCCAGCCCGAGTTGCAAAACCCGCATCTTTGCCTTTTCCTGCAAAGTCCTGAAACGCTCGATGGATACTACTTTTTCAGCAAGATTCCCCAGCAAGGCAGCCTGGTAACCAGTACCGGTACCCAATTCGAGCACCCGTTGACCAACTCCTATCTCCAACGCCAGAAGCACTTTTGCCACCTGGTCAACAGCCGTCATCGACTGACCGCATTCAATAGGCATTTCGCCGCGGGCATATGCTTCCGTTATGTGGATTACCGGCACGAAATTTCGTCGTGGAACCTGTTCAAACGCAGACAGCAACCGGTGCTCTGTTATACCTTGAGAACGCAATCGCAAAAGAAACGCGACAAGAGCTTCCTTCGATTCATTCATGCGTGAACCTTCTTATGAGAGCTGTTCTTTCAGTACACCATAAAATTCGGTATCTGTGAGGTCCATCTTCAACGGTGTTACCGATATACGATGGCTTTTGACGGCAGTAATGTCGGACCCCTCTCGTTGATTGGGTACTTCACGTCCAAAAGTAAGCCAATAATACGGATTTCCTCGACCGTCACTACGTTGTTCCATAAACAGACCATGGGTATAGGCCCCTTGATTTGTTGTCTCAATCCCATCTACCTCATCGGGCGAACAGTTAGGAAAATTGACGTTTATGAGAGTTTTTTCCGGAAACTCTACTTCAATCAGCCTTTCCAGCACTGCCGCTCCGTGGTGTTCGCAAGTTTCCCAGGGTACATCCCGTGTACCATCATTCCAGTTGTAGGCCTGAGACAAGGCAACCGAGCGTATTCCCAAAAGAGCGCCTTCCATGGCACCTGCAACCGTCCCAGAATAAGTAACGTCGTCACCAATGTTTTGGCCCGCATTTACACCGGATATTACAAGATCAGGCGGTTGATCCATTAGTTCACGAACCCCCATGATGACACAATCTGTTGGGGTGCCCGACAATGCAAACTTCTGTTCTTCAATCTGCCTGAGCCTGAGCGGCTGGTTGAGCGTCAATGAATGCGCCAAACCGCTTTGATCAGTTTCCGGTGCGACTACCAATATGTCATCGGTAAATGCCCGTGCAATTTTCTCAGCGGAAAGCAATCCTGGCGCATTTATTCCGTCATCATTGGTTATAAGAATGCGCAAAGCCGCCTACTCGCTTTTCTCAATTTTTGTCTGACCATTCATGTACGATACCAGACAATCGGGGATCGTGATCGAACCGTCAGGATTTTGATAGTTTTCCATTACAGCAATCAAAGCCCTGCCAACGGCTACACCTGATCCATTCAGGGTATGAACATGACCGAGGGATTTTCCATCCTCAAGCCTGTATCGTGCATTCATGCGCCGTGCTTGAAAATCTCCGCAAACCGAGCAACTGGAGATTTCGCGGTAGGAATTTTGACCCGGTAGCCAAACTTCAATGTCGTAGGTCTTCCGTGCACCGAAGCCCATGTCACCGGTGCAAAGTACAATGGTCCGGAAATGCAAATTTAGTTTCTTCAATACAGCTTCGGCACATTCAAGCATTCGCTCAAGCTCTGCCATGGATTCCTCAGGCCGCGTCACGGATACCAGTTCAACTTTCGAAAACTGGTGTTGACGCAACATACCGCGTGTATCTTTACCGGCAGAACCAGCCTCCGAACGAAAGCAGTGTGTAAGTGCCGTATATCTGCGTGGCAAATAATCCCCTTCAATAATGGATTCCCGAACGATATTCGTCAGCGGTACTTCAGCCGTGGGGATTAGCCACCTTCCCTCATCAGTATGAAAAAGGTCTTCTGAAAATTTGGGCAACTGTCCCGTACCAAACAAAGCCTCATCGCGCACAAGCAATGGCGGTGAAACTTCTGCATAGCCGTGCTCCTGTGTATGCAAATCAAGCATGAACTGACCAAGAGCGCGCTCAAGTCTTGCCAAACCACCGCTTAACAAAACAAACCGACTTCCAGAAAGTTTAGCTGCTGTCTCGAAATCCATCTGACCCAGCGCTTCACCAAGTTCGAAATGCTCTTTTGCGTTTGAAATATCAGGCTTGCTGCCGCGTTGGTGATGAAGCTTGTTTGCACTTTCGTCCGTGCCAACGGGCACATCATCCAGAGGAAGGTTTGGAATGGTGCTCATCGCATCCATAAGGGTAGAGTCAAGACGTCGTTCCGCTTCTTCTCCCTCCTGGATTAATTGCTTGATCTCTCCCACTTCGCTTTTCAACGCTTCCGCATGATCCTTGTCACCCTTGCCCATGGCAGCGCCGATTTCTTTCGAGGCAGCATTTCTGCGAGTCTGGGCATCCTGAAGCTTGGCGATATGTGCCCGCCGTTCATCATCCAGCGCAATCAGGCTACTGGCCCGCACATCATGTGCACGAGCAATCATTCCTTCATCAAATTTATCAGGATTTTCCCGTATCCATTTGATATCAAACATTATATCACCAAATTTTTGAAATCTCGGCAGTGTGGACTAAACAGTTACTCAATCAGGATGTTGCAACCTGATCCTTGCCGGATTCGGCAGCCTCACGCTCTGCTTCTCGTTGAGCTCGCCGCTTTTCAACGAGTCGGGCAGACTGAATAGACAGTTCGTAGAGCAGCAATGTAGGAACTGCAAGTCCGATTTGGCTGACCGGATCGGGAGGAGTCAAAACCGCGGCGGCTATGAAAGTAAGAACTACCGCATATTTCCGCTTACTCCTCAAAGTGTCCGAACTGACCAGACCAGCCTGCGCCAAAAGCGTGATGGCAACCGGAAGCTGAAACACCAGTCCAAACGCAAATATTAGTGTCATGATCAGGCTCAGATAACTTCCCACAGCCTGAAGGTTTTCTATCTGTGCAATACCATCTCCGCCAACCTGCTGCTGAGACAGGAAGAACTGGGTCGCAAGCGGCATAATAAGGAAATACACCAGACATGCCCCCATCAGGAACAAGACCGGTGTGGCAATTAAAAACGGTAGAAATGCACCGCGTTCATTCTTGTAAAGCCCCGGTGCAATAAACCGGTAAAGCTGCGTAGCGATTACCGGGAATGCGATAAACATCGCCCCAAAAAATGCAATCTTGATCTCTACAAAAAACTTTTCCTGTAGAGCTGTATAAATAAGGCGAACATCCGTAGTCCCGGCGCCCTTCTGGTATGGGATCACCAGAATATTGAAAATCTCATCGGCAAAGTAGAAGCAAACAACAAAGAATACGGCAATCGCAATGACTGAACGCAATAGCCGTTGACGCAACTCAATCAGATGTTCAACGAGCGGTGCGCTTGTATCTTCAAGTTCTTCTTTTTCACTCATGAAGCACTCTTTGTAGTTTTGCGCTTGCTGGTTGCGGCTTTTGACGCTGCGCGTTTTGTTGCAGTTGCCTTAGGCTTTACAGCATTTGATGAGCTTGTCTTTGGCGCGGTTTTGGGAGCTTTGGAGGTCTTTTTTGCTTTTCCTGATTTGGCCGCTTTGGCTTCTGGTTCAGCAACCTTGGAAGATTTCCTGCCATCAATTTCGGCTTTCACCTTGCTCTGAAACTCTTCCATGGATTTCTTGGCATCATCCAATGGGGCAAAACTGCCTGAGGCAACGTTCTTCAGTTCGTCGAGTTCGCTGTCTTTCAGCGCGTCATTGAATTGGCGTTGAAAATCCGATGCCATTCGGCGGATACTACTCATGGTTTTACCGAAAGCACGTAGCATTCCTGGCAGGTCTTTTGGCCCCACCACGATGATTGCAACCGTCGCAACCACAAGCATCTCTGTCCAACCGATATCAAACAAGGGTCAAGTTCCAATAATTGGGCAGGAATGGTTGAAGGTCAACATTCCTGCCTACAGCAATTTCGCGGTTTGTTTGCGAAATCAGCCAGCCTTAGACCGCTTCTTGGACTCCGCTTTTGCGTCGATCGTTTCGCCTGAATCTTCAGGAGCATTCAAACCTTTTTTGAAGGAAGTAATGCCTTTAGCAACATCACCCATCAATTCGGAAATTTTGCCGCGACCAAACAATAGAACCACCACAACGGCGACTATAACAATCTGCCAGATACCTATCTGTCCCATTCTTTTTCTCCAAACTTCTAAAAACCCAAGGGTGCAAAAGTTCCTATGCATGCCCCTGTCAAAGCTGTGTTGACCATAACCTCAAGCTATCTCAACCTGCAAGCGGTCACTAATAACATAAATAGGCATGTGACAACATGGTTACCAGTCAACAGTGCCGAAATTCAATACGGATTTCGTGGTTGGCCTATTAACTCACCCATCCGTAAACACCATTATACTGCCGGGTTTAATGGATACATTGGCCAGGTCTATCCCGGGATCCAGCACCCCGCCTTCAATTCTGGCGCTAATTGGCCATTCCAGTCCGGTAACTCTAATTTCCAGCAATTCCGCATTTCCGACGAATTTGCGAACCAAAATTCGACCATCCAGTCCTGTATTACCCCCATTTTGCGGCGTCACGACCAGATCACAATGGCGAATTGCAACATTGGTTTGTCCGTTTCTGATATTGGCATGATCTGCTACTTCGAAGTCACCAAACGGTGTTTTCACAATGCCGGCTTCGACTTGCGCCGAAATAACGTTCACTTCTGCAAAAAACCCTGCGACGAACAGGCTGTTTGGATGATGATAGAGGTCGTGACCAGTCCCCTCCTGTACCAGCTTGCCATCGCGAATAATGGCAATGTGATCTGCCAGACGGAGTGCTTCCTCAGGATCATGTGTCACAATCACGACTGTAGAGCGGGTTTCCCGCAACAATTCGATACTTTGCTCCCGAACCGTGTCCCGCATTCTTGCGTCCAGGCCAGAAAAAGGCTCGTCCATTAACAGTATGCCCGGCCTCGGGGCCAATGCTCTTGCGAGAGCAACACGTTGTTGTTCTCCTCCGGACAGTAAATGCGGATAATGTTCCGCCCTGTCCGACATACCAACCCGGGAAAGCATCTGCATAGCCTGATTGCGTTTTTCTTTGCGATTGAGGGCTGTGAGGCCAAATTCAACATTCTCAAGAATTGTTAAATGTGGAAACAGCGCATAGTCCTGAAACACGAGGCCTATTCCGCGCTCTTCCGGTGGAACGAACGTGTTTTGGTCTGCGACAGTCCGGTCATTGATATCGACGTTGCCAGATGTTTGGCGCACCAAACCCGCTGCGATGCGTAATAGGCTTGTCTTCCCGGAGCCGGACGGACCAAGCAGGCACAGTATCTTGCCCGGGCTGACTTTCAGCGAAACATCATCGAGGATACGCGTTTCACCATCGCTGAATGAGATGTTGTTCAATGAGAGGCTTGAGGCAATAACTACGCCGGTAGAATTGCGTTTACCCCACGTTTCACGTTCGCCGCGCAAATTTCGGCTTCCTGTCGATATTGGATTGTTCAGGCCCATCAGATTATTAAATGACTTGTGGTCTGTTTTTCAATCAGAGCGGTATAACCGGCAATTGCCTTCCAGTCTAAGGATTTTATTCACCTGACGGCGGCAAAAGGCCCAGCTCCTCCAAATCATCCGTAGTCAAAGGGTCTTCATCCTCATTCAATTCATCAGCATCATGAGGCTCAGGTATCATAAAATTGGCAGGCATTTGCGAACGCAATAACCCAGCGCCTTTCAATTCTTCCAAGCCAGGTAGATCTCCAATTTCCTCAAGCCCAAACTGATCGAGAAACTCTTCTGTAGAGCCATAAGTTACGGGTCTGCCTGGAGTTCTTCTGCGTCCGCGCATTTTTACCCAGCCAGTTTCCATCAGTACGTCCAAGGTGCCCCTGGAGATGGAAACTCCGCGAATTTCTTCAATTTCAGCTCGAGTAACAGGCTGATGGTAGGCAACAATTGCAAGCACTTCCAAAGCAGCCCGGGACAGTTTTTTGTTCTCAACTGCCTCACGTTGCAGAAGGAAACCAAGATCATCAGCGGTACGGAACGCCCAATTGTTCCCTACCCGGACAAGATTAATTCCCCGTCCTGAGTAAGCCTGCTGCAACTCACGCATTAACGGCTCCAGTTCCACACCTTCGGGAAGACGTTCTTCCAGCGCGCGGACCGAAACAGGATCGCTCGAAGCAAAAACAATTGCCTCTACCATCCGCAAATGCTCGCGAAGTTCCTTTTGTTCCCGATCACCGCTTCCTGACGGATCAAAGGCCAAAATTTGTGCTTCGTTGGAGTTTCCCATACCTGTTTTCCCGTTAGCCTTCTGTAGCAATAGTACCCGATTCGCGGGTTTTGGTGGATTTCAAAAATAGTGGAGCAAAAGCAGCTTCTTGACGAACTTTAAGCTTGCCTTCTTTCACCAGTTCCAAAGTTGCAGCAAAAGAACTCGCCAATGCGGTATTTCTTTGACTGCCATCTGGCAGATAACTCAGTAAAAATGAATCCAGCGCCGTCCATTCGGAAAAATTTCCAAGCAACCGGATCAAAATTTCTCTTGCTTCCTGTAGTGACCATACTTCGCGCTTTGCAATGGTAACGTGAGAAACACTCAATCTTTGCCGCTGAGAGGCGTAGGCAGTCAACAAATCATACAGCGAAGCCGTGTATTCGCGATGCTGCTCAATGACAATTGGCTCTGGATCGCCTCGTGCAAAAAAGTCACGGCCCAACCGGTTTCGATTTATCAACCGGGTTCCAGCGTCCCGCATTGCTTCCAGTCGTTTCAATCGAAAAGCGAGAAGCGCCGCCATTTCTTCGCCCGACATTTCCTCTTCATCTTCTTGCTCTGGCGGAAGAAGTAACCGGGATTTCAAATAGGCAAGCCACGCAGCCATTACCAGATAATCGGCTGCCAACTCGATCCTGAGTTTTCTGGCTTCTTCAATAAACACCAGATACTGCTCTGCCAACGCGAGGATTGAAATTTTTGCAAGGTCAACTTTTTGTCGACGCGCAAGATCCAGCAGGAGATCGAGTGGACCTTCATATCCATTCACGTCCACTTTCAACTGAGGCTCATCCAGACGGCGCTCAACAGTATCCTCTTCCCATAAACCTGCCAGGTTTTGGGCGTCCTGTTTATTGAGTTTCGTTTTTGTGTTCACCACTTTTAACTCACCGACCAGGTTTCAACACGGCACAATTGTTCGAACTCTTCACGTAAGGCACTTTCATCACAAGCAGTCCCTGCACGCAGCATTGCCAGCGCCTCTTCTGCCCTTTGAAAGGAATGACCGGACAATTCCGGCGAAACAGCGGCAATAGCCTGCATTTCTGCCGCCACTCCATTGCAATGAAGCACAATATCACAACCGGCAGCAAAGGCTGATTTGGCTCTTTGCGAGAAATCCCCAGAAAGCGCATTCATGGACAAGTCATCACTCATCAAAAGGCCATCAAATCCGATCCAGCCCCGGATTATCTCATTGATCACCTTGGTCGAGGCTGTTGCAGGTGATTCGGCGTCTACTGCAGTGTAGACGACATGGGCCGTCATCGCCAAAGGCAAATCATTTAGCGACTTGAAGGGAGCAAAATCGAATTGTTTGAGCGTCTCAACGTCTTCATCAACCACTGGTAAACTGTGGTGACTGTCAACCACAGCACGCCCGTGCCCGGGAATGTGCTTCATGACAGGTAATACACCACCATCCAGCAATCCATTGGCGGCTTCCCGTCCGATTTCACTTACAATCGCAGGATTGTCGCAATAGGCACGATCACCGATCACGTCATGCACTCCTGGAACCGGCACATCCAGCACCGGCAAACAGTCCACATTGATGCCGCAGCGCGACAAATCACAAGCCATCAAACGAGATTGGAGCCATGCAAGCCTCAGTCCGGCATTATGGTCCGTGTTATAAAGTTCGCCAAATCTGCTTCCTGGAGGATATTCCGGCCATTCTGGCGGGCGCATGCGCCGTACACGGCCACCTTCCTGATCAATCAGGATAGGCACGACTTCATGATCGACGCAACTGCGTAACCCAGCAGTAAGTTCAGCAACCTGCGCGGGCGTACCAATATTCCGGGCAAACAGAATAAATCCCCAAGGTTGGTGCTCACAAAAAAAGGCTCTTTCATCCTTGGTAAGTTCAAGACCTTCACAACCCAAAACAAGTGATTTGATTCCCATCCCGCGAATCTAGCAGGTGAACAAGGATGTCCAAACAGAAAAGGGCGGAAAACCGCCCTTCTTGTTATATATGTGTGTGGATTAGCGTGTCACAAAACAACTTCCACCGGCAGATTTCAAATTCGTGCAAAAATCATTTGCATCAACCTTTGAGGCTGTCTGAATCCTGACACGGTAAAATGTACCTTTGTCTTCCACATCGGCACGCTGAATAGCCATTGAACGCCCCTGAAAAATAGATCCAAAACGGCTACGTAAATTCGTGTAGGACGCTTGTGCAGCCTCTGCAGAACGTTGGGAGGAAACCTGAACCACCCACTCGCTTTTTGCTGCAGGCAGCGAAACTGACTCCGTAATTATTGGCTCCGATTCTGCAATTATCGGCTCTGTTTGATTGATCAATGCCAGTTCAACTGGCTCTGGTTTTGGAAGTGGGCTTTGCTCAGGGACAGAAATCTCGCCAGATGATTCTGCGCCATCGATTGCAATTGTCGTTGATTCTGTAATCTGTGATGCTGCCTCGCCAGCAGTTGTTGTGACTGTCTGTTGTGCACTTTCCAATGCAGCAGCCAACGCGACTTGCTGGTCTCCATTGTTAGCCGAGTCAGATGTCAGAATCGTACCATCCGGCTTGACAATCACTGTACGGACCTTGCGAGGCGCAATTCCTGATACTGCCTGCTCGGCACTTTCAGTTGTGTCAGCAGTTAACCGTTCTGCTGATTTAGATTCCAACGCAAGTTCGGGAGACCCAAGATCCAAATCGGCAGGCTCTTCAGTGTCGGAAATCAACTTGTCCTGGCTGACGTTCGCAGCATTGCCGACATTATTCTCGTCAAACGTCACCTTGTCCTGATTGGCAACCTGTCTGCCGCCAGGATCCTCCGGTTTTACCTTGACAGGATCAGCGTCCGCCTTGATGACCGGTACCTGACCATCACCGGCGCTGGAACCATTGAAAAATCCATAACCAGCAGCACTGAGTCCGGTTACCATCGCAACAATCAGGGCAATTACTGCATAACGTCTACCGTTTGTTGCTGAAGCCTGCGCTGGTTTGTCTGAGTATTCGGGTTCTTCATAAACAACATCAAGTTCACTTGATTGTCTGTCATCCATAACCGGATCAAGCGACGCGGAATAATCATCCTCAAGGCGAAATTCATCAACCGGATCACTGGTATCAAAAGAGGACTGTTCAGGCGGTATGCTTGCACTTTGAAGCTCTTCAGTAAATGCATCGCTAAAGTCCAAATCAAAATCATCAGACCCGTCACCGGATTCGAACGTTGTCTGCTCTACCGATTTTAATTGCTGATCAACAGGTAGTGAACCCTTCTGGTTTACATCCAAATTCGGCTCGGTTGCGGATGCGTCCTTTGTAGCAAGCTCTTCGTTAAAAGCATCCAGAAGCGCTTCGCTTGTTTGTTGAAAATTCTGAACTGCATCAGTTGGTGCAGTGCTTTCGGGGCTTGATGCCGGGACATTGCGTTCAATTTGCTGTTCAAACTCGCGTGCGAAATCAGTCGCAGGCTGCGGGCTCGCTGTGCCATTGGATACCTGTCGAGGTTGAACACGAGCTGGTTCCGGCGCTTTTGCCTCAACAACCGCGGGCGCTGCCTGCTTTTCCTGTGGCTGTGTCTCCTGAGATTGCGCTTCAGAAAAATTCGTCGTTCGGGCAAATTTGAAATCAGCCATATTCGACTGCTTGGACGCAACCGTCAATTTCGGTGAATTACCGCCGACTTCTTCCTGCAATGCACTCATCAACTCATCGTCAAAAGACTGTGGTGCGGGTTTTGGTTCCGGCTGGGGCTTTTCAACCGAATTTGATGATGGCTTTTGAGGCGGCGCAGTTCTGGCAGTTTGCGCCAGCTCCTGCGCAGCATCAGCAAGCGTATCCGGCCCACCAAGCTCTCGCATCAATTCTGCTTCCAAGTCGAAAGCCGGTATATTTTCCGATGGTTCTGATTCGGAATCCCGAACATTGCCACCAGATACAATTCTGGAAAGTTCGGCCAGGGGATCTTCATCATTCCGTTGACCGTCTGAGGTACTGAACTGTTCACTCATTGCACTTTAACCTGTGTTACGCCAAACCCCCACAAGCACTTTATGCATGCGGATGAAGGCAACAATTGGAAATTCAGCGCATTTCTTCTGGCGCGTCAACGCCTACGACATCAAGTCCTGACTTGAGAATTGATGCAAGACTACGCAGCAAAACCAATCGTGCCAACGTCAATTCTGCATTTTTATGGTTAATAAACCGTAATTCCGAGTCCTTGTTTCCCCTGCTCCAGTGGCTGTGGAGCTCGGAGGCAAGTTCGTAAAGATAAAATACAAGCCTGTGAGGTTCGTCTGATCGCGCGGCTTGCTCGATGATTCGCGGAAACTCGGCCGCTTTGCGGATCAATCCGATTTCCCCGGAATCCACAAGCAAAGAGAGGTCTGCATTTCCGAGATTTTGATCCGATGGATCAAGGGAAGGAATTTCTTCTCCAGCCTGTCGAAATACAGAACAAATCCGGGCGTGGGCATACTGAACGTAAAAAACAGGATTATCTTTTGATTGTTCAGTTACCTTGGCAAAATCAAAGTCCAGCGGCGCTTCCGGCTTGCGAAAAAGCATCATGAAGCGGACCGCATCTTTCCCAACTTCGTCCACCACGTCCCGCAATGTAATGAAGTCACCAGCACGCTTGGACATTCGCACCTGTTCACCGTCACGGTAAAGCTTGACCAGTTGGGTAAGCAGCACATCGAGTTCTGCCTCGTCGCCCGCGACAGCTTTTGCAACCGCTTTCAGGCGTTTTACATAGCCACTATGATCAGCACCCAAAACATAAACCATCCGCTTGAAACCACGTTCAAACTTGTCCTTGAAGTAAGCGACGTCAGCGGCAAAATAGGTGTATGAACCGTCAGACTTGACCAGTGGCCGATCCATGTCGTCACCCACTTCCGTTGCCCTGAATAGCGTCTGCTCCCTGTCTTCCCAGTCCTCGGGAACCTCACCCTTTGGCGGTGGAAGATGCCCGTCAAACACAAATCCCCGCTCACGCATTTCAGTCAACATGCGATCAATTGCGCTTGATCCATTTTGCTTTTCATGAAGAGTGCGCTCGGAAAAGAACACATCGTGGTGAATATTCAGGAGCGCGAGGTCCTGCTTGATCATCTCCATCATCGCGTCAATTGCTGTATTGCGGAGAATTTCCATACGCGCAGGTTCTTCGAACTCAGCAAGTTCACCGTTGTATTTGTCCGCAAGATTTTTGCCAACTGGCTTTAGATAATCACCGGGATAAAGCCCTTCAGGAACTGGTCCTACGTCTTCTCCCATCGCTTCCCGATATCGAAAGTAAACCGAATTCGCGAGAACGTCGATCTGAACTCCTGCATCATTGATAACGTACTCCTTGGTGACGTTATAACCAGCGAATGCAAGTAGATTAGCCAGAGCATCCCCCACAACTGCACCCCGGCAGTGGCCGACATGCATCGGTCCAGTCGGGTTGGCCGAAACATATTCCACATTGACCTTTTCACCTTCGGCTACAACTCCTCGACCATAGCCGGTTCCAGCATCGAATATTTCTTTCAGATGTCGCTGCCAGAAAGACGCCACAAGCCTCAAATTGATAAAGCCGGGGCCTGCAATCGATACTTCCGACACCCCGTCAATTTTCTTAAGTTCACCAACCAATTCTTCAGCAAGTTGCCTTGGCGACATACCGGCTTCCTTGGCCAGCACCATTGCAGCATTTGTTGCTATATCACCGTGAGAAGAATCGCGCGGTGGTTCAGCAGTTACCTTTTGTAAATTACTCAAGGTTTTATTTTTAAATACAGAATCTTGCAGTATTTTTCTTATGTTTTGCTCGAACTGATTAAAGATGCTCATGGAAACCATTCTCGCCTGAGAATTATAGTATACAGATCATTGGGAGATATCAGGCTCTCCGCCTAGCCTAATTCCGGTGTTTCGTCAAACATCCGTTCATGTTCCTGTACAGCATATCGGTCCGTCATCCCTGCGATAAAGTCGGCAATCATGCGGGCTTTTTGATGATCATTCTTGGAACTCTGATTTTCACCCCCGACATCTGGACGTCGATCAGGCAACTCATCGATGTTATTCATATAAGCGTTGAAGAGATTACGGATGATAATCTCAACGCCTTTCCTTGTATCCATCATTGCCGATGACCGGTACATCCGATTGAAAAGAAAAGCCTTGATGTCCTTTTCCTTGGTCGCCATGGTTTCGCTGAAAGTCACCAAAGACCGGCCACAATGCCGGACTTCTCCAGCACTTTGAGGATTTGTGTCTGCAAGTTGCTTCTTGGCTTCATGGATAACATCTTCAACCATTGCCGTAATCTGCCTGCGAACAATTTCATGCGCCGTTCGGTGTTGATCGAGATCGGGATATCTGCCCTTGATCTCAACAAGGGAGTCCGATGCAATCGGTAAATCTTTCAACTCGTCCAATGTAAAGAGACCAGCTCGCAAACCATCGTCCAGATCATGGGCGTTGTAGGCAATATCATCAGCAATCGCGGCACACTGGGCTTCAACGCCGCTAAAAGTATCCAGTTCAAGATCAAACAGTTGATTGAATTCTACAATTGCCTCGGGAACTTTCCCGCCGTGAGAAGTTACTGGTCCGTTGTGCTTGACCAATCCTTCAAGCGTTTCCCAACTTAGATTCAATCCATCAAACTGTGCATACTGACGTTCAAGCGACGTCACGATACGCAGGGACTGGGCATTGTGATCGAAGCCGCCATATTTGCCCATCACTTCATCCAGCACTTCTTCTCCTGCGTGGCCAAACGGAGTGTGTCCAAAATCATGCGATAAAGCCAAAGCCTCCGCCAGATCTTCGTCGGCTCTTAGTGCGCGCGCAATCGAACGTGCAATTTGCGCAACTTCAATCGAATGGGTGAGCCGGGTACGGAAATGATCCCCGACATGGTACACAAAGACCTGTGTTTTGTGTTTCAGGCGACGAAATGCCGTCGAATGGATTATCCGGTCCCTGTCGCGCTGGAATGCCGTTCGGGTAGGGCTGACTGGCTCATCGAACAACCTGCCCCGTGTCTGACTAGAGTGGGTCGCGTATGGCGCAAGCCCTTCCCTGCCAAATGAGACGTTGTCAGTTGAATTCATGTCACTCTGGTTTCTTGAACAGGAGTGAGAACCGGTCTGTATTTCCGCGAACAGTTTTTCGACCCACTTCGTAGCGTAACTCATCGTCAGGCTTGAAGAACAAGTCAGTTGAGTCAACCAAAGTGAAACCAGCGGACTGAACTTCTTTTATAACTTCGACCGGATCGGCGCGGCGGCGATTCTCATTCGTTCGTGGTTCCATATGCCTGCGGGTATGGTCGATTATGCAGTAGTATCCACCTGATTTAAGCGCATTGTATGTGGCTTGGTTGATTGTCGCTGCACCCTCAAGAGAAAAGTTGTGATACTCACGAATGTTCAGAGCAAGATCTGCGTCTGAAACATTGTATTCAACATTCCCGACATCAAACTGCTTCTTTTCAGAGTTCCATACAATATCAATTGGATGTTTCTCAACGGATGACATGAAGCTCTCGGCAAGCAGCGGATCAAGTTTTTCCATCCACTCGTCTTTGTAGGCAGTATATAATTTACCTTTTTCTTGAAGCGCCGGGCCCAGTATTTCTGTGTACCATCCGCTTCCAGGGCCGAATTCGATGACCGTCATCGAATCATTCAGTCGGCAAAACCGCATGGCTTCAACCGGACTGCGGTTTTCGTCCCGGTCTTTGTTTTCCTCGCTTCGATGGGGCATTTCCAATGCAAATTTCATCTTTTCTTCAGTCGCTGAAAACTCGTCCGCAATTACGACGCTTAAACAAAATGGCACTGCCAAAAATGCTACCAAAAGGCATTTCACTTGCTTTATCATGTTTATTACTCCTCTATCTGTCAGGCTTGGCTGAAATCCAATCGCAAGATTCAGTAATGTTGACCTTTTGCACCGCTATACCCATCTTGTAGCCAGAACAGTGATTCCAACAACATATTCTTTGACTTACCCCAAATCAGTGCGATGATAGAAACATGAATGCTACAGCTGGAACAACACCAAAGATTACAGCAACAAAATCCGCTCTTTCGCGAGTGGCGGAGATTGTTGCAAAAGACGGGAAGAACATTGCACTTCGTATTTCAGTAGAAGGTGGCGGGTGTTCGGGATTTTCCTACAATTTTGATTTGGTCAATTCTCAGGAAGAAAATGACTTCGTAATAGAGGGAAATGGCGGAAAGATCCTGATTGATGAAATGTCGATGATCTATATGGGTGGTTCCGAAATTGA
This sequence comes from Hyphomicrobiales bacterium, assembly GCA_021775455.1. Classification (GTDB taxonomy): domain Bacteria; phylum Pseudomonadota; class Alphaproteobacteria; order Rhizobiales; family Rhizobiaceae; genus JAALLB01. The sequence goes on along the minus strand of JAJFHU010000014.1, from coordinate 90,870 downwards.
TTTTGTTGACGAATTGATGGGACAGGCATTCCAGGTCAACAATCCCAATGCGGTTGCTTCCTGCGGTTGCGGTACCAGCTTCTCGATATGAAGATTGCGACCTGGAATATCAACGGCATCAAGGCACGCCACGACAATTTGATCGCGTGGCTGAAAGAGGCAACTCCGGATATTGCATGCCTTCAGGAAATAAAATCTGTTGATGAGGCATTTCCCGGAAGCGAGATTGAAGCGCTTGGCTACAATGTGGAGACACATGGTCAAAAAGGTTTCAACGGCGTTGCAATCCTGTCAAAGTTACCGTTCGACGAAGTAAACCGTGGCCTGCCACTGCTGAACAAGAATGCGGAACCCGATGAGCAAGCCCGTTTTATTGAAGGTGTGTTCTCAATTGAAGGCAAGGTTTTGAGGGTTGTTTCGCTTTATCTTCCAAACGGCAATCCCGTCGATACTGAAAAGTTTCCCTACAAATTGTCCTGGATGGATCGGTTGGAAGCCTGGACACGCGACCGACTTTTGCTTGAAGAAGCATTTATTCTTGCCGGCGACTATAACGTTATCCCGATGCCCGAAGACTGCCATGATGCAAATTCGTGGGAGGGTGACGCCCTATACCGGCCGGAAAGTCGAACTGCATTCCGCAGATTGTGCAATCTGGGACTTACTGAAGCCATCCGGTCAGTAAACGATGAGCCCGGTGTGTATACATTCTGGGATTATCAGGCTGGTGCCTGGCAAAAAAACAATGGCATCCGCATCGATCACCTGTTGCTTTCACCGGAAGCCACTATCATGTTGCGGAGCGCTGAGATTGATAAACATGTGCGTGAATGGGAAAGGCCGTCCGATCATGTTCCCGTTTGGATTAATCTAGCGGCATAAACTCACCTTTTTCGCCATTCATTTTTTTCATCAATTTGACACCTGGCTATATCAACTCAATATAATTTATGCTATTGCAACTCATTCTCAACAACGATAAGAATCATAGATGGTTTCGAGAAGACTCTTTTTGGCAACAAGTTCCCTACTGGGTGGTCTGTCAGTTGTAAAAACGGCAGGAGCTGCTGATTCCGAACATTCGCAGATGCTACATCAAGGTGGTAACAGGGTTGTTGGCTCTGTGGATCATGATCGCAATGGTTTTTCTCCCAGCGAATTACTCACGGAGTGGGAAACTGGAACTGTTTCAATATTGCCCGACGGTAGAACTTTGCGGGAATTTCACATTACCGCCGTTGATGTGGAATTAGAGATCGCTCCAGGCGTTATGTTTCCGGCGTGGACCTATAATGGCCGCGTACCGGGACCCTCTTTGCGCGCAACTGAAAGCGATGTAATTCGCATACATTTTTCGAATTCCGGTACTCACCCGCATACAATGCATTTTCACGGTATTCATTCTGCAAGGATGGACGGTGTTCCGGGCGCTGGTCACGTTGAACCCGGCGAAAAATTTACCTATGAATTCGATGCCAAGCCGTTTGGTTGCCACCTTTATCATTGCCATTCCTTTCCCTTGAAACGACATATACACAAAGGCCTGTATGGCGCGTTTGTTATCGATCCAGATCCGGAAAAACATCCTGAACACGAACAAATCGCCCGAAGTCGACTGCTTGGCACAACAGAAAATGGCCGTTGGCAAGAACTGATCATGGTGATGAACGCTTTTGACACCAGTTTCGACGATGAAAACGAATTTTATGCGGTCAACACGATACCTTTTGCGTATATGGACAATGCAATCCAGGTTAAACGAAACACGCCGGTCAGAATCTATCTCGTAAATGTCACAGAATTCGATCCGATCAACTCATTCCATCTGCACGGTAATTTCTTCAACTATTACGATCATGGCACAACGCTTACTCCGACGCTCAACACGGTCGACACCATAATGCAGTGTCAGGCGCAACGAGGCATCATAGAATTCAGTTTTGCCGACCACGAGACTGGACTTTACATGTTTCATGCCCATCAATCCGAGTTTGCAGAACTTGGCTGGATGGCAAATTTCGAGGTTGTGTAATGATCTTGCGACGTGTGTCCATACTAGTTCCCCTGCTAATGATTGCCGTCCTTATAGGCTCTTTCCTTATTGCCCAACCATTTGACTATTTGAGTAAGGGCGCACCGCCGGGCGAAGAATTGAAAGTCGAATCTATAAGATTGAACGATTCCGGCATTCATATAACGGTTCGGGCCGCCGGTTCAGAACCGATGTTCATTGCTCAGGTGCAAGTGGATGGCGGATACCGAAATTTCACTCAATCGCCAGAGGGCTCGATTGGCTATCTAAGTTCAGTGCTCATTGAAATCCCTTACCCCTGGATCACTGGTGAAACCCATCATTTGTTGTTCATCACATCATCGGGTGCAACTTTCGAACATACAATCGACGTGGCCGTTGAAACACCGGGGGTCAAATTCAATGACTTTGTGGGGCTTGCACTAGTTGGGTTGTTTGTCGGCGTAATTCCGATTTTCATCGGATATGCATTTTACCCTGCTTTGATGAGTTTTGGTGAAGCAGGTCGCGAATTTGCCATGGCCCTAACAGTTGGTTTGCTCGCCTTTCTTCTAATCGATACCATCGGTGAGGGGTTGGAAGTCGCTGAGAAAGTTGTCGGCGGACTGAAAGCCGATTTGGTTGTATGGCTAAGTGCCATTTTAACCACATTGGTGCTGCTCAGGATCGGACGCCGTACAGGAAGGCCACCTGAAGGACCTGAACTCGCCATGTTTATTGCCATTGGTATTGGCGTGCATAATCTGGGAGAAGGGCTGGCAATCGGCGCCTCTCTTGCGGTTGGCGAAGTTGCCCTGGCTTCCTTTCTGGTGTTGGGATTTGCATTGCATAACGTGACAGAGGGCATAGCAATATCATCACCGATTCAGAAAGAATCGATTTCATTTTCGAGGTTATCCCTATTGGCTCTCATTGGTGGTGGCCCGGCGATAATTGGCACAATGACCGGGAGTTTGTCCATTTCCCCATTCTGGACTGCTTTGGCTTTTGGAATAGGAGCAGGAGCAATTCTGCAGGTCATTATTGAAGTGGGCGGCGTGTATTTGCGCCGCAAACGTGATCAATCTGTCCCTTGGTACTCTACGGCAAGTTTGGTAGGTTTTTGGTGTGGCATTGTAGTAATGTATGCAACCGCATTTGTGGTTCGAGGATGATTTCCAGGTTACACATCTATTTTCAAAGAAACTCCCTGGGACATTACCTCATAAATACCAATCATATTCACGTGGCGAAATTTCTGAAAGCAATGCATTAAATTCTGCGCGCTTTACGCCGCAATAAGCTTCGATGTATCTTTCTGTCAAATAAGATGGAAGGATTATTGAATTCTCTAAAGCATTCAATGCATCCCAAATAGTAACCGGCAATTTTGGGTCTGCATCCTCGCTCCTGTTGCCTTCTTCGATTGCGGTTGGTTCCAGTTTGTTTTCCAGACCGTAGTGCGCACCCGCTAGCACCGCAGCCATGACCAGATATGGATTGGCATCAGCCCCTGCTGCACGGTGTTCCACCCGGCGATTATCAGGATCCGATGCAGGTATTCGAAAGGCGACAGAACGGTTGTTTTCTGCCCAATCAAAATTAACCGGAGTAAACTGGTTAGGTTCATATCGTCTGAACCCATTCAGGCTTGGTGCGAATATTGCCATCCCGTCAGCTAATGTTGCCTGCAGGCCTGCAACTACATTGCGCAGTTTAGCCTCGCCATCCTTTGTCCCGGGATTGAATATGTTTTGTCCCTTGTGGTCGGTTATACTCACGTTTATCTGCAGGCCGCTTCCAGCCAAATCACCATAAGGTTTCGGCATAAATGTAGCGTCATAACCAACAGACCTCGCTGTCTCCTTTACTGCGCGCCGCATCAAAATTGCATGATCGGCAGCCTCTATTGCATTACCCACATGCTGTAAATTGATTTCGAACTGCCCCGGACCATATTCTCCAATCATCGTCGTGACGGGCAGGCCCTGGACCTTGCATGAGTTTTCTATTGCGGAGATTACCTCATCAAATTCACTAATTTCCTCAAGGTTGAAAACCCTTCCCAGTCCGACGGTTCGTCCAGATATCGGCGAAGTTGGCGGATTGGGACTACCATCTTCATTTCGATTGCGATCTATCAGGTAAAATTCCAGTTCAATTGCAACTACTGGTGTGAGATTCAGTGCGGAAAGTTTTTTCAACACACCCTCGAGTATCGTTCTGGGATCGTACCATACCGGGGTTTTCCCATCCGGTTGATACAGTCTGAGCATGCATTGAGCGCGCGGTTCCTTTGCCCAGGGAACCACGCTCAATGTACCGGGGACAACTTTTGTGGGGCTATCAGGATCCCCATCACTAAATCCAAGCCCTGCCACATCCCAGCATTCGCCAGTGACATCGGTCAATTGCATGGCAGCGCACATGGATGAACCACGCTCAAATATTTCGCGAACTGTATCAGCCTGATAGCGTTTGCCGATGGATTTTCCCGCAAGATCAATAATGAATCCGTCCAAATGCACTAAATCAGGATTTGCGTTCAAAAACGCGTCTGCTTCATCAATCAAATTCTTGAACTCTGCCATTTTCCAACCTCATTTTACCCATTTTTCAAGGATTTCGTGGGCATTAACAAGAGCGAATACGATGGTGTATTGCTATCACTTGGTATTACAATTCGTACGATATTTGACAGAAACCGCGTTTGGGAAGACAATAAGGCATGTTGAGACTCATACTGACGGCAGCGTTTTTGATGTTTTCTCTACCCACATTTGCCGGGGAGAATTGCACCTGTCGTTACAATGGTAATGACATTGATGAAGGGCAAACAACCTGCATGCGCACACCCAACGGGATGAAAATGGCAAAGTGCAGTCGTGTATTGAACAATACAAGCTGGATATTTCTGGAACAGGAATGTCCCACTGCAAATCTCGACGACACAAATATGCCAAATTACAGCACACCTGCTTCAAACTCAGCCAACAGCCTGTCCGCCGGTTAGATTTTATAACAATATGAAATTGTGTTTCGTCGCTTTGTTTGAAATTTAATCGAGCGCGACGTTGCTAAGCAACTCGTCAAATGCTGCACTACGCTCATCAGGTTGCGCAATGGCAAGAGCCTCATCATGAAGTGTGGCAATCCAAGGCAATTCATCAGGGCTTGCTCTACGACGAGCATTGCCCAGCATCACCAAGCCTCGAACCGGATTTCTGCGAACCAGAGCCCCTTCAAAAAGCGTATATCCAAGCAACGCCTCCGCGCCGACATGGCCTTTTTCATATGCCAAACGCAGGTTTCGAACGCCCAGCTTTTCTTGTCCAAACACACCTTCATCACGAAGCTGCATCCGCCCAAGCTCAAACTGTGCAACCGGGTGATGAAACACCATGGCAGCAGTTGTGTACATCATCCGCGCCTGGCTGGGATCAGCGTCGACATCAGTTCCTGGAATGCCCAAGCGATAGTAGTTTCCCAAAGCGACCAACGCATCGGCATTAAATTGCCAATCAGGAGAATTGGGTTGAGTATCCGAACTACGCTGAACAAGGTTCTTGAAGATATTAAAGGCTTCCAGAGGATTTTTTTCCACCCCGTCACCAGTTTGGTACATGCGTCCAAGCTTCCACTGGGCAGCAGAATTACCGTTATCCGCGGCATATTTCAGAACGCTAACCGCCTCTTCCTGCTTTCCGTCCTTTCGGAATGAAAAGAAAAACTTGAAAATTTTCGGTGTACTCGCATCGCTTTCGACAATTTTTGAGGGATCAAAAGCAAACGCCGTCGTGCCAAATGATGGCACAAACGCAGCCAGAATTATCAAACAGGCGGGAACTCTAAATATCCGCATAACACACTTTCTCTTCCGCCCCGCCCGGATGGGTCACTGCCCCATCCCTTGCTACACCTACCGTTTGAGCATACTTCCAGATTACACCGCTGGTGTAATCGGTCTCGCGCGGTTTCCATTCTTTTTTGCGCTGTTCCAATTCTTCATCGGAAAGCTGATGGTTCAAAAACCCGTTTTCGGCATCTATTTCTATTATGTCGCCATCTTTCAGGAGGCCTATCGGGCCACCAAGGGCTGCTTCCGGCCCCACATGGCCTATGCAGAACCCGCGGGTTGCACCTGAGAAGCGGCCATCAGTAATGAGCGCAACCTTGTCACCCATACCCTGGCCATAAATTGCTGATGTTGTGGAGAGCATCTCGCGCATTCCTGGGCCACCACGTGGGCCTTCATAGCGAATGACGAGCACCTCACCTTCCTTGTATTCACGTTTGCTTACAGCTTCAAATGCGTCTTCCTCACAGTCGAAACAACGCGCGGGACCCGTGAACTTTAATTTACTCATGCCAGCGACCTTAACAATCGCCCCTTCTTCAGCAAGATTCCCTTTCAGGCCGACTACGCCACCAGTTACGGTGATTGGTTTGTTAGCCGGATAAACCACATCCTGATCAGGATTCCATTTAATATGAGACATGTTTTCGGCCAAAGTACGGCCAGTCACTGTCATTACATCCCCATGAAGAAAGCCATGGTCGAAAAGTGTCTTCATCAACAGCGGAATACCACCAGCTTCAAACATGTCTTTGGCTACATATTTTCCACCGGGCTTAAGGTCGGCAACATAGGGCGTTTTCTTGAAAATCTCCGCGACATCAAAGAGATCAAATTTTATCCCGCATTCATGGGCTATCGCTGGAAGGTGCAACGCACCATTGGTGGAACCACCAGAGGCGGCAACGACAGCTGCGGCATTTTCCAGCGCTTCGCGAGTTACAATATCCCTTGGACGAATGTTGCGAGCGATGAGTTCCATAACTTTTTCACCGGATGCGTAACAGAATCGGTCACGAATTTCATAAGGTGCAGGGGCACCACAGGAGTAAGGAAGTGCGAGGCCAATCGCTTCAGCAACAGTTGCCATCGTATTTGCGGTAAATTGTGCGCCACATGAACCGGCAGAAGGACAGGCTGTTTGTTCGATTTCAGCGAGATCCTCATCTGACATATCGCCAACCGAATGCTGACCTACCGCTTCGAATACATCTTGAACGGTAATCTGGCGGCCCCGGAAAGTTCCGGGAAGAATTGAACCACCGTAAATGAAAACTGACGGCACATTGAGGCGAACCATAGCCATCATCATGCCCGGCAAGGACTTGTCGCAACCAGCAAGCCCGACAATTGCATCATAGCAGTGCCCGCGCATGGTCAACTCAACTGAATCCGCAATCACTTCACGTGATACCAATGAAGATTTCATGCCCTGGTGACCCATGGCAATGCCATCAGTCACGGTAATTGTGCAAAATTCGCGAGGAGTGCCGTGTGCAGCAGCAACGCCCTTCTTGACAACCTGAGCCTGACGCATGAGAGAAATATTGCATGGCGCTGCTTCGTTCCAGCAACTCGCCACCCCTACCAGAGGTTGATCGATTTCCTGTTTCGAGAGGCCCATTGCGTACAAATATGACCGGTGCGGCGCTCTTGTTGGACCAACGGTTGTATGCCGGCTCGGCAGTTTGCTTTTGTCAAAAATTTTAGCGTCCATGTCATCCCTATGGGTATTCGCAGTTGATCGATTATTTACCACCTGCCATTTTCAGCAGATATTTCCGTCTTCCCGCGAAAGGGAACTATCGAATTACCCGTCTTTGTGGCTGAAAAGCGGCAAATTGTGATTGCATTCCTATAGCAGAGACTTTCTGTCAAGGCTGTTGCAAATCTGCCACGTTTTTGATTGAGTTTTGGTAAATATTTCAGTTTGCGAAGGAGATAACCGGTGTCGCGTGAAGATTTCTTTCAAGTCGCATATTCCTTGAAAACCACAGAAGAGGCCAGGGCAATGTATGACCGTTGGGCGGAAATCTACGATGCTGACTTGACGGGTGTTGAATATCAGCAGCCTGTTCGCTGCGCGGAAGCTCTCAAGAAGCTGTTACCAGCGAATGAATGCAAAATTCTCGATGTCGGATGCGGGACGGGCCTATCCGGCCTGGCACTGAAGGAACGCGGATACAAGAATATTGATGGATGCGATCTTTCAAAGGGGATGCTCGACAAAGCATCTCAACTTGATATTTATGAGCGTTTGTTCAGTTGCGATCTGAACGAGCCTCCGATAGATGCCAAGGATGGTGAGTATGATGCGGTCACCGCTGTTGGTGTATTTTCCTTTGGCCATATCTTGCCGAATGCCGTTGAGGAACTTATGCGTGTTGCAAAACCAGGTGCACCTATAATCATCGGGCTAAATGACCATTACTATGAAGAAGGTTCGCTGGTTACCAAACTGGAGTCACTGGCGGATGAAAACCGTATTACTCTAATTTCACAGGAACACGGCGAGCACATTCCGGGAAATGATCTGAAGGGCTGGGTAATTACGTTCGTGAAGTTGTAGTTGAATCTTCCCTGCTCACTAAATGAATGGAGACCCCGGTCATCCTCGCCCTTGAGGCGAGGATACATAATTCAAGCGGTTTGTAGCGTGGATCCTCGGGTCAAGCCCGAGGATGACGAATTTCACGAGTTCAGGCCTGCATTAATCCAACGCAGCAAGCCGTCCCATCGCAACTTCCGTCTTTTCATGTTGCGCTTGGTAACCAGCGAGTTTTTCCCGCTCTTCCTCCACGACGGCTTCCGGTGCATTGGCAACGAACTTTTCGTTTCCAAGCTTGCCCTCAAGACGTTTGATTTCACCGTCAAGCTTCTTGAGTTCGCCTTCAAGGCGGGTACGTTCCGCACCCAAATCGACAATCCCCTCAAGCGGCAAACAATAGGTCGCTTCGCCAAGGACAATCTGGGCAGAGTTTTTTGGCGCTTCGGAAGCTACCTCTATTGTTTCTATTTTTGTCATTCGCGCCAAAGCCGAGCCGTGTAGTTCAAGACGCTGCCCCGTTATGCCATCTGCCTCAACTACCGACATCGGAAGCACCTGCGAAGGCTTGATGCCCATCTCATTCTTGACCGAACGGATTTCGGAGATAAGCGCTATCAGCCAATTGATCTCATCTGCCGCTGCCTGATCCACCAAGCCGATTTCCGGCCACCGTGCATGGCAGAGCAATCCCTCCCCTATTCCGGTGGCTTCCCATAACTCTTCAGTCATGAACGGCATAAACGGATGCAAGAGTTTGTAAATTTCTCCCAAAACATATGACATTGCCGCTCGGGATTCCGATATCGCATCTTTATCATCACCTGCGAAAACGGGCTTCAGCAGTTCGACATACCAGTCGCAGAATGTATTCCAGACAAACCGGTAGGCGGCACTGGCAGCATCATTGAAGCGATATTTCTCGATGTTGGCGGTCACTTCATCAATGCACGCGTAAAGCTCCGCCATTATCCAGCGGTTCACCGTTAGCTTGGCATCGTTTGGATCGATACCAGTTACGCCCAATGCTTCATTCATTTCTGCAAATCGGGTCGCGTTCCAGAGTTTGGTGCCAAAATTTCGATAACCGGCAATGCGGGCCGGATCGAGTTTCACGTCCCTGCCCTGCGCGGCCATGACCGCCAGCGTAAAACGCAAGGCATCCGCGCCGTACTCATCGATCAGTTCCAGCGGGTCGATCACATTACCCTTGGATTTGGACATCTTCTGTCCATGCTTGTCACGCACCAGCGCATGCACATAAACCGTATGGAAAGGCTCTACCGGGTTGCCATTTTCATCCTTCATGAAATGAAGCCCGGCCATCATCATCCGCGCTACCCAAAAGAAAATGATATCAAATCCGGTTATCAGCACATCAGTCTGGTAGTATTTTGCAAGTTCCGGCGTCTGCTCCGGCCAGCCGAGGGTTGAAAAAGGCCAAAGTGCAGATGAGAACCAGGTGTCGAGAACATCGGGATCGCGTTTCAACACGATTTCCACGTAGGATCCTCCCGGTTTGCCGTCGCCTATTGTATTTGGATGATCTTCCGACTCCAAAAATACAGGCACGCCGGGGAAAAATTTTGAATAGTATTCTTCTGCAGCCTCAAGAGCATTTTCTTCCGACTTTTCCACAAAAACAGTTGTATCCATAGTTACGCTAGTGCCCACCGGTGCAACTTGCCCATGAAAACCGATGTCGAGAATTATTTTCTTAGGATCATCTTCATCAACAGTTGGTCCATACCATGCTGGAATCCGATGCCCCCACCACAATTGCCGCGAAATACACCAGGGCTCGATGTTTTCCATCCAGTTGAAGTAGGTGTTCTCCCAGCTTTTCGGAACGAAGTTGGTGCGGCCCTCCCTCACCGAAGCGATTGCCGGTTCTGCCAGGGTCTTCGCGTCCGCAAACCACTGATCGGTCAGCATCGGTTCAATCACCACATGGGAGCGATCACCAAAGGGCTGCACGACCTTCTTGTTTTCAACGAAGGGAATTTCATTGCCCTCTTCGTCTTTTACCGTGACCGCCAGCCCGTCAGCATTGATGTCAGCAATGATCTTTTCCCTTGCAACAAAACGATCAAGGCCACGATATTCATCCGGAACGAGATTTATGGAATCGACGCTTGCTTCATCAGGCAATTCGCCTGAAGTCACAATCTGCGCTGCTTGCCCGGCACAATCCGCATATGGCGCACCATCATCCCGCATCGCTGCCTTTGTGTCCATCAGGCGATAGCACGGGATGTTGTTTCGCTTGGCGACCGCATAATCGTTGAAATCATGCGCGCCAGTAATTTTCACTGCACCAGAACCAAATTCAGGATCAGGATAATCATCCGTGATAATCGGGATCAGGCGGCGATGCTCCTTTGGGCCGACCGGAATTTCGCAAAGTTTACCAACTATTGGCGCATAACGTTCGTCGCTCGGGTGAACCGCAACAGCCCCATCCCCCAGCATTGTTTCTGGGCGGGTTGTTGCGATGGAGATATAATCGCGCTCTTCTTCGAGGGTAACGTTTCCGTCTTCATCCTTTTCGACGTAGGTGTAGGTTTCCCCGCCAGCCAATGGATACTTGAAGTGCCACATGTGGCCATCGACTTCGGTATTTTCCACCTCAAGATCGGAAATCGCGGTTTCAAATTTCGGATCCCAATTGACCAACCGCTTGCCCCGATAGATCAAACCTTCCTTGTAAAGGCGAACGAACACTTCCAGCACCGCTGCTGAAAGCCCCTCATCCATCGTGAAGCGTTCGCGCGACCAGTCGCAGGAAGCACCAAGGCGTTTAAGCTGGTTGAAAATTATCCCGCCGGATTCATCTTTCCACTCCCAAACCTTGTCGATGAAAGCATCGCGACCGAGAGTTCGGCGATCGACATTGCCTTCATCAGCCAACTTCCGCTCAACAACCATTTGCGTGGCGATGCCGGCATGGTCCATGCCGGGCTGCCAGAGCACATCCTTGCCGCGCATCCGCTCAAAGCGGATCAATATGTCCTGAAGCGTATTGTTGAGCGCGTGCCCCATATGGAGCGAGCCGGTGACATTGGGTGGCGGAATGACGATGCAATAAGAATCAGCACCTTCGACAGCACCTGCTCCGGCCGCGAAAGCGTTTGCTTCGTCCCACTTTTTGGCGATGCGTGGCTCGACGCTTGGCGCATCATACTGCTTTTCGAGCGGTTGCCCAGAACCCTTGTCTGACATATCAAATCCGGAAGAAAACTGCGTTTGTTAAGCGCCTGTAATAAGCAACCCATGCTGCAAGTCAACCGTGACAGTTGCCGCGCTTTGCTGCAGTTAGTTTTACAAAAATACTGTGCTTATGACAGAAAGTGCCAGATTAAACGCCGCGCGCTACACGTTCGATTTCCTCGCGTACGAGTCGCTCCACCAAAGTCGGCAGATTCTCGTCCAGCCAATCCTTTAACATGGGACGCAAAATGGACTCGGTCTTTGCTTCAATGTCATCCATTGCACTGCGCTTCAGCCTGTCGAATGAATTACTTACTGCATCTCCGGAACTTGGCGACATTAGCGCACCCCGAAATGCTTCGGTTTCTTCCGTGCTGTTCCCCACATCAGGAACAGGTTGAGTTTCAGGCATTGGAGCTGGCTTCGCATCAGCCATCTGAACTGAAATTGTGTCAGGTTCCGGTTTTGAAGGTGTTACGTCCGCCTTCTCAACACTGGATCCGGTATGAATGCTCGCTTCGAATTTTTCAGACAGCCAAATATCATCGCATGTCTCGGTTTTCTCTTCTGGTTCGACTTCAACTGTACTTTGTTCAACCTCAACTTCGGTTTCCATAACCGACGCAGACTCTTCACTACTGTGCGACTGCGGTTCGTCTGCAGATTCTGATTTTTCAGATGTTTCAGAGCGATCAGAAGAAGCTGCCTGTGCCGCCTGGGCCAACCGTTGAAAATCGCTCATCCCCGGGGAAGACACATTGCTGGCAAGAGCTGTATCCCTTCCCTCGCTGGAAGGAGTCGCATCCTTTTCCTCACTAACGGGAGCCGTATCGTTTTCCTCCGGCTCATTGCCTGATACAGCTACCGCAGCAGCAATATTTCTGAATGTGGACGGAGATTCTTGATCTACAACTGGCGCAGGATCATCAGCAACTACAGTTTTCTGTGTAACTTCAGCTTCAGGACTGGAATCCTGGCTGGTTCCTTCTTCAGAAATTATCTTCCGAATAGAAGAAAGAATATCTTCCATAGTCGGTTCTTTTGTAGCTGCTTCACCCATTTTGCATCTCCTGCATTGCCGCTTTAATGTCCCCTGCGCAATCGGTTGCATTTAACCCACACCGCCGAATCACTTTGAATCATAATGGAAAACTACAGGAAAAAACCCTACTGACTGGAATTATCCCTAAGTTTTTGAAAGCGGGAATTAGAAAATTTTAGGAATCATTGGCCGTTGGGGGTGCGCAAACCGTACCACTTGTCTTTTACGACAATAAAATGATCAACCGGATCATGATTTGCGACTTGAAGGCCAAGGTTGGACGCGCTTAACCGACCAACGGCTGACATCACAGCATAACCCGCAGCTTTCAAATCCCGACGCGAATTGGCCAGATCAATTTGCGCATTGATAACACCTTGTTGGGTATCGAGAACGTCGAGCGTTGTCCGCTGCCCCACCTTGCGTTCCTCAACCGCGCCTGAAAGAGCCAAACGCGCGGCACTAAGTTGTTCTTCATTGGCCCTGGTTGCCGCAACGGCTGCCTCGTACTGACTGTATGCAGAAACCACCGCTGCCCTTACATTATCCACGGCGATATCAACCTCAATCCGCCGTTGCCCCAATGTTTCCTTGTTTTGCCGAACTAGGCCACTGGCAGAACCGCCCTGATAGATAGGTACGGTCAACGTGGCGGTGATCGACGCACTTTCATTGGTGACGTTTGGCGAAGAAGTTTCAGTCGATTTTCTGAGCGCTCCATCAAGCGTTACCCGTGGCAGCAAATCACTTTCAGCAGACTTCACGTTATATATGGCCTGATCCACGATGAATTCGGTCGATCTGATTGCCGGATGTTCCTGGTAGGCAGTCGTCATGGCAGCATCCATGGACTTGGGTAGCAGATTGCCAACGCCATTTGCGGGCCGCAAACCGCTTGGATCCCTTCCCACATTTTGACGATAAACCGCCATGCTCGATTTAAACTGTGCCTGCGCTGCACTTAGTGCAGCTACCGCACCTGCCTGACGGGCCCGGGCCTGGGCAACATCTGTTCGTGTACTTTCACCTACATCAAACCGGGCAGTTTCAGAACGCACCTGCTCATCAAGAAATTCCAGGCTTTGTCTGCGAAAATCCACAATCGCACGATCTCGCAAAACGTCGAGATAGGATGCCGCTGCATTGAAAAGCACATTTTGCTCTGTATTGCGAAGCGCCTCCCTGGCAGCACTTACCGCTGCACGGGCTGCATTAACGTTGTTCAGAGTCTTGAAGCTGTCCCATACATTTTGGGAAATACTGACCCCAAAACCTCTGGGATTGAGTGTATCGTGTATTGTACTGGTTCCACCCAAAGCGGATCGGACGCCCCTCGCTGTGGTGTCCAGCACACCGGCATCAGCAGTAGCAAACACCTGGGGCCGCCAACCGGATTTGGCGATCGGAACACCCTCATCAGTGACACGGGTTGCTGCTCGTTGGGCATTCAGGGTTGGATTGTTCTCATAAGCGTGTGCAAGCGCACCGTTGATTGTTTCTGCACTCGCGCCAACTAATCCGTAGAAAGTTACAAACAACAGGCAGGCAAGGCAATGAACCAACGTACTGCATCGCGAAAATTTGCGGTCAAAGCGTGTTATCAACTCCGAACTCAACACTTCAAAATCCTCGACCCGTAACTCGCGATTGTTTTTTGCAGGATAGCGACCGGCATGCGCAGGTCAAATTAAAGTTTCTTGGCAATTCACATTTTTGGTTGAGCTGTTGCAACCATGTCACCAAGGTTCAGTCAATCGTTAAAAAACGAATTCCTCTTTTTTCTTGAAACCCGGCAGCGGCTGGACAGCGCAGTTTGCCACGTCTCTGCCACTGACAACCCCATCATCGTTGACGTATAAACGCGAAACGGCGGAATTACCGGTTCCCTCAACGGCTACGAGCCTTCCGCCGACCTGCAACTGGGACAGTATCGCATCAGGCACGAAATCAACCGCTCCATCAATCAAGATCACATCGTAGGGTGCTTGCGTTGGCCAGCCCGCTTCAAGCGGTCCGCTAACAACCGCCACGTTGTCATAGCCAAGTTCAGAAAGATTATTCTCGCAGGTTTCCAGAAGGCCGGCATCCTCCTCAACCGCAACAACCGATGAACTGAGCATCGACAAGACGGCGCAGGAATATCCAGAACCCGCCCCGATTACCAACACGAATTCGTCACCCGTTAGTTCACACAACTGGACAAGCTTTGCCAAAGGGCCGGCCGGCATAAGATAACGGTACGCTGGACCGGTGGGAGCGTAGGAAAGTTCTTCATCAATGTAGGCGAGAAGTTTTTTATCTTCCGGAACAAAATGCTCACGCGGAACGGAAAGCATTGCTGACAAAAGGCCATGCCCGGTCACGTCCACGGTGCGGACCTGATTGTTGACCATTTTTTCCCGCGCTTCTGCGAAATCGACCATGTTCAAAGGGCTTTCGGTTTATATGGCTCCCCGGGCCGGATTCGAACCAGCGACCAATTGATTAACAGTCAACTGCTCTACCACTGAGCTACCGGGGAACACCGCGCGCATATAGCAACTTGGCGCACGCTTTGCCAATAGCGCTTACGACACTTTTTACGAATTGTAAGCGCTTTTTGTACATTTGTCGCAGATAGCCCCGCATTGCAACAACTTCTTGCTTGACAGTAACGCCCAAGTTACCCAAAAGGCAGGCGTTGGCCTCGTGGCGGAGTGGTGACGCAGCGGATTGCAAATCCGTTTACCCCAGTTCGATTCTGGGCGAGGCCTCCAAAAAAACTTCCATAAAATTTGACAGTTGCCGCCCTACGCGGCCTTCGCAGACTGAAAGCTGAACAATTCAAGCGGCTCCAGCACGCCGTCCAGCTTGTGCTCGCCCATTGATTTCCAACGCACCGGATCAAGGTTTGCAAAGTTGGCAGCAGAAAGAACCGGTTGCTGCAACAGCTTTGTCATTTGCTCAATTCTTGCCACTTCATTGACCGTTGGCCCAATAACCGAAAACGTCAGTCGGGATGGAATACCAATGTTACCGAACATCACATCACCCACATTTAGACCAACCCCGAATTTGAACTGTTCCTCACCAATCTTTCCGCGAGCCTGATTAACTTCAAAGGCACGGGCCAAGGTCTTCTCTATTGCACTGTTGGCCGCCTTCGCTGCATCTTTGAGCTCACTTTTCTCAGAATAAGGAAAGATGCCAAGAACCGCATCACCAATAAAGTCCAAAATTTCACCACCATTTTCTACCACTGGTTCGGCAGTTGCTTCAAAATATGCGTTGAGCATTGAGAAGTAATCGTCTCGCGGCATCGATTCCGCCAAGCTGGTAGAATTGCGCAAGTCTGAGTACCAAACCACTGCACTTGTCGTTTGCCCATCACCACGGCGAATTTGCCCCCTGAGTACATTCTCGCCCGCACGATTTCCAAGGTAAGTTGTTGATATATTACGGGCAATTCTGCTCTGGATGATAACTTTACAGGTCACTGCAAAGCGGCGCTGTATTTTATGCAGTGAATAGATATCCTCGTCATGGAATCCCTCTGGCCTGTCGCTTGCCCAGGTTACAATCACACCTTTGGAAGCAGGATTGTCTCCGGCCAACATTGTTCCGCGGGCTCTGACATGATATCCTTCCAGATGGGTTGCATGAGCCAGATAATCCGTAAATCCCTGCCCCCTTAATTCTTCGAGCATTCCGAAATCCAGCAGCGCCTGATCACCTACCAGCCTTCTTCGAAACACCTCCAGCCCGGTTTCCACCATGTGTTTCATCGGGCTTGTAATCCATTCATCCGATTCGTTGTCCTGATGCACAAACTGCTCCAGCCTTGCAGGTTCACCCTGGTTCCAGACGACTGTTTCTGCCTGAAACAATGGATGAAGGGTAGGCCAGACAAGCCTTGCCCGCTTGATTGGAATACCTACTCCCGATATCCGCTGACAAAGGGTTTCAAAAAGCTCGACAACATCATTGTCGCACAACGCCCGGTCAACCAGCCATTCACGAATGGGCGCAATAAGAGCATCTTGGGGCATCAGCTGGAATCTCCAATAAATTGAGCGGCACTGGACTCGCCGCTCTTAAGCACCATAAATTGGTTGTTATGACTCGTCCTTTCAATAGTAAACCGCGAATGACCCAGGTTACAATCACGTGAACCAATCAATCGACAAAATTTCAGGAAAGACGGGCGGGGGAAATTTGCTGCAGCGTCTGAGGCTATGGTCAGGCCTTGTCCTGATGACATATGTCACGCTGCACTTGGTAAACCACAGCCTTGGCCACATATCCATCGAAGCAATGCAATCGATGTTGACGGTCATGTCGGCAATCTGGAGCTCCATTCCCGGCGCAATCCTGCTTTATGGAGCACTCTTTGTACATGTAGTGTTGGCGTTGTGGAAAATTACAAATTTGCGAAGCCTCTGGCTGGCGCCCTGGCAATGGGTGCAAATTGTTCTCGGAGTGGCAATACCATACATGCTGATCACCCATATATTGGTTACCCGTGCTGCCGAGAATCTCCTGGATGTAAATGTGGACTATCCTTATGAGCTGGCATTCTTGTGGCCGGAAAATGCACTTCTGCAAAACCTGATGCTGCTGGTCGTATGGACGCACGGCATAGTCGGCATGCATTTCTGGTTGCGGTTGAGGGACTGGTATCAGGACTGGAGACCGGTTCTTGCAGCGGTTTCAGTTGTCATCCCTTCTTTGTCAATTACCGGCTGGCTGACGGCTGCAAAACTTCAGGCAGGAAGAACAGCTGCATTGTCGCAAGACGGCACCCAAATCGTCACTGCTGAACAACAGGAGGTCATGAACCTTGTCATAAACACTTTCTGGAGCTGGGATCAAAATGCAAAATGGGCAATTATTGGCATTGTTATTTTGATAGTCACAATCCTCACGATGCGATTTGCCCTGGCGTCATTCGGTAAAAGGGCGCGCGTGGATTATGGTGATGGAAAAATTGTCAACGCCACGCCTGGACAAACCCTGCTGGAAGTCAGTCGCGGAGCACGTATCCCGCACATGTCAGTTTGCGGCGGCAGAGCCCGATGCTCTACCTGCCGGACAATGATCCTGTCTGACCCAGATGAACTTGGCGCAAGAACCGATGCTGAATCGCGTTTGCTGGACAAACTTAACGCTGGACCCAATGTTCGACTGGCTTGCCAAACGCGAGTATTCGGCAACATGGAAGTGCGTCCACTCGTACAACCTCATCAACAACTCACAACCAGAACGAATATCGATCCGCTTGGCTGGGGCGTGGAAAAAGACGTTGCTGTTTTGTTTTTGGATATACGTGGATTCTCCAAAATTTCAGAAAAAAGCCTGCCTTACGATATTGTCTTCATACTGAATGCGTTGTTTGGAGAAGTTGCGACAAAAATCGAGGATCATAACGGTTTCGTCGACAAATTCATGGGTGATGGACTTATGGCAATCTTCGGCATTAACACAACGGCTGAACAGGCCAGTCGTGACGCCCTGCTGGCGGCAATAGATTGTCAGGCGGCATCACGCACAGCCAGCCGGATGCTTACACCCCATTTGGATGAACCCATAAGAATCGGAATCGGTATCCACACCGGACAGGTAGTGCTCGGCAGGATTGGCAAAACAGCTGATCAAAAAGGCCCCAGTCGACTGACCGCAATTGGTGAAACTGTAAACATTGCCGCTCGTCTTGAATCCGCAACCAAAGACCTGAAAGCAGAAATAGTGGTTTCTCAGGCTACAAATGAACAGGCCGGAATGGATGGTAATTTGCCTTCCTGTGAACAATCCAAAATCAATGTACACAACATTTCACAACCCATTGACGTGATTGCAATTAAGGATGCGGCTGAATTTGGGGCTAAATTCGGCAAATAGCTGATAAACAAGTGAATTAAGACACAAATCCGAAAGAAAAATCAGAAAAGCCCTTTCCACAATTGAATTCCCTGCTATTTTTCAAACACAGGGCAACAAACAGGGGCTGACAATAGCCGTCGGGTACCATAATCATGGTAGCCGTCAGGGGATCCAGACAAGCTGCACATGGAAACCAATATCCTGAAATATGTCTGGCAACACTCCAGACGAGATCAACTTTGGATGTTGATTATCATTTTGCTATCAATGCCGACTTATTTCCTGAGTCTGGAACTACCAAAACGCATCGTGAACGAGCCTATCCAGGGTGTTGGATTTGAAAATCCCGGTGATACCGGTAAATTCATGCAATTCGAGCTGCCATTCGGCGAGACTCTAACTGGATCACCGATTGCCCTGTTTGACGGATTGGAACTCGAACGAATTGGGTATCTGATTGCCTTAAGTCTGACATTTCTGTTTCTCGTAGTCGCCAACGGCCAGTTCAAAATGTATATCAATACATTCAAGGGACGCATGGGTGAGCGAATACTGCGTCGCCTTCGCTTTGAACTTTTTGACCGGGTTCTCCGCTATCCACTTTCACGTTTCCGTCGAACACGCCCCTCCGAAATTGCCAGCATGATCAAGGACGAAGTGGAACCGATGGGTGAGTTTATCGGCGACGCTTATACCCAACCACTCTTTTTGGGTGGCCAAGCGGCGGTCGCCCTGCTCTTCATATTGCTTCAAAATATATGGCTTGGTGTCGCAACACTTGTAGTCGTGATTTTTCAGGCGTGGCTGGTACCGGTGTTGCGTCGTCGACTGGTGGAGTTAAACAAGGAACGGCAACTGGTTTCACGCACGTTTGCCGGCAAACTTGGTGAAATTGCAGAAGGTATGCAAGAGACGCACACAAACGACACGTCAAACTACGAACGCGCAAATGTAACCGACGTACTTGGAAAGCTGTTCTTCATTCGGTTTGAACTCTACCAGCGCAAATTCATGGTGAAGTTCATTAACAACTTCCTGGTGCAGTTCCTCGCATTCTTCTTTTACCTGGTTGGGGGTTACCTTGCTATCCGGGGTGTATTGGATATTGGACAGCTAATTGGTGTTATTGTAGCCTACAAGGACCTGCCGGCACCGATCAAGGGACTGATCGACTACGATCAGAAACGCCAGGTTGTTACCGTTCGATACGAACAGATTGTTGAGTTGGTCACTCAGGATGTCTTGCAGGAAAAACATCTGCAGGCGGTTCCCGATGGCAAAGTCGAGCGTTTCAACTCCGGGTACGAAATCAACCGATTGTCGCTGGAAGACGATGGCGGCTCCAGTGTATTCGATAACGCCAATTTGAAAATTGATCTGGGTGAACGCGTTGCAATTGTCGGGCCGTTTGGAAGCGGCGCACCGCAATTTGCTGAAGTTATTGCCGGAATTCAAAATCCAAGCGGTGGTCGTGTAATAATTGATGGTAAATCCATGGAGGAACTGCCGGAGTACATAACTGGGCGAAACATCAGCTACTCCTATGCCAACAGTTATCTTCCGCAAGCCAGCATAATGGACATTCTCACATATGTGTTGAAAAACCAGCCCGTTCGCCCCTTGGAACGAGAGGGTGCTGAATTGGCAAACTTCCAGCTGGAAATGCAGGAAATCATGCGCGCCGGGAATTTCGAACTGGATTACAATGCAGACTGGATAGATTATGAACGCATTGGTGTAGACGACGACAGCGGGATTAATGAGGAAATAAGCAAGGCGCTTAGTACAGTTGATATGGAAAAGGACGTACGTGCACTTGGTTTAAGAGGGACGCTTGATCCATCGGAGAAACCTGAACTTTGCGCGGCTCTTGTTGATGCCCGGAAACGCTTTCGCGAACGGCTGGATCCTCTCGGATTTTCGGAGTTTGTCGAGCCATTTGATCCTGAACTTTACAATTCACAATCCACAATTGGGGAGAACCTGCTTTTCGGAACGGCAATCGATCCACAGTTCAATCTGGAGCATTTGCCGAGCAACGAACTGATACGTTCCATTCTGGCAGAGCAAGATTTGGAGAAGACATTCTTTGAAATGGGTAAGGAAGTTGCGGAAACAACAATTGAATTGTTTGGCGATCTTCAAAGCGACAACCCGTTCTTTGATCAACTAAGCTACATGGATCCAGAAGACATTCCAGAGTACCGGGCTACATTAACCCGTGTTGGCGACAAGCCGTTTGAAGACATTACTGAAACTGATCGCGTGCTGATTTTGCGACTTCCGCTAGCCTATACGGAAGAGCAAAACAGGTTGGGCTTGCTGGACCAGAATCTTAAGGAAAAAATTCTGGAAGCAAGGAAGAAACTGAACGAACGTTTCATGGAGCTGCCCAAGTTACCAGTCGCGTTTTTTGAACCGGAAAGCTACAACCCAGCCGCGTCTGTTCTTGACAATGTGTTGCTGGGACGTGTTTCCAGATCAGTTGCAGAAGGTGAGGAACGCGTTGGTGATGCCATTCGCGATCTATTGGATGAAATGGGCCTTACCGACGATATTTTCCGTATTGGCCTCGAATTCAATGTAGGGTCCGGCGGAAAGAGGTTGTCTGAAACCCAACGCCAGAAAATCTTGCTTGCCCGGTCATTGCTTAAGAAACCGGACATATTGATAGTCAATCAGGGATTAAACAGTCTTGGCGCGCGCGAACAGGGCGAAATCATTAGAACTATCCTTTCGCAAACCAAAAGCTCTACGGGTAGAAATATTACCGTTATTTGGGTACCAGTTAATCCTGCGTTCTCGGAGTATTTTGATCGTGTGGTTGTATTCGACGGCGGTACTGTTGTTGGCGACGGTCCACCAAAGGAATTAAAGGATAACAATTCTGTTTATCAGGATCTTCTGGCCTGATGGTGAGGCTGTCAGAAAGCGCTTGGAGGTGAAAGAGGTTTAATGTCTACGCTTACCGACGAAGTAGAATTGCTAAAAAAAATTCCGCTTTTTGCCAGTATTGATCCGGGCAAACTTAAACTGCTTGCTTTTGCATCTGACAGGAAGGTTTACAAAAATGGCCAGGATCTGTTCAAGCAAGGAGAAATTGGTGACTCTGCACACGTAATAATTGAGGGTACCGCGCAGATAATTGTCGATACCAATGGAAAAGAAATTATTGTTGCAGAACTTGGTAGTAATGAACTCATTGGAGAGATTGCAATTCTGTGTGACGTCCCAAGAACAGCAACCGTTCGGGCCAGCGGTGACCTGGTAGCACTAAAAATTAAAAAAGAACACTTTATTGGCATGATCAGTCAGGCACCGGAACTTGGATTCGAAGTAATGCGAGAACTTGCAGAACGGTTGTCCAAGACCACGACTGAACTTAGTGAGGCTCGACAACAGTTGGCGAACCAGAAATAAGGCCAGCATAGCAACCCCCAATATTCGAGTACGAAAGATAGAACTATTGACGAAAACAGGCGATAGTCTTTTTGAGATCACGTTCTGGGGTACGCGAGGAACCCTGGCAACACCTGGGCAACAGTTCAGTCAGGCAGGAGGAAACACCAACTGCACCGAAGTTACATGCGGCAAAACAAAATTGATATTCGACGCGGGCACCGGCATTCGCGAACTTGGCAGCAAACTCGCTTCAAGGGGTGAAATCGACAATCTCCATATAATGCTGACGCACGCTCATTATGATCACGTAGAAGGAATTCCCTTTTTTGCGCCGTTTTTTAATCCTGATTCTAAAATTCAGGTCTATTGTGGCAAATTGGACGGCAGCAATTCAACCAAGGATACGGTTTTGAACCTTATGCGCCGTCCCTATTTTCCTGTAGGTCCGGATGTTTTCACATGCGGTACACAATACAATGATTTGAAAGCCGGAGACCGGTTTGAAATTAACAACGAAGTGAAGATTTCAACTACACCTCTTGTTCATCCAGGTGGCGCCACTGCCTACAGAATAGATTATCAAAACAAATCTTTCGCCGTCATCACCGATACGGAGCACATACCGGGCCAACATGATCAGGAAATCCTGAAACTCATCGATGGGGTTGATTTGTTTATTTATGATAGCAGTCTGACTGATGATGAGGTTCTGGAATTTGCTGGTTATGGGCACTCTTCTTATGAAGAAGGTATGCGATTGTGCAAAAAAGCCGGTGCAAAGGCGTTTATGGCTTTTCATCACATGCCATTCAGGACCGATCGGGAATTAAACCAGTTTGAACAAAAAATTCGTGAAGACAATCCAGCCAGCGGAATTGCACGGGAAGGAATGACGCTGACTATTTGAGCCGCTACAAATCTCAAAAAACAGTAAAAGCGCACCTGCCCCCTTGCAAACCTCAAAAATCCGTTAGATGATCTCCAAGAACAATATCTACGACTACAGAATTCCACAAATTGGACGTTACAAGGTTTGGGGAGTTACCAGGATGCAAAACAGTATCAATAACGCAGACCAGTCTAAACGAATTCAAATTGAGATGACGGAAGATGATTTTTCCGATGCCATTTCACTTACTCACAGTGATTTTGATGAGCAAATTAAATCTCTGTCATTTGCAAACAGAAACTTGCTAAAATTGCTGAAAAAACTGGAAACAGGGAAACTGCTCCTGCAATTACCTGATCAATCCAGATATTGTGTTGCTGCTCCACAATCGGGTCCCACTGGAATACTGGTACTGCACAATTGGGGTCTCCCGAAAAAAGCGGCAATTTCTGGATCAATCGGCGTCGCAGAAAGCTACATGGATGGAGATTGGGATAGTCCTGATGTTACCCAGTTACTTGAGCTTTTCAGCGTAAACCTGAATCTATACGACGACGTTACAAACCAGAGCTGGCTGCAAAATGTGATTGAATCTTTTAGGCACTGGTTGAATCGCAACACTCCTGACGGCTCCAGACGGAACATTGCCGCTCACTATGACTTGGGCAATGACTTCTACAAATTGTGGCTTGATCCAAGCATGACTTATTCCTCCGCCATTTACGAGGATGGAGCCAACTCACTGGAATCAGCGCAAAGTGACAAATATAGATCTCTCGCACGGCGAACCGGTATCACCGCAGAAAGTCACGTGCTGGAAATTGGTTGTGGTTGGGGCGGGTTTGCGGAGTTTGTTGCAAGAGAACTCGGTGCAAAAGTTACTGGTCTTACGATCTCACAGGAACAGTTGAAATTTGCGCAGGAACGAATGTTCAAAGCCGGACTGAATGACAAAGTCGAACTGAAGTTTCAGGATTATCGAAATGAAACCGGCAAGTACGACCAGATAGCGTCGATCGAGATGTTTGAAGCTGTTGGTGAAAAATACTGGCCGACCTACTTTAGCACGGTCAAGGATTGCCTGAAGCCGGGCGGCATGGCCGGACTTCAAATCATTACGATAGAGGATGAATTTTTTGAAACTTACCGAAGGCGACCGGACTTTATCCAGCGCTATATCTTTCCTGGCGGCATGTTGCCCTCACCGGGCGCATTGGCCGATGTAACTTCGGCAATTGGTCTCCAGCTTGAAGCTGAACGGATATTCCCACAGGATTACGCTCGGACCTTGAGAGAATGGCGACTGAAATTTTGGGAAAAATGGGGAGAAGTCCGAAGCCTCGGATTTGATCACCAGTTCAAGCGGATGTGGGAGTTCTACTTACATTACTGTGAGGCCGGTTTCAAAACCGAGGGAATTGACGTTAGACAGATGTTTTACCGTCATTCCTGAATAGTAATGTCAACCTTATTACAATAGATTGAGACTGTAGGATTCGAACCTTTTGAGGAAACAGGATTGGTATGTCTGTAAAGCGCAACACTATTGAAGCAATCGGCAATACGCCGCTGATTCGTCTAACAAAAGTATCAGAAGAAACTGGATGCGAAATTCTCGGCAAGGCGGAATTCATGAATCCGGGCCAGTCCGTCAAGGACCGTGCCGGGCTGTTCATCATACAAGATGCTGCCGACAAGGGGCTACTTAAGCCAGGTGGAACCATTGTGGAAGGAACCGCTGGCAATACGGGAATTGGTTTGACCGTGGTCGCAAATGCGATGGGTTTCAAAACAGTCATCGTCATCCCTGAAACCCAATCGCAGGAAAAAAAGGATGCGCTCAGGGTTCTTGGTGCAAAGTTGATTGAAGTACCTGCTGTAGCTTACAAAAATCCCAATAACTACGTAAAGATTTCTGGTCGGCTTGCTAAACAATTGAACAAGACTGAATCGAATGGTGCAATCTGGGCAAACCAGTTTGACAATGTCGCCAACCGTGAAGGGCACATGCGCACTACTGCGGAGGAGATTTGGGAACAAACTGACGGTAAAATTGACGGGTTCGTAAGTGCAGTTGGCACTGGTGGTACGCTCGCTGGTGTTGGAATGGCATTGAAAGCCAAAAACTCCGATGTGAAGATAAGCTTGGCTGACCCGATGGGCGCAGCAATTTATGAGTATTACAAGAATGGAGTACTCAAGGCTGAGGGTAGTTCTATCACCGAGGGTATCGGCCAGGGTCGAATCACTGAGAACCTTAAAGATGCACCCGTCGATTTTCCATTTCAGATACCGGACAGCGAAGCAATTCCGATTGTATTCGATTTACTGGAGCATGAAGGCCTTTGCATGGGCCCATCCACGGGAATTAACGTTGCAGGTGCGGTACGATTGGCGAAAGAGCTTGGACCAGGCCACACAATTGTAACAATCCTTTGTGATTTTGGAACTCGCTATCAGTCCAAACTGTTTAATCCAGCGTTTTTGCGATCCAAGGAATTACCCGTACCAGATTGGCTTGAAAGAGATCCCGGGATTGAAGTTCCATTCGAGAAAACTGATAACTAACGCAGCCTCTTACGAAAGGGTGTCACCCAATGAGTGAAACATATCCGGTGTTCACTGACGATGCCTATTTGACCAACTGTGAGAGCAAGGTCGTTTGTACTACTGATCGTGGTGGGATCATTTTGGATCGAACGGTATTTTATGCCACCAGTGGCGGCCAACCAGGTGACAGCGGCCATCTGATACAAAGTGACGGTTCCACAATTGAAATTGCAACTACGGTTCATGGTGAGAGCAAGAAAGAAATTGTTCTGGTTCCGGCAGAGGGCGAAAAAATGCCATCAGAGGGCGAAACTGTTCAATGTAAAATTGATTGGCAAAGACGCTACCGGCTAATGCAGATGCACACGGCATGTCATCTATTAAGCGTTGTTTGTCCCTACCCAATTACAAGCGCGGGCGTGGGCGAAAAAGACAGCCGCATTGATTTTGATTTGCCTGAATCAATAGTCGCCAAAGATGAAGTAACCGAAAGATTGATGGAGTTGGTAAATCAGGATCATCCAGTATTTACTCAATGGATCACTGAAGAAGAATTGGAAGCCAATCCCGCAATTGTTCGATCCAAGAATGTGAAACCGCCAAGAGGTGTAGGTCGAATTCGCCTGGTCTGTATTGGCGAAAACTCATCAGTCGACAGTCAACCCTGTGGTGGAACCCACGTAAAATCCACAGGCGAAATTGGAGCAATTCACATTGGCAAAATAGAAAAAAAGGGAAAAGAGAATCGGCGATTTCGTATTCGATTTGGTGATTTGCCTGTAAACTGAAGTAGACTGGTGATTCCATAGACGGTGAAATGGCATGAATGTGGAAAATTTCATCAAACCCGAACAGGCCGTGGAACTGATCGGCCGCCCGGACGTTTCATTTGTTGATGCGTCCTGGTATCTACCTGCGCAAGGTAGGGATGGTTTTGCAGAGTTCAAATCCGCGCGTATTCCTGGCGCAGTTTATTTCGACATAGATCAAATTGCGGATACTGAAACTGACCTCCCTCACATGCTGCCCACACCCGGGCAATTTGCACGTGAAGCAAGCACATTGGGCATTAGCCATGAGGATTTAATCGTCATATATGATGGGCCAGGACTTTTTTCTGCAGCCCGTGCCTGGTGGATGTTCAAGGTAATGGGTGCTGAAGATGTTCGCATCCTCGAAGGCGGATTTGACCGTTGGAAGGAGGCTGGTTATCCGATTGAGACAGGAAATCCCAATCCGCCGCAGGTTCGAATTTTTGAAGCGAGATTTGACCCGGAAAAAGTTGCTGCGCGAAGTGATTTGGAAAAAATCGTTGAAAGCAAGGATGCCATCGTAATTGATGCGCGTCCGGAGGCGCGCTTTAAGGGAAGCGCGGCAGAGCCCCGGCCAGGATTGCGAAGCGGTCATATTCCCGGATCGCGTTCCGTGCCATTTGACCAATTGCTGTGTGACGGGAAGTTGAAGAACAGCCGCGAACTTGAAAAGATATTCTCTGAAGCCGGGGTTGAAAAAGATACCGCTGTGATTACAAGTTGCGGTTCAGGAGTAACGGCGGCAGTTCTAAGCTTGGCCCTCGCTGAAATTGAACACGAAAACAACAAACTCTATGACGGTTCCTGGGCAGAATGGGGCAAGCCCGACGGCCCACCGGTTGAAACAGAATGAACAAGAGGACGCCCAACTCAGGAAAAAAACCGGCAAGTCGAAAGAAGCGGCTGGATGCCCATGTTACTCACCTGGTGATGGAGCACCCCACAGGCAAAAGCCTTCCAACTCCCACTCGACCGTCAATTGCCTTGATGCGGGCAAAAGATATTCCGGTAGAATTTTACAGGTACATATATGAACTCGTTGGCAAGCCGCATCACTGGGAAGATAGGCGCTCCCTGGATGATTATGCCCTTGATGAGTTAATCAACAGTCCTGACTGTGAAATTGACGTATTATATGTAGATGGTTGTCCGGCAGGATTTTTTGAACTTTCCAAAGCCGGATTGCCGGATGAAGTAGAACTCTCTCACTTCGGATTGGGTGTTGATTTTCAAGGTTTTGGGATCGGAAAGTGGTTCATGCTAATGGCTATCAAGGCAGCCTGGGCACACAAACCAGCACGAGTGATTACCTGCACAAATACGCTTGATCATCCGCACGCGCTAACGCTCTATCAAAAACTTGGCTTTTCACCTTCTGCCGTGAGTGATGTAAAAATAAGCCCTTGGGAATAAACTCCCCAAGGGCTTCGTATTCCAATTGCAAGTCGATTAGTTACGCAACTTTGAGCACATCTTCCGGTGCGTTCATTTCCAGGTTCAGGGCTTCAGCTACCGGTTGGTTGGTGATGAGCCCCCTGTGAACGTTCAAACCATTGCGCAGATGCGGATTGTCGATGATTGCCTGCAATCCTTTTCCGGCTAACTGCAACCCGAATGGCAGTGTTGCATTGTTAAGGGCATGCGAGGAAGTGAGCGGTACAGCACCCGGCATGTTTGCTACACAATAATGAACCACGCCATCCACAACATAGGTAGGATCTGAGTGCGTAGTCGCCTTCGATGTTTCAAAACAACCACCTTGGTCAATTGCAACATCAACTACTACTGAACCAGTCTGCATTTTTGGCAGCATGTCGCGGGTAACCAATTTCGGTGCCGCCGCACCGGGAATGAGAACTGCACCTATAACGGCATCAGATGCATAACACTCTTCCTCAATAGCCTCTGCAGTTGAGTAACGGGTTTTGACCGCATTGCCAAAAATATCATCCAGTTCGCGCATGCGAGGCAGAGAACGGTCCAGAATGGTAACATCGGCTCCCAGACCGACTGCCATTTTGGCGGCATGTGTACCAACGACACCGCCGCCGATAATCAGAACTTTCGCGGAAGCAACGCCCGGGACGCCACCGATCAATACACCCCGACCTCCATTTGGCTTTTGAAGCGAAGCAGCAGCACACTGGATTGAAAGACGACCAGCCACCTCACTCATCGGTGCCAACAATGGCAATCCGCCTTCATTGTCTGTCACTGTTTCGTAGGCAACCGCTGTACACCCCGATTCCATCAAACCTTTTGTTTGAGCTGGATCGGGAGCCAGATGCAAATATGTGTACAAGATTTGCCCCTCGCGAAGCTGCACCCACTCACTTGGCTGAGGCTCCTTGACCTTTACGATCATCTCACCTGTTTCGAATACTTCCTGGGCGCTTCCAAGAATTTTCGCACCGACTGCTTCATAAGCGGCATCGTCACAACCGATGCCAATACCGGCATGAGTTTCTACAAATACTTCGTGACCACGACTGATGTATTCGCGGGCTGATCCAGGCGTGACCCCTACACGGAATTCATTATTCTTTATTTCCTTGGGAACTCCAATGCGCATATCAATCTCCAAACTTTGTGCTATTTTCGCGGAACATACTGAAATTCCTTTGAAATGTCCGTGCAAAAAACCGCTTGCCAACAATCATTTTTAGTGAAAAATTGCAAAATTACCCAACTTGGCGAGCTATTATTGCAAAAATGAACATAGATACGATTGATAAATCAATTCTGGTGGTGCTTCAGGACAATGCCAGAATTACCAATGTCGACCTTGCTTCAAAGGTGGGGCTTTCCCCCTCTGCTTGTTCCAGAAGGCTTGAGCACCTGGAAAAATCCGGGGTAATTGAAGGTTACCAGGCTGTCATATCCAATGAGGCACTGCACCAGACAATTACTTCCATTGTCCACATCACGCTTGACGGCCAATCTGAAAGCCACCTTGCACAATTTGAAGAAGCCGTCAGCCAGTGCCCACATGTTGTTGCGTGCTTTTTGATGTCTGGTGAACATGATTACATTGTTCGCGTAAATGCCCGCGATATGGCGCACTTCGAGCATATTCACAAGAACTGGTTATCTGCCCTGCCCGGTGTGTCCAGACTGCAGTCGAGTTTCTCCATGCGAACTGTGGTCAACCGCGCCAATATCGATGTGGAAAATGTTTAGGCTTCGCGAGATTGCCATGTGTTCAATCGCTGGGTGCCGCATCACGTGAAAACAAATAAATGACAAGGCTCACGCCCATTATCATCACGTAAAACATGAATAACGCTTGATACGAATGTTCAGGACTTCCGGGAATTGTGTTGCCTTCGACTACCCAACCGCTCAGGAACTGAAAAAATCCCGCACCACCAATGGAGCAAAAATTAAGCAGTGTTGCACCACGACCCATCAAATGCTGTGGCACAAATGATTTTCCATGGGCCATCTGAACTGCATAACTTGCACCAAAAAATCCAATTAGAACGAAGACAATGGTGGAAACCAAAGCAGATTCAGGGATTACCATTGCCATATACAGGCAACACAGAATTACAACTAGATATCCCGGTGCAATTACCCACTTTCGGCTGTTCAAAAGCCGGTCTATAGGACCGTAGGCAAACGTCCCAGCTACCAATGCGATTGCCATAAACAATGATGCACGCCCAATTTCGAGGCTGTTCATAGCGTGAATGTCTGCAAGATAGGGACCAATCCACAATCCACGAATGCCACCACCGGCGATATATCCGGTCAATATGATTGGGAAAATTAGCCACAGTTCGCGAATCTTCAACAGATCGAGTGTGGAACCTTTGCGGGTTTGCGCATCAGTTTTTACCGGATCAACGACTATCAGTAATATGATGATTGCGACTATCACTGTCAGAAGAAACAGGAATATACCAACATTTTGCCAGCCAAACGCATTGAGTGCAGCAGCAAGCGGCTCAGTGCCTGCAATGTTGCCAAGCGTTCCAATCGCCACAAATGTGGATAGATAAAATGCGAATTTTCGAGGCGAATAATTGCGAGCAAAAATATAGAGCGGCGCCATCAATACGGGCGAACATCCAACACCCAAGAAGGCCATTGCGGTAATGACCATCCACCCGCTTGTTGCAAAAGCAAACAACCCTGCTCCCGACCCGCCAAACAACAAAAAGATGTATCCTGCAGTTCGGCGAGGTCCATATGTGTCAAGGAAGTAGCCGACTGGAAACTGAAACAATGCAAACGCTATGAAGTAGGCCGCAGAAGCGACAGCAAGTTCGGACGGTCCCATCGAAAGGTCGCTGATTAGTGTCGGTGACAATACCGCCAGGAACGACCGATAAAACTGGCTGAGCACGTAAGACATGCAAAATATGATGATGCCCGGCATGTTGCCCCCGGAAATTGGCTAAGAGCCAGTTGCACAATGAAGAAGCTTATGGGAAAGCCAGTGTTACGGCATAATCACGATTGCTTGCTACCAGTTCGGTGTAACCGGTTGGATGCCAAAATCAAGCAGTCACATAGTCTGATGGAATTGACCCTTGAAAGTATCAGAAGCACTAAAGCAGCGAATGTCGGTCAGGTCTTTTACGGATCAACCGGTTTCAAATGAGACAATCAAAAGCGTGTTGAAACGGTCTGCACGAGCACCATCCGGCGGAAATGTCCAACCGTGGCGAATGGTAGTACTTAACGAAAGCAAAATGGCCGAGTTCAGGTCATTGATGGACGAGATTATAGCACAGGGCGCTGATCAACCGCTGGAAGCTCCTGAATATCACGTATATCCACCAAAACTGAAAGATCCCTACCGAACTTCAAGGTTTGAAGTAGGCGAAGACATGTATGCATTGCTTGGCATTTCAAGGGAGGACAAACCTGCCAGATTGAAATGGTTGGAGAACAACTTTCGCTTCTTCAACGCCCCAGCGGCAGCGTTTTGTTTTGTGGAAACCATTATGGGACCACCTCAATGGGCCGATTTGGGGATGTATCTTCAAAGCACCATGTTACTGTTTCAGGAAGAAGGACTCGACACCTGCGCACAGGAGTTTTGGGCGCGCTATCCAAATACTGTCAGAAAGTTCTGTGATTTGGACGAGAACTGGATGCTGTTCTGCGGATTGGCGATTGGATACAAGGATGACGATCATCCGGTAAATCAGCTGCACTCAAAGCGCCGCAATTCAGGTGAGTGGCTTACTTTTCTATAATACCAGAATGTAAAATCACTGGGTCCGCTTGAATTTCATTGATCCGGCATCCTGATAACTGTCTGAGGCATTATCAAAACTCTGGAACTTTGAATCAAATCCACTATTCGTTGCGCGTGAAACAATCTGGCGGACTTTTTGAAGATTTCCAGTTTCATTATTAACAAACGCCGCAGAAACAACCAACGATCCATTGGAAATCGTACCCTGTGAGGTCGTCATTTCCGAATTTGGGAACGGTGAAAAGAACGAGCCTGTAATTTGGCCATCTACTATCTGCAACTTACCGTTGACGCTTGCTTTTCCCTGAGTGCTGGCACACTCACCGGAGATATGCAGTTCTTCCTGCGTTTCATCAAAATTGTTTTTCAATTTACAAGTAATGCGCTGCTCTTTGTCAGAAAATTCAAGGATCGCCATTCCGCGCCCTTTGAATTCACCGTCAAGGCCAGCCAAAAATTTTGCCGGAGAATCCGCGTAGGCAGGACTCAGTGTCATTGTTGCAAGTATGCAAAGGAAAAGCCTTGCTTTTCTCATGGAAAATATTCCTGTTTAAAGAAATCAGTCGGGGAATCGCATTCCCTATTTATGTCTTACTCGCAACAGTGTCAAAATATTGGCAGGCAAGATGATAAGGTTAGAAAAAAGTGCAATCAGCAGAATGGAAATGATCAATCCACCCAAAACCGGAATGAATGGCAGCAGGCTTGTCAGCGTCACCAGGCTCGATACACAAATGATCGTTGTACTTGCTCCCAGCGCGGGCCCAACCTCATAAAGGGCGTTTCTGATTGAAGTTCTAATGCCTCTGCCCGTACTACGTTCAGCCTGATACACGTTGATAACATGGACTGCATTATCAATCGCAATTCCAAAGGCAAGCGTCAGCGCAATCACCTCGGACATGTTGATGAGACCGCCCCGCAAATACATGATACCTTCAATTGCCAGTATCGGGAATAGGTTGGGTGTCAGAGCGGCCAAGGCGAGGATCGGCGAGCGTGTTGCAATCCCGATTATTACCATCCCGCAAAGGATTGCGACCAGCAAACTTTGCCTTAACTGACTGATTAATCTGGTAAATTCTTCTGCCATCAGCACCGGGAATCCGGTAATCTTGATCTCTTCGCCATACGGCAATTTATCGAGCCTGGATCTGATGTTATCGATTTCCGTAAGGGTTTCGGTAATTGAATCATCGGAAGGAATTCGAACGGAAACGAGCATTTCTTGCCCGTCCCGAGACAGGTATCCCCTTCTCGTTTCTGCAGGAGCCTTGGAAAGTTCCCGCGCTACCCGGGAAATGGCCAGCTCAGTTTCCATATTGCGCCAAATCGAATGAAGTGAAAATATCTGTGACGGTGAGTATTCTTTTTCGAGTTCTGCCTCTACGTCCTCCAGTCGCTTGCGATTCTCCTTTGATGCAAGGCTTTGTTGGTCAACAACCGGAACTGTGAGAAAGACAAATGACCTCCCACCAAAAATTTCATTCACGGCTGCTTCCGCTTTGTAGGAATTTGATTCATGCGGCAAATAGTCTGTCACCCGATATTCCGGACTGATCAAGGTATGCACGAACAACAAGCCGGAGATGGCTACCAGTGACAGGATTGAGATCAAACGTGGTGCTCGTATGGAAATAAAAGTTGCCCAGGAGCCAAGTGTGCGGTGTTCCCTGCGCAATTTCCCTCGTTTCATCACTTTCAACTTGATTGCCCAGTATCCAGCAACCGGCAGCCCGACGATGACGGAGATAAATGCCAGTATTACAGCGGCAACTCCCAACCAGGAAAATTCCACCAATGCTTCACTCGACGCCAGCGAAAACGACATGAAAGCGATCGCTGTGGTGATGGAAGTCAAGGACGATGCCGGTCCCACCCGTGTGATTGCCTCAGCAAGATTTTTCATGAGTACGGCCTCATCCCTGCTCTGACTCTCGGCATTGGATTTGTTCCACCGATAAAACAGAACTATACCGTCGGCATAGGCGAGAATAAGAGCAAGCGTTGGCAATACGGTTGTAAGATATGTAATCGGTGTACCGGTAAGCCCAAACGCTCCACATACCCATATAGCGGTGAGCGTTGGTGGTATCCCGCAAATTACCGCTGCAATCGCACTGCGAAACACCACAAGCGCAATTCCGGCACCCAGCAACAAACCCACTAGTGTCAGTCTTACCTGATCCTTGATCAAGGCGTCGATAATTGTCAATCCGATCGGTGTAAGGCCAGCATAATGAACTTCAAAATCTTCAGGGACCGCTTCATCAACCGCCTGTCGAAGCGCCCGAAATGCATCATACGCTTCGGCATCACTTGATCCTTGCAAGCCAATATCCAGGGTCACAAAAATCAACGCTGCATTATTTTCCGGCGAAATCAGGCTTCGCGCTTGAGGATGATCCTTAAGGAGTCGGGCAACCAGATCCTTTGCCTGTTGGTCATCCGTCAGCTCGTTGGGAAAGAACTGGTTTAATCCGCCTGTGGAACTATCAGGTTCAGGAATCGAAAAAAGCGAAAGCGCTGAACTTACCCCGTCAGCAATGGCAATTTCGAGTTGCAGAAAACGCAAATCTTCAAGACCATCAGCGGTATTTAGACGGGGTGAAGTAATGACTACCGCAATGTCGCGTGAAAAATTCCGAAAGTTTTTCTTTTGCGCAGCGTAGTTCTTGAAGGCCTCACTGTCGGTAGGCAATACGGAAATGACATTGCCGTTAAATTTCAAGTTTGTGATGAACGACAGGGACAGCACAACTGCAACGATAACAAGGACGGATGAGGCAACCGGGCGCCGCAGTGCAAGCAACCCGATTTTCTCCAATCCAAAACCCAATCCCCACATACGGAGAATCCTCACCTGCCGTCAAACTGATTATATCACTCATAGCGAGGTATACGATTGAAAGCAAAACCCTTTTTGCACTTGCAACAGATATGGAATTATTCGAAAGTTCGCGTCCGTGCTTATGTTGTTCACAATGTATAACATTTGGATGTTCACCTGCATTCAAACATAGAAACCGAATCGGATCAGTCTCAACAATGAAGTTTTCTCCTCCCCTGATAGAAGCAAGACTGGTTCGTCGCTACAAACGCTTTCTCGCGGACGTTGAACTTTCAGATGGGGAGGTAATTACTGTTCATTGTGCAAACCCCGGCTCGATGCTTGGCTTGACTGAACCGGGAATTCGGACCTGGATATCCGATAGCCAAAACCCGAAGCGCAAACTTCAATACTCACTGGAATTGGTGGAAGTAGATGGTGCAATGGTTGGCGTAAATACGAACCTGCCAAACCGTTTGGCTTTAGAGGCAATCGAGGATGGTCGAATACCGGAGCTCTCGGGCTACACCAAACTAAAGACCGAAGTGAAATATGGAAATAATTCGCGAATTGACATTCTCCTTGAAAGTGCATCCGGGAAGCAGACATTTGTTGAAGTCAAGAACGTGCATTTCCGACGAAATCCAAATGTATTTGAGTTTCCTGACAGCGTAACTGCGCGAGGTGCAAAGCATTTGGATGAAATGGCGAATGAAGTCTCTGCTGGAAATCGTGCTGCGATGCTTTATGTGGTTCAAAGATCCGACGGAGACAGCTTCAAGCTGGCGCGTGACCTGGATCCCAATTATGCCGCAGCATTTGATCGAGCTGAAAAAATTGGAGTTGAGGCTTACGCAATTCGTTGCAATGTTAGTGCTGATGGAATTGACGCTGTCGACCTGATCAAGGTAGACGAATAGCAACAATTCCAGATTTGGACTCCAAGAATCGAGAAGAGTACACAGTATGCACGGCTACATTGATGCAACGGAAGCACCGGAAAAGAACACGGGTGCAATCAAGCTGTACAACGAAGAAGCGTTTGAGGGGATGCGCTGTGCATGTCGACTTACGGCAACATGCCTCGACAATCTCGCGGCATTGGTAAAACCAGGCGTAACCACGCAGGAGATTGATGATTACGTTTATCAATTTGGACAGGAAAACAATGCCGTACCTGCAACATTGAATTATCGCGGTTATACCAAATCCAGCTGTACATCCATCAATCATGTGATCTGTCACGGCATTCCAAATGAAAAGCCCCTTAAAGAAGGAGACATTTTAAACATCGATGTCACCTATGTTCTCAACGGTTGGCACGGTGATTCAAGCAGAATGTATCCAGTTGGCAATATCAAACGCGCTGCAGAGCGCCTGATTGAAGTGACTTATCGCTCGTTGATCTTGGGTGTCGAAGCGGTAAAACCAGGTCACACTACCGGTCATATTGGACAAGCAATCCAGACCTATGCAGAATCGCAACGATGTTCAGTCGTACGTGATTTTTGTGGCCATGGTGTTGGGCGACTGTTTCACGATGCTCCCAATATTCTTCACTATGGACGAGGCGGTGAAGGGGTGGAAATGCGTCCCGGCATGATATTTACAATCGAACCAATGATTAATCTGGGAAGGCCAAGTGCCAAAATTCTGGCCGATGGCTGGACAGCCGTTACCCGTGACCGATCCCTTTCCGCTCAATTTGAACACACCGTAGGTGTTACTGAAGACGGTTGCGAGATATTTACGCTTTCACCGGCGGGATATACAGTGCCGCCATACGAATAACGTTTCATGAGCTTGTGTGGGTGGTCGAATGTCTAGCAGTAAAGCAGGTTTCGAAGAAAGCAGTGCGGGCGGTGAACATTTCGTTGGCCACCGATCACGCTTGAAGAAAAAATTCCGCGAGAAAGGTGCTGATGCGCTTGCCGACTATGAACTGCTGGAGCTGTTATTGTTTCGGTCGATCCCGCGCCGGGATACGAAACCCCTGGCCAAGCGGCTAATCACTGAATTCGGTTCATTCTCAGAGGTCATCACCGCACCGGCGTCTCGCCTTTCAAAAGTACATGGCCTTGGTGAAGCAACTGTAACTGATTTGCGGTTGATCTTTGCTGCATCCAAACACTTGATTACTGGAGATGTCAGCGAACGTCCCCTGCTCGGTTCCTGGTCCTCGGTGCTGGATTACTGTCGGGCGCAAATGGCATTTGAACAGCGGGAACAATTCCGCGTTCTGTTTCTCAATAAGAAAAACCGTCTGATTTGCGATGAAATCCTGGCGGAAGGTACCGTTGATCATACGCCGGTGTATCCACGTGAAGTGGTTCGAAGGGCACTGGAATTGTCAGCCACTGCGCTTATTCTTGTTCACAATCACCCTTCGGGTGATCCCACTCCGTCGAAAGCCGATATCGATATGACCAAAAATGTGGTTGAGACAGCGGGAGCCTTGGGAATAATCGTCCATGACCACATTATCATTGCGAAAGACGGCCATTCCAGCTTGAAGGGCATGCAACTAATTTGACCGGAGGCAAAAACCGTCTATACCGCCGACATGAACAATAAACTTCATATCATCGGCGGCGGCTTGGCTGGAAGTGAGGCAGCATGGCAGGCGGCAAATCTTGGCATGTCGGTTGTGCTCCATGAAATGCGGCCCATTCGAGTTACCGACGCACATCAAACTGATGGTTTAGCAGAACTGGTCTGCTCCAATTCATTTCGTTCAGATGATGCCGAAACCAATGCCGTCGGTCTGCTCCATGCAGAAATGCGCTTGGCAAATTCTCTTGTTATGCGATGTGGTGATGAGCACAAAGTACCAGCCGGCAGCGCCTTGGCGGTTGATCGGGAACAATTTTCGAAAGCGGTTACCGCTGTACTGGAAAGTCATTCCGGTATTGAAATTATTCGCGAGGAAGTAACCAGTTTGGATTTTGAAGTTGGTACAAGCGTTATTATTGCAACCGGTCCGCTAACATCTCCCGACCTCGCTAGTGCAATTTCAGGTGAAACCGGCGAAGAGTCGCTTTCCTTTTTTGATGCAATAGCACCTATCGTTCATTTCGACTCGATAGATTTGAGCAAAGCCTGGTTTCAGTCACGCTACGACAAAGTCGGGCCCGGAGGAACCGGCAAAGATTATATCAATTGCCCGCTCAATGAAGACGCGTACAACCGATTCATTGATCAACTTTTGGCTGGCGAGAAAACGGAGTTCAAGGAATGGGAAAACGTGCCCTACTTTGATGGTTGCCTGCCGATTGAAGTGATGGCCGAACGCGGCCGGGAAACGCTTCGCCACGGGCCGATGAAGCCAATGGGGCTTACTAACCAGCACAAGCCAGATGAAAAACCGTATGCCGTTGTTCAACTCAGACAGGATAATGCACTAGGTACGCTCTACAACATTGTTGGCTTCCAAACCAAACTCAAACATGGCGCGCAGACAGATATATTCCGCAGCATACCGGGATTGGCGCAGGCAGAGTTTGCGAGGTTGGGCGGTATTCATCGCAACACATACATAAATTCCCCAAAGGTACTGAACGAAAAGCTAGCGCTAAAGCATCGTTCCAATATCCGGTTCGCCGGTCAACTTACCGGTTGTGAGGGTTACGTTGAAAGTGCAGCCACCGGCATACTGGCTGCCCGATTTGCCACTGCCGAAATAAACGGCGTTGAAATTGAGCTCCCTCCCATCACAACAGCGATGGGAGCGTTACTCCATCATATCACAACCGGGCATGTATCATATGACGAAGATGGATCCAGCAATGAGCGCAGCAAGCGATCATTCCAGCCCATGAATGTCAATTTTGGCCTGCTTCCCCCCCTGGCTGAGGGTACATTGAAAAAACCTGAAGGCGTAAAGCGGTGGCGAGGCAAGGAAAAAGCGATGGCCAAGAAGAAAGCCATGAGTGCTCGTGCGCTGTTGGAGTTCGCAAACTGGGACTCTGGCGTTAGCTAGTGCAAAAGCTTTCATCAGTGCAATTCGCCATATTGGGTCCTTTGGAGAAATCTATCTTGTCTTTCAGTCTGCTTACGCGTACCCAATTCATGGAAGCACATTAGTCTCGTGATCAATTATTGGGGGCCAATATGTCAAAACTGGATACAAAAGATGCAGATGAAGGAACTTCCCCCTCGATTTACGATGATGAAGGGATAGTTACACAGGAAAGCTTGAGTGAGCTTGAATCCTTCCTTGAAGATGAAAAATCCGGTGAACTAAAAGAATTTCTTGAGCCATTACATGAATCCGAATTGGGCGACCTGTTGGAAGCCCTCAATTCGGACAAACGCTCAACACTGGCCAGGCTTGCAGGTGACGATTTTGACTTTGCTTCACTTACCGAAGTTGAAGAAGCAATCCGTCTGGAAATTGTAAATTCACTCCCAAATGAACAAATTGCACTGGCCGTTCAAAAGCTGGATTCGGATGATGCTGTCTTCATTCTCGAAGATATGGAAGAGCCAGATCAGGAAGACATTCTGGCACGTTTGCCATTTGAAGAACGCCTCCGACTGCGCCGCTCTCTGGATTACCCCGACGAAACGGCTGGCAGGCGTATGCAAACCGAATTCATCGCTGTGCCACCATTTTGGACAGTAGGGCACACAATTGACTTCATGAGAAGTGAAGACGATCTCCCAGACCGGTTTCATGAAATTTTTGTCGTGACACCGTCATTTGAATTGCTGGGGACGGTAGCGCTTGATCAGATTTTACGAACGCCGAGAAGCCACACGATTGAAGATATTATGGGGGAAACGACGCACCCGATCGATGCGATGGAAGATCAGGAAGAAGCCGCACGGGTATTCGAACAATACGACCTCGTTTCGGCTGCGGTTGTAGATGAATCCAATCGATTGGTTGGTGTATTGACGATCGATGATGTTGTTGACGTTATTCACCTCGAAGCCGATGAAGACATCAAACGGCTAGCCGGTGTGGGTGACGAAGAATTGTCGGATTCCGTATTGGAGATTACCCGCTCCCGATTCACATGGCTTGCTGTGAACCTGGTGACTGCAATTCTTGCTTCAATGGTGATTGGAATGTTCGACGGAACAATCAAGCAAATGGTTGCATTGGCAATCCTTATGCCAATCGTTGCATCAATGGGGGGCAATGCGGGAACCCAATCCATGACAGTCGCAGTCCGGGCTATCGCCATGCGCGACATTGACAGCTACAACATGTTCAGAACCGTTCGCAGGGAATTCATGGTTGGCCTGCTAAACGGCATTCTTTTTGCTGTTATAATTGGTGTCATCGCGGCTTACTGGTTCGATATGACAGCCTTGGGGTTGATCATCGGAATTGCGATGATCATCAACATGCTCTGTGCGGCACTTTCGGGAATATTGATACCAATTTCACTTGATCGCATGGGAGCCGATCCCGCTATTGCATCAAGTGTGTTTGTAACCACGGTAACCGATGTAGTCGGTTTTCTTGCATTTTTGGGGCTCGCCGCCTGGTGGTTCAATATTTAATTCGACAATGTTGGCTAAATGAACCTTGAGCTAATTGACATTCTCTGTTGGGTAGAGTGTCTTGGAAATACAGGGGCAAACAATAAAGTAGCGGTAACACCGTGCAAGAGGGATGCACCATTGAGGAAAATTGATGGGAAGGAATACTACACCATAACGGAGCTAACCAGGGAGTTTGAAATTACTACACGCGCAATTCGGTTTTATGAGGATGAGGGACTCATAAATCCGAAACGCCATGGGCGCACCCGATTGTTCCGGTCGAGTGATCGTCGATTGTTAATGGCAATACTGCGTGGAAAGCGCCTTGGGTTTTCAATATCTGAAATCCGTGAAGTATTGGAAATGTACAAATCCACGCCCGGAGAAGAGGGGCAATTGCGTGCGCTGATCAAAAAAGTCGGTGACCGGCGCAGAAGTCTGCTTCAAAAGCGCAAGGATATTGATGAAACTATCGCCGAGCTGGATCAGGTTGAAGAACAAAGCCTGGGAAGACTGGCAGAGTTGGGAGTCGCGACCTGATAGGATTGCGCAAATTTCAACGTTAGCCTGTCACTCTAAATCCGCCCGAAAAGCCAAAGAGCGGAATATAGCAACCCAATAATTATCGGTTGATGTAGAAGATAAAAAATCAGGCTGTTACACCCCAGAAATCTTAATATTCCTGAAGTGGTGCCATCCAGTTTGGGCTTTGCCAATTGTTCGATTGCGCCTTTTGATGTAGCGAGTTGTGCCGCTGCAATACCTAACAGAACAATAGCAAACCACGGAAACACTGGCACATAGTCACTTGAGTTTGGAGTAAATGCCGACAGTCCGGTCCACCACCACAATGGGTCATCCAGCATTGGTGTTCTCGCCAAAAATCTCATTGCATAAATTCCCAATGCTATAATTATATTGAGCCACCAGGGAAATCGTACAAACAACAAGCCGGCCACACTGGCGAATGTGATTGAATGTAGAATTCCAAAGAAAATAAAAGTGTCTGGAGTGGCAAACCAGGTCGCGATCGTGATGAGGGCTGCTGCACCAGCAATTTTTGCAAAACGCACACCCCACAATTTCCAGTTGGTTCCATGTACATTGGCCAGGAACAAACTAAACCCGACCATAAACAGAAAACTTCCCGCAATTCCCCTTGCAAAATATACCCATTCCGGCTGGTTGATAAATCCGCGTCGAACCACTCCGAACATTTCCAGATCAAATGCGAAATGAAATATTGCCATGGCGATCAGAGCAATTCCTCGCGCGAAGTCCAATAAGGGAATTCGGGGGAACTTCGTCAGATGTATATCTTTGCTCACCGCATTTCCCTCAGTTAACACCGGCAATCCGGCGATCGGTTGGTATTTTTCCAGTCGAGCCCTTGCGGGCAAGAACCAAACCGAAAAGCACACAACACAACGCGATCAGCATATAAAGCTCAATTGCTTCATCCAATATTATCGCAGCGGTAACAATTCCAAACACCGGTACCAAATTAATTCCAAGCGCGAACAGCGATACTCCTATTCTTTGAATGAGATAGTATCGTATCATGAAAGCCAGTCCGGTTGGAAAAACTCCCAGCCACAGCATTGCAAGCATGACATTTTGGCTTGGCATACCTGGAAAACTACCTTCGATCAGAAAGGTGAAAATTATCAGGGCTATTGAACCATTTCCCAACATCAAGGTTGTAAACGGAATTGGCCGCATATTAATTTTGCGAACCATCAGACCAGCGCTAACGTAACAGACTGTGCTGAAGAGAATTGCCATTTGTGCGATCAGGTTTTCCAGATGAAATCCGGCGACTGCATCTCTTCCAACTATCAACACCACGCCCGAAAATCCAAACAAAACCCCAAATGCCTTGAGCAAGTTGATGCGATCATCGTCTGTAAGGAAATGGCTGAGCAGCAATGCTATCAATGGACCGATGCCCATTAACAAGGCACCAACCCCAGCCCCCACATACCGCAATCCCCAGGCGATAAGCAAAAATGGCAGCACCGTATTGAGCAGCGATATTACTGCAATCATCAACCACCCATGAAAATTATTCGGAAATTGAAAACCTTGCCTCAGGCAAA
Source organism: Hyphomicrobiales bacterium (assembly GCA_021775455.1). Classification (GTDB taxonomy): domain Bacteria; phylum Pseudomonadota; class Alphaproteobacteria; order Rhizobiales; family Rhizobiaceae; genus JAALLB01. Next base: position 49,057 of record JAJFHU010000014.1, on the reverse strand, counting down.
ACGGAAGCAACGCCAAAAATCCAATTACTACCCGCCCCGTGGCAGTCCACCAGGAACCAATCTCAACTATCGAGATTTTCATTGAGGTAAATGCCGAGCCCCAAATCATTGCAACAAGCACAAGGAGAAATATGTCAATTGACGTGGGTTTGGATATCGAATTCAAGTGAAATCGCCCTTGCGCAACGTATTAAGAACCATGAATTCGGGTCGTGAATTCATTCGTATCATGTGAAGATAAAACTATACGCTTAAGGGATATTACACCATGCAAAATCTGCATGGCAGATTTGCACAGATTGTAACAATTTTGTTACGATTTTGTATTGCTTGTCAGGCCATGATTTCCTAGGTAATTGTCATCAAAGCCCAACAAGGGGGCGATAAAAAACAATGGATAAAAAATGGAATACAGGGCAGAAAAATCAGTGTGGAACATAGCGATTTTCGCTATCGTGATTTTTGTTGGCATTACACTAATCAGTGGAATTGTGACAGGTGCAGAAATAACTGCGGTTGCTTCAAGATAGGTTACTAAAAGAGTAAAAAGAAAAAAGGCTGGCTTTCAACGCCAGCCTTTTTTATTGGACAAAACGGCGAGGAAACGGTACCCGACGATATATAGGCAATGCTCTCCAACCAAGGTATCAGGGCAAATGTTTCTCTCGTCTTTCGAATTGTTCAAGATTGGAATAGGCCCCTCGTCTTCACATACCATGGGACCGATGATTGCTGCTGGATACTTTCTGGAGGAAATTGCCGGTCTTGAAGATGTAAAGCGCATAACTGTATCGTTGCACGGCTCTTTGGCTATGACCGGGAAGGGCCACGCGACCGATAAGGCCGTGATTTTGGGTATGGCTGGGGAACACCCCGCACGGGTTGACCCGGACAAGATTGAAGAAATCCTGGCCAAGGTTGCGCGGGAAAAGACAGTCACTTCACCCCCGGCAAACAAAAAATACGAGTTTGATCCAGATAAAGATCTTATTTTCGATTACCGTACAGTCCTCAGAACCCACAGCAATGGTATGACCTTCTGCGCCTGGTCTGAAGATAATCGTAGAGTGCACATGCAGGTCTATTATTCAATCGGCGGAGGTTTCGTAGTCGACAATGAACGCATGAAGGTACTGGAACACAAGCAAGCAACCCGTAGCGAGCGCGTCCCCTACGATTTTGACAATGCCAAGGAACTGCTCCAAATGGCAAAGGAATCCGGCCTTTCAATCGCCGACATGAAACGAGCGAATGAAACCCGAACAATCACCGCCAAAGAACTTTCCGCTGGCCTCGCCAAGATATGGGAGGCCATGGACAACTGCATTGAGCGGGGTCTGAACCTAAGCGGAATTTTGCCAGGCGGACTGAAAGTAAAACGCCGTTCAGCCGCTATTTACGAACAACTGACAGACGAGTGGCGAAACAATCGCCCGAATCCACTCATCGCCAATGACTGGTTGCAGGTTTTCGCTATGGCAGTAAACGAGGAAAATGCTGCCGGAAGCAAGGTGGTGACCGCCCCCACGAATGGAGCGGCGGGTGTCATACCCGCGGTGCTCAAGTATTATCTGAAGTTTTTCCCGGAGACTGATGCAATCGGAATTGAGGACTATTTGCTGACCGCTGCTGCCATTGGCGGCATTATCAAGCACAATGCGTCAATTTCTGGTGCTGAAGTAGGCTGTCAGGGTGAAGTAGGTTCTGCATCTGCGATGGCTGCTGCAGGTCTGGCCGCATTGATGGGCGGAACACCAGAGCAAATCGAAAATGCCGCAGAAATTGCCCTCGAACATCATTTGGGCATGACATGCGATCCTATTGGTGGGCTTGTTCAGATACCTTGTATCGAACGAAATGGTCTTGGTGCCATCAAGGCAGTTTCCGCTGCTTCTCTGGCGATGCGGGGAGACGGCACACATTTCGTTTCGCTGGATGCCTGTATCAAAACCATGTTCGATACCGGCAAAGACATGAACGTTCGCTACAAAGAGACCAGTCAGGGCGGATTGGCCGTTAATGTAGTCGAATGCTGATCCTGTGGACGTTTTTTCTCACAAGCTGGTACGCCGGACATTCCCAAGCTAAACTGAGCGGATGACGCTTAATCTCGTAAAACTGTGTGTTGGCATTTCAGCAATTGAAGAATTCCAAGCGTTCATCGATTGCCGAATTGCCGAACAAAGAAGCGCCGGTCTGGATGAGGTCAGAATTCACATAACCCGAATGGTTCCCAAACGGATGGACGAACTGTTGGACGGTGGCTCCCTCTATTGGGTGATCAAGGGCAATATACAATGCCGCCAAATACTGACCGACATTGAAATCTTTACGGATGACGAAGGCATACGACGATGTAAACTTGTGATGGAACCGCGCCTGATACTCACGGATTGGCAACCGAGACGGGCATTTCAGGGATGGCGGTACCTAAGGGTCGAAGATGCCCCGCCTGATATTCGAAATGGCAGCAACGCCAATCTTCCGCCACAACTGCGCCAGGAATTGGCTAATCTCGGTCTGCTGTAACATCCTGCGAAATTTACCAATACCGTAAATTGTTACCTCAAAATCACCACGACCTATTGAATTATTTATCGTTCTGATGAACACTGGAAATCAAAGCGGCAGTCAGTTCAAGGTTCGTTGCGTAAGATGTTGAGTGTACCAGGAAAGCAGGCCTATGTTGTCGTTTGCGGCAACGAGAAAGGTGGATCCGGGAAAACCACAACATCCATGCATTTGGCGGTAGCTCTTCTTAACGCAGGTTACAAAGTAGCCACGGTTGATCTGGATAGCCGCCAATTGAGTTTTAGTCGGTACGTCAATAACCGCCTGCTTTGGGCTCGTCGGCAAGGTATCGTACTTCGTCATCCCGATCATTATTCTCTTGAGCCAGTAGTCTCTGAATTTCAGTCCGACCGCGAAAGTCGTGAACTGGAACAGTTTACCGGCATAATTAGCGAAGTTGAGCGAACCCACGATTTCATCCTGATCGACACGCCCGGACATGATGGATATTTGATGCGCCTGAGCCATTCAATGGCAGATACCTTGGTCACGCCGATGAACGACTCTTATGTCGATTTCGATGTGCTGGGTCAGATTGATCCCGAGACTGGAGATGTTACCGAAATCTCCCACTACGCGAAGACTGTCCGCGAAGCTCGTCGTCAACGCAGACTCGCAGATAACGGTTTGCTGGATTGGATCGTTGTCCGTAATCGCCTGACTCAACTAAGTTCAAAAAACAAGGAAAAGATGCTGCAAAGCCTGAAGGATCTTTCAATGCGGCTTGGATGCCGGTTGGCAGACGGCATTTCAGAACGTGTTGTGTTTCGTGAACTTTTCCCGATGGGATTAACTGCTCTGGATGATCTGGACGAAACGACACTGGGCGTCGGACCAACCATCTCCCATCTCTCTGCACGGCAGGAAGTTAGGGCATTGATCGCCACACTGAAACTTCCCATTGATGAAGTCGGTCGCAAACGGGCCGAAGCACGGAAAACATGGTTACAAAATGCCCACAAGCCCATTCGGGATATGGGAATACTGGCAGATTGATCGATTAAGGCTCTATACTCCAAGATAGCGATCACGCAATTTCGATGTCAGTTTTTCCGGCTTTCCGGACCAAGCGTTTGCACCCTTCTCCAACACTACGCAGGTATCGGCAATCTGAAGGATCTCCTGTAGTGACTTGTCGACGATCAACGTAGACAATCCGGATCGTTTTAGTTTTGCCAGCGCATTCCATATTTCTTGACGAACCAGCGGGGCCAATCCTTCAGTTGCTTCATCGAGGATCAGAAGTTTCGGATTGGTCATCAACGCACGACCAATTGCAAGCATTTGTTGCTCACCGCCGGACAATGTGTTGGCGAACTGAGTTTCCCGTTCGCCCAAGCGCGGAAACAAGTCCACCACCTTTTCCAGGTTCCAGTAACCCTTGCGGGCGGCGACTTCCAGATTTTCGCGAACTGAAAGATTTGGAAAACACCTGCGTCCTTCTGGAACATATCCTACGCCAAGGTTTGAAACCTGGTAGGCGTGCAGTTTTGCCAAATCTTGATCAGCAAACTGTATGCTACCCTGATCGTGCTGTAGCAGACGGCAAATGCTTTTGATGGTAGTCGACTTCCCCATGCCATTTCGTCCCATCAGGGCAAGCGCCTCGCCAGCTTGTATTTGCAGACTGACGCCAAACAATGCCTGGGAATGTCCGTAGAAAGCAGTGATGTCTTTTACGTTCAATAATGGCTTCATTCGGGAACCACCTCCCCGAGATACGCTTTTTTTACATCTGGATTTTTGCGAACGTCCTCAGCGCTGCCTGTTACAAAGTTCCTCCCTTCTACCAGCACTGTAATTCGATCTGCCAAACTAAAAACCACCTGCATGTCATGCTCAACCAGCAAGATCGGCGCTTCAATTCGAAGTTGATCCAGGATATCGGTCAACACCTTGGAACCTCCCGGCCCTATCCCTGCCATTGGCTCATCCAGAAGAAAAACTTTCGGCTCCATCGCAAGCGCCATGGCTATTTCCAACTGCCTGCGTTCTCCGTGCGACAAGTCAGATGCCAAGACGCTGGAACGATCTTCCAGACCTGCCCGCATCAGGAATTTCGTAGCCGGACCCATCAGTTCGTCGTCCCGCATGGCTGACTTGAAGAAACTGAATGTTTCGCCGCTGGCCCCTTGTACAGCCAACAAGACGTTTTGCAACGCGTTGAACTCATTCACCACAGACGATACCTGGAAAGTCCTCGCCAAGCCAGCCTTTGCCCTTTGAGCAGCGCTTAAGGCGCCGATGTTCTCGCCACAGAACTGAAATTCTCCCGAGTTCGGGACATGCTCGCCGGCAACGAGCTTTATAAAGGTCGATTTTCCGGCGCCATTTGGGCCGATCACCGCATGGATTTCACCCGGCTTCAGATCGAAATCCACATGATCACAGGCAACCAGAGCACCAAAATGCTTCGTTGCACCTTTTACGCGAAGGATAGGATCAACCATGAGACCTCCAGGACGCGTTGAGAGCGCCCATCAACCCCTTCGGCGCATAAAGAACCACAAGAAGCAACAAGGCACCCAGCCACATTTGCCAATATTCAGTGAAACCGCCAAGGACGAATTCCAGTACGATAAACAGCGCCGCACCCGCCAACGGGCCAAAGAGATGTGCCACGCCACCAAGAATTACGAAAATCATTATCTCACCGGATGTATGCCATGACAGTACTGAAGGACTTACAAAACGGTTGAGATCTGTGTAAAGCGCACCGGCAAGTCCCGTAATCCCACCTGAGATAACAAAAGCAACAAGTTTAACCTTGTAAACATCAATTCCCACGCTGGTTACCCGCCGGACATTCTGCCGTGCAGCCTGAAGCGCCAATCCAAACCGGGAATTTACGATAATCGAACATAGAATTAATGTGATCAGAAGCAGTACAAAGCAAATCAAAAAATACTCAATCGGATTGAGAGTATTCACTCCTGGAAAAGAGTTTCGAACATAGGTTGGCAATCCATCCTCACCGCCATAGGTAGGCCATGAAATCGCAAAATAGAAAATCATCTGGGCAAATGCCAAGGTGATCATGATGAAGTATACGCCTGTTGTCCTCAGTGAAATTGCACCAATCAGCAATGCGAGTAATGAAGATACAAAAATTGCGATTGGCCAGATAACCAGCATCGAAGTTGTGCCGGAAAATTCGAAAGGCCATGTCGTTAACGGTTCAAAATTGCGAGCGTGACTTGCCAGTATTCCGCAAACATACCCACCGATACCGAAAAATGCGGCATGGCCGAAAGACACCAATCCGCCATAACCCAGTGCGAGATTCAGACCGATACCCGCTATTGCAAATATTGCAATCTTGGTGGCCATGGTAATAATGAATGGCTCACTCAAAACATGAGCACACAAGGCGGCGAACAACAGACCCGCAATCAACAAAGTATTTATTGCATTCGATTTGGTGATACTCATGCGTTCAGGCCAAACAATCCGGTCGGACGGAAAAACAGGACGCCTGCCATAACCATGTAAATCAACATTGATGCAAGCGCCGATCCGATAGCCTTGGCACTGGCCGGATCCATGAAAATCGCAAACAATTCCGGTAACAAGAAACGCCCGAGCGTATCGACAAGACCAACCAACACGGCACCAACAAGTGCGCCCTTGATTGAGCCAATTCCACCGATTACGATCACAACGAACGCCAAAATAAGTACTGGCTCCCCCATTCCGACTTGTACGGACTGTAGCGAACCCACCATTGCGCCCGCAAGACCGGCGAGTGCGGCACCCAGGGCGAATACTATTGTGTACAGGCGGTCAATATTCACACCCAGTGCGGAAATCATTTCGCGATCGGATTCGCCAGCACGAATCTGAATTCCAAGCCGTGTCTTGTGAATTAGTGCCAAAAGGAACAGGGCAATCAGTGCACCAGTCACAATTATCAGCAGGCGGAAAAGCGAGTAATGAATTCCACCTGGCAATTCCACTGAACCTGACAGTATTTCCGGGACATTAAGATAGAGCGGGAACGAACCAAACAACCAACGCGTTCCCTCAGAAAACACCAGTATCAGTGCAAACGTCGCCAACACCTGATCCAGATGACCGCGCGAATAAAGTTTGCGAATAATCAATAGCTCAACAATTGCCCCCGCCATCGCAGCAACCACAAGGCTGGCTGCCAACCCGAGCCAGTAAGAGCCTGTGGCTGCGGCAACAGCAGCACAGGCGAAGGCACCAACCATGTAAAGTGAACCGTGCGCAAGATTGATCAATCCCATAACACCAAATACCAGCGTCAACCCTGATGCCATTAAAAACAGCATCACGCCAAACTGCAGGCCGTTCAAAACCTGCTCAATGATAAGCGTTGTAGTCATTTCAGGATTGCCAATCTGGCAGCGACTGCGAAGGAGGGAGCAAGATGGCCTCCTCCTTTGCCTTTGGTTTACATTTTACAGTCACCTGCATATGCATCGGAATGATTGGTAAGACCAGTTGCAATGATCTTGTTGGTGTATACATCACCTTCCTTGATCACTTCACGAACATATATGTCCTGCACGGGATGATGATTGGAACCGAACTTGAAATCGCCCCGCACTGAATCAAACTCAGCGGCCTTTAATGCGGCGCGGAAGGCATCTGCATCACTGACAGCAGCTTTCTTCAAAGCAGAGATAATCAAATTAGCGGTATCATAACCCTGGCTTGCATATAGCGAAGGCAGACGGCCATATTCCGCTTGGAAACTTGCCACAAAATCATTGTTTGCAGCGTTGTCGATATCCTTGTTCCATTGAGAGGTGTTTTTCACCCCCATTGCAGCCTCACCAACTGCCTGAAGAATTCCCTGATCGAAAGAAAACGCAGGGCCAATCAGCGGGATATCCACACCAGAACCCGCATACTGTTTCATGAATGCGATGCCCATACCGCCCGGCAGGAAGAAAAACACACTGTCGGCACTGGATGCACGAATTTGCGCAATTTCAGCTGCGTAGTCTTTCTGACCAAGTTGAGTATAAACCTCATCTGCAACTTCGCCTTCAAAAAAGCGTTTGTATCCGGTTAGTGCATCCTTACCTGCTGGATAGTTCGGTGCGAGGATGAACGATTTCTTGAACCCTGCATCATTGGCATAGGCACCGGCTGCCTCATGCAGATTGTCATTCTGCCAAGCAACATTGAAATAGTTCTGGTGGCACCCCTTGCCTGCCAGCGCTGAGGGACCAGCATTTGGGGACAAGTAGAATTTTCCCTGGGCAGTTGTCGCAGGAACCACGGCCATCGCCAAATTGGACCAGATAATCCCGGTTAAAATATCCGCCTTTTCACTCTGGATCATCTTGTCGGCTAGTTGAACTGCAATATCAGGCTTTCTTTGATCATCTTCGACCACAACTTCCACATGCCCTTCGCCAAATTTCTTGACCGCAAGCAGAAATCCATCCCGGACATCAATTCCCAAACCTGCACCACCACCAGAAAGCGTGGTGATCATGCCTATCTTTGCCTTATTGCCGTGACTTGCCGCGAACGTTCCCAGGCATGTCGCAACAGAAAACGCCGCTGCCAGCGCTATTGTTTTGAGTTTCATAGGTTCCTCCCATATACATTCATGGTTCTACCGCCAGTTTCAATTTTTCTTGTTTGCGGCACGTGATGCGGTAACAATAGATCAAATTCCTTGGCAATCAAACCACCCAAAGCATTGATCTTTTGGGTAATCTGGCAACTTCGTGGTTGCGGTAACTGGAAAGCGAATTATGACAGATTGGGATGCTGCATACGACAACCGGAAGCACGTCGGAGATGCAGAAGATATTATTGCGTGTTGGGCAGGATTGGCGGCAGATTATCGCCGGTCAGTCGCAGATTCAAACACTGCCAAATTCGATATCACATATGGTGGGAAACCTCGTGAAAAATTCGATTTACTTGTTCCGGAAAACCCTCCAAATGGCCTTGTGATTTTCATTCATGGCGGTTACTGGCGAGCGCTCGACAAATCTTGTTGGTCACATTTCGCACCGGCATTCCTGAGTCGACAACGGGCGCTTTGCATTGTGGGTTATTCCCTCGCGCCGGATGTGAAAATTCGGGACATTACCAAACAGGTGTCAGCGGCAATAATCAAAGCGGCCGGAATAATTGACGGCCCAATTCATTTGGTTGGGCATTCAGCAGGCGGGCATCTGGTCACCCGTATGATGTGTTCTGATTCCACATTTCCAGACAATGTTGCATCAAGAGTAAAGCATGTGGTTTCCATCAGTGGTTTGTTCGACTTGCGGCAACTGCTGAAAACCGAATTAAACAATACGCTCCGGCTGGATGAGGAAGAAGCAATCGCAGAAAGCCCTGCCCTTCAAAAACCGAAACTGGATTGTTCACTTACGTGCTGGGTTGGGGGCGATGAATTGCCGGAATTTCTCAGGCAAAATGAGTTGCTGACTGACAGTTGGAATTTACCAGAAGACAAATACAAGACGGTTTGTGAACCCGGAAAAAATCACTTCACCGTCGTGGACACTCTTGCTGATCCACAATCTGCACTTGTAAAAGAAGTTTTGAAGTTACCGTGATTTCGGATCGCCTGGGCAGTCACGCGTTAAACAGTTCCCGCCAGCGATGGCAGGAAACTTCATGCTCTCCATCAGCCACTTCAAGCTTTGGTTCTTCCGTCATGCATATGCCCTCTGCAAATGGGCATCTTGTATGAAATTTGCAACCAGGAGGCGGATCTGTGGGTGAGGGAATTTCCCCTTCAAGCTTTTGGGCTTGACTATCATGATCCGGGTCAAGGGAAGGAATAGCCGAGAATAACGCCTTTGTGTAAGGATGTTTTGGACTATTAAACAACTGGCTCGTCGGAGCGGTTTCAACGAGGCGTCCCAAATACATTACTGCCACGTGGTCACAGGTATGCGCAACCACCGACAAATCATGACTGATAAACAGGAATGTCAACCCCATTTCGCGCTGGATATCCTTCAACAGGTTTAAGACATCTGCTTGAATGGAAACATCAAGTGCTGCTACGCTTTCGTCTGCAACAATGAATTGCGGCCCTGAAACAAGAGCACGGGCAATGGATATACGCTGACGCTGACCACCCGAAAATGCGTGCGGGAACCGGCGCAGATGCTCAAGGTTCAAACGGCACTTTTGTGCTATTTCGCGAACCCGTTTATCTGTTTCCTCACGCGTCTTGGTAATCCCCATAACTTCCAGCGGTTCAGCAATAATGTCACGAACCGTCATTCGAGGACTAAGTGCTGCATAAGGGTCCTGAAAGATCAACTGCGCGCGCTTGCGATAATCCTTCAATTCAATCTTGGAGATGGCAGAAAGATCATAACTTACCTCGCCATCATCATAATGCACACTGCCCTTGGATATCGGTGCAGCCTTTAATATGGCTCTACCCAGTGTCGTCTTCCCAGATCCGGATTCACCAACCAGACCATAGAAACTGCCTTTGGTAATTGAGATCGAAGCATCATTGACGGCATTCAAATAGGTATTCTTACCTACAAAACTGTGCCCAATTTGGTAAGTTACAGTCAGATTTTTGACGGAAACGAGTGGTTTGTTCATGACTTACTCGCTCCGTTTTCCTCAACGAGATGACATGCAGTCATCCTGTTTTTTGCGCCCTTCAACAATTTAGGTATTTCCGTTTCGCACCGGGCTCCCAAATTCTGTGGGCACCTTGTATGAAAAACACACCCACTGGGCCTTTCCAAAGGGCTTGGAATATCTCCTGGGACTGGTGTCAGGGGCGCTTCCAGATCATCCAGTTTTGGTAACGCATTGAGCAAGCCAAGCGTATATGGATGATGCGGCTCACGGATTACCTGTCGAACGGTACCGGTCTCAATCAAATTACCCAAATACATGACAGCAACCCGATCGGCTGTCTGTGCGATAACCCCCAGATCGTGTGTGATAAAGAGAATGCCCATCCCGAACTCGGATACCAGATCTTTCATCAAGTCTATGACCTGTGCCTGAATGGTCACATCAAGAGCCGTTGTCGGCTCATCAGCAATCAGGAGTTGGGGCTTTGTAGATAGCGCCATTGCAATCATTGCCCGTTGCCGCATACCACCAGAAAACTCAAATGCATATTGCTTAAAGCGTTGAGAGGCGTCCGGTATCCCCACCCTCTCCAACATCTCGATTGAAAATTCACTTGCTTCTTTTTTGGTCATGGATGAGTGAATCAGCAACTGCTCCACCATCTGATCCCCAATGGTTATCGCAGGCGCGAAACTGGCCATGGGCTCCTGGAATATCATCGAAATTGCTCCGCCACGAACGATCCGTAACTCGGAGTCATTTTTCAAAGACAGAACATCAATTTCCTGGTCATCCACATTGAGAATGATGCTGCTTTTCTCATCATATTGCGTGTTGCCAGCGTTTAACTGCATCAAGGATTTCGCTGTTACAGATTTTCCCGACCCGCTTTCACCCACGAGACCCAGCACTTCGCCCGGCGCAATATCAAAGGAAACATTGTCAACAGCCGTAATCAATCCTTCATCGGTGTGAAACCGGACTGTCAAATCTTTTACGGATATAAGCGGCTTGTTCATTTCTTGGTATCCGCATAAGGATCAGCCGCATCGCGCAACCCATCGCCAACAAAAACAAATGCCATCACCAATACGATAAAGAATATCACAGGTATGAAGTACCATTGGTAGTTCAGCAGGACATCGGCTTTTGTCACGTTTTGCAGCATCACTCCAAGCGAGTTCACCGGGTCTTTTAACCCCAAACCAATAAAGCTCAGGGCGGTTTCGGACAGCACCATATAAGGAAACGATATCACCAGGTCGACAATGATGTAACTGGTGAAACTGGGCAGCAGATGTCTGCGGATAATGTGGCCGCCAGATGCTCCGCATAATTGTGCAGCCAGCACATACTCTTGATTTCGTTCGGTCAAAAGATGGGTGCGCACCCGCCTCGCCAGCGTTGGCCAGCCGATAAACCCCAGGATTATGGATATGAAGAAGAAACGCGCTTCTGCACTCCATTCACTGGGAATAAACGCTGCCAACGCCATAAACAACGGAATTGCGGGCACGGTTCGCACCGCATCCGTTACCATCTGAATTACTGAATCCAGCCAGCCACCGTAATAACCTGACAGCCCGCCAATTATTAACGCCAACACAAACGCAATAAAGACCCCGATCGTCCCGACAGCCATCGATGTATTGATCGCATGAAATGTACGCGACAGGATATCCTTGCCGGTTGAGTCGGTTCCAAACAAGTGGATTTTCCCGGAATCTACCCCAAATAAATGGGTCGAAAATTTCACACCCAGGATCGTGTATTCGTCACCTTGGGTAAAGAATACAAGATATCTCCGTTTGTCCGTATCGATCACGGTCGTCCAACGGAAATTGGTTTTGAGTGAGCGTTCCCGCTCGTAAGTATAAATAAACGGACGAAACGAACAGCCGTTGTCGTCGCAAAAACTTGGGATCTGTGGAGCCCCGTTTTCATATTCCTTGTCGCGCCCATCGATTGTAGGATCGTAAGGTGTAAGGAAGGGTGCAAAAAAACCGGACAAGATCAAAATCACCAACACCCAGGCTCCGACCATTGCTGACTTTTGTTTTTTGAATCGCGTCCAGATCAACTGGCCTTGCGATGCGGTGAAATACGCATCTTTGGATTTCTGATCTGCATTTGCAGCAATGTCTGTTTTATCTGTCATGCCCGCTGCCCCATAATACTGTGGCGAATGCGCGGATCGATCACAGCCAGCAGAATATCTGTAATAAAGTTGATTGCCACGATACTGCCAGTCAGGAAGAATATTATCGCACCAGCCAACTGTTGATCATTTGACCGGGCCAATGCCTCGATCAGTAGCGAACCAGCCTCGGTTAGGGTCAGGATTAGGGCCACTATCGGCAACTCGTTGAAGATACGGTTCAAATCGAACCCAAGCGAGTTGATAATCGGGCTAAGCGCGTGGCGCGCCGGATACCGCAGGAACAATCTTGATCCCGACACCCCTCGAGCCGCTGCTGCAGTCACATACAGTTTGCTGATCTCATCAGACATCAGCGCACGTACCGTTTGGATTGCAAATGCAGTCGCTGACCAACCAAGGATGAACACCGGCAGCCAAACGTGTGACAGGAAATCCAAAACACGATCATACGACCAGTCGGCATCCCTGTATTCCTTTGAAAACAGTCCGGTCAAACTGTCTCCAAACATCACGGTAGAGAAAAGCATGATCATGAGTGCCAGCAGAAAATTCGGCAGGGCCAGTCCCAAATAACTGACCAAACGCAAACCATTGTTCAAATAGGGATTGCGTGAAGTGGCAGCGATTATTCCCACGGGAACTGCAATCGCATAGGCCACCAATAAGGAGGCCAGGCAAATGCCGACACTTAACCAGATTTTTTGACCTAATAGCTGACTAATGTTCAGGCGCAAAATACAACTGTCACCAAATTCGCCCTGAAAGGCATTGATAATCCACGTAGCCCAACGTTGTATGTAGGGTTTGTCCAGACCCAGCCGGACGCGCTCCGCCTCAATGTCAGCGATCGAGATTTGCGCACCCTGCGAGTTTTTGAAGGCGAGGTAACGCTCGGCACAATCACCCGGCACCAACTCCATAAGGGAAAAAACAATAAACGAAACCAGGACAAGTGTGAAAATGGCCAACGATGCGCGAATTGTAGCAAATCGAACAAATTGATACATTGATAATCTACAACCCCCGCACTTTCACTCTCACCAACTAGCCAAAATTTTATCGCAGTACTGCGGGCAAATGAATTTGCCCGCAGTTGATTTTTTTAACGATCAGTGCGGCTTACTCTTCCAAAGACCACTGAGCAGGCCGATATGGGTAAGCCCGGTAATATGCATAGGATGCCGTTTTGAACTCCGGGAAGTTCTTCAGCTTCGCCGTGTGATAAATCGGCTTTTGCTCCTTTACTGTGCCGATGAACAGCAGGTTTCCGGTCATGTTTGCAACGAGCTTCAAACCCAGGGCATCGGATTCAGGTGTGCCAACCGGCGCGGCCTGGAATGCATTGATATCTTCCATCATGGTGAAGACATAGTCTGGTGGTTTAACGCCTGCGGCACCGTCGGACTCAACGTATTCGCCCCACAACATCCCAGTACGCATGTTGAAGTAGTTGTCAAAGGGTGGGATGAAGATTTCAGGATTGCCGAGAACCGTGGTCAAAGGTACGCTTTTCTCGTACATCGTGACATCGAGTTGGTTGGAGGATTGGGCCGAGCGATATTCGTCGGTTGTGACCTCTTTGACCGTGTTGTTGATACCAACAGCCCTCCAGTGCTGACCGACAAGTTCAACTATCTTGATCGACATCCCTTGGGTGGCAACCTGAAGGTTCAACGTCAACGCGTCACCATTTGGCAGTTCACGGTTGCCATCGCCGTCTTTGTCAACGACACCGATTTCGTCCAACAAGGACTTTGCCATATCCGGATCATACTGCGCGAAATGCTGTTCCCATTCAGGGGTAATGAAATCAGGAGAGGGCGAGAACCCGACGTATTGTTGAGGCGTTCCAAGTCCGAACATCGCAACTTCGTTAATCTCATCACGGTTCATGGCGACAGACATCGCCTGACGGAATTTCAGATCACCAAATACTTTGCGCTTTTCAAGATCTTCGGAGGTGACGTTGAATGCAAAGGTCGGCATCGTGATATCAGGTTTCAGATCGATTACAAAGCCGCCCTTCTCCTGGCTTTCCATCAGCAGAGGAACATAATCGGTCTGCAGCGCCTGGGCCTTGTAGCTAACTTCGCCGTTGACCAGTTTCAGCAAACGCACTTCGCTTTCACCAACAAAAATCTCGTCTTGCTCATTGATGTATGGCAATTGGTTTCCGGCTGTGTCCACCATGTAAAAATACGGGTTAGCGACAAAGTGGCGACCTTCCGTTGATTCTGAAATGACGATGTGGCTTTCCAAAGTGGGTGCGGCATCAAGAGGCAGATTTGCGACCTTGTCAGGATGGGTCAACATAGGTGTCGGTGTATCCATCCAATCGGAACTACCATAATAGGCTTTTATAAGGTCATAGCCATTCTCGAAACCGAGCGATTGGGCCAATTTGTCGGCATCCGGGTTGATGTCAGGATGATATTGCCCAAGGAAATGCTTGGGCTGGAAACCTTGCCCATAATGGTTTGCAAAGTGTGCCAGGAAACCCAGTTTTGGTGACGGCATGTTGAAACGCACTGTGAGCGGATCGATAACGTCAACTGTCATCTGCTCACCACCAGCCAGTAACCAGCCTTTCGGGACTTCGATCACGTTGGTGTCCATATTCAGGTTTTCGTACCAAAACTCGACATCTTCAGCACCAAACGGTTCGCCGTCCGACCACTTGTGGCCTTCACGCAGAACAAACGTCAGCTGAGTAAAGTCATCATTCCAGGACCAGCTTTTTGCGACATTCGGCACAATCGTCACCAGATCGTCGGCAAAGCGTACCAGATTCACGTGACGCACCGACATAAAGTCGGACGTGCCGGCCTCTGTCGCGTTGGACAGCGCATTAAACGTGCCGCCATACTTGCCGATCATGTCATAGGGCGCCATAATCAGCGGTTCCGCAGGCAGACGATCCGCCAAGGCGGGCATGTCAGGATTGCCACGAATTTTACCATTCAGAGTACTGATTGATGGGTTCTCCTGAAATGTCAGAGTGCAGTCTGCTGCCGCCTGAAATTCAGAAAGTTCATATTGTTGTGGAAATTCTCCGGGCGCAATGCCCATCATGTCCGCGACAGTAACTGCGGGGCAGTTAGCAATTGCGGCAGTTGTAAGCGCCATGAATGCGACGCCAGACAATAAAATGCTTTTCATCATTTCCCTCCCTATCAAATTTGTTTAGCTTCCGGTTTCGACTTCGCCGAATATTATGGAACGCAAGCCCAAGCAAATGAGTACCCAAACCTATTCCTTCATCTTCTAACTCGTCAAGCGCTAATGGATCGGTACCCATAGATTCTGCTTATAAGATAATAATAGACGTGTGAGACCGGCTGCTGGACGTCAATTATGCCAGCCAACTACGACTTTATGATTAGAAACCAGTGGAAACCTCGGTTATCCGCGCTTTACGCCGCTCTCAGTAATCATGGTTCTGGCAAACCGCCCTTCTGCATGAGTCATGCGGTGGTCCAGCATCATGCGTGATAACTCCAACATAAGGTTTGCTGATGTTGCATCTCGCGAGATATCGACTGCCTCACCATTTGCTTCACGATCAAACAACATTTGCGGCATTCCACCGTTAAAATGAACCAAAGTATGTTGCCTGGTTCGCAATACTGCCATGTTCGTTTTATCAGAATCCAGTTTGAGCTCCCCTTGCCACACAGTTGGACTTACCGGGTCTCCAAAATCCAGTTCTGAGAACGAATATTGCCGCCAGTCCTTTGGCGGCTCCCCCCTCACAAAAGGCATCAGGCTGTACCCATCCATTGTATCAGGAATATCCTGCCCAATAAAATCCAGGATAGTCGGCGCGATATCGACTGATTCGGTAAATACATCCAACATTTGACCATGCGGACCGGAATTTGCCGGATCACGAATAATCATCGGAACATGATAGGCCGCATCATGATACGACATCTTTCCCCACAAGCGATAGTCACCCAACATTTCACCGTGATCGCCGGTGATCACAATCAAGGTGTTGTCATATTGACCACTCGATTTGAGATATTCAATTATATTCCCAATGTGATGATCAACTTCATTGGCAAGCCCAAGATACAGTGAACGCATTATGGCAATGTTTTCATCCGTCGGTTCGAGGTGTTCGAAACCGTTCACAAGGGTTGAAATGTGCTTGAATTTCTTGGCTGGGTCGATGAAAGGGTGATCAATATCGCTGTTTTCACCAACTGGCTTCGGCAATGATCTCGGCGGAACCAGTTTGTTGTAGGATTCGGGAGCGACAAGCGGTGGATGAGGACGAAGATAGGTCACATGGGCAAACCACCCGGTTGGTAACCCATTCAATTCACCAATTACGCGATCCGTCAAAAAGGCAGTGTCACTGTCCTCAGCCTTGTAGAATGCCGGATTATCCGGCTTGTCGCCGCTTGGCTTGAAAATGTCAGGATAGTCCGGAACATCGTATCCCCTGCGCTTCAGATAAGCCTTCCAGGCCCAACTTTGTTCCATGCGCATTTCGAGAGCTTCCACGAACCCTGGCATGGCCTGCTCATATGATCGCAACATTGGATCGTTCTCATCAAATACTCGCGGATCCATGCTCGTGTCTGAGTAGCCATACAGGAACGGAAGATACCCTGCTTTTCGGACTTCAGTAGCCAAATTTGGTTTGTCGTACGGCAACGGCGTTCCATTGCGTACCGAACGGTGGTTCATTGCATATTGCCCGGTCAGGATGGAAGCACGTGATGGACCGCAAGGAGATGTTACCGAAAAATGATTCTGAAACGTAACCGCCTCATTCATCAGTGAGTGCAGGTTTTTGAGGTTGGCGTGTTCTGCCAGGGCACCATGCAAACAATCTGCCCGAAGTTGATCAATAATGATGAATAAGATGTTGGGGCGATTTTGCACCTATTGTATCCTTTGGAACATCGCGAAAACTGCAGCCTATTTGTGCACAGACAATCGCGCAATTCGAATTGAACAATGTACCTATCAGTGGAAATTATATACTTCTGGCGGCCTCACACATGTTCTTGAGTTTGGTCATCGCGAGTTCGCGCCCCAAAAATCCCAGTCCGCAATCGGGGGCCGCAACAAGCTGCTCCATTGGCATGATCTTGAGTATTTCTTCCATTCTTGCCCGGATTTGATCAACTGATTCAACCTGACTTGAAGCAACCGTAAAGAAACCAACGATTAGTTTCGACTTGTCAAACTTTGTAAACAGTTCTGCAGGATTGTGACGGTGCGCGTCTTCGATGGAAATCTCATCTGCTATACCGTCTACGGCTTCCGCAATTTGAACATAGGATTGCTGATCCGCTTTTGGGTAATCCATGTCATCCAGTTCACACGGATAACCGCAGCACATGTGAACCACACGGGTTACTGATTCCGGCACACCATGAAAACAACGTGCGAGCGTGTCTGTTCCATACTCCAAAGCTTCATCTGGCTTGCGGGCAAAAATTGGCTCATCAATCTGGATATTGGTACATCCGGCATCAACTAATGCATGGACTTGCTTGTTAAGCGCGTCGGCCAAATCGCTCGCAAGCTTCTTGGCGTCATTATAGTGCACATCAGCAGTGGTATCAGAAATAGTCATCGGTCCGGGCATCGTGATCTTTACCGGGCGACCGGCCGCCGCTTCGGCAACCTGCCAGTCACGCACCAGGGTGGATGTATCCCCTGCCTTGATGTCACTGCGAATGGTGGGAAGTTCTGATGCGTAAGCACCATTGCGTAAAACCCGCTCGGTGAGATTTTCAAAATCAAATCCCGAGAAATGCCGACACTGGTAATGAACATAGTTTTCCCGGCGAACTTCACCATCTGTTGGCACATCGACACCGCATTCAATCTGGTCGGCAATTACTTCCGCAGTAGCCTTGTCCATCAGCGCCAGGGTTTCTTCATTCCCTGCTGCAGACCATTGGCGCAATACCCGGTCATTATAGTCTTCCGAATCGTGACCAACCTGAAACCAATCCTTGATAGGCACGTAATCAGGCTTTGGATATGCCCCTATGCACGTCGTTTTCAAAGGCATCTAACGCTCCCCTTACAATTGGTTACAACCTCGCAATCCCGTTCCAAAGATTCAAGTTCTTGAGCATCGCAAATTTGCAGCGGAGATCAAGCTGAAAATACCGATGTGTGATTAGTTCCCGTTCAATGCCAAATTGCAGGGCAAATAAGATTGCAAAACTTGCAGTTTCCAAATTTGTATTGAAAGAAAAAATGATGATAATATCATAATTATCGATTTTCTTTATTGATGGTTGAAAGAAGATAATCACCGTGAGGAAGAGGCATCTACGCAATCAAAAATGATTGTGGGTCAAACTATCGAAAACTGTCATCAAACAGTTAAACGATTGTGGCCAATATCGCTCACGAAAGAAGCGTAACAACAGGAGGAATGAATGTTACCAAAAACCATAAAAACAATTGTTGCAGGTTTGCTGCTTGGCGCCACAACACTCGTTCAGGCTCAGGCTGCAGAACTTACAGTATATACTGCTGTTGAGGCTGAAGACCTTGCCCGCTATGCAGAAACTTTCAACAAGGATCATCCGGATATCAAGATCAACTGGGTTCGTGATTCTACCGGGATCATTACTGCCAAGTTACTGGCCGAGAAAAACAATCCCCAGGCTGATGTGATTTGGGGACTTGCCGCTACATCTCTATTGTTGATGAAAACTGAGGGCATGCTTGAGGCATATGCACCAAAGGGTGTGGAAAATCTGGATCCAAAATTTGTCGACAAGAGTTCGCCACCAACCTGGACCGGTATGGATGCCTGGGTTGCATCGGTTTGCTATAACACCGTTGAAGCTGGAAAGGCTGGTTTAACTCCGCCAGCAAGCTGGAAAGACCTGACAAAACCAGAATATAAAGGTCATGTGATCATGCCAAATCCGAATTCATCGGGTACCGGCTTCCTTGATGTATCAAGCTGGTTGCAGATGTTTGGTGAAGAGGGCGGATGGGCTTACATGGACGGGCTGCACGAAAATATCGCACGCTACACCCATTCTGGTTCGAAGCCTTGCAAATTGGCTGCCGCCGGTGAAATTCCAATCGGCGTCTCATTTGCATTCAGGGGGGCAAAGTCCAAGGCTGCCGGTGCACCACTTGAAATTATCGTTCCCTCTGAAGGTGTTGGCTGGGACATGGAGGCAACAGCCATTGTTGCCGGGACCGATGATCTCGAAGCTGCAAAGACTCTTGTTGACTGGACGATTACCAAGAAAGCAAATGAAATGTACAACACGGGTTACGCTGTTGTTGCGTATCCAGGTGTTGCAAAACCGGTTGAACACTTTCCGACAAATTTGCTTGAAAAAATGATCGATAATGATTTTGAATTCGCCGCCAATAACCGCGCGTCGATTTTGGCAGAGTGGCAAAAGCGCTACGATTCAAAATCAGAGCCCAAGTAAGGATTTTCTCCCGAAAAGGGGTGCCAAAGTATTTTTGGCACCCTTTTTTGATGCACTTGCTGCTCGCGCGAAGATTTCGTGCTATGAAATAAATACCTCCAAAAAATACCGGAGCAGATAATGAGTTCAGCGGAGATTGATCAATCGACCTTCTTGGAAATAGACGGCGTCTGGAAAGCGTTTGGTGATTTTTTTGCACTGAAAGATATTGGACTTGAAGTGCATGAAGGAGAGTTTGTGTGTTTTCTGGGGCCTTCTGGTTGTGGAAAAACAACGCTACTTCGGGCAATAGCAGGTCTGGATTTACAGACACGCGGAAGCATCAAGCAGGCGGGTAAAGACATTTCAAATCTTCCCGCTGCCGAACGGGATTTTGGAATTGTCTTTCAATCCTACGCATTGTTTCCAAATCTGACAATTGAAAAAAACATTGCATTTGGCCTTGAAAATACAGGGGTTGCAAAGGCTGCGATCAATTCAAGAGTAGCTGAGTTACTGGAGCTGGTTGGCCTGCCTGACCAGGGAAAGAAATATCCTGCACAACTTTCCGGCGGGCAACAGCAACGCATTGCCCTTGCACGTGCCATAGCAACAGAGCCAGGCCTTCTTCTACTTGATGAACCCCTTTCCGCGCTCGATGCGAAGGTTCGTGTTTCCCTGCGTCATGAAATCAAGGAACTTCAACGCAAACTTGGCGTGACTACAGTTATGGTGACCCATGATCAGGAAGAGGGCCTTTCAATGGCAGACAGAATTGTTGTCATGAACCACGGTGTGATTGAACAAATTGGCACACCTATAGAAGTGTATAGAGATCCATCATCCTTGTTTGTTGCTGATTTCATCGGCGAGATGAACAAGATTCGCGCAAGGGGCACCGACAAAAAAGATCGTGTGAAAATTGGCAAAAAAGAAGTCACATGCCTGCCTCATGAATTTGCAAAGGATGAGACGGTAATTGCCGCAATCAGGCCTGAGGATATCATTCCCCACGGGAAAGGTGCCCGTTCTCCAGGAGCCAGGGATACCATTGCGAATCCCGAAAACTGCCTTGAAGTAGTAATTAGCGATATGGAGTTTTTGGGCTCGTACTGGAACGCAATCCTGAAGGGCAGTGAATTGGATGGAGGTGAACTCCATGCCAATTTTTCAATGAATGCTGTCCGGCGCATGGATTTGGAGGTCGGCAAAAAAATCGAAGTGGAACTTTCGGCGAATCGGTTGAAAGTGTTTGCGACTGCTCAAGAGCCTGACGGTTGAGAGGCAACCAATCATGAGTGACACCGCGCAAATCGAAATCCCCCAAGGTCCTGCCATAAAAGCAAAGCTTGGCAAGGATGACTGGATTATGAGGAGCTTTATCGGGATAATTGTGATTTACCTCATAATTGCCCTGGCGTTTCCCCTCTATGCGATGTTGTCCAAGGCATTTTCCACTTTCCACTATGACCTAACGCAGTTTGAGTTTCAGGTTAGTAACGAAGAAGGAAAATTCGACGGATCAATATTTTCTGCCTCACGGTTGAATGATGAGGTATCCGCCTATGCTCCAGAAGAGCTGGTCACGGGTTCCGGTGGTCGACTGGCGGCAACCAAGTTCTTTCCGGATTATTCGTTTCGAAGCCCTGTCCTCTACAAGGTACGCGGCACGAGCGATGACGCTGTGTTTGTGGTTGGTTCCGAGCGCAAGGTAGGGACCGAGTGGCGGGAAGCGGACTCAAATCTTTTCCGCAAAGTCGTATTTCTTCCCGTAAAATCTTCCGGGTTTGGAAACTTCACACGCTACTTCTCGACCCCATCTTTGGTTCGATCAATCCAAAATTCGCTGGTGATTTCAGCGGTCAGTACGATCATCACCGTAACTCTGGCATTCGGATTTGCCTATTCACTCAATCGAAGTTGCATGCGTTTTAAAGGCATATTTCGCCTGATCGCCATGATACCAATCCTGGTTCCTTCTCTACTTCCCGGCATCGCTCTGGTCTATCTTTTCGGCAATCAGGGAATTTTGAAAGCAGTGATGATGGGGGAATCGATCTACGGTCCCTACGGCATCATTGCTGGCTCGGTATTTTTTACATTTCCCCATGCAATGTTGATCATAACAACAGCTTTGGCAATATCTGATGCGCGGCTCTATGAGGCTGCTGTATCACTGCGAGCGAGTCGATGGAAAACGTTTTGGACAGTAACCATTCCCGGCGCTCGATACGGATTAATATCTGCAGCATTCGTGGTGTTTAATCTTGTGATAACCGATTTTGGTTTGCCAAAGGTAATTGGCGGCCAGTTCAACATGCTGGCAGTGGATATATACAAGCAGGTAATTGGACAACAGAATTTTGAAATGGGTGCGGTTGTTTCAGTAGTCTTGCTAGTACCTGCCATGCTGGCTTTCACGATGGACCGAATGGTTCAACGCAAGCAGGTTGCTCTGCTTTCAGCCCGTTCGGTCGTTTACGAACCAAAGCCAAACAATCGATTTGACTGGGGTTGTCTTGCTTATTGTTCATTGGTCGCTGTTTTCATTCTCGGCATTCTTGGGATTTGTCAGTATGCTGCACTGATAAAGTTCTGGCCATATGATCTCAGCCTAAGTCTGAAAAACTATGCGTTTGATCTGATGGATGGCGGCGGTTGGGCTGCCTACCGTAACTCGATCAAATTGGCCTTGTTAACCGCGTTCTTTGGAACCATTGTTGTATTCATTGGTGCATACATGGTCGAGAAAACGCAGGGCTTTAAAGTTGGTCGAGGGATCTTTCAATTCCTTGCCATGTTGCCAATGGCAATTCCCGGCATGGTGCTTGGGCTTGCATACATCTTCTTTTTCAACAACCCGGCAAATCCGCTCTATTTCATATATGGCACGATGGCGATCCTCGTACTTTGTACGGTCACACACTTTTACACTGTCTCGCACCTTACGGCGGTAACAGCGTTAAAGCAGATGGACAATGAATTCGAATCTGTTGCTTCATCGTTAAAGCAACCGTTTTACAAATTGTTTGCGCGTGTGACGGTACCAGTATGTTTGCCGGCTATCCTGGACATATCGATTTATCTCTTCGTCAACGCGATGACGACGGTATCGGCCGTAGTATTTTTGTATTCAACAAACACAGCGCTTGCTTCAATTGCAGTGCTGAACATGGATGATGCAGGTGACATTGCCCCCGCTGCAGCCATGGGAATGATGATATTTTATACCAATGTGGTTGCAAGACTCGTTCATACAGCGGTTTCCAGGGGGGTTTTGCAGCGTACCCAGAAATGGCGCGCCCGTTAGTGCTAAAAATTCTGCAAATCATAAAGGCCAAGTTGTGCCTGACGTGCGACACATAAAACAGCTCAAGGCGTAGTGCACTTTATGATAATTCGTTAAAACACCAGATGGTGTACAGACAGAGCTATCGCCATAGAAACGGTTACTTCCACTTTGCCAAATAACTGTCGTGGGTTTCAATTTATCAAAATTGGTGCGGCCGAGAAGACTCGAACTTCCACGGGTGTTACCCCACAGCGACCTCAACGCTGCGCGTCTACCAATTCCGCCACGGCCGCGAAGGAAAGGTGCTGGACAACCAGCTTCGCGCATGTACCAAATCACGAATGGTGAAACAAGGGAAATCCGAACTGAATCGCGGGATAAGTTGCGTATTGTGTCAACATGATTGAAATTGCAGCTGACATTATTGCAACTATGACCCTGTATATATTGCCGGGCGCTCCATTTTCGTGCAAAAAAAGACCATGAACCTGACCCTGAACAACGTGGAACGAGGACGACTGGGCACTTCCCTGGCACCGGAAGTCAACGCTCCGCCGGTGATTTGGGAAACCAGTCGCGAGCAAGTGGATTACTCTTTTGCGCTTGAGCGGATGGAAAATCTCGCCTCTGGAATTTGTAATGGCGAAGAACCGGAACGTGTTTGGTTATTGGAGCACTCTCCCCTTTACACGGCCGGAACAAGCGCCAAGGGTTCTGATCTATTGGAGGCAAACAAGTTTCCGGTATTCAAAGCTGGTAGAGGTGGAGAATACACTTACCACGGTCCCGGGCAGCGGGTTTGTTATTGTATGCTCAATCTGAACAAAAGAGAGCGTGATGTGCGGGCGTATGTTTCCGCACTCGAAACCTGGGTTATTAACACGCTGGCTCAGTTCAATGTAAAAGGACAACGCAGGGAGGATCGCGTGGGGGTTTGGGTTCAAAGGCCTGACAAGAAACCTCTATCAAATGGGGATACCAGAGAAGACAAGATTGCGGCGATTGGCGTACGTGTTCGCCGTTGGGTAACGTTTCACGGCATATCGATCAATTTGGAACCCGACCTGGAGCACTATTCAGGTATTATACCGTGCGGCATTAGCGAGCACGGCGTGACCAGCCTGGTTGATCTCGGTCTACCGGTCACAATGGAAAATCTGGATGTTGCACTGAAGCAAGAGTTCGAAAATCTCTTTGGACCAGTTGAAATCGTAAGTTAAAATACTCTCGATACGCGTCAAAACCAACTCAATTTGTGAGTCTTTTGAATCACTTCAGGCAACTTTTTCAAGTAGCGGCGTTAGTGCTGGATGAAGGTCTGCACTTTCTGCTTTCAAATATTTGAGTAACGCTTTTTCGTTGTCGTGAAAGTGCCCATCCTTACCAATTCGCTCAACCAACCATTCGGCCTCTTTTTCATCTACAGGCCTTGAGGTACTTTGTGCCAATTGAATTTCAGAGTTACGCTTTTGATACGCTGCCTCCAGCTGTTGATGAGCATTACGCACTTCCTCGGTCAAATACCCGGAACTGAACAATTTACCAATTGAGGCAAGGGATTTACTCAACATTCCGGCAACATCAATATCCGTGTTTTCCAACCATTCTTCACGACGGATTGCTTCTTGCCGGCTTACACCCCGGTAGCCGGATACGGCCATCAAATGGTTTGCGATGGCTCTAACAAACAAATCTGCCCAAGCCGGGTCATTTTCGACTTCTACAGTTTTGTCATTCAGATCAAACAATATTTCTGCTTCTGCGTGAGATACAAAAATGCCCCCTTCTCCGCTATAGGCGAACAGAATGCGGCGTAGAAGTTCAACTTCATCCCGGCCAACCACTCCCGGAACCAATCTACCATCGCCGACAAGTTTGCCATTGCCCTCAATTACGGCGTCTGCAACCTGTTTTAGCGCAAAGGCAACAAGAAATTGCGGACAATCGTTTGCCTTTTCGAGAATTTTGATCAGCAATTCCAGCTCAGTGTGGCTGTCAATCTTACCATCGTGGCTTATTTTCGTGACTAACCACTCGGCATTGGCAATGCTTATGTATCCACGGGGGTGTGCCTGGTTAACTGTATAGTCGACCATCACTTCCACAAAATATCCAGCCCATTCATCACATTTGTCTGAAACCTGAATATTCATCGCGAAGACCGCATCAGCCTCCGTCAAGCTGATTAGTCCATCCGCAAAGACTTCTTTGCGCAACTTCTGTACATCTTTCGAACAAATCGAATGTTGTGATTGCAAAATTGGCCGTAAATCCATGGTCATTCCCCAATTGTGATTGGGAGTACTGATACAACGGCATGGTTGAGAAATTGCGAAGCGCCATGGTTAATCAATAGTAAATCAGACCGGGCGGCAACTTGTAAATCAGATTGCTGTTACTTCTTCAGCCTCCTGGAATTCCTTCTCATTCTGTCGTTCTCGAAGGAATGTATAGAATCCAGAACCAATAATTATTGATATGCCAAGCCACTTCAGTGCATCAGGGAATTCACCGAAGATAAAGAAGCCAAACAACGTGGCTGATACGATTTCCAGATACTGAAATGGAGCCAGAATTGAAGCTGGCGCCATCGAAAACGCGATAACAATCAACATGTGGGAAGCGGTTGCGATTAGTCCCATCGCCAGGACCATGGACCATCCACCAGCACTAGTCGGCAAGGTAAATGACAGATCCTCTACACCTAAGGGGGTCCCAATCAGCATTGCTGTACCGCACATCATCACGCCACCAATTCCTGCATAAAACTGCATGCTTACAGGATCACCGGTCTTACCATGCTTACGGGTGAGTATGAGGTATATTGAAAACGTCAGTGCCGTACAGAGCGGTAGCAGCGAAATCAATCCAAACAGTTCGTAACTTGGCTGAATTACAATTAGAGCGCCGCAGAACCCTACAAACGCCGCAATTCGACGGCGCCAACCAATAATCTCACCCAAAAATACTGAGGAAAGCAGCAGCACAATTAGAGGTTCGACAAAAAAGATAGCAATGCAATCCGCAAGCGGCATGTATTTGACGGCAGTAAAGAAGCACATTGCCGCTACACCCATCAACATACCGCGAAAAATGTTAACGATGGAAAAGTTGAATTCCAAATGTCTTCTTGACCAGGCAACTGCCAGGAAAAACAACAAGAACAAGGCCTGTACCAAAAACCTGCCAAATGTAATCATTGCCGGGCTAATGCCGTAACGATTGGCAGAAAATTTGGCAATTGCGTCCATCGTTGGGGCAAAAAGCATCGCACACGACATGATTAACATTGCTGTAACGATAGTGTTGCGAGCAGCAAAAGAGCCTGTCATTTGATTGCCACATCCATTGATGCTTTTCCATCAATAGATTTCGTATTCGGATCACATTCCAATCTAATAGCAGACAACGCCATCTTTTCACCAACGCCCTTTAAAAAATGACTCCCTAAAGATCTGGTTTCCACCCCATTCGGCAATGTTATGCGTTCCAAAATTGCATCACTAACCAAAAATCGCTCCCCCAGTTCTTTTGCCTTTGCTTCAATCCTGGCCGTGATGTTAACGGTGTCACCCAGATACGTAATCTGCCTCTTACTGTCGCCAGTTTCCCCTGCAACAACAGGTCCACCATGAATTGCAATACGAATATCCGGTTCTACACCGAAGCTTTCATGTATTTTCTTTGAGTGCAACTGACATAATTGATCAATCTGTGACATGGCGCCAATGACCCGAGAATTTTCAATTGGAGAAACCGAAAGCGGCCATATCGCTATGATTGCATCACCAACATAGGAATGAACCTCACCTCCACTTCTGGTAATCGGCCCATCAAACAGAATGAACAATTGATTGAGGTAACGGTGGAACTCAACATCACCGATTTTTTGCGCTGCATCTGTCGAACCAGCGATATCGAGAAACATAAAAATCCGCTCCTCCTTCTGGGGACGACTGTATTTCCCCAAAACTAGGTTTTTGAGTGTTCTCGAACCAATGAACAACCGCATTTGCATGTAGAAAATAACAACACTCATAACGAGAAACGCAAAGGCCAAATCTGTTGTTGCTCCACCTATCTCCGGATCAAACATCAAGATACCTGTTCCGTAAATCTGATCGTAAACAATCTGGGAGAACAGCAGAGACAGAAAAATCATCGTCAGGTGCACGGCAACCCTGACCAGCAGTGCCGGGATAAATGCCAATTTACGCATTGGCGAAAAAGCGCTGGAAACAAAGAACAATTCAAATCCAGCGGAGCAAGCTCCAATGATTATTCCATTGATCGCGCCCAACCAAATAGACCCTTTGTCGTTCGTAACCTGGGAATAGACAAGTTGACTGTATGTAATGCCAATCAATCCGGAAATCAGAATTATGGCGATCCATAGATTTATGTTGTCACGTCTGAATTCAAACCACATCAGATCACATCATTCCCTGTGATCGCCTGAAACAGCGCATTGGCTGCCCTCATCTCTTGCCAACGCGCTTTGCGCCGTTCGACTGCCTCGTGGTCTTCACCCCATTGGGAGATGTTCCAGTCTTCGTCCACATGGGCAGCATTCCAGGCGCTTTCCGCGTCCAACAATCCATCAGCCAACGCGAGCGAAAGCAACGCGGAACCACTTAACGTTGTGAACGTATGCAAGCATGCCAGTGATATGGGTGATATGTACGATTTCAAGCGCGAGCCATAGGCAGCTATCGCTTCTTTCGGCTGGGGAACGTGGATCAAACCCTCACAAGTTTCAAACCCCGCACCGAGGTTTGACAGGGCCCAATCAAGTACAGGATCCCAATGCTTATTCTGCAAATCCACCAGTTCCTGCGGGGAACTGGCCCGGTAACAGATGACATCATTTCCGGCGTAACGAAGAATGTCTTCGAAAACTGCCTGCGCTTCATTGCTAACGCCATCAATGGATGTGTTGACTATTCGGGTTACCGGCATTGAGAATGGATTGATATATTCGCCTTGTTGCTCCCATTCCTTTGCCACGAGTTTCGCAGCTTCGACAGTAGGAAGTTCCAGCGCATTTTTGCCAGGTGTCTTGACGGGTTTCCCGTCAAGCAGGATGGTTATTGAACCATTGTCAGATTCTAATGAAACGGTGGTGTAAAACCGCTTCGGCAAAACAGGCTTTGCACCTGCGCGGACCTTATCAGGTGAATTGCTTGCCCGCTCAGTCTCCGCATTTTCAAGAAATTCGCGCATCAATCTTCAATTCCAAGCCGTATCGGTAAACCGTTTCAAAAAGTGCGAGTCAAATCAAGCGTTTCTGCCCTGCTCTTCAGAATCTGATTCTTGTTCTGTATCAAGTGCGAGCAGGTTAAAAGTCTGCACCATATGTGGTGGTAAAGGTGCCCGTATATCAATTATGCCATGATCTGGGTGCGGAATTCGAATGCGCCGCGCATGAAGGTGTAACTTCTTCTGGATACCCCCTGGCAACTCCCAATTCTCAATATCAAAATATTTGCTGTCACCAATAATTGGATGGCCAAGGTGGGTCGAATGAACACGCAATTGGTGAGTTCGACCGGATACTGGCTTAAACTCAATCCAGGACAAATAAGGTCCCGCATTTTCAATCAATCTGTATTTGGTAAGGGCATGATCCGCATCCGGCTCACCATGCTTCGCTACGCGCATCCGGTCTCCGTCTTCCAGCCTTTCCTTCAGCATGTATGTGGAGATCTGTCCTTCATGCTTGCGCGGTACTCCTTTGCAGATTGCCCAGTAGGTTTTCTCAGTATCGCGATGCCGAAATGATTTTGTGAGCGCAGCAGCCGCACCTCTCGTTCGTGCGACCACCAGCACACCTGAAGTTTCTCGATCCAGCCGGTGAACAAGTCGAGGCTTTTCACCTTTTTGACTGCGCATGGATTCGAGCATGCTGTCTACATGTCGATTTAGGCCAGAACCACCCTGCACTGCCAGGCCGGCCGGCTTGTTGAACACGAGCACCTTCTTGTCTTCGTAAAGCAACATTGACTGCAAAACGTCGAAATCATTGCGATCACGGATTGTATTGGAGGTCAGCGGTTTTTGCTTTGAGGAGGCTTGCTCCGATAAAGAAACAATTTGTGGTGGCAACCGAACACTTTGGCCGGTCGCAATACGGGTATCTGTCTTTACTCGGCCACCATTTATCCGAATCTGACCCGAGCGAAGCAGCTTTTGTAATTGCCCAAATCCGAGCCCTGGAAAATGCAGCTTGAACCATCGGTCAAGACGCATACCGGCTTCATCGGCATCCACGAATTTGTTTTCGACACTGGACATTTGTCCATTTCCAATTTTCAAAACCTAGACTACAGAACTGCGCGACCGATCCAAAGGCCTGCAAACACTGCGCCAATTGAAAGCAATACACTTGTGGCAACATAAAACAACGCGTCAGTATGTGCGCTCTTTTCCACCAGATTGGCCACATCCAGTGAAAAGGCAGAAAAGGTTGTAAAACCACCAAGTACACCGGTTGCGAAGAATATTCGCAACTCTTGGGACGTTCCACCGCTGCGTTTTACCAACCAGGCGATAAACAGTCCCATTACCAGGGAGCCGAATACATTCACGAACAATGTTCCCCACGGAAACGCAGGTCCCATTACTCTCAAGGTAACCGTACCTGAAAGATGCCGAAGCCCCGCTCCAATTCCCCCGCCCAAGACAACAAGCAACAGATTACTCATTGGTTTTTGTCTCCGCGAAGCTTATGCCAGTATTCCATTCGTTTGCGAACCTCACGTTCAAACCCGCGTTCTACCGGTTCATAGTAGGTTTGACGATCCATTTTTTCAGGAAAATAATTTTGCCCTGAAAATGCACCGGGTTGATCGTGATCGTAAAGGTAACCATCACCGTACCCTTCGTCACTCATGAGCTTTGTAGGAGCATTCAAAATGTGTTTTGGCGGAAGCAGCGAGCCATTTTCCTTCGCAGATTTCATGGCCTTCTTGAGTGCGACGTGTACCGCGTTGGATTTGGGGGCAGTCGCCAGGTAAACACAGGCTTGTGCGAGTGCCCGGTCTCCTTCGGCAATCCCCAGATAATCAAAAGCCTGAACCGCAGCCATCGCTACTACCAGCGCCTGAGGATCTGCATTACCGATATCCTCACTCGCCATAACAACCAATCGACGGCCAATATATCGACGATCTTCGCCTCCATCAAACATTCGAGCCAAATAATACAGCGCAGCATCCGGGTCAGACCCGCGAACCGATTTGTGCAGTGCGCTGATTAGATTGTAGTGACCGTCCTGCCCCTTGTCATAAATGGGAGCCCGCCGTTGAAGTGCGTCTTGAAGTGCAACCGAATCCAACACGTCACCGTCACCTGCAATTCGCCAGGCTTCTTCCGCAAGAGAAATTGCCGCTCTCCCATCCCCGTCTGCCATGCGGATGAGGGATGCTATAGCGCCATCATCCAGTGGCAATTCACGACCCTCTAGTTCAACCGCACGTTCAAGCAATTTTCTCTGACTTGCTTCGCTGTGGGCCTTGAACGTCAATACGCTTGAGCGTGAAAGCAAGGCAGCGTTGAGTTCAAAGGAAGGATTTTCAGTTGTGGCGCCGACCAACACAATGGTTCCATCTTCCATGACTGGTAAGAAACTGTCCAACTGGGAACGGTTAAAACGATGAATCTCATCAACAAAAAGGAGGGTGCGGCTGCCGTTTGACCGACGGATACGTGCAGTGTCAAATATCTTTTTCAAGTCCGCGACACCGGTAAAGATTGCGGAAACCTGCTCAAATACCAGATCACATTCACCGGCCAACAGTCTTGCAACCGTCGTTTTTCCTGTTCCCGGCGGCCCCCAAAAAACCAGATTCCCGAGGTTTCCCGATGCAATCATTCTTGTGAGCGTACCGGTGGGTCCGGTCAGTTGTTCCTGTCCATGAACGTCTTCGAGTTTTTTAGGCCTCAGCCGTTCTGCCAACGGAGCGGCAGAGATTGATTGCTCATCAGATGCAAACAGGTCATTCAAATCACAATTTCCTCACCGCACATACTGTCGGAAAAAATTACCGTTACGGTCAAAGACAATCTCCCGGCCACCTCGATCAACCACAAATACCCATCGACGCCCGGCCTTTCCAAGCAGCTTCTTCACATCTTCGACAGATTGAACCTTGTTGCTGTTCAATTCAACTATGATGTCGCCTGGTCGCATGCCGTTAGCAGCTGCAAATGACCGTCGTTTCACGCCAATTACAACAACCCCGGATTTATGCGTTGGCAACTTCAATTCCTGTGCAACGGCAGGAGAGAGATTTGCAATTACAGCCCCTCCCAATGCTGAATTTTCCGGTAATTCTGTTTGATTGCGCGGGATAGTTTCCGGCGCGGCCATCAAGGGCAACGATATCTTCCTTTTCTTGCCACGACTAAGCACGTTCAATTCCACTTCACTACCAATTCCCGCTGTTGCGAACCGATATCCGAGTGCATCCACATGCTCAATTTGATTACCATTTACCGCCAGAATTACATCCCCCGGTGCCAATCCAGCATTCTGCGCCGGACTATCGGGAGCTATGCTCGTTACCAGCGCACCTCTGGGACTTGACAAGCCAAGGCTAGTGGCAATGTCTGAAGTTACTTCCTGAAACCCCGCGCCAATCCAAGGTCGTGTCACGCTGTCCCCAGTTTCAGAGGACCGGAGCACGACATCGACCATGTTGGACGGAATTGCAAAGCCTATTCCATTGGAACCACCAGACCGGGAATAAATTGCTGTTGGCACACCAATCAATCGACCCTGCATATCAATCAAGGCTCCGCCGGAGTTGCCCGGATTTATCGCGGCATCCGTTTGAAGAAAAAATCCAAAATCCGTGATACCTTGGCGAGTACGGGATACAGCCGAAATTATACCGCTGGTTACAGTCTGCCCTACCCCGAATGGATTTCCAATTGCGAGAACAAGATCTCCAACTTGTGCATTTTCCGAATCGCCCAACTCCACCGCATCAAACGTTTCATCGCCTAATACGCGCAACACTGCCAAATCTGACCGCTCATCCTTTAAAATAATTTCGCATTCGAACTCACGCCCATCCACGAGTGCGATCTTCACTTCGCTAGCATCCTTGATGACGTGGTAATTCGTAATCACAATTCCTTCCGACCGAACAATAACCCCGGACCCCAAAGAAGATTGCGTCCTCGGCTTAGGTCGCCCAAAACCCTGATTACCAAAAAAACGTTCAAAGAATGGATCGCCGGCGAAAGGAGAGCGTTGCAACACTTTTCTGGCGGCATAAACGTTCACCACAGATGCCGAAACCTTCTTTACCAATGGAGCAAAGGAAAGCTGAATCTCAGCCCGGCTTGCCGGAATTCTGATTTCCGGTTTTTCTTGCCCTTCCTGTACCTCGCCTGACTTCAGCAGGTCTTTAAGGGCGTTGGAGAACATATCCTCAATTGTTGATTCTGCCCTGACAACAGATGCACATACAAGGGCGGCAAACAGGATAACTCCCGCCAGTCGAATACGCATAATAACACCTTTCAGCGTTGAAGTTTGGTAGTTAATACTATCGAAGATTCAGTCTTAAGAACACCAGGAATGTCGCCAATGCGATCAAGTGTTCGGTCCATCTCTTCTGTGGTGTCGGTACTGATTTCTACCAGAATGTCAAACTTGCCACTCACGGTATATACAGCATCTACCGTATGAAAAGTCACCAGTTCAGAGGTGATTAGCCCGGTGCTTTTTGGATCAACAGAAATTATTGCGAATGACCTGATTCTCCGTCTGCCTGCTGCCTCGGAAAGCTGAACCCGATACCCTTTTATGACACCGCTTTGCTCCAGCCTGTTAAGGCGGTCCTGAACGGTCGATCTTGAAAGTTTTAGCTTTCGTGCCAAAGAAGCCAGCGACTCACGTGCATCGAGCCGTAGCAAACCAATCAGTTTTTCATCGCGTGGATCCAGCATTATTCGTCAATACGACAGCAAGTTCGTCATTTCAACGTTTATTCGTTATTATTTATATGTTTTTCTTATTAATGCCGACATTGATATCTGACATTATTACCTCAGCTTTCAGGCAGGAATTTTAAGCATGGGTATCATTCGTCAAAACAATTGGGACCTTTATACACCCTACGGCAGCGCTGGCGGCAATAATCCAACGCTCCTCATATCCGAGGGAACACTGATTAATACGGCACAGCAATTCATCGAAAATTTCCCAGGCAAAGTTTCCTATGCGGTAAAGGCCAATAGCGACAAAAGAGTGATCGAAATACTTTACAATGCTGGTGTTCACTCATTTGATGTTGCTTCAACTGAAGAGATGGCAAATGTGCGCACTGCAGCGCCATTCGCAACGCTCCACTACCACAATCCCGTGCGGTCTCGTGATGAAATATCAACCGCACTTGAACAATACAAGTGCCGAAGGTTTGCGATTGATCACATGAGCGAGTTGGAAAAACTCCGTTCAATGGTTGCCGATCCTCAAAGCATCGAAGTTGCAATTAGATTTGCTGTTTCGGGAAATTCCCACGCTGTTCAGGACTTCAGCTCAAAGTTTGGCGCCAAGGCAGATGAATGTGTAGCACTTGTGCGCACTGCAAACGAAATGGGATTCCGCGTTGGTCTGACATTTCACCCCGGTTCCCAAACGGTGGATCCACAGCCCTACGAACAATGCATCGCACAAGCGGCAAATTTGGCGAATTCAGCAAATTGTGACCTCCAATTTCTCAATGTTGGAGGAGGCTTTCCATCACGTTATGCGGGATCAGGAACAATTGACCACTCAGCTTTCTTTACTGCGATACGAAGAGCCAGTTTAGCCGCGTTCTCCGGTTATCCACCAAAACTGGAATGCGAACCTGGTCGCGGAATAGTCGCGCCTGCCGCCACTTTGATAACCACAATCAAGTCGGTTCGTCGTGATCGCGCTGAACTTTTTTTAAATGATGGTATTTATGGCGGCTTGATGGAAGGCAGCCAGTTTCCTGAATTGTTTCCAAGATATACTCATTGTTCAAACTCCATGGGTTCAGAAGAGTCAGCACCAATTATCTGGAAGGCATTCGGACCAACATGCGATCCCGTCGACGTCTTGCCATGCGCTCTTCAACTTCCTGGTAATGTTGCAGAAGGTGACTTTGTAAGCTTCCACGGATTAGGCGCTTACTGTAGTGCAACAGCTACCCGCTTTAATGGTTACGGAGATATTCAAACCATTATTCAGCCAGCGTCTGCAATTGCGTAATTGCAACCTTTTCCGAAACTGCTTTACCTATTCACCTCAATGCCTCCAAAAGTGCAGAAGCATTCTTCGCATTGAAATAATGCTCAACACTGCCGTCGCAGTACTGGCATATAAAAAACGCCCAGAACAGGCCGGGCGTTTAATAAATAATTATCAGGTTTGTTTATGAAGCGGCTGCTTCTGTTGCGCCGCCTTCTGCAGCTTCTTCAGCCTCAATTCGGGCGCGATCTTTTGCACCCTTGGCCTCTTCGTCGCGTTCAACGAATTCGATAACTGCCATCGGTGCGTTGTCGCCATATCGGAAACCCGCCTTCAATACACGAGTATAGCCACCATTGCGGTCTGCGTAGCGTGGACCGAGAGTCTCGAACAATTTTCCAACTTGCTTTACATCGCGAATGCGGGAAATTGCAAGGCGACGAGAATGAAGATCTCCGCGCTTTGCAAGGGTAATCAGTTTGTCTGCAACTGAACGCAATTCCTTTGCCTTGGGCAAGGTTGTAACAATCTGCTCGTGCTCTATAAGTGATGCCGCCATGTTCGCGAACATCGCCTTTCGGTGGCTTGATGTACGGTTCAGTTTTCGGCCTTGTTTACGGTGGCGCATGGCGCTCTCCCTCTTCTTCTGTGGATAGCCTGGCTCTTAAGACTACCCTTGTTTAATTGCGGATTAGTACTGGTCTTCGTAACGTTTTGCCAGTTCTTCAATGTTTTCAGGCGGCCACGCAGGAATTTCCATTCCCAGATGAAGCCCCATGCCTGCAAGAACTTCCTTGATTTCATTCAACGACTTGCGACCGAAGTTTGGCGTGCGAAGCATCTCTGCTTCTGTTTTCTGGATCAAATCGCCAATGTAAACGATGTTATCATTTTTCAGACAGTTGGCTGAACGTACGGAAAGTTCCAGCTCATCAACCTTTTTGAGCAGCGCAGGATTGAATGCAAGTTCTGCAACTTCTTCCTGAGTTTCTTCTTTTTCAGGCTCTTCGAAATTGATGAAGATTGAAAGCTGGTCCTTCAAGATGCGGGCAGCGAATGCAATCGCATCATCTGGCGAAATTGAACCATCGGTTTCCAGAGTCATTGTAAGCTTGTCATAATCGAGAACCTGACCTTCGCGAGTCTTGTCGATTTTGTATGACACTTTGCGAACAGGTGAATAGAGACTGTCGACCGGAATCAGACCGATTGGGGCATCTTCTGCACGGTTACGATCAGCGGGAACATAACCCTTGCCGGTGTTAACGGTCAGTTCCATCCGGATTTCCGCACCTTCATCCAATGTACAAATTACGTGATCTGGATTGAGGATTTCGATGTCGCCTACAGTCTGAATATCACCTGCTGAAACTACTGCAGGGCCCTCTTTACGAATGACCATGCGTTTAGGACCCTCGCCTTCCATACGAAGAGCAATTTCCTTGATGTTCAGCACAATATCAGTCACATCTTCACGAACGCCTGCAATTGACGAAAACTCGTGAAGAACGCCGTCAATTTGTACAGCGGTGATAGCAGCGCCTTGCAGCGAAGACAAAAGCACTCGACGCAAAGAATTGCCGAGGGTAAGGCCAAAACCACGTTCAAGAGGCTCTGCAACAACAACTGCCTTGTTGGCAGCACTTGAATTGATTTCAAGCTTGGTTGGTTTAATGAGTTCGGACCAGTTTTTCTGAATCATGGACCTTTATCCTTTTGGTTTATGCCACCATCCCTTCGTGGCATTTTTCCAAGTATCCTTCCTGCAATGCGGATTTGTTGCAGGCGATGTTATACGCGGCGTTTCTTGCGTGGGCGGCAACCATTATGAGGAATGGATGTAACGTCGCGAATGGATGTGATTGTGAAGCCAGCTGCCTGCAGCGCACGCAAAGCTGATTCACGCCCTGAACCTGGGCCACGAACTTCAACTTCCAAAGTCTGCATTCCATGCTCCTGCGCTTTTTTGGCTGCATCTTCAGCGGCAACCTGAGCGGCATAAGGTGTCGATTTGCGTGATCCCTTAAAACCCTGGGCACCAGCAGAAGACCATGCGATGGTATTTCCTTGTGCGTCGGTGATGGTGATCATTGTATTGTTGAATGTGGAATTCACATGAGCCATGCCCGATGTGATATTTTTACGTTCGCGGCGGCGAACTTTCGCGCCTTCTTTAGCCATATATGTGACCTTTCCTAGATCTCAACACCGCCGTAGTTCCAGCGGCTAAACCTTGGCACCTGAATAAATCATTTGCCAAACACAGGCCGGAGTTACCGGCGCAAAATTACTTCTTCTTGCCTGCAATTGCCTTGGCTGGGCCCTTACGGGTGCGTGCGTTTGTATTCGTACGTTGTCCGCGAACCGGCAATCCACGACGATGGCGCAAACCGCGATAGCAACCAAGGTCCATCAATCGCTTGATGTTCATCGATGTCTCGCGACGAAGATCACCTTCAACCATGTAATCCGCATCAATAACTTCACGAATTTGCAACACTTCTGCATCAGTCAACTGATTGACGCGACGGGTAATATCAATGTTGGATTTCGACACGATATCACCAGCACTTTTGGGTCCAATACCATGAATGTACTGGAGTGCGATAACCACGCGTTTGTTTGTGGGAATATTAACCCCGGCTATACGAGCCATTCACTTTCTCCATGTTTGCCACATATTAGAGGCGGTTTCATTTGCCGCGTCCGGTGGAGGCCGGCCCTTGCGGAATTTCAACAACATTAAGCGACCGAAACCGGGATTGTTTTTCAAATCCGGAACCGATCGCTTTTAATTGCGAATTGGCTGTGGTGTATCGGCCAAACCGTCCTGCGTCAAGCACAAATTCGATTGAAACGCAGCTATTTTGGCTGAATTACAACTTTCTCAGAACATCTTCAACATCGGCGCTTATTTTTGAAATGCTACCCATGCCATCAACGCCCTTTAACTGGCCTTTTGCGTAATAATAACCAACCAGTGGTGCTGTTTCCTTGTAATATGCCCGAAGCCTGGTACGCATTGTCTCTTCATTGTCATCAGCACGACGAGTAAACTCACTGCTGCCACAACGATCACACGATTCCGGGTTTTTCGGAGCCTTGAACTTATCGTGATAGCCTTCGCCACAATTGCTACATGTGAAGCGACCGGCAATACGCTCAACCAGCGCATCATCATCCACTTGAAGTTCAACGACGCAATCTAGCTTCAGACCCTTTTCTTCGAACATATCGCCTAAAGCATCAGCCTGCTGAAGGGTTCGGGGGAAACCATCAAGGATAAATCCCTTTGAACAATCTTCCTGATCAATCCGTTCAGATACAATACCGATGACTACGTCATCTGAAACCAGTTTACCGGCATCCATCAATTTCTTTGCGCGCAAACCAATTTTGGTTTCCGCTGCAATTGCTGCCCTCAACATATCTCCTGTGGATAGTTGCGGAATTGCGTGCCGGTCAACGATAAACTTGGCTTGTGTACCTTTGCCTGCACCGGGCGGTCCGAGCAAAATCAGTCTCATCTTCTGCGTCTGCCTCCCCTGCCTGATTTCCCACCGCGAAGCTTCGATTTTTTGACCAGGCCCTCATACTGATGCGCCAAAAGGTGGCTCTGAACCTGGGAAATGGTGTCCATGGTAACACTTACCATAATCAGCATGGAAGTACCGCCCAAGAATGCTGAAATTCCGACGTTGCTCATGAAGACCTCAGGAATGATACAGACAAATACCAAATAGATGGCTCCGGCAACTGTAATCCGCGTAAGGACATAATCAATGTATTCAGCGGTTCGCTCGCCTGGGCGAATTCCCGGTATGAAGCCACCATGTGATTTCAAGTTGTCTGCAGTATCCTTGGGATTGAAAACAATCGCTGTGTAGAAAAACGCAAAAAATGCGATCAAACCACCATACATGATCAAATATAGCGGTTGTCCTCGACCCAACAGACCAGTGATGTAACTAAGCCAGGCAGGCATAGTCTCAGAACCAGAAAATCCGGCTGCGGTTAACGGTAGCAACAACAGCGATGAAGCGAAGATTGCCGGAATAACACCCGCCGTATTCAGTTTTAGCGGCAGGTGGGAAGATTCACCTTGAAACAGCTGATTACCCACCTGGCGCTTTGGATACTGAATCAATAATCGCCTTTGCGCTCGCTCCACGAACACAATCAGCATCAAAATTGCAATTGCTACCAGTAAAACCAAAATCAGGGTGGGTGTGGAAATTACCCCCTGGCGCCCCTGTTCAAGGAGTTGGAATATTGCTCCCGGCAACGCTGCGACAATACCAGCGAAGATGATCAACGAAATACCGTTACCGACGCCACGTGCGGTTATTTGTTCACCAAGCCACATCAGGAACATCGTGCCACCGACAAGCGTAACTACTGCTGTCAGGCGGAAAAACCAACCGGGATCGGTTACAATTCCATCGCCCGATTCAAGCCCAACGGCAATGCCATAAGCCTGCAGTGTTGCGAGAATGACTGTACCGTAACGCGTGTACTGGTTGATTACCTTGCGGCCCTGCTCACCTTCTTTTTTCAGCTGCTCCAAAGTTGGTACAACCGAAGTCATCAACTGAATGATAATTGAAGCAGAGATGTAAGGCATTATGCCAAGTGCAAAG
Source organism: Hyphomicrobiales bacterium (assembly GCA_021775455.1). GTDB lineage: Bacteria > Pseudomonadota > Alphaproteobacteria > Rhizobiales > Rhizobiaceae > JAALLB01. The sequence continues at coordinate 10,188 of JAJFHU010000014.1, read as the reverse complement.
ATTGCCAGGCGCTCAATTGCACCTCCAGCGAATACATCAACAAGACCCAATACACCCTGGCTTTGTTGCTCGAATGCACGTGAATAGGCGTCCGGATTGATACCCGGGAGCTTGATGTAAGTTCCAAGGCGATAAACTATCAACGCACCGAGTGTAAACCAGATGCGCTTTTTTAACTCTTCAGCTTTTGAAAAAGTCGAGAAGCTAAGATTGGAAGCCAGTTGTTCAGCGGCTGAAGCCATATTCTACTCCAATCATAAATTTGGGTGTTCGCGATACCTTTGGTATCGCTGAACGTAATAGATAGGAATCGGGAGCTTTCGTTACGACCCCAAAACCAAAAATAAATTACTCTGCAGATTTCTCTGCATCAGCCTTTTTGGCGGCTGGTTTTTTGTCAGCAGGTTCCGCTACAGCAATAATTTTCACACTGCCTCCAGCTTTCCCGATTTTTTCCACTGCGGCTTTAGACGCGCCTGCAACTTCACAATTGAGTTTGGCTTTCAATTCACCGTCAGAAAGAATACGAACGCCGTCGCGAGCTCTGCGAACTACACCGGCTTCAACAAGCGCTTCAGTGGTTACCGCCTTTTTTGCATCCAGTTTCTTTGCATCTACCGCTTCCTGCAGACGTCCGACAGAAACGGTGACGAAATTCTTGGTAAATTTTGTGTTGCTAAATCCACGCTTTGGAAGACGCATGTAAATTGGCATTTGCCCGCCTTCGTAGCCATTGATGGCAACGCCGGATCTGGACTTTTGACCTTTAACGCCGCGACCGGCAGTTTTGCCTTTGGAGCTTCCGATACCGCGCCCTACGCGCCTGCGGGATTTTGAGGAACCTTCCTGGTCCTTAATCTCATTCAATTTCATAATATTATCTCCCGCCAATTCAGGCTTCTTCAACAACCCGCACAAGGTGCTGAACCTTGCGGATCATACCGCGAACTGCAGGAGTGTTCTCCAGTGTTGAACGGCGACTAACTTTGTTAAGACCCAAACCAACTAGCGTAGCACGCTGATCAGCTGGGCGGCGTAGTGGGCTTCCGGTTTGTTCAACCGTGATGGTTTTCTTGGCGGCCATTGTTCTGTCCCTTACTCTTCAGATCCGATAATTTCCTGTCGGCGAGCCTGAAGGGTCGAATATTTCAAGCCACGCGCAGCAGCAATATCTTTAGGATGATTTTGGCGCTTTAACGCATCAAAAGTTGCGCGAACCATGTTGTATGCATTGGATGATCCAAGTGATTTTGCAACAACATCCTGGACACCCAATGTTTCAAACACCGCACGCATCGGGCCACCGCAGATGATACCTGTACCAGCAGGTGCAGCACGCAAGACAACGCGACCAGCGCCGTGGCGTCCAGTAACATCGTGATGCAGTGTACGACCAGAACGCAGTGGAACAAATATCATTTCACGTTTTGCAGATTCGGTAGCTTTGCGAATAGCTTCGGGTACCTCCCGAGCCTTGCCGTGGCCAAAACCTACGCGGCCTTTCTGGTCACCAACGACTACAAGCGCGGCAAAGCCAAAACGGCGACCACCCTTGACCACTTTGGCCACACGATTGATGTGAACGAGCTTGTCGACAAATTCGCTGTCGCGCTCGTCCCTGTCTCTTCCGCCTTGACGGTTATCTCTTTGTGCCATGATCCTTGACCTTTTTCTTTTCCGGAAGCACCGAGTTCAAATTAAAATTTCAATCCACCTTCGCGAGCAGCATCAGCAAGTGCCTTCACGCGACCGTGGTAAATGTATGCGCCGCGGTCAAAGATGACCTCTTTTACGCCAGCTTTGGTAGCCCGTTCCGCAACGAGTTTGCCAACAGCTGTTGCGGCATCAATGTTGCCACCATTTTTGACCTTGGATTTTACATCCTTGTCCAAAGTGGAGGCAGAAACGACCGTTACGCCCCTGGTATCGTCGATGACCTGAACGTAAATGTTCTGCAGTGAGCGAAACACGCTGAGACGCGGACGGCCATTAGCCACTTTTTTAAGTGACCGGCGAACCCGGTTTACACGACGCTCAGTTGATGAGTTCTTGCTTGCCATAACCCAGTCCTACTTCTTCTTGCCTTCCTTGCGGAAGATGGTTTCGTCTGCGTATTTCACGCCTTTGCCCTTATAAGGCTCTGGTGGGCGGTAACTGCGAATTTCCGCTGCAACCTGACCAACCTTTTGCTTGTCGATGCCTGTAACCACAATCTCTGTTGGTTTTGGGCAGGCAACACTCACGCCTTCAGGAACCTTGTAAATCACTTCGTGTGAGAAACCGAGTGACAATTGAACATCACTACCCTGCATTGCCGCACGGTAACCAACACCGTTGATCTCCAGTTTCTTCTCGAATCCATCCGTCACACCACTCATAATGTTCGAAACCATGGTGCGTGACAGTCCCCATTTGGAACGAGCATCTTTAGAGCTATCCCTTGGGTCTACCTTAATGGCACCATCTTCCATTTTCACAAGCACTTCGTCATTGACGACATACCGTAATTCGCCTTTCGGACCCTTGGCGGTAACCGTCTGGCCTTCGACCGTAGCAGTAACGCCATCAGGGATAACGACCGGTTGTTTTCCTATGCGAGACATTTCGTTTTACCAATCCAGTTCAATTAGAATACACGGCAGAGAATTTCGCCGCCGACATTCTGCTCACGCGCATCATGGTCAGCCATAACGCCTTTTGGTGTGGACAATATGTTGATGCCCAAACCGTTTGCAATGTGCGGAATGGACTTCACGGATGAATAAACACGAAGACCAGGACGGGAAATGCGGGTAATCTCTTTAATTACCGGAGCACCCTCATAGTACTTCAGCTCAATTTCAATTTCAGACTTGCCGTCTTCAAAATCGACAGTTGCGTAGTCACGAATGTAACCCTCAGTCTTGAGGACTTCGCATACGTTGGTACGCAGCTTTGAAGCCGGACTTGAAACCTTTGACTTGTGGCGCATCAGACCGTTGCGGATGCGGGTCAACATATCGCCCAGAGGATCAGAAATAGACATAACTTGTTGCTCCCCTTACCAGCTTGATTTTACGAGGCCTGGAATTTTACCAAACGAACCAAGTTCGCGCAGCGCAATACGAGACATTCTAAGTTTACGATAGAAACCGCGCGGACGACCAGAAATCTCACAACGGTTGCGAATACGGTTTTTGGCACTGTTGCGCGGAAGCTCATTCAGTTTCAGCTGCGCCTTGAAACGCTCTTCCATTGGCAATTCCTTATTCATGATAATTGCCTTAAGGGCAGCACGCTTTGCAGCATAACTGTCAACGAGCCTTCTGCGGCGTTTGTTATTTTCTACGGCACTTGATTTTGCCATTGATTACAATTCCTTTGCTTCACGCCTGCCGTTACTGGGGAAACGGGAAGTTGAACTCACGCAAGAGAGCGCGTGCTTCATCATCCGATTTTGCAGTCGTACAAACGATTACGTCCATGCCCCAGATCTGATCTACTTTGTCGTAGTTGATTTCCGGGAACACAATGTGTTCCTTGATCCCCATGGCAAAGTTGCCACGGCCATCAAAGCTTTTTGGGTTCAGGCCACGAAAGTCACGAACGCGCGGCAGCGCGATATTTACCAGCCTGTCGATAAAATCGTACATGCGGCTTCCACGCAGAGTAACCTTTGCACCCAGAGGCATGCCTTCGCGTACCTTGAATGTCGCAATTGACTTGCGTGCGTGCGAAACCTGCGCCTTTTGACCGGCAATCAAAGTAAGATCGTCGGCGGCAATTTGTGCTTTCTTGGAATCGGCAGTACTCTCACCAACTCCCATGTTCAGCACGATTTTTTCAATTTTCGGAACTTCCATCGTGTTCTTGTACCCGAAAGTTTCCAGCATTTTTGCACGCACCGCGCTGTCATAGTGCGCACGCATGCGTGGTATATAATTAGCTTCAGCCATCGATCACTTCTCCCGAACGCTTCGCTACCCTAACCTTGCGCCCATCATCCATAATCTTAAATCCTACACGAGTAGCCTTGCCATCTTTTGGGTCGGCCAACGCAAGATTGGAAATCTGGATTGCCGCCTCGCGGTTAATAATTCCGGCCTCTTGTGCACCGGTCTGGCGCTGGTGACGCTTGACCATATTTATTCCCTGCACAATTACCTTGCCTTCTTTTGGCATCAGCTTGACTACTTGCCCGGTACGACCTTTGTCCTTACCGGTAAGCACTACAACTGAATCGCCTTTTTTTATCTTTTGCATGGCCATTTTCCTTAAAGAACCTCAGGTGCCAGCGAGATGATTTTCATGTGTCGTTTCGCGCGAAGTTCACGCGGTACGGGTCCGAAAATACGTGTGCCAACCGGCTCGCTCTTGTTGTCAACCAGCACTGCAGCGTTGGTGTCAAAACGGATAACACTGCCATCATTGCGGCGGATATCCTTTGAAGTGCGCACGACTACAGCGCGCATAACATCACCTTTTTTGACGCGACCGCGCGGGATGGCTTCTTTAACCGAGACAACGATAATATCGCCTACACCAGCATATTTTCGCTTGGAGCCGCCCAGCACCTTGATGCACATGACACGGCGCGCACCGGAATTGTCGGCAACGTCGAGATTTGATTGCATCTGTATCATGACTTCAGCCCTTCCAATTCCTGTTTACGCCTGGTTTTCCACCACGACCCAACGCTTGTCGCGTGAAATCGGGCGGCATTCTTCAATAGACACCTCGTCACCAACTTTCTTCGCATTGGTTTCGTCGTGTGCCTTGTAGTTTTTTGTACGGCGCACTGTTTTCTTGAACAACGGATGAATAAAGCGGCGTTCGACCTTTACGACAACCGTCTTTTCGTTCTTGTCACTGACAACAGTGCCTTGCAATATGCGTTTTGGCATCTCTTAATTCTTCCCTTTAACCAGCCGCAGTCTGCTTTTGGGCAGCTATGGTCTGAATGCGCGCAATGTCACGACGAATCTGACGAATGCGTGATGTGTTTTCCAACTGGCCAGTGGCACCCTGAAAACGCAGATTGAACTGCTCTTTCTTGAGTTTAACCAACTCGTCCTTGAGCTGGTCCGGCGTCATCGCATGAATATCGCTGGCCTTCATGGCTCAACCTTTCTTATTCTTTACTTTCCGATTTAGTCAGCTATGCGCTGAACAAAACGGGTTTTGATCGGCAATTTACGACTTCCAAGACGCAACGCTTCACGCGCAACTTCCTCAGAAACACCATCAATCTCAAACATGATGCGGCCTGGCTTTACTCGGGCTGCCCAATATTCCGGCGAACCTTTACCCTTACCCATGCGAACTTCCGTTGGCTTGGATGAGACAGGAACATCCGGGAAAATACGGATCCATACACGACCGGCACGTTTCATGTGACGAGTGATGGCACGTCGTGCAGCCTCAATCTGGCGTGCGGTTACACGCTCCGGCTCCTGGGCTTTGATACCGTAGGCTCCGAATGTCAATGTAGTACCGCCCTTAGCATTGCCGTGGATACGGCCCTTGTGCTGCTTACGGAATTTTGTACGCTTTGGTTGCAACATTGTCGTCTATCCCGGTTTTTCCAATTAGTGCTTCGCACGCTCACGGCGAGGAGAACCACTACCTTGTTCCTGTGCTTCATTACCGCGGCGCTCGGATGCGAATGGGTCATGCTCAAAGATTTCACCTTTGAATATCCACACCTTGATGCCGCAAATACCATAAGCGGTAGTGGCTGAAGCTACTCCATAATCAATGTCTGCACGAAGTGTATGAAGGGGCACCCGTCCTTCGCGATACCATTCCATACGGGCAATTTCAGCACCACCCAAGCGCCCAGCACAATTGATGCGAATTCCCAGTGCACCGAGACGCATTGCAGACTGAACTGCGCGCTTCATGGCACGGCGGAATGCCACCCGGCGTTCCAACTGTTGTGCAATTGACTGAGCCACGATCGTCGCATCAATCTCAGGCTTGCGTACTTCATTGATGTTGATGTGCACTTCTGAGTCAGTCATTGAGCTCAGTTTGCGGCGGAGCTTTTCAATATCGGCACCTTTTTTACCGATAATGATACCGGGGCGCGCAGAGTGAACTGTAATACGGCATTTCTTGTGAGGCCGCTCAATTACGATCTTTGAAATTGAAGCCGCAGCGAGTTCTTTTTCAAGATATTCGCGAATTTTAATGTCCTCATGGAGCAGGCTGCCATATTCACCCTTACTAGCGAACCAACGTGAGTCCCAAGTTTGGTTGATACCAAGGCGAAAGCCGATTGGATTAATTTTCTGACCCATTACGCGGCCTCCTCTTCCACTTCACGCACGACAATTGTCAGGTGCGAGAAGGGTTTCAAAATTCTTGACGAACGGCCCCGGCCACGAACACGGAAACGTTTCATGGTGATTGACTTGCCCACGTAGGCTTCAGCAACTACCAGGTTGTCGACATCAAGATCATGATTGTTTTCAGCATTTGCGATTGCAGATTCCAGAGTTTTCTTGACGGTGTCGGCAATGCGGCGTCGGGAAAATTCCAGTTCAGCCAATGCTGTCTGGGCTTTCTTGCCACGGATCATTGTCGCTACATCATTTAATTTTTGCGGGCTGACACGCAGGGTCCGTGCAACTGCACGCGCCTCATTGTCTTTCAGCACTCGCTCGCGCTTGGCCTTGCCCATCGTTACTTCCTCTTTGCCTTCTTGTCCGCGCCATGACCGTAATAGGTACGTGTCGGTGCAAATTCACCGAGCTTGTGACCCACCATGTCCTCGGAAATGGATACCGGGATGTGCTTGTGGCCGTTGTAGACACCAAAGGTCAGACCTACAAACTGTGGCAGGACGGTTGAGCGCCTGCTCCAGGTTTTGATCACTTCGTTTCTGCCACCTTCGCGAACCTTGTCGGCTTTCTTTAAAAGATAGCCATCCACAAAAGGGCCTTTCCAGACTGAACGTGACACGGACTTGTTTCCTTATCGTTTTTTGCGCTGATGACGTGAGCGCATGATGAATTTGCTTGTTGTTTTCTTGGCGCTGCGAGTGCGCTTGCCCTTTGTCGGCTTTCCCCATGGACTAACCGGATGGCGACCACCGGAAGTGCGACCCTCACCACCACCATGTGGGTGATCAACCGGGTTCATGGCAACACCACGAACACTTGGACGACGTCCAAGCCAGCGATTACGACCCGCTTTACCTTTGTTTGTATTTGAATTGTCCGGATTGGACACAGCACCAATGGAGGCCATGCATTCACCATGGATCAAACGCTGTTCACCTGAATTCAAACGAAGAATTGCATATGGACCGTCTCGACCAACCAACTGGGCGTAAGCTCCGGCTGAACGGGCAATCTGACCGCCTTTGCCAGGTTTCATTTCCACATTGTGAACAATTGAACCAACCGGAGTTGCTTTCAATGGCATTGCGTTGCCTGGTTTCACATCTGTAGTAGCAGCCGCTATGACCTTGTCACCTTCCGCAAGGCGTTGAGGAGCAAGAATGTAGGACAGCTCGCCATCGGTATATTTTATGAGTGCGATAAATGCACTGCGGTTTGGATCATATTCAATCCGCTCGACAGTTGCTTCCACGTCCCATTTGCGCCGCTTGAAATCAACCATACGGTACGTACGCTTGTGTCCGCCACCACGACGACGTGCAGTAATACGTCCATAATTGTTACGACCACCAGAAGAGGTAAGACCCTCGGTGAGTGACTTGACTGGTTTACCCTTATAGAGACCCGCACGATCAACGATAACCAGCTGACGCTGGCCGGGTGTCCTTGGGTTAAATTTCTTCAGTGCCATAATCTTGTCCACTTGCGCTGATGTTGCGCTTATTCCTGTTTACCTGTCTTTCACCTAAAGTCCGGTGGTTACGTCAATGGATTGGCCCTCTTCCAGGGTTACAACCGCTTTTTTGACGTCCGAACGCTTGCCCAAAATGCCGCGAAAACGTTTTTGCTTACCCTTGCGAACAAGCGTGTTTACTGCCTTTACTTTCACATCAAACAAAGCTTCCACAGCCTGCTTGATTTCCGGTTTCGACGCGTTTTTTGCAACATTGAACATGACTTGGTTGGATTCCGAAGCCAAGGTAGATTTTTCCGTGATTACCGGAGAAACAATCACATCGTAATGGCGTACGTCCGTCATTTGAATCGCTCCTCTATTGCCTCAAGGGCAGCTTTTGACAGCACCAACTTTTCGCGTCGCATGATGTCGTAAACATTGATGCCCTGTACCGGAAGCACGTCGACATTCGGAATGTTCCGTGCAGCCATTTCAAAGTTCTTGTCCAGTTCAGCGCCACCAATGACCAGCACATTTTCAAGACCCGCCTTGGCGAGGGATTTGCGAAGATCAGCAGTTTTTGCTTTCTTGACTGCCAAATCATCCACAATCAGGATAGCTTCTGAAGCCTGTTTGGCTGAAAGTGCGTGACGCAGAGCCAATTGACGAACTTTTTTGGGTAATCCAATTGAGTGATCGCGCGGTGTTGGGCCAAATACTCGACCACCACCTCGAAACTGAGGTGCCTTCTTGGTCGAATGGCGGGCATTACCGGTTCCTTTCTGCTTGTACATCTTCCGCGTAGTTGCAGAAATTTCGGCACGATTTTTCACATCATGTGTGCCAGCACGCCGTTTGGCTAACTGATAACGAACCATACGGTGCAAAAGATCTTCGCGTGGCTCAAGTCCAAAGATTTCATCAGAAACCTTGATCTTGCCAGAAGCCTTGCCCTCAAGGGTGGTTACATTGATATCCATTACTCGGCTCCTTTCTTATCATTGGAGCCTGCATCGTCTGAGCCTTTGTCTTCGGCTTCCATTTCGATGCGAGCTTCTTCGGCTGCTTCCGCTTCAGCAACTTGTTGCGCTTCCAAATCTGCTGCGGCTTCTTCCGCCATTGTTGCTTCTGCTTCTTCAGCGAGTTCAGCCGCTTCCGCAGCCTTGGAACGAGTAGCTGCAGGATACATTACACCTTCAAGAACCGGCCTTTTATGAGCATCGCGGATCATTACCCAGCTACCCTTCGGGCCTGGAACAGCACCCTTGATGAGAACAAGGCCACGATCAACGTCAATGCGTACAACTTGCAAGTTCTGTGTTGTCACCCGGGTATTACCCATGTGACCAGCCATTTTCTTGCCCTTGAATACCTTTCCAGGATCCTGACACTGACCAGTTGACCCGTGTGAGCGGTGAGATACTGATACACCGTGAGTCGCACGCAAACCGCTAAAATTGTGGCGCTTCATGGCGCCGGCAAATCCCTTGCCGATTGTAGTGCCAGTCACATCAACATATTGGCCCGGAAGATAGTGGGCAGCGATTATTTCCTGACCTACATTAAGCATGTTGTCATCGGAAACCCTGAATTCCGCCAGCTTTCGCTTTGGCTCTACTTTTGCAGCAGCAAAATGCCCACGCATTGGCTTTGTGGTGTTCTTGGCTTTGGCAAATCCGACGCCAAGTTGCACGGCTGAATAACCATGCTTGTCCTTGGTGCGTTGAGCCACAACCTGAACATTGTCCATGTGAAGGACGGTCACAGGAATGCCCACACCCTCGTCGGTAAATACGCGGGTCATTCCGACCTTTTTTGCAATCACGCCTGAACGCATTGTCTTTTTCCTTTTTTGGGTTGGTGCCGGAACTAACCGACCCCACCCTCATAAATACCTAAAGCTTGATCTCTACATCCACACCGGCAGAAAGATCGAGCTTCATAAGCGCGTCCACTGTCTGTGGCGTTGGATCTACAATATCCAGGAGCCGTTTGTGCGTACGCATTTCAAACTGCTCGCGGCTTTTCTTGTTGACGTGTGGTGAACGGTTGACGGTAAACTTCTCGATCCGTGTCGGAAGTGGTACCGGTCCTCTCACCTGTGCACCTGTGCGCTTCGCCGTGGAAACAATTTCCTTGGTAGAAGTGTCCAGGATGCGGTGGTCAAACGCCTTGAGGCGAATACGGATATTCTGGCCGTTCATCTTCGTTCGTTCCTTAAAAGACCAGGGTGTGAAGTGATCACTTCACACCCCTGTGTCCAAACCATTACTCGATAATACTTGCTACGATGCCGGCGCCGACGGTCCGGCCACCTTCACGGATGGCGAAGCGCAGGCGCTCTTCCATCGCGATTGGCACGATCAGTTCAACTTCCATCTCCACATTGTCACCAGGCATCACCAT
>JAJFHU010000013.1 GCA_021775455.1 Hyphomicrobiales bacterium | reverse complement strand
ATTCTCAATCTGGAACGTATTTTGTTTGGTACCGCCAGTTAGCGCCACAGTGCCGAAATCCGTACTATCACCAAGTGTTGGCACATGCGCTGGATCGTCTGCTATCGATTGGGGCGCAAAGACAGAGCCATTAGTGAGATTGATTTCGGGGGCGGCTGCGCTAACCGCTCCAAACGGCCCCACTTCATTTGTCATGGCTGCTTTAGTTACTGTGAAATTGAACACAGCGTTAGGTGCGGCAACCTGGGTGATTTGTACCGTCGCCGTGAATCCCGTTGCGGTCGTCACAAGTGGGAAAAAGAAGCCTTCACCGTTAATCGCAGGGACGCCCCCCGGGTACGGGTTACCGTCCAGCGTCGCGGTAATGCTGTCGACGGTGAAGGCGCCGTCGACGGCGATATTCAAGCCCGTCGTTTCGCCTACGGTGTCTAAGGTATTTAAGTTGTATTGTATGCGGGGTGTGCCGGCGCTGGTATCCACGGGTCCTACGATGGCCGCGGCTGTGGTTTCGTTACACGTGTCGGTTAAGGGGTCGTATTGCGCCCGGGCGTGAAAAGGTAAACCGGGGGCCACGGAGCCGCCGGAGGTGTCCTCGGTGCTTGGGCAGGCTGCGGCATCGGCCCGCACTGATTGACTAAGCAGACCCACTGTCGCGCAAAACACAAACGCCATCGAAACCAATATCGAACGTAACATTCTCAAGTCCCCATAAGCCCAACCGATAAAGCGGTTGGTATATGTGGGGTACAGGCACAACGATGCGCACAGAGCCATTCGCAGGCTCGCGGTCTGTCAGCAAAGAACGGATGTCCAAAATACCCCATGTTCGGGCTCCTTGATAAGCGCCTCTGCCCTGTTCCATGCCAACAGGGTCCCCAGCAATGTTGAGAGACATGATTACCGAAACCCTATGCTAATCTGGAGGAATAGCGAGTCGTATCTTGTTGCCGCGCAAGAAAGTGGATCAATGTGATATTTATATACCACCCGTTTCGGCTGTACTCAGCGCCAATGTCCGCTTTCAAGAAATCCGGGTTGAAATTCGGATGTTGTACGAACGGCCGGTATGGGCCGTGAGCGCAAATGACGGCTCTGAGCTCTGTGCGGATCATCGCCTAACACGCTTACAGAACGTCGGTCTGGTTTGATTTAAAAGATCAGCAGCTCTCACATGTCAGGGATTGCCGTCTTTGTCATTCCAGCCACATGGTCCAGCAATCGCAACACTTAGCCGCCATGTTCCTTCCTGAAGTACGCATATATACAGGGCATCCATTGCAACGATCTCCGAACCATCGGCCCTGAGCCTCCGCAAATATTTTAGCTCTGCCATTGCAGCGTATTCATTGCAGGGTGTGACGATGACTTCACCAATCTTTGTGTGATCGAAGTCCTCGGATTCCATATCAGAAAACTGCTTCTGCAGCTTTGCGATCAATGCTGTTCTATCAGGAATATGCAGATTGCCATCCGGTACAATGTACGTAGCCGGCACGGAGAAGAGCGAGGCCATTTTTCCGAAGTCGCGTGCATTCCATGCCAAACGATAGGTTTCGATCAGGTCTGAGATTTCTGATTCAATCATGGCGTTTCCCTTTATTCGTTCGCGTAACCTGCAGTACCCATATGCCTTGCTTTGATTAGTATGAACCGACATGGAATAGCACTCAAGCATCCCAGAGGTATACTGATCTTGTTGCGTTCGTGCTTGGCACCAAAATCGACTAGCCAGCCTGAGCTTGTTCGCCGCACGTGACTCCAAGGAAAGTCGAACCGGTCGAACGGGCCAGTGTGATGACAGCTCCGTACGCATAGCTGCCGCTCAAGAGCTAAAACAATTAAGTGTCTGCTTTCAGGAAGTCACATGGGTCTGCTTGGAAATTGCCGAACGTCGGGTGTGGGCCGATTGCAACGAAATAATCCTTCGAGTCCGAAGTCTGAATTTCGATTCGGAAAAGATTTTGGACGTACCACGATCTGGACATCAGTCATCTTTTTCTTGTGTTTTCTCACCTAGCAATGCATTCAGGCCTTCATGCAGTTTTTCTGCATATTTCGCCGAATTAAAGTACCAGTCGGTCGACCAGATTCGAAATATCTCCCAACCCAAATTGCGTAATATTTGCTCACGCACTTTGTCCCGGTCACGTGCGGTAGCTGAACTATGATAAGTTGCACCGTCGCACTCCACACCAGCAAGGTATATCCCAGGCCGGTCCGGATGACGAATTCCCAAATCAACCCGAAATCCGGAAACACCAACCTGAGTTACTACTTGCCATCCTCTAGCCTCAAGTGCTTCTGCAACAGCTGCTTCAAATGGTGAGTCAAACCCACCTTGTGATCCCGTATCGGTTGCAGGAAGGGCGATGGATCCGCGATCCGCGTAATCAAGAAAGGTCTTAAGGTGCTGTGTTGCTAACGCTTTACTTCGCGACAAGTCGATATCCTCAGCCTTAATCGAAGAGCAGACCACCAGTTCTTCTCTGGCCCGCGTCACAGCCACATTCAAACGACGTTCACCGCCAGCTTTATTCAATGCACCAAAAGACATTGGAAGTTTTCCCGCTGCATCACGACCATAGGTTATCGAAAAGTACATTACATCACGCTCATCACCCTGTATGTTCTCTAGGTTTTTAACGATTACGGGTTCGTACCTATCCTCTGAAAAATACCATTCCAGTTCGGGATCTGTTCGACGCATATCGTCAAGTAGGTCTTGTATTCGGGATTGTTGATGCGAGTTGAAAGTCACGATGCCCAAGCTTGGTCTTTTTTCTTCCGGTAATTTTAGCCATTCAGTCAAACGCGAGGTAACTTCCTCCACGAGCACTCTTGCTTCTTCAGGATTAGTTTGATCTTCTCCCCTTCCTCGCCCGTAAATTCCGTCCGGAACATGACGCAATTTCACGCCAACATCTTCAGACGCAGGAGACGGAAATGTAATCAGACGGTTGCCATAGTAATGCCAGTTTGAGAAAGCGATCAATGATTCATGGCGACTACGGTAGTGCCATCGCAAATTTCTTACTGGCAATCCTGAGGCTTTTGCTTCGTCGAGAATACTTTCGAGATCTGCTAAATGGAACTCTGGATCATCCGCTTCAACTTCAACTTCTGAGCGGCCAAAGAAGTTTGTTGGCGGTAACTGCTTTGGATCCCCAACAATGATTGTTTGATTGCCCCGCGCGATCGCACCAACAGCATCCCAAGTAGTGATTTGGGATGCTTCATCAAAAATGACGACGTCGAAAGTCTGATGACTCGTCGGTAGGTATTGTGCAATTGAAAGTGGTGACATCAATACGCAAGGTGCAAGCTTGCTAAAGCTATCTGTCATTCCTCCAATCATTGAACGAATGGTCTGACTTGGTCTTTGAAGACCAGCCTGATGTCGGAGCTTACCAAGCTCTGAGTTGCGTGAAACTTCAGTAGGCGTCTGTAATCCATGCTCTATTGTTTGTAAGACCCTTGCTCGGGCTAGATGCTTTACATCTTCATCCAACTCTCGAAACTGCTGTATTGTATTTTCATGCTTAAAGGCCGCAAAATTTCTCAGAACCGGATCTTCGTCAATTTTTTGCGGAAGCCACCATCGCGCATAGGCTAATCGGAATCTTTCCAAAAGGTCTTCTGGGTCAATCTCCCTGTTTTCAAGTGCACCAATAATTGGCTCTAAACCCAATCCAGAAGCTTTATTGCGCACTTCGCACCAAAGTGTCCAATTCTTGATAAGATCACGAACTGCCAGCAAATTACCAACTGATTGCGTAACATCAGAAAGAACGGACTTGCTATCTTTTCTTACTGGACTGACGCCAGCGGTATCTCCAAAGTCTTTCCAGGACCTTACAAACTCCTCATACCGTGAAGTGTATGCCCGTGCGGCTTCTTGGAGAGTATGCCTTGTATTTTCGTTGGAAAGAAGGCTCCTTAGTCGGTTTAAAGCACTATCAACTTCTTCTTCGGATTTCGCGATTTGTCGAACCACTGAGCGTATTTCATCAACGCGTTTTAAACTTCCTTGCAAATTTGCAATGTCAGTCTCTAGACCTTCAAATGATTGCAGCTCTGCTTGGGCTATTGGGTTACTTGCAACAGCATCCTCATTTAATTGAAGCCTGCGCAGTATTGGTAGATCGTTTTCTGGATCTACCTGATTGCCATTTGCATAAGTGGAGAGCAATCGCTTTGTGCGGCGCTGTTTTATTATCGATGCAGGCCAAATTGCAGAGACCGCCTGACGCCATTCAAAATCGAGTTGATCTACCGGGATTTTGTTTATGGTTTCCTTTGGGTATGAGACGCTCAAATTAGCATGTTCTTCTTGATATGCAGTAATTGAGGAATGAAGATTTATAAATGAACCTCGAATTCTTTCATACTCAGTATGCGCTACTAATTCGTTATCGAGAGGCTGTTGTGTTATTATTTTTGTTGCCAAGCGCGATAACTGAACTATCTCATTCAGTGATCCATCCTTGGTTTCCTCCACACTTAGCGCTTTCTTCAGTACCACCAATATGTTTGACAAATTGGATGCGGAGTTTCGCAAATGGCTCGATTTCTCGATAAGTTCGGCTTCCCATCTGTTCGACCATTCAGGATGATCAACTATTGCTAACGCAGGCTTATGTTCCACGCCTGAAAATGTTGAAGCAAGTTCCTCCACCGTCTCTTCAAGTTTTAGGTAGGCCTTTTCGTCGTGAATATTGGCATTTGACCAGGTAACATCCGGTGTTGCCTTTTGATCTCCAAGTGCAGCAATTCCTATGGCTTTATAGGCATTCCAACCATTTGAGTGGGTGCGATGCAAAGCTCCGGCGTATGAATTGAGTTCATCTCGTTTTTGCTGAAGCCTGCCGTTCGCATTGCCCCAATCATCTGTCTTGGTAGCCTTTCCGCATTCCCAAGACTTGTAAAGCTGCCCAAGGAAATGTTTTCTATCAGTTTTGCGAGAATGCAATTCAAGACAGTGATCGCCAAGACCATTTTCTCGTAATCTTCTGTAAACCACCTCCAGCGCGGCGGTTTTTTCAGCGACAAATAGCACTGTTTTCCCAGCCGCGAGACAATTAGCTATCATATTCGTAATTGTCTGACTTTTTCCTGTTCCGGGTGGACCTACAAGAACGAAATCACGACCTTCCGCGGCGGCTATTGCAGCGGACATTTGGGATGAATCGCAATCCAGCAATGTAACGATCTGGTCAGGCCGATATTGATTATCTAGTTCTTGCTCATCAGGAAACGTTTCGCTGGCGCCCGCGAAAACTTCCTCAGGAGAATCAATTAAATGTTTTACAACGCGGTTTTGGCGGAGTTGATCAGTTCGGTCTACCAAGTCTTTCCACATAAGATATTTAACAAATGAGAAAGTTGACAGAGCCGTTTCATTGACGACTTCAAAGCCTCCCACATGTCGAACTTCATGTGCCATTCTCTTGAGAACATTTTGAACGTCGATCCCGCTATCATCGATTGGCAATTCTGACATGTGGGCTAAATCCAGATCAAAGTCTTTCTTTAGAAATTGGAGAAGCGTTTCGTTGAAGTGAGTTTCGTCCTCTTCTGCACTCAAATGGAATTGCGATGTAGCACTGCGCCGTTCCAAGCGGACTGGAACAAGCAGTAGCGGTGCCCGGAAGCTGCGATCATCCTCAGGTTTCTTTTTCCACCGAAGAAATCCAACCGCCAAGAAAAGTGTATTGGTCCCGCCTTCCGCCATATCAGACTTCACTTGGCGATGGAGTTTGATTAACCGGCTTTCCAATTCACTTTTGGTAAGATTAGAGGCTAGTTCATCTCGTTTTAAAGCGTCAGCGGCAAATGTACGTTGAACATCCTTGTTACGCATTTCTCGGAGAAGCTCAGGATCTCTGTCACCTAGTGGAGCTTGGTCAGGTAGTGAGATCAATCTTACTTTTGTATCTGCCGCTAGACGGTCTTCAAGATACGAAACGTCGCCGCAAACGAAAGGTACGCCGGATCTTGTATCTGCAAAATTCAACAACCGATTGCGAAGTGTTAAATCAAGAAGCTTCTGTTGCCATCTATCAATCCTTCCCTCCGGTGACTTTGGTTTTTCTTCAACCACTTCTTCTGGTAGTGGGATTTCGATTTCATCTTTGTCTAGGGTTGATTCTGAAGGTGAACGGGCAAATATCTCTGACTGACTTTCTGATTGTTGATGCGAAGCCAAAGGCAGAATCCCAGCGCTGCGCAGTTTTGAGACATCAATTGCTACAGAAAATTCATGCTCGCGATCTTCAGCAATTCGTTCCTTAGCCCGAGCAATGGCATCCTTGATACTTGAAGGTGGATTTTGTGTTAAGCAAGTTGATTCCAACAATATCAGTTCGTTTGCATTTACTGCTTTACGTACTTCAATAACGTCATGCTCGATCGCAGACGGTAGGCCTTTTGATATCCGCCACACTCCTACAAACGCATGGCCTTCAAGCATTATGACAACCGGTTTTAGGCCTGCGCTTTCAAAGGCAGCGGCAAGAAAAAGTGATGTATCGAGACAGGTGGAAAGGCCATCTGACATAATTCTGCTTGGGCTTCGAATTTTTTGTCCGTGTTTTTCAAAGCTGGAGGGTGGTTCGCTATAACCCAATCCCAATTGAGAAATTGACAAGTAGATGGCTTGGATTAGATGCAGGACACGCGCCGGATCATTGCCTTGATAACCATTTAGTCCGCCCGGCTTACCGGAATTTTCTAGCAGGTTTACTGCTGTCCGAAGTACCTTTGAAACTCCTGGGTCATTGGGCATTACAAATGCGGGCAATAGCCGAGCAGTTTCGGAAACCCCTCCCCATTCATCACGAGCCAACACCCGTATAGAAATTGAATGTTCACACAGCGGTTCACCTGATTGTTGAACACTAATCCTAAGTTCACCCCGTTCTGCTTCATTAAGGCCGGCAAGATATTGCGGATCAAGGTCTATTCTGCGGTCTGTGAGTTCATGAATTCCGCCTGAAAGAATGCGCTCAATTTTCCAAATCTTCCTTCTTATGAAAGCCGGATGAGACTCAATTATGAGTTCCAGATTTTCAAGATTTTCGCGAGAGTTGTTGGCAATCGACAGGTTTCGCAATAGTGGAATAGCATTTTGATATCCGGCAAAGCTAACTACTGAAGTAATTTCGGTAGTGACGCTCACTTTGGGTGCGGCATCGTTGGAGTCATCACTATTTGGTATTGCGTGTTCATGTGCACGCTTACCATCAACTTCTGAATCCATAGAACTGTCCCCGCAGCACAACACAGTTTGCAGACAAGTACATCACATCTCGCACGTGAACTCAAATTTCCAAATTTTTATACAGTTGCATTGCGAATATTTTCAATAATCTCCTAAATCTGATGCTGTAAGAAGCTGAGATTAATTGCCATTATATTTTTTGTAATTCTTTGCGACTACTTGATGCACATTTCACCGATTAGGACTTCATCCGCTGTTTAAACAGACAGCAAGCGAACGTCAGCTTTGTGGGATTTGTCGATTTGAGTTTTAGACCGGTTGAACGGCAGCTATGGGCTGATTGTGTTGAAAAACTCTACAATCAGGAAAACCAAAAATTTCGTTATCAAACCAAAATGGCGAAAACCAAATCTAAAATAGTCGTTGCTGGTTCATAGTTCAATCAAGATTGAAGGAACCCAAAATTAGCTGCCCCCTTGACCAAAAATTCTAAATCCTTCTGAACGGCGCGGAAATTTTGGGGCCAAGGGCAAATGTAGAGTTTTTCAACAGTATCGGCTGTCAGTGGCTTCGAAACTCGTCACACAAATCTGCCCATTCTTGCATAAGTTGCACTCGCTGATCCCAATAGGTCGAACGGTTGTAAGTTCTTCTAATCACATTCTTGTCTTGGTGTGCCAAGGCCGCCTCGATAAAATCACCGTTATATTCACGCTCGTTCAAAAGTGTGCTGGCAGTAACCCTAAAGCCATGAGCTGTTACTTCTTCTTGTGAATAACCCATCCGGCGCAAGGCGGAGTTAAAGGCATTCTCGGATAGCCATTTGCGGTTGGATATCAGGGATGGAAATATTAGTTCCACTGCTTCAATTTCAGACCAGTTCTCATTCACAATCTTCATTGCTTGATCGGAGAGGGGAACCTTGTGCTCCCGTCGCATCTTCATTCGCTCTGCAGGTATGGTCCAAACTCTTTTCTCCAGATCAAATTCCTGTTTCTTGGCACCTCTGACTTCTCCTGGACGGGTCATGGTGAGAATTTGGAACTTGATAGCGTCGGCAATTACTCGCCAACCGGTGAATTCATCAAGATCGCGCAAAAGACAACCAAATTGTTTTTCGTCCGTGATGGCAGCACGGTTGGTTACCTTAGGTGGTAGTAACGCTCCCTTGATCGCGTAGGTGGGGTCGTTTTCTGCCCTAAGGGTAACTACAGCTAGACGGAAGATAGCAGAAAGCGTACCGCGTAGTTTTTTGGCAGTCTCCCGCCTGCCACTGCGCTCAATCCCTTTTAGGAGATGAAGTATCTCTGCCGAGGTGATATCATTGATTGGTCGCTTGTGAAGTGGTTCTGCCAAGGTGCGGATGTGCCACTCCTTCTTCTTCATGGTTTGATCAGCTAGTTCGCGATCATACAAAGATTCCAGAAATTCCTCGGCCAACAGCAGAAATGACGTGCGGGTTGCGTGTTCCTGTTCAATCTTGTCCAGTTGTTTTTGAACTGAAGGATCAATACCCTCGGAAAGAAGCCTCTTGGCCTCCAAACATTTTTCCCGCGCTTCCTTGATCCCGACTAACGGATATTGCCCCAAGGAGAGCAATTTTTCCTTGTTCAGGAACCGATATCGATGCTGCCAAAGCTTCGAACCGTTCGGTTTTACCAAGAGTGTCAGGCCATTTCCGTCCGCAAGACGATACTGCTTCTCTTTAATTGGTGCTTTCCTGACTTCCATTTCTCTAAGCATTTCAAACCCTTGTTTTCTTGTGCGGGTATCATTGCGGGTATTTCGAGGGGCATTTCGCGAAATTTTTGCATGTTACCCATTTCAATACCCACAATTTTGTGGGTAACAGTGAAAAACAATGTTCAACTATGATCAGAAGATAACATAAAAAATATAGAAATATCAATGCTTTTGAGCAGATATGAGAAGTTATGAGAAGAGCAAATGGTGCCCAGAAGAGGACTCGAACCTCCACACCCTTGCGAGTACCAGCACCTGAAGCTGGCGCGTCTACCAATTCCGCCATCTGGGCAATGTTGAGCGGTTTAAGTCCCACGGTGCTGCCTGTCAACGCGAATTCTTGATGGTATGAACAAAAATTCTGTTGAACTGTCGATGACGCATCGCGATGGCTTTAAATTTGGCCAACAAAGCGTTAGACTTTGACCTTGAATTAGCGACTAACCATGGAGCCGAAAAATGAGCGCTACTGCTGTCCCGAAGCTTGCCGTTGTTTTTGGCGGTTCCGGATTTGTCGGTCGTTACGTTGTGCGTGCGCTGGCCGGACGCGGATACAGGGTGCGGGTTGCGGTCAGGAGACCGGATTTGGCAATTCATCTAAAGCCATTGGGGGACTTGGGGCAAATACAGTTGGTGCAGGCAAACATACGGTTTCGTCAATCCGTGGAGGCAGCGGTGCACGGGGCAGATACAGTGGTAAATCTGGTTGGTACATTTGATGCTGCCGGACGAAATAATTTCGATGCCGTACATATCTTGGGTGCAAAGGCGATTGCGGACGCAACAAAGAAAGCCGGTGCCCGATTGGTGCACATGAGTGCCATCGGTGCCGATGTGAATTCCAAATCGGGTTATGGGCGCTCGAAGGGGCGTGGTGAGCAGGCTGTAAAATCATCTTTGAAAAATGCCACGGTTATCAGGCCATCTGTAGTTTTCGGGCAGGAAGATGAATTCTTCAACCGCTTTGCTGCCATGGCAAAGATATCTCCAATTATCCCGATGATTGGTGCAGATACACGCTTTCAGCCAGTCTACGTTGGTGATGTAGCCGAAGCGATTGCTCGTGCTGCAGCCGGAGAAATTGCCGACGGTACAATTTACGAATTGGGTGGGGCTGAAGTACTGACCTTCCGACAATGCATGGAGGTCATGCTGGAGGAAATTTGCCGAAACCGGATACTTGTGAATTTACCATGGGTGGTATCTTCCGCTATCGCGACTCTTACGGGGTGGTTGCCATATGCGCCGATTACCAGCGATCAGGTGGAGATGTTGAAGTCGGATAATGTGGTTTCCGATTCCGCCCGTCGCGATGGCTGTACACTTGAGGGGATCGGGATAGAACCAGTTACCCTGGAAACAATTCTGCCAACCTACTTGGTGCAGTACCGGCCACATGGTCAGTTTACCAATCCGGTTGGAGAAGAAAGCTGAACGAACTCGCCTGGGCGATTCTGCCGGATGAAATTTCAATTGGCTCTGCATTCCTTTTGATTGGTGTGAGCTTTTTTACGTCTGCTCTGACCGCCGCATTTGGAATAGGCGGCGGTTTGACGCTCCTCTCGCTGATGATCTATCTCGTGCCGTCGTCAGTGCTGATTCCGGTTCATGGTCTGGTTCAACTCGGCTCAAATGTGGGCAGAACCTGGCTTCAACGCGCGCATATTGATTGGCGGAGACTGTTTCCGTTTCTGGGTGGTTGTGTAATCGGAGTAGCAATTGGCGGTATGATTGTAACTGCTCTACCCTTAACGGCGCTCAATATTATTCTGGCGCTGTTCATTCTGGCAGCTATGTGGATCAAAATTCCCGCTTTTTCCAGTATAGGGCCATGGCTGATGGCTTTTGGTGGAGTGGGAACAGCCTTTGCGACCATGTTCGTTGGTGCCACCGGACCCCTGGTGGGTGTGTTCTTCAAGGAGATTTTTACTGATCGGCGCGCCCTTGTTGCGTCAATGGCTGCGGCATTGGCAATGCAACACTCGCTCAAGGTTGTTGCGTTCACACTGGCAGGTATTCAATTCTGGTCATGGGCTGGATTAATCGTGGCCATGATCATATCCGGATACGTTGGGACGATGGCGGGAACGCGTCTTCTTAATCGGATCGCCGAAAAAGATTTTAGAAAAGTGTTTCGGGTAATTCTGACAATTATCGCACTCGACCTTCTACGACGTGCCATTTGGGCTTGAACAGGTTTAGCTGAATTGAAGTGAGATCCCGGGTATCCACTCGTACAAGAGCGCAAACAACAATAAACCCAGAGCCATTCGATAAAGAACAAAGACCAGGAACGACGTGCGTTTGACAACCGCCATCAGGAGTGCGATCGCAGCAAGCGCTGAAAAGAAAGTTAAAAATGCAGCCCAAAGTGCATCGGTGGGAATGCCTTGACCGGCCTCCAGGAATTCTGAAATGGTAACGAGACCCGCAGCTGAAATTGCTGGTATCCCGAGCAGGAAGGAAAAGCGTGCTGCCTCCGGTCGCTCAAAACCCAAAAGCCTTGCCGCAGTCATCGTGATGCCTGAACGGCTGGTACCTGGAATTAATGCTAATGCCTGGGCGATACCAATCATCATGGCTGGGGCAAGTGTCATGTCTTCCATCCGTTTCACCCGCTTTCCAATTAAGTCAGCTATGTAAAGCAAAATGCCGAATATTATGGCGTTCCAGGCAATAATCTCAACACTTCGCAACATCGCATTCATGCCGGTCGCCTTAAGGAACAGGCCAAGCGCAATGGCCGGAATGGTAGCCAGAATGATGTAAATTGCCATGCGCCCATCATCAGTCATTCGCCCACGAAGCAGGTTCATTCCTCCGATTGATAACGCCATGCAATCACGCCAAAAATAGGCAAACACTGCGAAGAGCGAGCCAACATGGACCATAACATCAACTGCAATACCTTGATCGGGCCAACCAGAGAATGCAGGTATCAGGATCAGGTGCCCAGACGATGAAATTGGCAAAAATTCTGTAATGCCTTGCACAATTGCCAAAACAATAATCTGTTCTGCGGTCATGTGATCTCCCGTTGCAGTTTTCCGTCACCAAATTCCAAATTCACCAATTCGGAATGGCTTGCAGCCTCATTTCATGCTTATTATGATTCGCAATTGCGAAGGGTAATGACCTTACTTTCATGTTTGACTTTTCAGTTCCAGTACAAAGTGAACGCTCCGAGGTTTGATGCATCAACTTTACCACCACCCGATGTCCGCTTCATCCAGATATGTGCGTTTGCTGCTTGGTGAGTACGGTCAATCAATGGAGCTTGTCGAGGAGAAGCTCTGGCAGCGCCGGGAAGCGTTTTTGGCACTCAATCCGGCAGGCAATTTGCCGGTTCTGATCGTTGATGGTGTTGAACCTGTTTGTGGAGGGATTGTCGCGGGTGAATATCTTGACGAAACCAGTGGTGCGATTATGCGAGACAAACGCCTGATGCCAGAAAATGCAGGCGAGCGAGCCGAGATGCGTCGTCTTGTAGAATGGTTTCTGGGCAAGTTTGAAAGGGAAGTTGCACATTACATGGTCACCGAACGTGTATTCAAACAATTGATGCGTACAGAAGAAGGCGGCGGTCCACCGGATACTGCAACGATACGCGCGGCACGGGCAAACCTCAAACAGCACATGAAGTACCTTAACCATCTGGCAAGCACACGGAACTGGTTGGGAGGTGTCAGGATATCCTGTGCAGATTTTGCAGCAGCAGCAGCAATTTCGGTACTTGATTATCTCGGAGAAATCCCGTGGGATCAAGGTCCGGCAGCCAAGGATTGGTTTCAGCGGGTAAAATCGCGACCCTCGTTTAGACCGATACTTTCAGATAAAGTTTTGGGATTGCCGCCCGCATCTCATTATATTGACCTGGATTTTTGACTTGTGCCCAATAAGCAAACCATTGAAGATAAAATTCGTCAAAGGGCTGACGATTTGGGCTTCAATTCCTGCCGCATAACCAAGGCCCAGTTACCGAAGCATACCGGGGAGCGTCTGGAAAATGCAGTGGCAGCGGGATGGCACGGTACAATGGGCTGGCTGGAAACAACCATGCCCAGGCGCAAAGAACCCAGAGCCATGTGGCCGGACGCCAAATCCGCCATTGTGCTGGGTCTGAATTACGGTCCTGAGGAAGATCCGCTTAAAATCCTGAACCAGCACGAAAAGGCAGCGATCTCAGTCTATGCGCAAAACCGC
The DNA here is from genome assembly GCA_021775455.1 of Hyphomicrobiales bacterium. Taxonomy (GTDB): domain Bacteria; phylum Pseudomonadota; class Alphaproteobacteria; order Rhizobiales; family Rhizobiaceae; genus JAALLB01. Next base: position 90,956 of record JAJFHU010000013.1, on the reverse strand, counting down.
GATTACCACGATCTGATTAAGGGTAGACTGAAGGAGATAGCCGGATGGTTTGCCAGCAACACCGGGAATGAAGTCAAGGTTTTCGTAGATACTGCACCATTAATGGAAAAGCCACTTGCCGAGCAGGCAGGCGTTGGTTGGCAAGGGAAGCACACCAACCTGGTTTCACGTGAGTACGGCTCGTGGCTGTTTCTGGGAACCATTCTGACTGACGCCAAACTGACTTCTGATGAGATGGAGATCGACCATTGCGGCTCCTGTACGGCCTGCCTTGATATATGTCCAACCAATGCATTCCCGGCGCCATATCAACTTGATGCAAGACGGTGCATTTCTTACCTGACAATCGAGCACAAGGGACCGATTGATCGTGATTTACGGGCCGCCATGGGTAATCGCATATTTGGTTGTGACGATTGCCTTGCGATTTGCCCCTGGAACAAATATGCACAAAAATCGAAGGAAGCGAAATTGATTGTCAGGGAGGATTTGAGAACACCGAATCTTGTAGCCCTTGCCGCATTGGACGATGCAGGATTTCGCAAGAAATTTTCAGGATCACCGGTTAAGCGAATTGGCCGAAATCGATTCTTGCGCAATGTCCTGATTGCTATCGGAAATTCCGGCAATCCGGAGCTTGCAGATTCTTTGATAATACATCTGGATGACGATGATTCTGTGGTTCGCGGTGCTGCCGTCTGGGCGTTATCAAGATTGCTGAACAGGGAAGAATTAGTCGGGATTAGGGACAAGCAAGCAGAAGTAGACAATGATGTGCTGGACGAGTGGAGTTTTGCAATTGGTGAGTAATACAGGAAACAAACTGTTCATATTTGGAGCCGGCTTTTCCGGCATCGCGATTGCTGAGCAAGCCCATTGCCGATCGTTTGATGTTTATGGCACCACACGCTCCGAGCAGAAAGTAGCGTCTTTGTCACAATACGGAATTCATGCTGTCCTGTTTGATGGTCAACATGTTTCACCAGAACTAACGGCCTACCTGTCAGACACTACTCATCTTCTGGTTTCCATTGCTCCGGGGGATGCCGATCCCGTATTATCCGCAATTCCCGACCTAAAACGGGCAATACCTGACCTTCAATGGATAGGATATTTGTCGACAGTTGGAGTGTACGGAAATCATGATGGCTCGTGGGTCGATGAAGAGACAGACCCGAGACCGGTTTCCAAACGTTCAATCCAGCGGCTTGACGCAGAAGATTCTTGGCAGAAATTTGCCGAGGATAATCAGATACCCTTGGCAATACTCAGGCTTTCCGGAATATACGGCCCCGGTCGTAATGCATTCATAAACATGGAAGCCTGCAAGGCACGACGTTTGGTGAAACCTGGCCAGGTGTTTAACCGGGTTCATCGCGATGACATTGGCTTGGCTGTGAACCTGGCAATGGTCAAATATGCCTCAGGAATATTTAACATTACCGATGATGAACCAGCGCCGCCGCAAGACGTGGTCACTTTGGCTCATGAAATCGCTGGCAGGGAACCGCCGCCGGAAATAAATTTTCAATCTGCTGAGCTCTCACCCATGGCGCGGTCGTTTTATGGCGAGAACAAGCGGGTAAGCAATGCCAAGTCGAAATCGGAACTCGCAATGTCATATCAATGGCCAAACTACCGGGTAGCTCTTCAGCGAATGTGGGATGGGGGAAGTTGGGAATAAGTTTCTGAGAGTTGCATTTTTATTTGGCTGGCGGCATCCGATTCCAGGCATCGAGCGCTGCAATCTTGTAGGCTTCCGCAAGCGTTGGATAATTGAACGTGTTCTCTACAAAATAATCGAGTGTTCCGCCAAGGTTTAAAACCGCCTGACCAATGTGAATGAGTTCCGTTGCACCTTCCCCCACGATATGGCACCCGAGCAACCTGCGGGTTTTTAGTGAAAAGATCATTTTCAACATTCCTGTATCGAGACCCATAATGTGACCTCGGGATGTTTCGCGAAAACGCGCAATACCGATCTCGTATGGAATTTCGCGTTCAATGATTTCTTCCTCGGTCATGCCAATGGTGGAAATTTCCGGGACGGAGTAAATGCCATAAGGAAAATATTCGGGTGGATTATAGCCGGCTTCTCCCATGGCATGACAAGCAGCGATGCGACCCTGTTCCATCGATGTTGAAGCAAGGCTTGGAAACCCAATAACATCGCCCGCCGCGTAAATATGTGGAACGTTAGTGCAAAATGTTTGTTGATCCACTTTGAGGCGACCACGATGATCTGCCTCCAGACCACAGGCTTCAAGATTAAGTGAATCCGTGGCACCCATCCGGCCAGCAGCAAACAGCACCATGTCAGAGCGGATGTTGCGACCGCCCTCCAACTGCACCCGGCAACTTCCATCCTTTGTCTTTGAAACTTTTTCCACCTTGCGACCAAATCGTATTACCATCCTGCGATCTCGCAACTGGTAGGTAAAATCTTCGATCAACTCCCGGTCGATAAAGTCCAGCATGGAATCGCGTGGCTCGACAACTGTGACACCAATATCAAGGGAGTTGAAAATTGTGGCATATTCAATTCCGATTACACCCGCACCAATGACGGTTAAGGATCTCGGCAATCGTTCAAGTTCCAGTATGCCGTCGCTATCAAAAATTGATTCATTGTCGATTGGAATATCGTCTGGCCGATACGGTACGGTTCCCACCGCGAGTAAAAAATTGTCTGCAGTATGATGAACAATTTCTCCTTCTTCACAACAAACTTCAATCTCCTTTTCACCAGTAAACTTGGCTTCTCCTCGCAATGTATCAACGTGATTGCGCGCAAACTGGTGCTCAAGCACTTCAATCTCGTGATTCAATGTAATATGCAGCCGGCGTCTGAGATCCTCCGCGGTGATATCATGCTTTACCCGGTAAGATCGCCCATAAAATCCACGTTCACGCCAACCAGTAAGATTGAGAACAGTTTCCCGTAAGGTTTTTGACGGGATTGTTCCTGTGTGAACGGATACGCCACCGACGCGACGCCCACGCTCTACCACCAGGACTTTACGGCCAAATTTGGCAGCCTGAATTGCAGCGCGACGACCTGCTGGTCCGCTGCCAATTACAATCAGATCATAGTGATCCATCGTTCCCCCGGTGTTGGTTTGTTTGTATACCATACGACATTTACACAGTAGACTCTGCGCTTCAATCATGCCACTTCAAGTGGTAAACAGCACCATTACAAAGCAACTATGAACAAGCCTAAAGCGATCAAAATATGTGGTCTGTCAACCCGTGAGGCAATTGATGCCGCCATTGAAGGTGGTGCAAGCCACATAGGGTTGAATTTTTTTGCTCTCAGTCCGCGCTATGTTCCGACAGACGAAGCAGAACAGTTATCAGCGTGGGCGGGAGATCGCATCAAAAAAGTGGCGGTAATTGTTGATGCTGATGATGATTTACTGGATGATATAGTTTCCCGGGTAAAGCCCGACATGCTGCAGTTTCACGGTGCAGAAACACCCGAGCGTATCAAACAGATACAGGAACGTTATGGGCTGCCTATCATGAAAGCTATTCCCCTACGCGAAAGCTTTGACCTTGAGGCAGCAAATGCTTACGTGAATGTCGCCGATTGGCTTCTTTTTGATGCCAAACCGCCGGCTGGTTCAGAGCTACCCGGAGGAAATGGAGTAGCCTTTGACTGGAAGATATTGAGTGGCCACGATGCGGGTTTACCCTATATGCTTTCAGGCGGGTTGAACATTGATAATGTGGAAAAGGCAATCATGCAGTCAGGTGCGACAGCGATTGATTTAGCTTCAGGAGTGGAGCGCGAACCAGGTGTGAAGGATCCAGCGATGATCCAGAAATTGCTGGCGCAACTAAGCCGGTCAGAACAAAAGAAAGCCGTATCGTGACAGAACCAGTAGAACCCAATTCATTCAGGGCAGGGCCTGACAAGGAAGGATATTTCGGTATATTTGGTGGCCGTTATGTGGCTGAAACCTTAATGCCGCTAATCCTGGATCTTGAACAAGCTTACAATGAGTCAAAGGAAGATCCTGAATTTAAGGCTGAGCTTGAAAATCTCGGCAAACATTACACCGGCAGGCCATCACCGCTATATTTTGCCGAAGGACTTACAAAGCACCTGGGCGGTGCCAAAATCTACTTCAAGCGGGATGAACTCAATCATACCGGATCGCACAAGATCAACAATTGCCTGGGGCAAATTTTGCTAGCGCGAAAAATGGGCAAGACGCGTATTATTGCGGAAACTGGTGCAGGCCAGCATGGCGTTGCAACAGCAACTGTTGCTGCGAAGTTTGGGTATCCCTGTGTTGTCTACATGGGCAAAACTGATATTGAACGCCAGTCACCGAATGTCTTTCGCATGAAGCTGTTGGGTGCGGAAATTGTTCCGGTTACTGCGGGGGCCGGTACTCTCAAAGATGCGATGAACGAAGCCCTGCGGGACTGGGTGACCAATGTCGAAGATACCTATTATATCATTGGCACAGCAGCCGGACCGCACCCTTATCCGGAGTTGGTCAGAGACTTTCAATCTGTGATCGGGCAGGAAGTACGCGAACAGATTATGGAAGCCGAAGGACGTTTGCCGGACATGCTGGTTGCAGCAGTCGGCGGGGGTTCGAATGCTATCGGCCTGTTTCACCCGTTTCTCGATGATCGACAAGTTCAGATTGTGGGTGTTGAAGCAGGTGGGCTTGGACTTGATGGTGAAGAACATTGTGCATCACTAAGTGCAGGAAAACCCGGGGTTCTGCATGGCAACCGGACATTTCTGCTGCAAAATGATGATGGCCAGATACTGGAGGGTCATTCCATTTCTGCGGGCCTTGACTATCCTGGCATTGGTCCAGAACATTCTTGGCTAAAAGATACGGGTCGTGTCGATTACGTGCCCATTATGGATGACGAGGCGCTGGAAGCGTTTCAGCTATTGTGCAAGGTCGAAGGCATCATTCCGGCACTTGAACCAAGTCACGCGTTGGCTGAAGTTATTAAACGCGCTCCAAAAATGGACAAGGATCAGATTATTGTAATGAACCTGTGCGGCCGTGGTGACAAGGATGTTTTCACCGTCGGCAAGGCCCTTGGATTTGATCTTTAGGATAAATTGAATTTCATGACCCAATCTCGAATTGATACCCGTTTTGCTGAATTGAAGGAAGAAGGTCGTCCGGCATTGGTGACTTTCGTAATGGCCGGTGATCCTGACTACGATACTTCACTGGATATTCTGAAGTCTCTACCTTCGGCAGGTGCTGATGTTATGGAAATTGGTATGCCTTTTTCTGACCCCATGGCCGATGGCCCAGCCATACAATTGGCAGGCCAACGGGCTTTGAAAGCTGGGCAGGACATGCATAAAACCCTGCAGATGGTGCGCGAATTCAGGTCTGGTGATAAAGATACCCCGATCGTGCTAATGGGGTACTACAACCCGATCTATATTTACGGAAATGAGCAATTTCTGGCTGATGCCAGGGAAGCTGGTGTTGACGGTCTAATCATCGTTGATCTTCCGCCCGAAGCGGATGAGGAACTTTGCGTGCCAGCAATCAAGTTAGGTTTGAATTTTATTCGACTGGCAACACCAACAACTGATGACGATCGTTTACCGCAAGTTCTCCACAATACGTCCGGATTTGTGTACTATGTCTCAATTACCGGGATTACGGGAGCTGCAGCGCCCAATACAACAAAGGTTGCAGCAGCTGTAAACCGGATCAAACGAAGCACTGAACTTCCAGTTGCGGTTGGTTTCGGTGTTAAAAGTGTTGAACAAGCACAGGTCATCGGTGAGGTTGCGGATGGCGTTGTTGTCGGTTCAGCTTTGGTCAGCGAAATTGCGGCCAATTTGGATGGCAATGGTGAAACTGCCTGCAGGGCGGTTACAAATTTGGTGAGTGAACTGGCTGTGGGCTTGCGGTCTACCAAATTGAAGAAATCCGCATAGGTCAACTGAGTAACAAGGTGGTACGCGTCAAATGAACTGGATTGCAAACTTCGTCAGGCCAAAAATCGGTGATTTTCTGAATCGCAAGGATATGCCCGAGAACCTCTGGATCAAATGCCCGATATCCGGAGAGATGGTATTTCACAAGGATCTTGATGCAAATATGGGTGTAATCCCGAATTCCGGTTACCACACCAGGATTTCGGCAAAACAACGCCTTCAGCAATTTTTTGATCATGGTGCCTATGAATTGATCGAAATGCCGAAAGTTATTCAGGATCCGCTTAAGTTCCGGGATAAGACACGTTATGCAGACAAGCTAAAAGATGCCCGACGGAAAACTGGACTAGAAGATTCTGTGATTGCTGCCAAGGGACCAGTAAGCGGCCTTCCAATGATCGCAGTTGTCCATGAAATGCAGTTTATTGGTGGATCTCTTGGGCTTGCTGCCGGTGAAATGATCATCAAGGCAATGGAACAAGCTGCAAATGAAAAACTGCCACTGATCATGTTTGCTGCTTCTGGTGGTGCCCGAATGCAGGAAGGTATTCTCTCTCTCATGCAGTTGCCGCGAACCACTGTTGCTGTAGAAATGCTGAAAGAGGCAAATGTTCCTTATATTGTAGTGCTGACAAATCCAACAACCGGTGGCGTTTCAGCTTCTTATGCAATGCTTGGTGATGTGCATATAGCTGAACCTGGTGCAGTAATCGGATTTGCCGGTCGGCGTGTAATTGAACAAACAATCCGCGAAAAATTACCCGATGACTTTCAAACCTCTGAGTATTTGCAGGAGCATGGCATGGTTGACCTCATCGTCCCCCGCCATGAATTGAAATCAACAATTACGCGAATTGTCAGATTATTTTTGAAACTTCCTGCATATGAGGAACCTGCTGTACAGTTGGAAGATCACAGTTCTGATGCGCCGTTGTTAAACGGTTCCGTTGGTAAGAATGAAGTAGCAAATCCAAAACCCGACAATGCTGCTATTGAAAATTAGAATTTCGATTGGGTATTGAGAAATTCTATTCTTGTGTTGAGTACATGAAGCACAAGTGTATCTACATTGTTCCAATTGCGAAAAACCAATTCACAACCAACCGAATTCATTTCTTTGAGTCCAAAGATAATCAGTTATAATTCTTGTTCTGGTATATATTTCTGATCCTGAAGATAGGTTGGTGGAGATGCGTGAAAGACCCGAGAAACCGGTTTTTGGCCCCGAGGATGAACGCCTTGATCCAAAGAATCCACCGGAGATAAAACCGTGGCGTTCTCTGGCAAAAGCAATAAGTTGGCGGATTGTAGGTACAATTGACACTCTAATTTTATCATTTGTACTGATTACCTATTTAGGTCCTTTGGTCGGCATGGATCCACATGCATCCAATGCCGAAAATCTTGAAACCGCATCATATATCGCGATAACCGAAGTATTGACTAAGCTTGTCATCTACTATCTGCACGAGCGGTTTTGGGCCCGCCTTGGTTGGGGTGTCAGCGTGAAGGATGGCAAGCGGATTGAGACTCACGGTCGTACAGCATCCAAAACCACTACATGGCGTGTGCTGGCCAGTTTTGATACAATGGCGCTGGCATATATTTTTACTGGCAATATCACGACAGCAATTTCGATTGGCGGATTTGAGGTGATAACCAAGCTCATATTGTACTACTTCCATGAGAGAGCTTGGGCGAAGTTACCATTTGGGATTGTCCACGCTGAAAATGTGACATCAGAAAGAGCCGCTGGATAAAGTCTCTAAATCCCAAATTCGCAACAAAATACGTGAACCAATGGATCGGCAACCGAATCTATGCAGCCTTGTCCGAATTTGTCATCAACGGAAGGCCGGGTGCAAACTCCCTAGTTGCTTTTTCGGTTCGCATCTGGTTTTCGTTTTGACGACGATAACGCTCCACCTCACTGCGCTTAGTACGTAATTCCAGCCGATATTTCCGCTGACTCATCCAGTTGGCAATCCAGCCGATAATAATTCCGGCCAAAAGTGCCCCAAACAGAAAAACAAAGAAAGGCACAGTCACTGAAATTGCAGGCTCAGTGGTATTGAACGGATCAAGGCTGAATCGGACGTTTTGGCGATTTGCCACACATAGAACAATTAGCACAACTGCTAATGGCAGCATGATCAATATATTGATTAGTTTGCGCATGCTGAAATCTACTCCCGGCGCATGGCCTTAACGGTTCAAGCGTTCTCGCAACTCTTTACCAGTCTTGAAAAATGGAACCCATTTCTCTCCAACCTGCACTGTTTCGCCGGTCTTTGGGTTTCTGCCAGTTCGAGCAGGCCGGTTTTTTACAGAAAAAGCCCCAAACCCGCGCAATTCTACACGGTTCCCACTCGCCAGTGCATTTGCTATCTCGTCCAGTATCGCATTTACAATGTTCTCCACATCCCGATGAAAGAGATGGGGATTTTGTTGCGTGATAACTTCCACAAGCTCAGATTTGATCATTTGATCGCCGCTCCTCTGAGTAGGGCGTTGAAATTACTTTGAAACTTGCCAAATTGATACCAGCCCGTCAAGCAATAGACGCTCACGAAGAAATTTTTCGAGTTCGCTGGCTTCGGTGCCACTGAGGTTTATTCCAAGAATACGGGCAATAAACCTCACTGCTGCTGGATTTTGAAAAACGCCGCTTCCTGGTCTTTTTGGTTTCCACTCGATAATTTCAAGGTTTTCTGTAACGTCTCGTTCATCTGTTAGCCATTTGACGGCAACGTCCTCACCACCAATTGCATCGATTAAGCCGTTTGCCATTCCTTGGTTGCCGGTGAATATACTGCCATCGGCTAGTGACTTCGCTTTGAATTTTTCCATATTGCGCCGCTCGGCCACAATGTCGACGAACCAGACGTAGGAATCCTGGATCAGCCGGTCGATCATGGCGATTGCTTCTTCGCTGGTTGGCTGGAAAGGAGAGGGTTCGGCTTTAAGAGGTGAGGATTTCACGGTGTCAATCTTGACCCCGATCTTGTCCAGCAACCGAGAGGCATCCGCATATTGGAACAATACACCTATCGAACCTACAATTGACGACCTGCGGGCTACAATGTGATCACTTGCAGAAGCAATCATGTAACCCGCAGAGGCAGCAAGCGTACCAACCGTAGTAACAACCGGTTTCTTTTCCGCTAGAGAGCGTGTTGCTTCATATATTGCCTCACCACCAACAGTAGAGCCTCCAGGAGAGGAAATCTTGAGAATAACACCTTCAATATTATCGTTTTCTTCAAGTTCGCCGAGAAGATCAATCAACGGCTGATCATTTGAAATGAAGCCTTCAATTTCAACTTGGGCGATGTGGCTGGAGTTGCGCTTTGAATACTGATCGCCCAGACCGGAAAGGAAAGCAAGGCTCGTCAGTAGCGCTACCATTACTAGGATAGTAGCAATTCGCCAGAAGCTTACTTTTCTGCGTAGATTTCGGCGGTCAATTATTGCGTCGATATCAAGAGACATTGAATAAACACCTTTAAGAATCTCAAACAACATCTATCAGCGGGAATGGTTGCCTACAAGTAAATCTGAATGAAAATGAGACAGTAACGAAAAAAGCCCACGAAGTTCATCGCGGGCTTTTGGTTTTCAAATTTGGAGTTTTTACTCGTCGCCTTTTTCCTTAAGCGCAGCACCCAGAATATCACCAAGCGATGCACCGGAATCGGTTGAACCGTACTGTTTGACCGCTTCCTTTTCTTCTGCGATTTCGAGCGCCTTGATGGATACTCCAACCCTGCGTGTTTTCTTGTCGAATTGGATAATTCGGGCATCAACCTTCTGGCCGACAGAAAAGCGATCTGGACGTTGTTCATCGCGGTCGCGAGAAAGATCAACGCGTTTGATAAAGGCACGGATGTCGGTATCTGCAATTGAAACTTCCAATCCATTGTCCTTCACTTCGAGAACTTCACAGGTAACAACAGCCCCCTTGCGAAGTGCACCCGACTCAGCACCTTCACTGATCGGATCACCACCAAGCTGCTTTATACCCAGTGAAATGCGCTCTTTATCAACATCCACATCAAGAACAACTGCTTTGACCATATCACCCTTGTTGTAGTCCTCGATAGCTTCCTCGCCAGAGCGGCTCCAGTCGAGATCGGACAGATGAACCATGCCGTCCACATCGCCTTCAAGGCCGATGAACAGACCGAATTCTGTCTTGTTCTTCACTTCGCCTTCAACTTCGGCATTGACCGGATATTGCTCTGCAAAGTGATTCCATGGATTTTCAAGAGTTTGTTTCAGGCCAAGAGAAATTCTGCGCTTGGCAGGATCAACTTCCAGCACGATGACTTCAACTTCCTGCGAAGTGGCAACAATCTTGCCTGGATGCACATTTTTCTTCGTCCATGACATTTCTGAAACGTGGATCAGACCTTCGATACCAGGTTCAATTTCAACAAATGCACCATAGTCAGTGATGTTGGTAACGCGACCGGTAATCTTGGCATCCAGCGGATACTTTTCCCCAATTGATTCCCACGGATCGCTTTCCAACTGTTTCATGCCCAGCGAAATACGATGAGTTTCCTGGTTTACGCGAATGATCTGAACCTTGATGGTTTGGCCAATGTTCAAAATTTCGCTTGGATGGTTGACGCGGTGCCAAGCCATGTCGGTGACATGGAGTAGGCCATCAATGCCGCCCAGATCAACGAATGCGCCGTAATCAGTAACATTTTTGACCACACCTTCAACAACCTGACCTTCTTCAAGGTTCTGAACGATTTCCGAGCGCTGTTCCGCGCGACTTTCTTCAAGGATTGCACGGCGTGAAACAACGATATTCCCACGACGACGGTCCATTTTCAAAATCTGGAACGGCTGCGGATTGTTCATCAGCGGGGTGACATCACGAATTGGACGGATATCCACCTGGGATCGCGGAAGGAAGGCCATCGCGCCATCTAGATCGACGGTAAAGCCGCCTTTGACCTGATTGTAAATGACGCCTTCCACTTTCTCATTGGCTTCGAACTGCTTCTCAAGATTGATCCAGCTTTCTTCACGGCGGGCCTTTTCGCGGGATAGGACGGCTTCACCGAGGGCATTTTCAACGCGTTCGACAAAAACCTCGACCTTGTCACCAGGCTTCATTTTGCCGTCTTTGGCATTTACGCCAAATTCTTTAAGCGGTACGCGACCTTCAACCTTTAGGCCTACGTCAACTACCGCAAGGTCTTTTTCAATTGCGGTGATCACACCTTCAACCACTGCGCCTTCTACAACGTCATGGGTTTCAAAGGATTGTTCGAGAAGAGCTTCAAAGTCTTCCCTGCTTGGATTTGCTGCTGTCATGAATACTCCTGAGGGGTCGTTTACAAACGATTCCCCAAGCGCCATACGGTTAGTGTTGCGTTTGACCGAAATCCCCTCATCCTGTCCTGAATCTCAGAAAAACAGGATTTTGGCGCTGGGAAAGGATTTAAGTCGTTTCCAAAAGTCCGGGAGCAATGGCAACTTTGCCCGAAACTCCCTAATTTCAGCGGTTTTGCTCTTCTTCAACAATTGCAAGTGCCGTTTGAAACGCCGTTTCTATACTCATTTCTGTTGTATCAAGCAAGTGGGCATCTTCAGCAGGCTTTAGCGGACTGTCCTTGCGGCTCATATCCCGTTCGTCGCGAATCTTGATATCCGCCAGGATGGCTTCGTAATCGGCTTCACCACCACTGTCGATTATCTCTTTGTATCGCCGGTTTGCGCGGACTTCCGGAGAAGCGGTAATATAGAGTTTAACGTTTGCGTCGGGGCATACAACAGTTCCGATATCGCGCCCGTCAATGACTGTCCCCGGTTCTTTTCTGGCAAATTCCCGCTGGACTTCAACAAGTACTTCACGAACCCGACTCATAACCGCAACTTTGGAGGCAGCATTACCAATTTCATGGGAAGACAGAATAGTACGATCCAACTTTCCCAGGTCCAAATTCTCGGCAACAATGACTGCAAGGTCTTCACTGTCGAGAGGAAGTCCTGCATCCAGCAATGCATGGCCGACGGCACGATAGGTAAGGCCGGAATCAAGATGATGAAATCCATATTTTTCAGCCAGTCTGCGAGCGAGCGTTCCCTTGCCGGAAGCTGCTGGTCCGTCAATAGCGATTGTGAAGGAGTTGTTCATCCAATCTCCGCACCTAATCCATTCATCAGTTCAGTAAAACCCGGAAAACTTGTATTGATAATCGATCCGTCATCCACTGATGCCGGTTTTTCACTGGCCATGCCCATTACCAGAAAACTCATGGCAATGCGGTGATCAAGTTGAGTTGCCACCCTACCACCGCCAATACCCTTGCCATCCGGTCTTCCGGTAACCTCAAGCCAATCATTGCCGTCCCTGCATTCTACCCCGTTGATCTCAAGGCCCCTTGCCACGGCATCCAGACGGTCGGATTCTTTTACCCTTAGTTCGCCGATGCCCTTCATCATTGTTTTGCCATCCGCAAAAGCTGCCGCGACAGATAGCACCGGAAATTCATCAATCATGGATGCCGCGCGTTCAGCTGGCACTTCAATTCCCTTCAATTCACTGGAAGACACAACAAGATCGCCTATTTCCTCACCACCGCTATTTCGTTGATTGGAGATTTCAATATTGCCGCCCATTTCCAGAAGAGTGGTGATGAGACCGGTCCGCGCCGGATTGAGCAGGATGTTTTTAAGCGTGATTTCAGATTCGGGTACAATCAATGCCGCAACCATCGGAAAAGCAGCAGAAGAAGGGTCTGCAGGAACAATTACATCCTGCCCGGTGAGTTTACCTTGGCCGACCAGACTGATCCGGCGCTCTCCGCTTTTGCCAGTCTCCACTCCAATTTCCGCTCCGAATCCTGCCAACATCTTTTCAGTATGGTCGCGTGTAAGGTGCGGTTCGATAACACGAGTGATCCCCGGCGTGTTCAATCCGGCCAACAAAACAGCAGATTTAACCTGGGCTGAAGGAACCGGTACCCGATACTCAATTGGTGCGGTTTGCCAGGGTCCTCGCAGGGTAATGGGCAATCGGTCGCCTTCTTGCATCTCGTCAACCTGAACCCCCATCCGCTTCAACGGAGCAAGAATTCGTTCCATCGGCCTGGAGGATAGGGAAGCATCGCCAATAAACCGGGTTGGAAAGTCATAAGCACCAAACAAACCCATGCATAACCGGCAACCTGTTCCGGAATTTCCAAAATCCAGGTCATTTTCTGGTGCCAACAAAACACCGTTTCCGGTACCGACTAAATGCCACTCTTCGCCTTGCTTTTCAGCTTGGGCGCCAACGGCTTGCATCGCTTTTAGTGTGTTCAGGACATCTTCTGCTTCCAAAAGGCCAGTAATGCGTGTTTTACCGCTGGCAAGCCCTCCCAACATGAGTGCACGATGGGAAATGGACTTGTCTCCAGGCACGGTGCAATCACCATTCAGGCCGTGTAATTTTCTTGATGTGAGCGACATGTGCTAGATGAAAATACCCTGCTCAAAATCCTTAAAACTTGCCGATCCTCTATCACAGGCGTTCTTGCAGGTCACCAGTTATTGCTGACTGAAAATAAAACATCGTCGAGAAACCAAATTTGGTTTTGACACAGCCGCAATTGAAAGCTATGGGAATCGCCGAAATTCATCAAAAGAGGTGTACTGTGGCCAAGGCTGAGTTGGGGACCAAACGGGTTTGTCCCGAGACCGGAAGAAAATTCTACGATCTTGAAAAGGATCCCATAATTTCTCCATACACCCAAAAAGAGTATCCGCTTACTTTTTTTGAGGGCGAACCAGAACCAGAACCGGTTGTGAAGGAGAAAGCTCCAAAACCGGAAGAAGAAACGAAAAAAGAAACACCGGTAAGCAAAGACGCTACCGTTGATACCGATGACGATGACGATGATGCACCGGAAATCATCAGCCTTGAAGATGCGGATGCTGAAGTCTCTGATGACTCCGATGACGATGAAATTCCGGATATCCCGGATATTCCTGACGTTGACGATGACGATGATGATGACGCTGCTGACGACAATACATTCCTTGAAACAGACGATGATGATGACGACCTGTCAGACGTGATCGTTGGAGTTGAAGGAAAAGATGACGAGGTTTAACCTCGCTTGTAATTTATCCCTGGCGCAATTAGAAGCCGCCGGGCACCAATACCTGTTCGTTACGTCAATTCAGATTGAGCATGGCGTATATGTGGATCAGGGGCTATAGCTCAGTTGGGAGAGCGCTTGCATGGCATGCAAGAGGTCGGCGGTTCGATTCCGCCTAGCTCCACCATTCTCCATCCATCCAATGAGCAGGTAACCTACAGGAAATGAATGTGTCTGATCCAATCTCGGAAATCATTCTACACAACTACCCGCAATCTCCTGTAGCTGAAAAGGTTAGAGTGGCTCTGGGTATCAAGGGGCTGTCATGGCGCAATGTCGAGATACCACGTATTCCACCGAAGCCGATGCTTACGGCACTTACAGGTGGCTATCGCCGCACACCGGTGATGCAAATCGGTGCGGATATATATTGCGATAGTCAATGCATTATTCGCGAATTGGAGCGACGATACCCGACTCCTTTCTTAATGCCGGTTTCTGATGCAGGTTTGATGTGGTGCCTCAGTCGATGGACGGACGGAGACTTGTTTGATCTTGGAGTAAAAATTGTTCTTGGGGCAGCCGGTGATGATCTGCCTGGGAACTTTGCAAAGGATCGTGGGCGTTTGTATTTGGGTGAAAACTGGGCAGAGGGCTTAAAATCTGCCAATGCCCAGCTTTCACATTTGGTTTCACAGTTGCGGGCACCATTGTTGTGGTTGAATAATCAGCTGGGCGATGGGCGAAACTTTCTTCTCGGATCGTCCCCTGCTGCTATCGACGCCCAGATATACAGCGTTGTCTGGTTTGTGCGGGGTCGTTGGTCTGGTGGCCCGCCATTCCTCTCCGAGTTTGTCGACCTTGAACGATGGGAAAACGAAGTTCGAGAGATTGGTCATGGCTCGTCCAGCAATATGAACCCCGAAGATGCAATGGCGACGGCGCTTAACGCAAATCCCGAACCAGTTACAGGAGTGGCTCCAAACGAAACACAGGGGTTGGTTGAGGGAATGAATGTTTGCGTTAGTCCTGATGTTGACGGTGGAGAGCAACCCGTTGAAGGCAAGATACACAGGGCCGATGCCGAGACGATTACGATAGAACGGAATACAAAAAGTGTTGGGACCGTTTGTGTCCATTTTCCGCGCGCAGGCTACCGGGTTGCAGTTAAGTAGCTTTCTGGATACCGAAAAATAAACCATTGATCAGGCAACGCGATCTACAGGCTCCCTGCCTGAAAAATAGGCATCCAGATTATCCAGTGCCCTGAACCCCATTGCATCCCTGGTCTCTACTGTTGCGCTGCCAATATGCGGTAACATAAATATGTTTTGATACCTGGCAAATGCGGGATTACCGCCCGGTTCGGTCACGAAACAATCAAGACCGGCAGCAGACAGTTTTCCAGATTCAATTGCTGCAATCAACGCATCTTCATCAATCAGTGCACCGCGCGCAGTATTCACAATAACCGCCCCATCCGGCAACTGCGCAAACCTTTTGGCATTCATCAATCCCTCTGTTTGCGGTGTGGCAGGGCAATTCAATGAAAGAAAATTTGAAACGGCCAGAAGACTTTCAATGTTTTCATGAAACTTGGCCCCCTTTTCCAGATCATCAGGCAATCGTTTCCGATTGTGATAGTGGACTTCCATTTCAAAACCGCGGCAGCGTTCTGCAACTACCTGGCCAACGCGACCCATTCCTATGATCCCTACCCTTTGCCCACTAACCTGTTTTCCGACCATAAATGACGGACTCCAGAAATTCCACTTACCTGTACGAACCAGTCGATCTCCTTCCACCGCACGTCGGGCAGCACCAAGCAAAAGGAGCATGGCAATTTCAGCGGTTGCATCGGACAGAACATCCGGTGTGTTGGTGACAACAATGCCACGCGCTTTTAGTGCTGTTAAATCGCAGTGATCAACGCCAACTGAATGATTGGCAATAATTTTCACCCTTTCATTCAGCCTTGCAACTACAGCTGCACTAAATATTTCCGTGTGGCAGGGGAGTATCGCATCTACCTTCGAACTCATCGACACGATTTCATCAGCCTTGTGGGTTCCGTCATTCATGTCGACAATGACGTCGTAATTCTCGTGCGCTCGCTTCAACGTCGCATCTGAAAGCTTGCGCGATATCCACAAAACAGGATTTTTGGACATCGCTACGATTTGGTCCTAAAGCACTCATCCCACATATCATATGCAGCCATTGAGAGAACCAAGACAGATATCACCCAGAACGGCAAGCCTCCCCAAAAACCGGCAAAACCGGTAGAAATGCTGTACGCTAATCCTAGGATAAAAATTACAAGCAACGCGGTGGCGATCAATGCAACAATCTTTCTTGTAGTACGTGAAAGCATAATCAAATTCCCTTGAATCTAGTCTGCATCTCCACGAAGCTCTGTCAACAACCAGTTGGCAGTTCGGAACAATCGATCGTCTTCCTCCACTGCCCCAATCAACTGGACGCCAATCGGCATTTCATTACTGCCTACCAGTATTGGGAGATTAAGACAGGGTAATCCGGCAAGCGTCCAGATAGTACAGAAGACGGGATCTCCCGTGCTTTTCCCGAACGTCACCGCTTCTCCGGTTGAGCTTGGCGCAATGATCGCATCATAGTCGTTGAAAAAGTCTGCAAAGAATGAATCGGCAGAAGACATCACTTCCAATGCATCCGCATATTCAGAATCGCTGATTAATCTGGCTCGTTCGATAACCGCTTGCAGTTGCGCACTGATCTGATCCCAATGGTTGGTGAATTCGCGCTCCAAATGACGGCAAATTTCATACTCGTGAATTTTATTGTGAACCTGCACCAATCCGGAGAGCGTATCAGGAACTGGGTATCTTTCCACACAGTTTCCCAGAGCCTCCATTAGCTCTTCGATGCCTTCCCGTGCATCATCAGATAACCGGTCATTATATGGCATCTCAAACCATGCAAAAATGGGATCACTGGGAACGTCAGAATGATATCCTGCGAGCATGGCCGGGCGAGGGCGGTCGTAGCTTTTGCTATCATTTTGATCGTACCCACCAATCACGTCTGCAATCAAAGCCGCATCTTCAGCACAGCGTGTGAACACACCGACTTGATCTAGCGATTTTGAAGTTTGGAGAATACCCCGGCGCGAAATCACTCCCCTTGTGGGTTTAAATGCAAAAGTCCCGCAAAATGAACCAGGCCGTATCACGGAGCCATTCGTCTGAGTTCCGATTGCCAGAGGCACTTGATAAGCAGCAACAGCGGCAGCAGAACCACTCGAAGATCCTCCAGGCGAGTGTTCCACATTATGCGGGTTTCTGGTCTTGGCGGGCTCAACAAAGGCGAGTTCAGCGGTAGCGGTCTTACCAAGGATAACCGCACCGGCATCGCGCAGGCGTTCGATAATTGCTGCATCTTGTGCAGGCTTGTTGCCGTTGTATATGCTCGTTCCACACTCGGTCGGGTACTCCCTGCAGTCGACAATGTCCTTAATCCCGACTGGAATACCGTGCAATGCACCCATGGGTTTTCCAGATTGCCGAATTGCATCCTTCTCCCTTGCCTGGGCAAGTGCAATATCTCTATCTAGATGAACCCAGGCCTTTATCTGGTCATCGGTTTGATCAATACGGGCAAGACATGCACTGATTATTTCCTCAGAGGTCAGTGTACCGTCCCTGATTTTGCGTATCGCATCGCTCGCGCTGAGAGTGTTGGGCATGACGCGCTCTGACTACGGGATATATTTGCCGAACAGATAATCCGGGAACCACAGGGCAATTCCAGGGAACTGATACATCAACACCATGCAGAATATTACTATTGCCAGATAAGGCATTATTCCGCGGAAAATCTGCATTAGCTCAATCTGGTCCTTCAGTACACCTTTCAGGTAGTAGGCTGACATTGCCATGGGTGGAGTCAGAAAAGAGGTCTGCAGGTTCAATGCGACCAACATAGCGAAAAAGTATGGATTTACGCCGAATGTATCCAGCATTGGCAGGAAGATCGGCACAAAGATAATCAGGATTTCCGACCATTCGAGCGGCCAACCGAGGACAAAGATAATTAGCTGCACAAGTACGAGGAACTGCCAAGTTTCCAAGCTCATTGCTAGGAACCATCCCTCAACCACATCGTGGCCGCCAAGGTAGGAGAACACCGATGCAAAGGTCCAGGAACCGACAAACAACCAGCAAACCATTGCAGTTGCCTTGGCCGTCAGAAAGACACTTTCCTTTACTTTTTGCCAAGTGAGTGAGCGGTAAAGTGCGGCAAGAAGAAGTCCGCCAAATGCCCCCATTGCTGCAGCTTCAGCTGGTGTGGCCAAGCCACCCAGTATGGATCCCAAAACCAGCATGATAAGTAACGTAAGTGGGACAAATGATACCAGTAACTGCCAATAGATCTGGCTTTTTGGAGGAACATCCTCATTTTTGGGTTTGGGCGCAATTTCCGGATTGATGTACACCCGGACAATCACGTACAGAATATAAAATCCGGCCAGCATCAGACCTGGAAAGACCGCAGCCGCGTACAGACGAAGCGGCGAGAGTTCCGCAATTGCTGCATATACGATCAGCATGATCGACGGCGGAATTAGGATACCCAATGTGCCACCAGCACAAATCACACCTGCTGCGAAATCCTTTTTGTAACGCGCATTGGCCATAGCTGGAAACGCCAGCAAACCCATTAGGGTTACAACTGCACCAACAATACCGGAAGCAGTTGAAAACACAGCGCAAGTTATGAGTGCAGCAATTGCCATTGAACCTGGTAAATTACGAGCCGCCATTTGCAGCGAATAAAACAATTTGTCTACGATGTTGGCGCGCTCAACCACGTATCCCATGAACAGAAATAACGGAATTGCCACCAATGTGTCGTTTTCCATCACCGAATAGGTATTCTGGTTTAATAGATAGAAAATCTGGTTGTTGAAGATATCTGAAAACGAGGTAATGCCACCTGAATAATAGGCGTAGTAACCAAATCCCACACCCATCGCAAGAAGCGTAAATGCAATCGGGAAACCGAGAAGTACCAGTACAATAAACAAGCACAGCATCAATATTGCGACTTCTGGATTTGTCATCCCCGGCCCTTCATAACTTTTTGAATGTTTTCCATATTGCCCTATCCCTCACGGGTGCCGACGAGCAAATCTTCAGTTTCTTTCACATCATCAAGACGTTTCATCCATCGACCGGTTTTCATCGCTTTCCAGCATCGAATAAGCTCAGCGACCCCCTGCAACATCAACAAGAACCCGGCTACTGGTATCAGGGTTTTAAAAAAGTAAATTTGAATTCGAGCGGGACTGTTCCAGCTAACTTCCTTGTAGCGCCAACTATCGCTCGCAATCTCCCAGCCATACCAAAAAAGGGCCATCATACCGGGAAAGAAAAACAAGATGTACAAAGTGAAATCCAGGCGCGCTTGCCACTTTACCGGAAACAACCGGTACAATACGTCACCGCGGACATGGGTATCCTGCGCAAGCGCATAAGGCCCCGCCATCAAGAATAAGGCGCCATACATTTGAACCATCATGTCAAATGCCCAAACTGTCGGAGCATTGAGTACGTAACGAACAAAAACCTCATAAGAGACAGAAAGTGTAAGGATCAAAATGCACCAGCCAAACGCTCTGCCAATCCAGACACTCAAGCCTTCAATTGCGTATACAATTTTTTCCAGGATAGCCTCCCAGCTTTGAGTCAAATAGCACCGGGGGTCTGGAATTGACCCCCGGAACAATTATCATTATCGGGTGGGCTTATCCGAAGTAGTGTTTGTAAGCCAGCTTGTAGTCAGGCTGGTTGAGATTCAGGTAGTTCATTACATTCTTCGCATAGGTTTTCTGGGAATCAATCACCTTTGCAAAAAATGCATCCTCGCCTGACAGCCGATCGACAACAATGTCCCAAGCTTCCAGTTGGGCAGCCATCACCGAATCCGGGGTTCTCCAGACATTCACTCCTTGTTCATCGCGCAGTTTAACGAGGTCGTCCGCGTAACGTTTGGTGTTGTGCCAGTAGAAGTTGGAGTTTTCTGCTTCCGATGCATGTTTCAAAATAGCCTGAAGTTCGGCAGGCAATGAATTATGCTTATCTTTGTTGAAGGTTACTTCAAAGAATTCCTGGCTCTGGTGGAATGACGCCAGATGATAGTCTTTTGACACATCTTGCATACCAAAATCGCGGTCGGAAGTCGGGTTATTGAATTCTGCCGCATCAATCAGGCCGGATTTCATGGCTGGCTGAATTTCGCCACCTGGAAGCTGAACAACAGACATTCCCATTTCCAGCAACACATCAGCTGCTAGGCCAACGGTGCGATACTTCAGACCCTTCATCTGCGAAGCGTCGGTGATATGTTCTTTGAACCAACCAAGTGGCTGCGCGGGCATCGGGCTATTGAAGTATGAGACAACGTTGAGTCCTAGCGAACCCATGAGTTCGTCAAACAACTCCTGGCCACCACCATAGTAAACCCAGCCAAGAACTTCCTGAGAAGACCAGCCGAAGCAAGGACCCGTGCCAAACAACGATGCAGCTTTGGACTTTGAATACCAGTAGGCTGGCACATAATGGGCCGCATCAAGCACACCGCGGTGAACCGCATCCTGCATCTGGCTTGTTTTCACAACCGCATTAACAGCCAGCAAATCAATTTTCAAAGCATCGCCAGCCATCGCATGAACGCGATCTACATAAGATTTCGCATTTTCAAGAAAAATGCCGCCGCCCCATGCTGCCTGCATTTTGAGTACAACCGGCTCGGCACGTGCTACTGCTGGCGCAGCCAGCGCTCCTGCTGTAGCAGTGGCGGCTATAGCCCCACCCTTAAGAAATTTTCTTCGATTTAAATTTTTGGACATCTATTCCTCCCTATTATCATCCCCCAAAATTGCCTATATGCTGGGATTGATAAGGAAAGATAAGCATCTTTAAACCCACGCGGCAATACTGCCCTAAGGTAAGTAAGTTGCATTTTTTTGATAGTAAGTTGTAATTTTTCCATCCCGGTTGTCATGATCCCACAGTTTTGTTCAAAGTGACCGGGAAAGGGTCATTTGTGGTTGCATCTTTCATTGTGGGCAGACGCTACGTTTAAACCGGTTTCTGCAGAAAAAAGGCCCAAGGCGCGAACGCCCCAGGCCATGATAAAATCATCGCTTAATGTAAAACGCTTGATTTTGCAGTACTACTGCTCCAGCACGAAACTGCTCGCTCCACCGGTGCCGCAGGCTGCGAGGGAAATAGTATTATCCTTGATAGTCAGACAATCACCAGCATCTGATTTGATTCGAATTTTTTGACCAATTAACGAAGCTCCGCTGTTACTGGCGGCATTTGCCACGTCAGACTTGTCAGCTTTGCTGGCCAGTTCAGATTTGTCCGCTTTTGTAGACAGGACAGATTTATCCGCTTTGTTTGAAAGTTCTGTCTTGTCAGCTTTAACTGCTACCTGACTTTGCAGCAGCGAAACGGTTTCCTGCAGTTCTGTGACTTTTGACTGCAATGAGCCAACCTTGTTTTTGAGTGACCTTACCCGCGAACTCAGAGCACCAACCCTGGATTGGTTCTTGGTAATTTCTTCCTGCAGGCATTCAATCTTCTTGTTGGGCCAAAGGCTTTTGCAATCTGGATTTTCGCTGCTTGCAAGCACTTGGCCGGACGCAGACAACATAAACACTGAAAATGCAGCCGTTGCTATGTGTGAAAGTTTCATTGTGTAGTTCCTCGTTATTCAATCTGGACATTAAGATGATTGGGTTGTTTGCGCGATTTCCAAAACAGTGGAAACACCGAAAAATGTTGAACTTCTTTGCCCGAACATTGGTCAAATAGGTGTCATAAGTAATCTGTTCAGATTTCCTGGTAGATCAGGAACTGGAACAAATTCCGGATTCTTTGCCCGTTCGAATCCCAACTAAAGATCTATTCGACTGCTTTAAGGTCAAATTCCTCATTTGGGAAGTATTTTTTCAATCTAATATCCGCCGTTCGGGCATGGCCTTCCATACCTTCAAGTCGGGAAATACGGGCAGTGGCTTCAGCAATTGGTTTTGCACCGTCGCGTGTCGCGCGTTGCCATGTGACAATTTTCATGTATTTGTGCACAGAAAGCCCGCCAGTGTAAGTGGCAGAGCGTGAAGTTGGCAGAACGTGGTTAGTGCCAGAAGCTTTGTCGCCGAAGGCCACGGTTGTTTCCTCACCGAGGAAAAGCGATCCATAGCAGCTCAAATTATCAAGCCACCAGTCTAAATCCTCAGCCTGGACCGTCAGATGCTCAGGTGCATATTCATCAGACTTGGTGGCCATTTCCTCGCGGTTGTCACAAAGGATCACTTCAGCATAGTCGCGCCATGCCGCTTCAGCATTTTGGCTGTTGGTTTCAGGCAGGTCGGCAATCAAAGGCGGAACCAATTCAATAACTTCCTCGGCGAGTTTACGATCATCTGTAATCAACCAAACCGGTGAATTGTATCCATGTTCGGCTTGTCCAACGAGGTCAGCAGCAACGATATCAGGATCTGCGGTTTTGTCTGCAAGGATAAGACTGTCGGTAGGTCCCGCAAACATGTCGATGCCCACGCGGCCGAAGAGAATTCGCTTTGCCTCGGCAACAAACTGGTTTCCCGGTCCAACCAGTATATCCGCAGCAGGAAGTTCAAAGAGGCCGAATGCCATCGCTGCGACCCCCTGCACACCACCAAGTGCCAGAATTGTGTCGGCACCACAGATGTGGGCAGCGTACACGATCGCAGGTGCGATTCCAACATCCGGGCGTGGTGGTGAACAGGCCACAATATACTTGCAGCCCGCAACTTTTGCAGTGGTAACGGTCATGATCGCGGAAGCAATGTGGCTGTATCGTCCGCCGGGAATGTAACATCCAGCGGTATTTACGGGGATACTCTTTTGTCCGGCAACAAGGCCTGGAACAACTTCAATTTCCACATCCGAACAGGTTGATTTCTGTGCTTCGGCAAATCGTCGAACATTGGCATGGGCAAACTGAATATCCTGCTTGAGTTTATCCGGTACCAGTGCGGTGGCGGCTTCAATTTCCTCTGCTGTGAGCCTGATATTGCCATCGTAATTATCAAATTTGGCCGCATATTCCAGGGCCGCTTCATCGCGGCGCGCCTCAATGTCGTCCAGTATCGTTTGAACTGTTTCACGAACATTCTGTGAGTCGCTGGATGCAGTCAAATTGGCTTTTTTCAGATACTCATATGACATCGGATACTGTTCCTGGTTCTTGCTAATTAATGGAATTTTGAATTGGTTCTACTTCCGCCACACACTTCATACAAGCTTCAAGAGACGGATTTAACCGCATGGTTGGCAACGTTCAGTTTAGCTTAATCGGATGAACTACAACCCGGCGAATTACTTTACGCCTTTGTCAAACTTTTTCTGACAATCAAATTCAGGCAACCAAGACAATGCTGACTCACGCCATAGTTCAAATTTTGGAACAAGTTCTGCGCGCTGACGGATTGTTCCAACCCGAACCGCATAAGTAAATGGATTGTCACCTACATCGGCTGAATAAATTCCGGAACCGCAGGTTCCGCAAAATGCCTGAACTCTTTGATTGCCACTTTCCGCAACCTTTAAATACTCCTTGGGTGTGCCTTTGGTAATTTTGAAAGCGTCCCCAGCAACAACCGCGACTGTTCTATAAGCTGAGGCAGACAATGACTGGCAGTCGTGGCAGTGGCAAATTCCAACTTTACTGGGGTCCAACTCACCTTCATATTCGATTTCACCGCAATGACAGCTTCCATCAATTTTCATGGTTTCGGGCATTCCTCGGGTTCCCCCCCAATTATTTCAGCAATTCTGAAACTTTTGTACCACACACCACAAAATGCGTGATTGAATAAAAGAAACGCCCGGCAATTGCCAGAGATTGCTGTTCTTTGAGCCAAGCTTGAACCTCTTCTTCAGGGAGAAATTGGTTTTTGATTGCATAGCGGTGCATCAACTGCATCATCATGAATGCAAGCCCATCCGGCTTAAGAGTAAAATCCACAATCACCACGGGTCGGATATCATCCACGATGAATCCATTCTCTCGCATAATTGGAGGCAACAGGGCTGATACGCCACGCTCCGAAAAGTGACTATCCCATGCATTAATCATCCGGTCCATGCGTTCCGGATCATCGCTAAACCAGACCAGGCTGTCGAGATGGATGTCACCAATGACCAGCTTTCCACCCGGTTTCAAGACACGATTAGCTTCCCTGATTGCTCCCGGAACATCGTCGAGATACTCAAAAACCTGCACAGACACCGCCTTTTCAGCGGATGCCGAATCCAAGGGCAATTCGCCTGCTGTTCCCTTTAATATTGATACCCATTCAAATTCACCGCAACGATCAATTGCGGGTTTCGTCATGGTGTCACTGGGGTCGATACCGACCACTTTCCCCGTAGAGCCGACAGCGCGTGCCAATTCAGCAGTCAACAAACCGTTACCGCAGCCAATATCAACAATTATATCCCCAGAAATCGGCCGCAAAGCATCAAACGATGCCTGGCGTCTGCGAGTCACGTCAGCACCTTGATAAACAATCTCCAGCAGTCGCGTAGTTTCATCGTCAAATTGCAACATCAAAGAACACCTGGCCAATTGGATTTGAGAATTCTCATATATTGAATGAATGAAGGTTCAACAGATAGCATGTCTTGTCAATCTGGACTTGCCAACCTTGCGGTGACACCATAAATGAAATGCAAGCTGGAGACCGCCAAATGAAAATTGGAATATTGCAAACAGGACACGTGCCAGACGAGCTGGCCAAGAAACACGGTGCCTATCCGGAAATGTTTGCTGAGCTTCTGGATGGCTACGGCTTTCAGTACCAAACTTGGCCGGTGGTGGACAATATTTTTCCTGAATCCGTGAATGATGCTGATGGCTGGTTGATTACCGGTTCACGGCACGGCGCCTACGAAGACCATCCTTGGATTCCGCCCCTCGAAGATTTCATAAGAGAGATATACGCATCAGGGGTTCCATTGGTTGGCGTTTGTTTTGGGCATCAAATCATGGCCCAGGCCCTCGGTGGCAAAGTTGAAAAATTTGGCGGCAAGTGGGGTGTGGGGAATCAGGATTACGAATATTCCAATGGCGATAAAACCACATTGTTGGCGATGCATCAGGATCAGGTCGTTGTGGCGCCTCCTGATGCTACTACAACTGCAACATCTGAGTTTTGCAAACACGCGGGATTTTCCTACAAGGGAAATGCAATGAGCATTCAGCCGCACCCGGAATTCAGTCAGGATTTTATTCGTGATTTGGTTGAGATTCGCAGGGGATCCGTAATTCCGGAAGACCAGGCTGCAGCTGCGTTGTCAGATCTGCAACGCGAGAACAATGCCAAGGATTTTGCGGCACAAATGGCTGAATTTTTCAAACAAACAGTCCCGGCTTGATTTCGTTAACCTACCAGGCGTGGTAGCCAAAGCACGATTGCCGGAAATGCAACCAGAAGACCAATAGTCACTGCATCAGCAACAAAAAACGGCATTACGCCTCTAAAGACATCTTGAACACTGAGATCCGGTCTTACGCCCGCTACCACAAAACAATTGAGACCGATTGGCGGGGTAATCAGACAAAACTCCGCCATTTTGACAACAAGAATTCCAAACCATATTGCACACATTTCGCCCGACATACCGAAAGTGCTTTCAGTAGCAGAAACCGCCTCGCCACCATTGAGAGCCATGACTGCCGGATACACAACCGGTAGCGTTAGCAGCAACATACCAATTGCGTCCATAAACATTCCCAGGACTGCGTAACCGAGAAGTATTGAAATCAGGATCAGGATAGGGGTCATTTCCAGCGACGTAATCCAGGCTGCAAAAGCTTCAGGTAAACCTGCAAATGCGAGAAATCGAACAAAAATGAGCACACACCAGATGATAGTGAATATCATCACTGACAATTTGGCGGTTTCCAGCAGGGCGGATTTCAGCTCTGCCAATCGCAACCCTCGAAATAGTGCCATGCAGAAAACGATGAATGCCCCCACAGCGCCGCCTTCAGTCGGGGTACCCCAGGCATCACCAAATGGATTATAGACAAAGAAAATGATAATCACGACGACCGCCACGATGGGGAGCGCACCGGGTAGTGATGCAAATCGCTGTTTCCATGTAAAACCGGTGACAGGTGGTCCAACCGTTTTGAAAACTACTGCGATTCCCACAATCATTATTGCGTAAACCAGTGCCGAAAATGCTCCTGGAATAAAGCCGGCAAGGAGAAGTTTGCCCACATCCTGTTCAACGATTATTGCGTAGATAACCAATATTACCGACGGGGGAATGAGCGAGGCGAGAGTACCCCCCGCAGCAACAACACCGGCTGCAAAGCGCTTGTTATAGCCGATACTTTGCATTTCCGGTATTGCTATCCGCGCAAATACCGCAGCGGTAGCAACGCTTGCACCAGACACTGCAGCAAATCCGGCTGTAGCAAATATTGTGGATACTGCCAAGCCACCTGGCAACCAAGCCACCCAGCGTTTGGCAGCTTCAAACAGGGCACGGGTCAACCCCGCGTAGTAAGCTAAATAGCCAATCAGAATGAATACCGGGATAAGCGAAAGTACCTGTGTTGAAATCTTGGAATGTGGGACTTGCCCTGCGATCTTTGCGCTGATTTCAAAGGCCTTGAAAAACCGTTCTGGATCGTAATCATAACCATTCCATCGGATCCAAATCAATCCTATGAATCCCGCAAGTCCTGCGGCGAAGGCCACGCGCATTCCAAGCACCACCATGACCAATAATCCACCAGTAATCCAAAGGCCAATTTCGGTCGGTTCCATGGTGTTAGTCCCGCCCTTGCAGTTGTTCTGCTTCCGCTGCCGCTTGCTCTGCAATTTCCAACTTCAGGGGAACAGCAACTGGCGTTTCGGAATTGCGAACAAATGCACACCCATACGCCCATACCTGCAATAGCAGGCGCAGGCAGATTGTCGAAAAGGCAATGGGGACCAGCAATTTCGCCGGCCAGATTGGAAGGCCGATATCAATGGAACTATCCCGGCTCCACATGGGACTTGAGAAGTCAAAGCTGCGGCCAAAGTGCGACCAGCTGCCATACACAAGACAAACCATCAACAAAAGGATCAACAAAACAGAAATGAGTTCAGCCGCCCACAGGGCTCGGCCCTTTAAACGGCCCACGAGCAGATCCATACGGATGTGTCCACCTTCCCGCTGCACCCATGAAATACCCATGACTGCAATCAGCGGCATGATCTGTTCTATCCAGTCTACGTAACCGGCGAGCGGGCTGTTGAAAAATTTGCGTCCGGTCACGGAGTAAACAGCCAGAAACATCAGCGAGAACACAGCCAATCCACTGAGCAAGGCAAAAATCCGTTCAAGCTTGATGAATAATCTGTCCAGTCGGCTTAAAAGGCTTTCATCCTCAAGTATTTTCGATGCGCTTACCATCGTGGAGTTCTACAAGAAAAACCGCCCGGGTGAACCGAGCGGCTGATTTGCGTTAGTTGGATGCACGATGATCATTTAGGGTTTTCATGACAAGGTCATAAAGTTCCTGGCCGGGCAAGCCTTGTGCTTCCATATCGGCAATCCATTTTTCACGAATTGGGTCAGCCGCTGCCTTGCGAAAAGCGGCAATTTCCGATTCTGCAATGCTGACTTTTTGAACACTCTTTTCCGCCAATACCGAATCCCACTTTTCCAGCAGCTTTCCATAGTTCTCAAGATAGTGGGCAATTGCTTCATCAATTGAATCATCAAGCGCAGCACGGTGTTCGTCGGATAGAGCCTCGTAGGCATCGGTGTTCACAACAACCGGGCAGTTTACAGTGCCGGGGTTCAAGTTTGCTGTCCACCATTTGGCCTGATTGATTGTGCCAAAACTCAAATGTGCATGTTGCGCAAATGCAACCGTGTCCACGACACCGGATTCCATCGCCTGATATGCCTCGGTAGCCGTCACCGACGTTGGCACTGCACCTACCGCTTCAAACGCCTTGCCAAGACCGCCCGTGGCCC
The DNA here is from genome assembly GCA_021775455.1 of Hyphomicrobiales bacterium. Classification (GTDB taxonomy): domain Bacteria; phylum Pseudomonadota; class Alphaproteobacteria; order Rhizobiales; family Rhizobiaceae; genus JAALLB01. The sequence goes on along the minus strand of JAJFHU010000013.1, from coordinate 62,826 downwards.
GCACTCGCATACCCTTGAATTTGTCGAGTGTGTCACGGGGTTCACCGGTTCCGACTATATTGTATTGCGGCATCGGTGAGGTCATCAGCAATTTTGCATTCCAGCGCGCCAGATCTTTTTGAACTGCAGGATGTTTGTATACCGCATGGCTAACAGCAACTTCTTCGTTTAAATTGGTAACACCCAGAAAAGGCAGCTCAAGAACCGTAATCGTGGGGTTCTTGTCACGGTGATAACCGGCGCAAAACTGTGCCATCTCGAAGGCTCCAATGGAAATGCCATCGAGATTTTCCTTGTTCTTGGACAGCCCCCCGTAGGAAACGTTCATTGTGAAATCACCGTTGGTTTTGGCAGATACCAGTTCCGCAAGCTTTTCAACATGCTCAGTAAATGCCCTGCGCTTTCCCCACACAGAAACGTTCCATTTGGTTGCGGCATAGGCTTCCACACCGACGAAAGTGCATGCAACCGCCGAAATCATCGCCAAGTGAGTAATTTTCTTTAACATGTTTTCTCTCCCTATTGACCTGTGCTTCAAGGCTATCATTGTAGCGTGATATGGCAAGCACAAGTCCATAATACCATTTTATCATTCGCTTGATCCTTCAACCAGAAAATGAAATCATGGCATCTTGCTTGCGCGCATACAGGAAAAAATCATGGCAGAAGATATTGTCCTTGCTGGAAGAAGAGGAGATGTATTCACAATATGTCTAAATCGACCTCAATCACGTAACGCTCTGTCAGTAAAAATGCTGAGCGCCATAGGTAGCGCACTCAAGACAGCCGAGGCGGATGCAAAAGCACGCGTAATTATAATTTCTGCAAAAGGGCCTGTTTTCTGCCCTGGTCACGATTTGAAGGAAATGTCTGAAGCCAGAAAGAATGAAGACCGGGGGCGGGAATTCTTTGAAAAGACAATGAAACTTTGTTCTTCTGTCATGCAACGGATTGTCAGCCATCGCTTGCCTGTGATTGCAGATGTTCGTGGTGTTGCAACCGCAGCGGGGTGTCAGCTCGTTGCCAGTTGTGATTTGGCTGTAGCAACCGAAGAGGCAAGCTTTGCGACGCCGGGCGTGAACATTGGTCTTTTTTGCTCTACGCCAATGGTGGCTTTGTCACGCAACGTTCCACGCAAACAGGCGATGCATATGCTTTTGACCGGTGAACCGGTTAAGGCAAAAGTTGCTGTATCCATCGGCTTGATCAACAAGGCGATACCTGAAAGCGAAATGGACAAAGAATTGGAAAAGCTGAGCAGCACGATTGCATCAAAATCGGCAATGACCTTGAAAATTGGCAAGGAGGCTTTCTACCGGCAAGTGGAGATGACCCTGCCTGAGGCTTATGAATATACTTCCCAGGTGATGGTTGAAAATATGTTGAAACGGGATGCTGAAGAGGGCATCAACGCTTTCATTGAAAAACGGGATCCGGATTGGCATGACGAATAAATTGAGCAGAAGTGAACATGAGTAATCCCTACAACACTGATTTGGACAAAGAACCGGCCAACTACCAGCCGCTGACGCCGCTCACATTTCTGGAGCGTTCTGCATGCGTCTTCCCCAAACAAATTGCGATTGTCCATGGAAAGTCAAAGATAAACTACGCTGAGTTTTATGCGCGATCCCGTCAACTTGGATCTGCATTGAGGGAAAGCGGAATCACCACCGGCGACACAGTCACAGCCATGCTCGCCAACACCCCTCCAATGCTGGAAGCACACTACGGAGTACCTATGTGTGGAGCAGTTTTGCATTCGCTCAATACCAGGTTGGACGCTGCTGTAATCGCATTCCAGCTGGATCACGCTGATACCAAGGTACTTATCACCGACCGTGAATTTGCATCAACCATCAAGGAAGCAATCGCACTTGCCAAGGTAAATCCACTGATCATCGATTACGATGATCCGGAGTTCCCCCAGAATGGTGAATTGTTGGGTTCGGTCGACTACGAAACGTTCCTTGCTTCCGGTGATGCGGAATTTCAATGGCTAATGCCGACCGACGAGTGGGACGCCATTTCGCTCAATTACACTTCCGGTACTACTGGAAATCCCAAGGGGGTAGTCTATCATCACCGGGGAGCCTATTTGCTTGCGCAAGGTAATGCGCTAACCGCTTCGATGCCGAAACATTCGGTGTATCTTTGGACTTTACCGATGTTTCATTGTAATGGCTGGTGTTTCCCATGGACACTATCGGTCATTGCGGGAACCCATGTTTGCTTACGCTGGGTGCGCCAAAAACCCATTTGGGATGCGTTGGCTGATCACAAGGTTACTCACCTTTGTGGGGCGCCAGTCGTGATGTCGACTATTCTATCCACTTCAACAGAAGACAAGCGTGAACTTGATCACGAAGTTGAATTTTTTACTGCCGCCGCGCCTCCCCCTGAGGCAGTTCTGGCGTCCATGAAAAAAGCTGGCTTTAATGTCACACATCTCTATGGCCTGACTGAAATTTATGGTCCAGCTGTTGTTAATGACTGGAAAGCCGAATGGGATAATTTGGACCTTGCGGCGCAGGCAGCGCTGAAAGCCCGGCAAGGTGTTAGGTATTCAGCTCTTGAAGCGCTGAGCGTACGTGATCCGGAAACCATGAAACCGGTACCTGCTGATGGTGAAACGATTGGTGAGGTGATGTGTCAGGGCAATGTGGTGATGAAAGGGTATTTGAAAAATTCCGACGCCACAAAGGAGGCGTTCGCCGGCGGCTGGTTTCATACCGGCGACCTGGGTGTCATGCATGAGGACGGCTATATACAGCTTAAGGACCGCTCCAAGGACATCATAATTTCCGGCGGAGAAAACATATCCTCCATTGAAGTCGAAGACGCGCTCTACAAGCATGAGGCAGTGGCTGCCGTCGCAGTTGTTGCCATGCCACACGACAAATGGGGAGAAACGCCTTGCGCATTTATTGAATTGAACGACGGCACCAGTGAACCATTAACAGAAGAACTGGATGCGTGGTGCCGCGAAAAGTTGGCTGCTTTCAAGGTACCACGGCGTTTTGTGTTTGAGGATTTGCCGAAAACCTCAACCGGCAAAATTCAGAAGTTTGTTCTTCGGGAGCGGGCAAAAGAATTGGCCAACAGCGAATGACTGAAGAAGATTATTCAGACTCATATATTGAAGGATTGCTGGCTTCTGTTAAAACAGTTGCGATCGTCGGGGCCAGTCCAAAAAATGTTCGCCCTTCCTATTTTGTCGTAAAGTATTTGATCTCCAAGGGGTACGAAGTATTCCCGGTTAATCCCGGCCATGCTGGTAGGGATATTTGTGGCGCCAGAACATACGGTTCATTAGCCGACATACCAGACCCAATCGATATGGTTGATATATTTCGCAGTTCCGAAGCAGCGTTGCAAATTACCAAGGATGCTCTTGAACTCAATCCATTGCCAAAAATTATCTGGATGCAATTGACGATACGCAATGAGGAGGCAGCCACACTTGCCCGGAAAAAAAATGTTCAAGTCGTCATGAACCGGTGCCCCAAGATAGAGTATGCCCGATTGTCTGGTGAAATTGGCTGGGCAGGTGTGGCCTCGAGAAAAATTTCTGCCCGCAAACCGAAGCTCGCAAAAGGATTTCAACGTTACGGTTTGTCATAGAGCACAACAGGTTCACTGCCGTTGTTTAGGCGGCCGGATTAATTGATACCTTGTATTTTTTTGGAGTAGTTTCATGAAGAATGATGAACCCGGATTTTCAACGCTTGCAGTACATGCAGGTACCAAACCTGATCCTGTAACAGGCGCTCGTGCGACGCCGATCTATCAAACGACAGCCTATGTATTTGACGATGCAGATCAGGCTGCTTCGCTTTTTGGGCTTCAGGCATTTGGAAATATCTACACCCGCATTACCAATCCAACTACGGCTGCTCTCGAAGAGAAAGTGGCAATGTTGGAAGGCGGAACCGCAGCACTTGCCGTTGCATCAGGCCATGCCGCACAATTTGGGGTATTTCACACTTTACTCACCCCGGGGGATGAATTCATCGCGTCCAACAAGCTCTATGGCGGATCGATTAATCAGTTCAACCATTCATTCAAGAGTTTCGGTTGGAATGTGAATTGGGTGGACATGGATGACATTGGTGCAGTTCGCGCAGCAGTGACAGCAAAGACGAAAGCCATATTTGCAGAAAGTATAGCAAACCCTGGTGGAGTGGTTACCGATCTCGAAGCGGTTGCCAAAGTTGCTGAGGATGCTGGAATTCCGTTCATCGTGGACAACACGATGGCCACGCCTTATCTGTGCAAACCCTTTGAATATGGCGCCAATATTGTAGTGCATTCATTGACAAAGTTCATGGGCGGCCACGGCAACTCCATGGGCGGTGCGATCGTTGATGGTGGAAATTTTGATTGGTCAGCAACCGACAAATACCCATTTCTTTCGCAGCCACGGCCTGAGTATCAGGGGATAGCAATCCACGAAACATTTGGTGATTTTGGGTTTGCCATCGCCTGCCGCGTATTGGGGTTGCGTGATCTGGGAGCTGCAATTTCGCCGTTCAACTCATTTCAGATTTTAACCGGTATCGAAACACTGCCTTTGCGCATGGAGAAACACTGCCAAAATGCCCTGGAAGTAGCGAAGTTTCTTGAAGCCCACAAGGCTGTCGAATGGGTTCAGTACGCTGGCCTTGAAAGCAACGCCTATCACAAGCTTGCTGACAAATACCTCAAGAACGGCTTTGGAAGTGTCTATTCATTCGGTTTGAAGGGCGGTTATGAAGCCGGTGTTAATCTGGTCTCATCCGTTGAGTTGTTTTCTCATCTCGCCAATCTCGGTGATACCAGAAGTCTGATTATTCATCCTGCTTCTACAACGCACCGCCAATTGACTGATGATCAGAAAGTAGCCGCCGGTGCCGGTCCTGATGTAGTGCGGGTTTCAATTGGTATCGAAGACGCCAAGGATATCATAGCTGATCTTGATCAGGCATTGAGCTTGTGAAATTGACGCTCACTCAGCCTGCATAGTCTCGTTGGTCATCGATGATCTTGCCGTCATTCGGCAAGTCGCCGACAAATTCAACAGAACCCTTGAGCTTGGTAATCGCAGTGAGCGCGCCGGCAACGGTATTACTATCTCCATTGCCGGTAACTAGAAGGGTCATGGCATCTTGTTCGCCTTTACGACTGACGATCAATCTGGCGCGCTCAATGCCATCAATTGACTTTACGAGTTGGTCAATCTGTTTTGGATCGACAAACATGCCTTTGACTTTGGTGCGTTGATCCGCACGTCCCATCCAGCCTTTGATACGCATGTTGGTGCGACCACATGGTGATGGTTCATCCAGAACAGCAGACAAGTCTCCTGTACCAAACCGGATTAGCGGATAGGCATTGTTGAAGTTGGTGACGACCAGTTCGCCTACTTCCCCGGCAGGGACAGGATCATCGGTGCCAGGGCGGACGATCTCCACGATAAGGCCTTCATTGCAAACCATGCCTTCGCACAACTTACCACCACTGGTGCTCTCATAGGCAATTACACCGAGGTCAGCCGTCGCATACGCTTGCAAAACGCTAACACCAAGCCCCGCGTATTCCTCACGAAGTGACGGAAAGAGCGCGCCACCGGAAACCAGCGCTTTTGAGAATGAAGAAAGATCTTTTCCCATTTCCGCGGCTTTGCCGAGTATGACTTTGAGGAAATCCGGCGTGCCTGCAAAAGCGGTTGGCTTCAATACAGCTGCAGCATCCACTTGCATCTCGGTATTTCCAACACCGGCTGGATAAACGCGTGCACCTAGTGCCCGTATTCCCTCATCCATGATAAAGCCACCAGGAGTCATGTGGTAGGACAAGCCATTGTGTACCAGGTCGCCCTTACGAATGCCTGAAGCGTGGGCTGCCCTTGATACCAGCCATGGATCCAGGCCGGGAGGTTGTGGTTCCCAAACCGGACCAGGTGACATGAATATCCGACTACCATCAACAAACGCTTCATCAACAAAACCGCCAAATGGCGGAGCACTTTCCTGAGCTGCCATCAACTCTTGTTTGCGTAACACGGGAATTTCAGATAACGCAGCGCGTGAAGCAATTGCATCAATGTCAAATTGTGCAAGCCGTGTTTCCCATGCAGGAATTCGTGTGCGGATATCATGAAGGAATCCTGACAACCGGCTAAATACATCGGATTCCCGCTCCGCAGGATCACGTGTTTCCAACTTGTCGAAATGGTCGCTCATAACTCTGCTCTTAAGCAAGCCAGCGTTTGCGCCGACGATAGTGTTTCACATCGCGGAATGATCTGCGGCCCTCGCCACCGACACCAAGATAGAATTCTTTTACGTCCTCGTTTTCCCGAAGTTCTTTGGCGTCGCCGTCCATGACAACACGGCCGGATTCAAGAATGTAGCCATAGGTCGCGTAACGTAGCGCCACATTGGTGTTCTGTTCGGCGAGCAGAAAAGAAACACCCTCATTTTGGTTGAGGTTTTTGACGATCTCAAAAATTTCTTCAACCAGTTGTGGCGCCAAGCCCATCGATGGTTCATCCAGCAAAATCATCTTTGGCCGGGACATCAAGGCACGACCGATGGCGCACATTTGTTGCTCCCCACCGGAGGTGTACCCGGCCTGAGAGCCTTTGCGATCCCGCAGTCTTGGAAAATAATTATAAACCAATTCCAGGTCTTGCTTGATTGACTTGTTGCCGTCCTGACGTGTGTAGGCACCGGTCAGTAAATTTTCTTCGATGGACAGATGTTCAAAGCAGTGCCGACCTTCCATCACCTGAATACAACCACTCTTGACGAGGTCACTCGGTGAGAGATTTTGGATTTCCTTGCCCTCAAACTGAATATTGCCCTTGGTTACTTCACCGCGTTCGCTGTGAAGCAGATTGGAAACTGCCTTGAGGCTGGTGGTCTTTCCAGCACCGTTGGCACCCAGAAGCGCAACAATTCCACCTTTGGGAACCGTCAGTGAAACACCCTTCAGCACGAGGATGACATGATTGTATACCACCTCAATGTTGTTGACCTCGAGCATGGGTCGCGATTCATTAGCTTTCTTGAGCATGTCCGAAGTCCAAATATTTGGGATTGGCACTGGCGATATTCGCCAGTGCCTTTTCTTGCTTAGTTACAGTCACGTGGAGTGATGTTGTTTTCTGCTGCATATGCTGCAGAATCTTCTTCAACCAGAGCCTGAATCAACTCCCGATCAGATGCAATCCAATCCGTGATCAGGTTCCACTTTTTCGCGCTGGCATCCCACTGCTGTACTTTGCCGAGGCCGGAGCCACCATGGTTGGCGCAAGTCGCCTTGAACTCGGCTCCGAAATCCGGAAGGCCGATTTCAGCAAGCCGGGCGCTGGTTATTTCAAGGGCTTCCAGACCATCACGCATGTCGGCTGAAGTGATGTCTTTCTTGCCGGAAATTTCCTGCGCCTTGCGTGCTGCTTCCGCTGCGAGCACTGCCGAATACACGCCGCGGCTGTAGAGCACCTCACCTGCGTGGCTGCCATCACCTGCACCCTTGCCCGCGTCGATGACATATTTTTTCATGTCGGCATAAAGCGGATAATCAATTCCGGTGCCGTGCAAGGCAAGCGACTTGTAGCCATTGGCACCATCGCCGGCCGGCAGCACGTCGTTTTCAGAGCCTGACCACCACACACCAATGAAATGATCCATCGGAAAGCGTATGTTGGCTGCTTCCTGGATGGCAACGGAGTTCATGACACCCCATCCCCACATCAGCACGTAGTCGGGGCGGTCACGGCGGATTTGCAGCCATTGAGACTTTTGCTCCTGACCGGGATGGTCGACCGGAATGGCTGTAAAGGTGAATCCGTGCTTTTTGGCAAGCTCTTCAAGGGTCCGGATTGGTTCCTTGCCATAGGCTGAGTTGTGGTAGACAAGGGAGATCTTCTTGCCGTTTATGTCACCACCTTCCACGTCCATGATGTGGTTCACGGCTATGGATGCACCGTCCCAATAGGCCGCAGGGAAGTTGAAGATCCACTCGAATACCTTGCCGTTTGCAGCCGATGTGCGGCCATAACCGGACGACAGCACCGGGATACCGTCGGCTGTCGCCTTGGGGATCAATTGATAGGTGATCCCGGTTGAAAGTGGCTGGTAAACTAGAGCACCTTCACCTTTTGTTGACTCGTAACATTCGACACCTTTTTCAGTGTTGTATGCCGTTTCGCACTCGATAACTTTTAACTTAACGCCACCGATGCCACCGTCGCGCTCGTTGAGCAGAGTAAAATAATCTGCATAACCATCGGCAAACGGAATACCGTTTGGTCCGTATGGGCCGGTTCGGTAGCTCAAAGAAGGAAATACCATGTCGGCCAGAGCCGGAGCACCTCCCATCATTATTGCCATTGCTCCTGCAATGACCAGTTTCTTGATACTCATGTCACTCCTCCTCTTCTTTTTAATCCAGCGCATGATCCTTTGAACAATACGCCTTCACCGGGCCTAATAGGGGAAAGGCCACAGTCTCAACTTCTCTTTGGTTACCCGCCACAATTGGGCAAGCCCGTGTGGTTCGGCAATCAAAAAGAAAACAATTAACCCCCCAATCAACATGATCTGAACGTGAGCGGCAAGATCAGTCGCCCAGCCCAGATATCCAACCATGATATTTTTCAACAACACCGGAAGCAGCACCAGAAATACCGCGCCCAGGAATGAACCAAGAATGGAACCAAGTCCGCCGATGATCACCATGAATAGCACGAGGAATGATTTTTCGATGCCAAAAGCCTCCGTAACTTCAATGGCACCCAAATAATTGGCAAAGAACATAGCCCCGGCCATTCCGATGTAAAATGAGGAAACCCCAAATGCCGATAGCTTGGCGCGCAGCGGTGAAACGCCGATAATCTCGGCTGCAATGTCCATGTCCCGGATTGCCATCCAACTCCGCCCCAACCGCCCGCGGGTCAGGTTTCTAGCAACCCATCCAAAAACGAAGACGAATGTGAGGGCAAACAGATAGGTGGCCCAGGGCGTTGTCGATGGCCCGGTTACCGCAATTCCAAACACTGTTCGTTCCGGAGCCGTAATCTGGCCTGAAGCCGAATAGTTGTAGAACCATGCAAACTTGTTGAACATCCATACCAGGAAGAACTGTGCCGCAAGGGTGGCAACCGCCAGATAAAACCCCTTGATCCGGAGCGATGGAATACCAAAGAGCAATCCGACACCGGCCGTGATGAATCCTGAAAGAATAACGACCGAAAACATGTCCATACCGGGGAATGCGGTCATTAACTTGTAACAAGCATAGGCACCAACTGCCATAAATCCACCAGTGCCGAGCGAAACTTGCCCACAATATCCGGTAAGAATGTTTAGCCCGAGTGCGGCCATGGCATAAATCAGCAGTGGCATTAACACCGCCTTGTTCCAATAGTCATTGATAAAAAACGGGACCACCAGAAACGCTATCGCTATGAAAGCCCAAAACAGCCAGCGTTCAGACTTGATTGGGAATGTCTGCTGGTCAGCCGCATAACTCGTTTTGAAATCACCTGCCTCACGATAGAACATCGCTATATCCTCTCAATGATGCGGTCACCAAACAATCCTTGCGGACGAACAAGCAGGAATGCAAGCGCCAACATGTAAGCGAACCAGTTTTCAATTGCTCCGCCGACCAACGGACCAACATAGGCTTCAGCCAGTTTCTCGCCGACACCAATAATCAAACCGCCAACAATGGCACCCGGGATTGATGTGAAGCCTCCAAGTATAAGCACAGGCAAAGCCTTCAATGCGATCAGGGACAGAGAGAACTGAACGCCCGACTTGGAGCCCCACATGATCCCGGCAACCAACGCCACAAATCCTGCAATGGACCAAACAATGACCCAGATGGTTCTGAGCGAAATTCCAACAGACATGGCAGCCTGGTGATCATCAGCAACAGCTCTAAGTGCACGTCCGGTCGCGGTATACTGACTAAATGCAGAAAGCCCTACGACCAGGATGACGGCAACCGAGGTGGCAGCGACATCCAGACGATCAATATACATGCCCCAATATTCGCTTCCTTCGGTGACCCAGGTGCGGGTAACATCCTCCCACCATAAAGAGCCTCCGGAAGGAAGTCCCACATCAAGCACCTTCACGTCTGATCCCCACATCAGGTCACCAAAACCTTCGAGAAAATAGGCGAGACCAATAGTAGCCATAAACAAGATTATCGGTTCCTGATTGACCAGATGCTTGAGCACAACGCGTTCAATTACCCAAGCAAGCAAAATCATCAGCGCCATCGTGAAGAGGATCGCAAGAACGGTATGCAATCCACTTCCCCAATGATGCAATTCTGTCCCAAAAATCGCATTGATCAAATGGGAAAATGGCACTTGCCCGGTTTGCAGGCCTACTAGGGTAAGCGCTGCAAAGAGCGCCATAACACCTTGGGCGAAATTGAAAATTCCCGATGCCTTGAAGATCAGTACAAATCCGAGGGCGACGAGCGAATACATGATACCGGCCATCAGGCCATTCAGTACAATCTCGATAAAGTTGAGGAATGCCGGACTCATCTTGATTTATCCCAGCCCTTCTCAATCATCATGGCTAACTCCAAGATATGCATCTATAACATCCCGGTTTTTGCGCACATCATCTGGTGTGCCGTCACCTATCTTCCGTCCATAATCAAGAACCATTACACGGTCTGAAAGATCCATTACCACGCCCATATCGTGTTCGATTAGCGCAATGGTTGTTCCGAACTGATGGTTTACGTCCAATATAAACCGGCTCATATCTTCTTTCTCTTCAAGATTCATGCCAGCCATTGGTTCATCAAGCAGGAGTAGAGCTGGTTCAGCAGCAAGCGCCCTGCCGAGCTCAACCCGTTTTTGCAAGCCGTACGGCAGGCGCCCGGAGGGTGTCTTGCGAATCGCCTCAATTTCAAGGAAATCTATTATTTTCTCTACCGCTGCGCGGTGCTCCAATTCTTCCATTTGTGCTGGTCCATGCCAAAGCGCATGCCAAAGCATGTTGCGTTTTTGCAGAGTCATGCGGCCGGTCATGATATTGTCGAGGACCGACATTCCCTTGAAAAGGGCAATATTCTGGAAAGTCCGGGAAATGCCTTGCTGTGCTGCAACATGTGGGCGCATCCGGCGACGCTCTTTACCACGGAAGGTAATGGTTCCTTCCTGAGGATGATAAAAGCCGTTTATGACATTCAGCATTGAGGTTTTGCCAGCGCCATTGGGGCCAATAATCGCCCGGATTTCCCCCTTTTTAATGTCAAATGAAACATCCTGAATGGCTTTAACGCCGCCGAACGAAAGCGAAATATTGTCTACCTGCAAAAGTGTTTCGCCCTTGGCAAGGTTGTCCCGATGCGCGCCACCTGCGGATGAATAGTGCATGTTCATGCAGCGGCCTCTTTGTCACCGTGGGCAAATACTGTTACGTCGCAAATCTCTACCGTAGCAGAAATCTTTCCCTTTCGACCGTCTTCGAACACCACTTCGGTTTCGACAAATTTCTCCGTTGAGCCATCGTAAAGTGCCTCAATGAGTTCACCGTAGCGATCAGCAATAAATGATCGTCTAACTTTCTGGGTACGTGTAAGCTCTCCATCATCTGGGTCAAGTTCCTTGTGCAGAACCAGGAAACGATGGATTTGTGAGCCAGCCATCATCTCTTCAGACGAAAGCTCTTTGTTTACCTGTTCAACATGTTCCTCCATCATTTTATAGACACTTGGATGACCAGCGAGTTCCTGATAGCTCGCATAGGAAATATTGTTGCGTTCAGCCCAATTGCCGACTGAGGTGAGATCAATGTTGAGGAAGACACAACACATATCCCGACCATCACCAAAAGCTACAGCTTCCTTGATGTTCGGGAAAAACTTGAGCTTGTTTTCGATAAATTTGGGAGCGAACAAACTGCCATCATTGAGTTTGCCCACATCCTTTGCCCGGTCAATGATTCTTAGATGCCCATCGTGATCAATGAAACCCGCATCCCCGGTATGCACCCATCCATCTTTTGTTTTGGTGGAATTGGTTGCTTTGTCATCTTTGTAGTATCCGATGAATACACCGGGTGAACGATAAAGAACTTCTCCGTTATCGGCGATTTCAATTTCCACGTCGGGGCAAGGTGTTCCCACAGATTCAGCACTAATCTGTCCATCGGGTTGCGCGGACACGTAGACGGATGCTTCAGTTTGACCATAAAGCTGTTTCAGATTGAGTCCAATTGAACGATAGAAGCGAAAAATTTCAGGACCAATGGCTTCGCCCGCGGTGTAACCGACCTTGATGCCGGTAAAGCCCAATCGGTTTTTCAGCGGACCATAAACGAAAAATTCTCCTAACCAGTATTTGAGGCGGTTGAAAAAACCGACAGGTTCGCCGTTTAGAATTTTTTCGCCATACTCACCTGCGTGATCCATGAAATATTTGAACATCAATCGCTTGAACCGGCCTGCATCTTCCATGTTGACGGTTATCGCCGTTAGCATGTTTTCAAAAACACGAGGCGGTGCAAAAAAATAGGAAGGTGCGATCTCACGACGGCATTCCTCCGCCGTGGGCTGGCTCTCGGGACAGCATACGCAATAACCAGCTACATAGGATTGGGCATAAGAGAAAACATGATCCCCAACCCACGCTAGCGGCAAATAGGCAAGAATTTCCTCTTTTTCATCAAGGTGATCAAACTCATTGGCATTGCGTGCCGAAATCGCAAGATTGTCAAATGACAACATGACGCCCTTTGGCCTGCCAGTAGTTCCAGAGGTATAAAGCATCACCGCCAGATCATCACCCTTTCCTTTGGCAATCTGTTTTTTCCAATTTTCATCACCAGTGTCCAGAATTTCTTCGCGACCGAGATCTTGAATTTGCTCAAAGGAATGCAGGTTCTTCGGATCGTAATCCTGCAAGCCACGAGATTCGTCATAGATAATTGATTTCAGCTTCTTGAGTTCGTCGCTCAAAGAAAGAATTTTGTCCACTTGTTCCTGATCCTGGCAGATGGCAAGTGATACTTCAGCGTGGTTCAACACATAAACCATTTCTTCTGCAACCGAGTCCGCATAGACAGGTATAGGTATCGCACCGAGCGCTTGTGCTGCACAAAATGACCAGTAAAGACGAGGTTTGTTTTGACCAACGATTGCAATACGATCCCCAGCCTTTACGCCCAGCTTTGATAATCCGATCGAAAAATAGCGGATTTCCTCATACATTTCACTCCATGTCCAACTATGCCAGATACCAAAATCCCGGTGTCGCATGGCCGGACGCGAGGCAAAACGGCTTGCATTCAGTATCAAATACTGTGGAAAGGTCGCAGGGCCATCATTAGGCAAAATTGACACATTTGCAGACATGTACTGCCGATTTCCTCCCTTTGCTCAGCATTTCTGCTTGTAACAGACGCGATAATTCAAGCTTGAACTTAGCAGAATTTGTTACCTGTCAGAGAATGACAATTGTGTCATTCAATCAATCCGACAAAAGAATAAGAACACATCGTTCCAAACCAATAAAGAACTACTTTCTCAACCTTCAATTCAACATACGTTGGATGAGCCGTGCATTCAATGTTGCAAGGTTTGAAGGAAACCGTTATCGGGGTTGGTCATGACCAAGAATATTGTAATTGTGGGTGCCGGTCAGGCTGCCTGTTCATTCGTTGCTCGTTTTCGCTCTCTTGATTCAGATTCCAGACTGATCTTGATTGGAGATGAGCCCGTATATCCATATCAAAGACCGCCGCTTTCCAAGAAATACGCACTTGGCGAAATGGAACCGGAACAATTGCAATTGCGGGCAGAGGATTGGTATGGCGAGAACAATATACATTGCATGCTGGGAAACCCAGTCGCCACAATTGATCGCAATGCCAAAACGCTAATCCTTTCTGATGGGCAAACAATCAATTGGGATGAGCTGTTCCTCGCAACCGGTTCACGTGCTCGTTCATTGCCTGATTCAATCGGCGGTGAACTGGATGGTGTTTATATGCTGCGCAGTGCCGCTGACGCAGATGCCATGCGCCAGGAACTTGTGACAGACAGGCAAGTTGTTATCATTGGTGGTGGCTATATCGGGCTTGAAGCGGCGGCAAGTGCTGCATCCCTGGGTTTGAAAGTTACTGTTGTTGAGGCTGCTGAGCGTATCTTGCAGCGGGTCGCATGCCAGGAAACCTCGGATTTCTTCAGAAAGTTGCACCAGGATCACGGTGTTACCATTCATGAGAATACGGGATTGGAGCGCATTGAGGAACTAGACGGTCGCGCCAGTACGGTCATTCTATCCAATGGCGAACAAATCCCAGTCGACTTTGTTTTGGTTGGAATTGGAATTATTCCAAATGCCGAACTTGCAACCGCTGCCGAATTGGAAGTGGCTGGAGGCATAATGGTTGATAGCCATTGCCGTACTACTGATCCGCACATTTATGCCGCTGGAGATTGCGCGGCATTCACCTACAGGGATCAACTGACCCGGATTGAGTCTGTTCAAAATGCAATTGATCAAGCGGAATGCGCAGCAGACAACATGGCAGGGCAGGTCCGCGAGTATCTCCCATATCCCTGGTTTTGGTCGGATCAGTATGAAGTGAAATTACAAATTGCCGGCCTAAACCGCGGCTATGACCGTATCGTCGTTCGGCCTGGTAACCGGGAAGGTGCTCTATCCCATTGGTACTTTACGGGCAATACTTTCATTGCGGTAGATGCAATGAATGATCCGCGTTCATACATGGTGGGCAAGAAACTGCTTGAGACCGGAAAAATTATCACACCAAAGCAGGCTTCGGACACGTCACTTGAGTTAAAAACGCTGCTATAGCGCTTTAAGCGCCTGCCAATTGAATGTCAGTCAGCTCTTTCCCCAGAGCCTCGAATACGGTTTTCACAATGCCATGATGGTCAAGGCCGGCTTCCGCATTCATGACAGATGGACTTGCCTGATCAACAAACCGGTCGGGCATAAACCGACTACGAAACCGGAGTTTGCCATCGTCGAGAGCACCAATTTGCAATAAATGCTGCGCAACATGTGAGCAAAAACCGCCAATCGAGCCTTCTTCGATGCTGACCAGAACTTCATGCGATGCGGCTAGCCGGTTTACCAGATCGGTGTCCAGAGGCTTGGCAAATCGCGCATCTGCCACGGTTGTTGAAAGTCCGTAACTTTCCAGAGCCTCAGCAGCGAGCATGCAGTCCTTCAACCGGGTACCGAATGACAGAATTGCAATTCGCGTTCCTTCCCGTACAATCCGCCCTTTACCGATCTCCAGCAACTCGCCCCTCTCTGGCAATTCAATTCCAACACCTTCTCCACGTGGGTAACGGAAAGAAAGTGGACCCTCGTCATAAGCAGCTGCGGTGCGAACCATGTGTTTGAGCTCGGCTTCATCGCTTGGAGCCATTACAACAAAACCCGGTAGTGTTGCCAAATAGGTAGTATCAAACGAACCTGCGTGCGTTGGGCCATCGGCGCCGACGAAACCGGCGCGGTCAATTGGAAAACGAACAGGTAGTTTCTGAATGGCCACATCGTGAACGACTTGATCGTATGCGCGTTGCAAAAATGTTGAATAGATAGCGGCAAATGGCTTGTAGCCTTCACTTGCCAATCCGGCAGCAAAAGTTACGGCGTGTTGTTCAGCAATTCCCACGTCAAATGTGCGGTCGGGAAAGCTTTCCGCAAAAATATCAATACCAGTACCCGAAGGCATTGCGGCCGTAATTCCGACAATCTTGTCATCGTGCTTTGCCTCTTCAACCAGACTTTGCCCAAACACCTTTGTATAAGATGGTGCGTTGGGAGTGGCCTTTGCCTGGGTACCGGTGATTACGTCAAACTTGGATACACCATGATACTTGTCTGCCGCTTTCTCAGCCGGAGGGTAACCCTTGCCCTTGCGGGTAACCGCGTGAATGAGCACTGGGCCCTTCGCATTATCGCGAACATTGCGCAGCACCGCCACCAGGTTGGCTACGTCATGTCCGTCAATCGGACCAATGTGATAAAAGCCAAGTTCTTCAAACAATGTACCGCCAGTTACGTATCCTCGGGCATGTTCGACTGCTCTGGTTATGGCGCGGTCAATCGTTTTTCCAAGATAGGCAGTAAGCTTCTTGCCAATTTCACGGATACCCATATAGGTCCGTCCGGATGCCAACCGGGCAAGATAGGCGCTCATGGCACCGGTGGGTGGTGCAATGGACATGTCATTGTCATTGAGAATTACAATGAGCCGTGCATCCATGGATCCGGCATTGTTCATGGCTTCAAAAGCCATTCCGGCTGATAGTGCACCATCACCGATCACTGCAATCACATTGTTGTCGCCCTGTTTTAGTTCTCGGGCCACTGCCATCCCAAGGCCGGCTGAAATGGAAGTAGAAGCGTGCGCTGCACCGAATGGATCATACTCGCTTTCATCTCGTTTGGTGAAACCGGAAAGCCCGCCCTCTTGGCGAAGAGTGCGAATTCGATCTTTTCTGCCGGTAAGGATTTTATGCGGGTAGCATTGGTGTCCCACATCCCAGATAAGGCGATCTTCAGGCGTGTTGAACACGTAATGGATCGCAACCGTAAGTTCGACGACACCAAGACCGGCACCCAAATGCCCACCGGTTTGCGAGACGGCATCAATCATTTCTGCACGCAATTCTTCAGAAAGTTGCGGCAAGTCATTTTCGTCCAACTCACGCAAGTCAGCCGGGAATTTAATCCGGTCAAGAAGAGGGGTATCGATACTCATTACTCTGTGAGGGTCTCGGTATTTGTCTTGTCAGCATAAAGCCGCGTCACCTTAGACCAGTCTGAGGTTCTGTCCAAGGGTAGAATCATGGAAATTCATCCCTTTAGTGCAATACAAACTGGTATTTTAAGGGGATTGGAAGTTGCCGCTATCTGTGCTTGGAAGGCAAGTCAGGATCAGTTGCGAGAAAACTGGCGCGCTTTGAAACGTTATTCCACCAACGGGCAACCGATGGATAATTCTTTATTGCTGTTGCACCTTCTGGTGTGCGGCAAAAATAGTCAATCAGCGGAGCCAGGTGAAAATCTGCAAGGCTGACATTCTCCCCATCAAGCACGATTCCTTCAACGGCGATTTTCTCGAGTGCTGCAAGCACCTTATTGCTTTCCAACAAGCCCTTCAAAATTTCATTTTCATCTATTGGCTCACCTTCAAGAGAATGAAAAACCCTTTGTGTAAAAACCTGTCTGACCATCGGCCAGTACCCGTAATTGTCGACGATGGCGATCACTTGCGCCATGCGTCCCAAGGCACTGGGTTGATTGGGAGTTAACGAAGAGCCGACAAACGCTGCATCAATGTAGCGTGTGATGGCGCTGGTTTCATAAATTCGAAAGTCACCATGACAGAGTACAGGTACGCGACCGAAAGGGTGCATCTTGAGATGGGAAGCGGGAATTTCTTCTGCAAAAGGGTCAACTTCAACAATTGTGTAACAAACGCCTTTTTCTTCCAGCACCAATCTGGCGATACGATTGTAAACGCTATACCGGTACCCATGAAGTTTTGTGGGAATAGGCATGAATTATCCCGGATATCAGGCGACTTGCTTTGCGCTGACCTGATCAATCATCGCATCCTGATGTGCCCGCAGTTTAGCAATTTTCGATCCATCTGCCACTTTTGCATTTCGATAGGTCAGAAGTTCACCCTTCTTGATTGGCGCAGTAACCGTACCACCCTCTAGCAGGCCGCACGGAATTGCCTGTTCTTTTTTTGCATCATCACGACGCATAATCCATGCACGGTAGGAATATTGGCCAATGGCATCCAGTCCGTCCCCGGCAGACAAGTCTTTCTTTGCTACGGCACATACTTCTGCAACCGGGGTCGCAAGCGGCACCATGTCCGCCTTGCCATAAAGCACCGCACGAGCGCAAGTTAGCGGAACTTCAAGTGACGTAAGATGGAATGGTCGGTGGAACGTAAAGTAGGGGCCTTTACCCATTTTCAAATCTTCCATGCGCTCGCTGATGCGTGGATGAGACATATCAGCAACTACGAACACGCCTGGCGCCACACCATTCCCAACCGAAAAGTCCACACGCCCCGGTTTTGAGAGCACTCCCCCATCTTTTACCGGAACAAGCGTTGTTGAAAGTTCGTTGATGGTGGCAGCGGGGCCATGCATACCCGCTTTGTCAGGCACAAGTCCGGTGGCGTTGGCAATTGCCGCCATTTCCACCATTGTCTTGGAACCATCTACAAATTCCACCAGCATCCGCACATTCATGTTTCGGCGGCGAGCTTCTTCTTCATAGTCATCCGGCACCGCATCAAACCGAAGGGGATTGTTTTTCCCCTTTCCGGCGCAAACAATTGGATGTCCCATAGCTGAAACAAATTCAATCAATTCCATGCAGGACGATGGTTCATCTCCCGCACCGAGTGAATAAACCACACCCAAACGATCTGCCTGGGCTTTCAGATAGGGTCCGATAGTCACGTCAGCTTCCACATTCATCATGACAAGATGCTTGCCATGCTCCATCGCATGAATGCCAATCTCGGCTCCAACCTCAGGAATTCCAGTTGCGTCAATTACTACGTCAACTAGTGGATTTTCGGCAACCAGCAGCGAGTCTTCCGAAATAGCAATCTTTCCGGATTCGATTTGCTTATTCAGGTCACCGGCAGTCTTCACAACTGCGCAATTGGAGTGATCACCGCAGGCAATCTTTACGGCATCCAACGCTTTATCTGCACGAAGGTTGGCGATCGCCGCCACTTCAATTCCCTGCATATGCGCTACGCGGGTAACAACATCAGTTCCCATTTCACCACAGCCAATCAGGCCGATACGGATTGGTTTGCCGCTATCGCCGCGTTCAGCCAAATCTTTGGCCAATCCGGTCAGTGAAACATTACTCGCCATCGTCAATCCCTCATGATCCCGCTCTTCGTATCATCAAGTTTACTACTTCACAAACTTGGGTCAGGACTTCAGCTAGAGTGCTGCTTTTCGACTTTCTTCCAGGTAAATCTCTCGCAGCTTGGTGGTAACGGGACCCGGTTCACCTTTACCAATTGATGAACCATCAATTTCGACCACAGGGCATACAAATGCAGAAGCCGAAGTAAAGAATGCTTCTGATGCTGATTTTGCTTCCTCAATCGTAAACGGCCGTTCTTCAACTTTCATTTGCAACAATTCCGCACAACGCAATGCTGCAGCCCGGGTAATGCCATGCAGAATTGAAGTGGAAAGATTGCGGGTTACCAGCGTATTATCCTTGGTCACAATCCAGGTGTTGTTGGAAGTGCCTTCATTGACAAATCCATCTTCAACAAACCACGCATCATCAGCGCCAGCCTTTTGTGCTGCCATTTTTGCCATGGAAGGGTACAGCAACTGAACTGTCTTTATGTCCCGCCGCCCCCAACGCTGATCTTCAATGCTGATCACACGTGCACCAGTTTTCAAAAGCTCATTTTCAATCGGATCCTTTGATTGGGTAAAAAGCACCAGTGACGGTTTTGTGCCAGGTTCGGGATAATGGAAATCCCGGTCTGCTACGCCTCGACTAACTTGCAGATAAACAAGGCCATTACCGATCTCATTGGCAGTTACCAGTTTGCGATGGATTTCAAGCAGCTTTGCTTCATCACATGGCGCCCCCATTTCCAGCTCCTTGAGAGACCGCTTCAAACGCGCCATGTGCGCTGGAAAATCGATCAGCTTGCTGTCCAGAACCGTGGTTACTTCATAAACAGCGTCGGCGAACAAAAACCCCCGATCAAAGACAGAAACCGTTGCTTCTTCTTCCGGTAAATACTCTCCATTGACATATACAGTGCGTGACATTTTCTATCCCCACAGGGTTGGTTTTGGCGGGCAAACAATTGATCCATGGTAATCGAGTTTATCAGTTCTGTCTTGAGCCAGAAGCAGCGGGCCGTCAAGATCCACATACTCAACACCTTGCCCGACAAGAATTGCCGGCGCCATGGCAAGTGAACTCCCAACCATGCACCCAACCATGATGCCAAAGCCCAGCTCTTCGGCTTTATGTTTCAGTTTTAATGCTTCAGTCAGGCCACCAGTCTTGTCCAGTTTGATGTTGATGTAATCATAAAGCCCGGTCAGATTATCCAGATCATTGCTCGTATGGCAGGATTCATCTGCACAAACAGGCACTTGATGATTGTGTTTTGCCAATGCCGCTTCCCCGCCTTCAGCGAGCGGCTGCTCAATCAAGGAAACACCGAGATCCGATAGCGACCCCTGCAGTTCAAGCCACGCTTGGGCATCCCAACCCTCGTTGGCATCCACGATGATTTTGGAATTGGGAGCACTAACCCTGACCGCCTTCAATCGTTCCAGATCTCGTTGCCCGCCCAGCTTCAGCTTCAACATTGGCCGGTTTGCATTTTCCTTTGCGGCTACTCCCATTGCTTCGGGCGTGTCGAGAGAGAGCGTATAGGCAGTCTCCAGTGACTGGGGTTCTTCAAGACCAGCGAGTTTCCAAACTGGAATCCCGGTGGTTTTGGCTTCAAGGTCCCACAGAGCGCAATCCAGGGCGTTGCGGGCGGCTCCCGGCACAATGGCATCTTGTAGGTTATTCCGGCTTAGCCCGCTTTCAATGTTCTGGCGTAGCGCTTCAATCTGCCCAAGGACGCTTTCAATGGTTTCACCATATCGCGCATAGGGTACGCATTCCCCCTGACCAGTGAAACCGTCTTCCTTCAGCTGAACACGGATGACCTCCGCCTCGGTCTTTGAACCTCTGGAAATCTTGAATGTCTGTTGCAGTTGGAACCGTTCAATAAAAGTCTTAAGGGTCCGCGAGGCCAATATTAAATACCCTGATTATATTCGCCAACTTCAGGGTTTTCCCGCAGAATGGAATCAACCGCTTTGAACATTTCCAGTTTGCGCTCTTCCGATACCGGACTTTCAATAACGACTACAAGCTTGGGTTCATTCGAAGAAGCTCGAACCAGCCCCCACGTTCCATCTTCTGCGACAACTCGCACACCGTTTACAGTTATCAGGTCGCGAATAGATTGGCCGCCAACTTTCTCACCTTTTTTGTGCATCGCTTGAAATCGCTCAACTACGCGGTCTACGACTTCATACTTGGTTTCATCGGCACAATATGGTGACATCGACGGGGAACCGTAGGTTACCGGTAGGGCTCTCCTCAAATCAGCCATTGACTTGTCCGGGTTTCGGTCAAGCATATCGCAAACAGCAATCGCTGTGACAATTCCGTCATCGTAACCGCGGCCAATAGGCTCATTAAAGAAGAAATGTCCGGATTTTTCAAAACCGGCAATTGCACCAAGTTCATTGACCCGGCGTTTGATGTAGGAATGTCCGGTTTTCCAATAATCAGTGGTTGCACCGTGTTCGGCCAGAACCGTGTCGGTCAAAAACAGACCGGTGGATTTAACATCCACCACAAACTTCGAGTTTGGGTATTGCGCAGAAATGTCACGGGCAAGCATGACCCCAACCTTGTCGGCAAATATTTCTTCGCCTTCATTATCGACGATACCGCAGCGGTCTCCATCGCCGTCAAAACCAAGAGCAACATCAGCTCCCGTTTCCAAAACACGGTCACGCATGGCGTGAAGCATGGTCATGTCTTCCGGATTGGGATTGTAGTTTGGAAAGCTGTGATCAAGCTCGGTGTCCATGTGGATCACATCAATGCCCAACCGCTCAAGCACTTTGGGCGCAAATGCACCGGCAGTGCCATTTCCACAGGCAGCAATTGCACGAATTTTTCGATTGAATTGGTTTCGGTTCGAAAGCGCTTCGATGTAACGTTCGGCAAACCCCTCGACAAATTCGTAGGAACCGCCTGCTTTTAATTTCCAGTCACCACCAAGAACAATGTCGCGAAGACGGCCCATTTCATCGGGACCAAAGGTCAGCGGACGCTCACACCCCATTTTGATACCGGTCCAGCCATTGTCGTTATGCGATGCGGTGACCATTGCAACGGAAGGAACATCAAGTTCAAATTGCGCATAGTATGCAGTTGGAGAAAGTGCCATGCCAATATCGCGAACTCTTGCACCAGCCGTCATAAGTCCCGTGATAAGCGCCTGCTTAATTGACATGGAATAGCTTCTGAAATCATGCCCGGTAACAATATCTGGACCAGCACCCAATTCCTGAATAAGCGTGCCCAAACCCATTCCAAGAGCCTGAATGCCCATCAGGTTCAATTCAGGGGGCTTGTCCGAGTTGGGATTTCCAAACCACCACCTTGCATCATACTCACGAAATCCGGTTGGTTTTATAAGCGGAGTAATTTCAAATTGATGGCTGTTTGGGTCAACCTGTGGTTTGGGAATGGGGAACATCAATCACCTGTCAATGAATAATTGAAATGAGGCTTACAGGAGAAAATCCTGTGGTCAAGAAGTTGCGAAAAATCACATGCCGGAGGCAGTTATTGTTTCAGGATCAATTCCCGGTTTTTGATTTCAAATTTCTTCAATTCTTTAAGGAAAGTCATGCCGAGGAGAGTGGAGTTGAGAGATTTGTCCCGGGCAACGGTTGCCCTTACGTTTTTGACACGCACCCGCCCAATTCGTATTTCATCAATGGTTGCAGCAGCAACATGAATCGTACCGTTTGCTGTATTCACCGGGTAGCGGAAATCTTCATTCTTCAAGCGAATTCCCAGTCGTTTTGCGGTTGATTCGTTAATGGCGACCGCTGTGGCGCCAGTATCAACCAGAACTTCAACCCGCTTGCCGTTCAAGCGCGCCTCAGTGACGAAGTGACCGCGATTATCCATTTCAATTCGGGCAGATCGTCCCGAAAGTGATGTGACCTTGGGAAGTTTCTTTTCGCTTTCCTGTTTTGCAACTGCGGCAACCTGTTGATTACTTCGGTTCCGAGGTTCGTTTTGCACTCGAGTTTCAAGTTTTTCAGTGAGCAAGGGAACCTGTGTTGCCGATACGGCAAGAACAACACCTGCAAAAATGTACCGTTGCATTCTGGTATCTCCCAATTTTTGATAGGACGATGACACGAATGTACTAATTGGAGCCTAAACGACTGGCTTTGCAGTAATTTGCGCCGGTTTTGTATGGATAACTTGTTCCAACAGTTAACAAATGGTTCCACACAAATTTTTGTCAGAAAGGTACGCAATTAGATGCAGTTCTTATACCTTGGCATTCTGCAAGCTGTGTGATCTAAGAAAATTACTGATTTCCAGGATGAGAATTAGTGAATCCATGATGCGGAATGTTTGGAATGGACTTTGCCAACCCTTTTTGGTGTGGTTTGCCTCAATTTTATTCCTGATTGTGGGATTCGCAGAATCAGCTCAGGCGGATTGGCGCAAAGATCTTGGGGTTTTCAGAGTGGGCGTGATATCTGGTTCGGATCCGGCCACAGCGTTGTATAGGATTGAACCTTTCCGTCTCGCCTTGTCCGAGGCATTGGGGATGGAAGTTGAGATCCTCGCCATGCGCGATCAATCAAGTATTGTCGATTCGATTGTGAGTTCAAGAATTGAGTATGCTGTATCCTCCGCAACTGCCTATGCACTTGCCTGGACTATATGCGAATGCGTGGAGCCGCTGGTAATACCGCGATCCAGCGATGGGGCATCTTCTTACAATGCCGTACTGATTTCCAGGGTAGGCGGGCCGGCAAGTCTTTCTGACGTCCGAAACATGCCGATTTTGGGTCTCGTGAAAGACTCGATTGTTGGCCATGCCCTTCCTGTTCATTTGATACGGGAAGCAGGATCAGAAATTATAACAGATGATATCGGATTGGTGTTCAAGGACAATGCAGAAAGTGCCTTGGCAGCATTTTCATCTGGAGAATATGAAGTGCTTCTTGGTTGGGAATCGACTGCTACTAGCAGTGGTGGTCAAGTTAGCGGAACAATTGAGCAGCTCAAGAGCCGAAATTCAGAAAGCGACACCGACTACCAAAAAATCTGGACTTCCTCGCCAATCCCCCATCATCCGCATACGGTACGTAAAAATCTGGATGCTGAGGCCAAGACCATCCTGCGGGATACACTGTCACAGATGTTTACCAGCGATCCGGTCGCCTATGATTCAATTGAGCCGCGATATGGTGGCGGGTTTGTAGCGGCAAGACAAGGCAGTTTTTCGGTTCTGGTCGATTTGATTAATTCCGGTGTGGTTTCTGAACTTCAGGAAACCCGGTAACCCTGGAAACTGTATACAACCTGATTTGGCATGACACATGCGCGTCAGGTGCCCAGTAGCCTCAGTTTATGCATTTAGGGGAATCGCCGATTTCTACCAGTGTGCCGGTTCTAGGACGCAGGAACAATTCTTCTTCCATTGCCAAAACTGACGTAGAGTCTTTGGTAAGCCCGGTTGCAGAAGTGTAACCCATCCAGCCAACCATTGGTTTCAAGTCAACCGTAACCTTTGCTGATACGAAATACGCGCCATCTTCCACAATTGATGTTGGTACTGAATAAATTGTACCTTTAACATTTGCGGTAGCTCCGACACCTTCCGCACAACTCCAGTCCACCTTGGGAGTAGTACCCGAAACTGTAATACCGGTAGTCACAATTTCTACTGTCTCATCATAGGGAAACATTATCCGGCTCGTGATATCCATGATGTTTTGAATTTCATCAGCGGTTAAGCTTGGGCTTTGAGTAATCAGGTCCGCCATCGCGCTCGAAATCCGTGAAACTTTTCGGTTCACCGCAACCGCGCGGGAAACCTCCAGTGTTCCAATGAACATGAGGATCAAGATGGGTGCGATTATCGCAAATTCTACGGCAGCAACACCACGAACCTCGTCACGAAACTTCTCAATCAAGAGTTGGAAGCGTGCTTTGGCATAGACTAGCTTTGAAACTCTACTCATTTGTAAGGCTCCGATCTGAATACTGCGGTTGCCATGATCAATGCCCAAGTATTGGAACTGTTGGTTGCCAGTGGCGCGGCATAGTTCGTAAGGATTGGCCATTCATAAACTGCAGTAATCTGAATTATCTGCTCAGCATCTGGCGGGGTAAAGCCAAACGATGTAGCATCGTAAGCCCCTTCATCATCAGCTTCAGGTGGCTTTTTAAGATCATCAAAAGTTGCCGCGACAGACAAATCAACCTGGAGTTTGTCGCAGTCGAAAAGCTGCGAAGCTGCATCGCATATGGCCTGTTTGAATTCCGCTTCAGTTGCTGTCGAATCAATTTGTCCGGTTCTTACTGACCGGCCGACAGAATCCACAGAAGATTCAAGATATTGGGTTGCCATGAAGTAAATGCAGGATTCGATAATCGCAAATATCAGAAAAAAGAACGGGCCTGCAATAAAGGCAAATTCTACAGCTGTTGCTCCTTGCTCGTTTTTGGAAAATCGGCGAACAATTTTGGGTCGCTGCATCATCATTCTGCCAGTTTCCAACCAATTGCGAATATTCATAACGTTCAACCCGTTAATGCCGATAAGTTCAGTTCTTTTTTATCAGTAATAGGTTGAGGGTTTATTGATCCAGCAGACAAATAATTGAGATTTGGGTTAGGAATCATTAACCAGTTGCGATTGCAGAACCTGGTCAGTTTGAGTTTTCTTCTGACAGCGAGTTGCGTGCGCGAATTTGCTTTGTTGCAAAATCAAAGGCAAGTTCATCATCGCCTATCGTCAAGGTTGGTTCGCAAACCGGGGCGCATGCAAGAGTTTCCCGACTGGAACGCCTGTAGATACGCACGGTATTTGATTCGTGACCCCGAACAACTACGGTGCGATCGACAATGGGATTTCCCTCTGCATCGAGGACAATGAGATTTGTAACACCAAAAGAGCGACCGGTAAGAACCAGGGTTTGCGCGTCTTCGACCGTTCCGTCCACAATTGCCGGATTGCCAATAATGACGGTCGCTGCCGGGCGTGAAATTCGAAACACCTTCGCTTGATCAACGGTAACAACTACAGCTTTTTCTTTTTCGGATTCAACTGTCGCAGCTTTGATATTGCTTGGTGCTGCGGAAACGATACCCGCACTGAGAACAATGGCGGCAATAAGCTTGTACATGGAGCACTCCACTAAATAATTCCAGCCAACTATGAGCAAGTTTGGTGAAGGAAGTATTAACTTGCAGATTTGCTCATGCCGACACAGCGAGAGTGACGATGTTATCAGCAGTTTGGAAAAACGGGATTTGTAGGGAATATAAGAGCAACGGTAATCCCTATATAATAATGAGTAGAATTGAATGTGGTTGTGTAGTGTTTTTAGAGGGTGTGATTTTGGGCGTGTACAACGTTTAAAAATTGGGTAGCTGAATTTCCCATCAATTAACCACCTGTAAGTCAATTTCCGATTAATTTCTCATTTACCAAGGACGTTAAGTTCTTCTCAATCCATCCGGTTTATGTTGGGCGCAGTCGGATCAGGGGGAACAATCTGATCGACACAAACAGTGAAGAATCTATCTAAGGAGCAAAAAAATGAAACTCGTAGCACGTTTTGTAAATGACGAATCTGGTGCAACTGCAATTGAATACGGCCTGATCGCAGCGCTTATCGCTGTTGCTATCATCGTTGGTGCTGGTTCACTTGGTAACGCACTGAACGAACAGTTTGACAGCA
Organism: Hyphomicrobiales bacterium; assembly: GCA_021775455.1. Lineage (GTDB taxonomy): Bacteria > Pseudomonadota > Alphaproteobacteria > Rhizobiales > Rhizobiaceae > JAALLB01. The sequence goes on along the minus strand of JAJFHU010000013.1, from coordinate 36,213 downwards.
TTTCTACTACTGTTGGCAAGCACAAAGGCTAAGTTCCAACTTACGAACTTTATGTATAAGGCCGTCGGTTTCCGGCGGCCTTTTCATTTGCACAATCAACATATGATTTTCTGGCAGTTAACCAGTGGTTATAGGCTTTCATGCTAATCTGAATGCATCGCTATTTGAATGATTCGGTACTTGAATATGCTTGAACTTCTGCTCATCTCATTTTTCCCATTCTTCATGGTCTTCGCCGCAACATCGGATATCTTTTCAATGACCATATCCAACAAGGTTTCCTTGTTGTTGATGGCCGGATTTATGGTTTTCGCGGTTTGGATGAAAATGGACTATCTGACGATTGCCTGGCACTGGGCAATGTTTGCAATTGTCTTGACAGCAAGTTTTTCCCTTTTTGCATTTGGAGTGGTCGGCGGAGGAGATGCCAAATTGGCCGCTGCCACGGCACTTTGGCTGGGTTGGGAACATTCGATGAGCTATTTTGTAATTTCGGCGGCCCTGGGCGGCATACTAACTCTGTTCTTGATTAATATCCGAACCGTTCCGTTACCTGACCGCGTGATGGAAATTGGATGGATTAGTCGTTTGCATCGGGCTGACACAGGAATTCCCTATGGTGTGGCTCTCGGTATTGCAGCAATTATGGTTTATCCAAACACGCCCTGGATGCAGCACGTATTTGAAAGTGCACGGATGTAAAGCCATGTAGGGTGTGAACATCCCTACAAAATTCGAAGCATGATTGAAAACCGTGTCACTGAGTGGCACTTTTTTTTACATAAAAATGTTCTTCACTAAATTTTAACTGCAAATATCAGGATTTTATTAACCATAAGTACACCTTTCGAGGCCAAGAATACTCCCGAATGCATTAAACCCCGGCTTGATTGCCGGCAAGGGAGTGAAAATGAAAGTCGCGCGTTTGGCAGTTATTGGTGTTGCGGTTGCTGCCGCCGGAGGGGCCTTCTACCTGGCAAGTAGCATTGCTGGTCGCGAACCGGAAGTTCGTGAGGTTCAGGCTGCACCGCAAATAGAATTGGCACAAGTGCTGGTGGCTGCAGAAGATATTGCGATCGGGACTTCGCTAAAAGAAGATTCGGTGCGGTGGCAGGATTGGCCAGAAGATTCGGTGGCAAGCGGATTTATAACCAAGTCCCGAAATCCGGACGGACTAGGAGAAGATGCTCCCGCAATTGCCCGTGCACAGTTTTTGGCCGGTGAACCAATTCGTGAAAGCAAGCTGGTCCGCTCTGAACATGGTTACATGTCTGCAATTCTTCCGGCAGGTAAACGAGCGATTGCCATCTCCATATCCACCGAAACCGGTGCTGGAGGGTTCGTTCTCCCCAATGACCATGTGGACGTGATCATGACCCGCACCAATGAGGAAGAAGGTGGCACAGGGTATATTACTGAAACAATTTTGGAAAATGTCCGTGTTTTGGCGATTGATCAGGCAATCGAGGAAAAAGATGGTGAAGCGGTTGTGGTGGGCGAGACAGCTACCCTTCAGTTGACGCCTGAACAAGCAAAAATAATCACCGTTGCTCAGCAGATGGCTGATCGTCTGGCGTTGTCATTACGGTCGCTTGCAGACGCCCGCGACGCTCAAACCAAAGGCGCTGAGTATCTATTAAGCGGTGCACGCGGCAAGGGTCGCATTCGAATGATCAAGTTTGGCAACCGGCAGGACATTATAGCCGGTCCTACCGAGTCTGATTAGTGAAGAGAACAATTGAACCTGGGAATCGATTGATGCGTAAGTTTTGTAAATTGTTGCTGCGGACCCTGGCACTAACCAGTTTCCTTTTCGCAGGACAGATGGTCGAGAACAATGGTGGGGTGGCCTTCGCCAGCAGCTATCTGAAAATCTCAAAATCGGCGATAGGAAGCAGCAAGACGGTAAATGTCGGATTGAACAAATCGATGGTAATCGATTTGCCTGCAGATGCGCACGACATTCTGGTCGCAAATCCCACGGTTGCTGATGCGATAACACGTACCTCACGTCGCATATACATATTCGCCAAAGAAGTCGGAACGACAAATATCTTCATATTTGACTCCGCAGGACGCCAACTTCTAAGCATCAATCTGGAAATTGAGCGTGATATTGCCGGTCTTGAAAGGTACCTGGAAAAATACATTCCCGGTTCAGACGTCAAAGTTGAGATGCTGAATGACAATGTGATCTTGACTGGGACGGTGCCGACACCGCAGGCATCTGCGCGTGCAATACAACTGGCCCGGATCTTTGTGACCGGCGGTGAAGCCACAACAAACCAGTTTGACCGCGACTTTGGTGATACGGGCAGCGGTGGGTCGGTAATCATATTCGGCAATGAAGGCCGTCAGGAAAGCCAGATTGTTAATCTGCTCCAAATTGATGGAGAAGACCAGGTTCATCTCAAGGTAACCATAGCTGAGATACAACGTACCATTGTCAAGCAGTTGGGAATTGACTTGACCGCTGCGGGATTGAGCGTCGGCAATATTGATCTGTCGTTCTTTGGGGACAGCCCACACCTGCTGGGTAACCCGGGTTCCTTTTCAAACGCCCAGGCAAACTATGCCAGCGGTAACGGAGAAACAATTGATTCAATTCTGCGGGCCCTCGATCAGGCCGGTGTAATGCGCACCCTAGCAGAGCCTTCATTGACTGCGATTTCAGGCGAGACGGCATCATTCCGGGTTGGAGGTGAATATAATATCGCCAACGGCAAGAACGAAGGTGACGGATCTGTTGAGCTTGAGTTTCAACAGATTGAATATGGTGTGTCGCTTGCATTCACACCAGTAGTCCTTTCTCCTGGTCGGATCAGCATGCGCATTCGTACCGAAGTTTCCGAACCAACTTCAGAAGGCTCATTCGTTATTCCTAGAGGGGGTGTGGCTTCTTCGCCTGTTCCTGGAGTGAGAAGACGCGAAGCGGAGACAACAGTGGAACTTCCCTCTGGCGGCTCAATGGTTATTGCTGGGCTTTTGAAAGATGATGTCCGCCAAACCGCAACCGGTTTCCCGGGGCTTCGCAACATTCCTGTGCTGGGTGCACTCTTTCGAAGCCGCGAATTTCACAGGTTTGAAAGTGAACTGGTTGTGATTGCAACCCCTTACCTGGTTCGTCCAATCGCACGCCAAAAGCTTGCGCGACCGGATGACAATTTCATGCCATCTGCTGATGGTGCTGCAAACTTCCTGGGACGCTTGAATCGCGTTTACGGAAAGGTTGAAGGAGAGCTGCCTGAAGGCCGCTACCACGGCAAAGTAGGGTTTATCTACAAATGATGACGCTTTTCAACGGAGTTAATATCATGTCTGGAGTATTAGAAGGTACAACTGAAAAGCGTAGCAAACGCAAGTCAGTTTTGCCCGGTGGTCTTGCAATTTCGATTGCGTTGGCTGGTATCATGCTGGCGAGTTGCGCCTCATATGAACGCGACCATGTAATTGTTGGATCAACACCGACTGACTATCGCACTCGGCATCCCATTGTGATTTCGGAAGCGGAAGTGTCAGAAGACCTTGTTGTTTCCCATACGATGCGAAATATGTCGAACCGTCAGGAAAATGTTGTTCGCAATTTTGCTTCCCGTTTCAGGAGATCAGGATCGCGTTCACTGATAGTTTTGGTGCCATCCGGTTCGCCGAACGAAGTAGCTGCAAGAAAGGTAGCCGGTCAGGTTGTAAATCTGATGCGTGAACTGGATGTAGACAGAAGCCAGATCAAGCTAAGTTCCTATCATGCGTCAGGTCATGGCGAAGCGGCAACCGTTCGTATGTCTTTCAACGCCATGTCTGCCGAAGTGGCCAGCCGGTGCGGTAAGTGGGAAGAAGATCTCACAGATACGAAGGAAAACTACAATTACGGCAATTTCGGATGTGCCACACAAAACAATCTTGCGAAAATGGTCGCAAATCCAGAAGATTTTCTCGGACCGAGAGGAGAATCTGAAATTGATGCCACGCGTCGCGACAACGTCATAAGTGATTGGCGGGAAAACGGCTCTGAAGATCTACGGAGCGCTTTTTAGGGTCATTTCGACAGGTTAAAAATAAATAGGAACGAACATGTCATTAGTAGCGTCACAAACCGAACCTCAACCGAACAACGAATCTGTTGATTTGGGCAACATGGCTGAAGTTTCGCAGATTCCGCGAATTACAATCTCGGCTTTCTGGGAAAGCGATCAGGTCCGCCAAACCCTGGAAACAGCGGCATCTGATCGAAGAATGTCCAAGGCCCATGTCGGGGTTCAGTCCGGTGGAATTCCGGCTGCCGCAGAGTTTTACAGTTCCGCTCCGACTCCCAACCTGATTATTGTTGAATCTGGGCTCCAGGGCGATGGACTGTTGGCGGAGCTTAATCGTCTTGCTGACGTTTGTGATAGCAGCACCAATGTTGTGGTCATAGGGCACCATAATGACATTGCGATGTACCGACAGTTGATTTCCTGTGGGGTGGCAGAATATCTCGTTGCGCCGGTAAAGATGGCCGATGTGATGAAGGCGGTAACAGATATATTTTGTGATGATGCAAAGGGTCCTTTGGGCAAGATGATTGCCTTTATTGGCGCCAAAGGGGGATGCGGTTCATCTACAATTTGTCATAATGTAGCGTGGGCGATTTCCAGTAGTTTTAGCAACGAGGTTGTGCTTGCGGATCTTGATCTTCCCTATGGCACAGCAAATATCAATTTGGATCAGGATCCCGCGCAGGGAATTGCCGAAGCAGTTTTTTCTCCCGATCGCGTTGACGAGATTCTGTTGGACAGATTGTTGGCCAAATGCGCGGAGCATTTAAGCTTGCTTGCAGCTCCATCTTCTCTGGAGCGCACATATGATTTCGAAGAAAATGCCTTTAATCATGTTCTGGAAATTGCACAAAAGGGCGTTCCCAATGTACTGGTTGATTTACCTCATAGCTGGAACGGATGGACAAGACAGGTATTGGCTGCTGCCGATGAAGTGATCATTACCGCTGCTCCTGAGTTGGCAAATTTGCGAAATGCCAAGAATCTGGTTGATACGATTGGTGATATCCGCCCCAATGATGGGAAACCTCGATTGATCCTCAATCAGGTAGGAGTTCCAAAGCGCCCTGAAATTGGTGTTTCCGACTTCTCTGCAGCACTTGATGTCGAACCAATCGCGGTAATTCCTTTTGAGCCGGCGCTATTTGGCACAGCTTCAAACAATGGTCAGATGATATCCGAAGCAAATGCCAAGGACCCAATTGCTGAAGCCTTTGTCAGCATTGCACAGGTAATAACTGGCCGGGCCGAATTGAAGGCCGAAAAGAAGTCCCCACTTGGTTTCCTGAAGAAATTTAGACGCAGCAAGTCTGAGTGATGTTTTTTGGAGTAACAGGCACGTATTATGTTTGGTAAACGCGGTGACAATATAGGTGAAAATCATTCACCGTCGAATGAAGCATCAAGTTCTTCACTTGCCGAAGAATTTAAGCCGGTCGATGTTTCGAAAATTGAAGCGAAACCGGAAGATTCGCTACTACCGGATGTTTCCTCACCGTCTCTGGCGGATATTCCACCTGCGGTAGTTGAACAGTCTGTCAGGTCTGCAAAGAAAGAAAAGTCAGAAGACTATTATGATACCAAAACCAACGTATTTGCAGCACTGATTGACACTATTGATCTTGGTCAACTTGCCGAGATGGAATCGGAAGTTGCCCGAGAAGAAATTCGCGACATAGTCAATGACATTATAGCCATCAAAAATCTGGCAATGTCGATTGCCGAGCAGGAAGAATTGCTGGAAGACATTTGCAATGATGTCTTGGGTTACGGCCCGCTCGAGCCGCTTCTGGCTCGTGACGATATCGCTGATATTATGATCAACGGAGCCAAGACTTCTTTTATTGAAGTAGATGGCAAGGTTGAGGAAGCCGGAATTCGTTTCCGGGACAATTCGCAGCTGATGAACATTTGTCAGCGGATTGTTAGTCAGGTTGGCAGACGTGTTGATGAATCAAGTCCCATATGCGACGCGCGTCTTCCAGACGGTTCACGTGTCAACGTCATCGCGCCACCGCTGGCTATCGATGGAGCAGCTTTGACAATTCGTAAGTTTAAGAAAGATAAACTTACCCTGGATCAATTGGTGAAATTCGGTTCCATTACTCCGGAAGGTGCGCAGATCCTGCAAATTATCGGACGGGTTCGATGTAACGTCGTAATTTCCGGCGGTACGGGTTCTGGTAAAACTACACTGCTTAACTGTCTCACAAAATACATTGATGAGGATGAGCGGATTATCACCTGCGAAGACTCTGCCGAATTGCAGTTGCAACAACCGCATGTGGTGCGGCTGGAAACCAGGCCTCCAAATCTGGAAGGTGAAGGCCAGATTACCATGACAGACCTCGTCAAGAACTGTCTAAGGATGAGGCCGGAAAGAATTATCGTTGGTGAGGTTCGTGGCCCCGAAGTTTTTGACCTGTTGCAGGCGATGAATACTGGTCACGATGGTTCAATGGGTACTATCCACGCCAACACGCCACGCGAATGTTTAAGCCGGATGGAATCCATGATTGCCATGGGTGGATACAATTTGCCTGCAAAAACAGTTCGGGAAATTATCGTTGGCTCAGTTGATGTGATTGTGCAGGCAGCTCGCTTGCGGGATGGATCGCGGCGCATAACTCACATTACGGAAGTGATAGGTCTGGAGGGTGATGTCATCACGACTCAGGATCTGTTTGTCTACAAACTGGAAGGCGAAGACGCCAATGGCAAACTTGTTGGCAAACATGTTTCAACCGGGATTGGTCGACCGCAATTCTGGGATCGTGCCCGTTATTATGGAGAAGAAGCAAGATTGGCGGCAGCCCTTGAAGCCTCCGAAGACAATTCTGGCGAAGAGTAGTTCATCGTTAAACACTAGTGGTATTCGCATATGTTTGGGTTTGATTTAACAATATTGGCATTTGTTGGTTTGGTCGCGCTCGCGGCCTGTGCGGTTGTCTATACACTGCTTTTTGACAAGGTTAGTAATGAACGCACTCAAGAGCGCCGGATCAAGACAATTCAGGCGCGTGAATCGACCGCAGACGGTCGAAAAATGGCCTCTGCACGAGTAGCTGATGCCGCAAAACGACGACAGACCCTGCAATCTTCGCTGGAGGAACTTGAAGAAAAAAACAAAATCAACGATCCAAACAAAGCTGGTCTCAAGGATCGTCTAAAGCAGGCAGGCCTTTCCGTTTCGGCGCGGACATTTCACATAATCAGCGGTGGTGTGGGCTTGTTCCTTGCAGCAATGGTGTTCATGACAGGGGCAAATCCACTTTTGTGTCTGGCCGCAGGTATCGTGGGCGGCCTGGGATTGCCGAGATGGATTGTAGGGTTTTTGAGAAAGCGCCGACTTGGGGCCTTTACCGAAGAATTTCCCAATGCGGTCGATGTTATTGTTCGTGGTGTAAAGGCTGGATTGCCCCTCAATGACTGCATGGGAATCGTGGCAGCGGAAGCCAGGGATCCTGTAGGATTTGAGTTCAGGAAAATTATGGAGACTCAAAAAATGGGTGTGCCGATGACCGAGGCAATCAAAAAGTTGTACAAGAATGTGCCGCTTCAGGAAGCCAACTTCTTTGGCATTGTTATCGCAATTCAGCAGGGTGCCGGTGGTAACTTGTCGGAAGCACTCGCTAATCTCTCATCAGTACTTCGTGAGCGCAAGCAAATGAAACTGAAAATCAAGGCAATGGCAATGGAAGCCAAGGCATCCGCATACATCATTGGTGCCCTGCCGCCAATTGTTGCGTTTCTGGTTTACCTGTCTTCACCAGGATACATCATGACTCTTTTCACGCATCCAACCGGGCACATGATTTTGGGAGCCTCGGCGATTTGGATGACAATCGGCTGCTTTGTGATGAAGCAAATGATCAATTTCGATTACTGACGCAGGAGATAAAGGTTTATCATGGGTATGGTGGCGTCAATTCTACAAGTTGAAAACATGATTTCGCTCATTGCAGCAATTGCTGTGTTTGCGACAATCATGACACTCGCCATGCCAGTGCTACAAAAAGATGACTTGAATTCCCGCATGAAGAGCGTTGCCATTGAACGTGAAAAGTTGCGAGCACAGCGGCGCGCACGACTGGCTGAGGAGAAACAGAAGGGCAGCTTGAAGCATCAAACCGGCGGTAGGATGCAGCAAATTGTTGAGAAGTTGAACCTGCGCAAGGCGCTCGTTGATGAAAGTGCCGGGACCAAGTTGACTCAGGCCGGTTACCGAAAACCGTCCCACATGACTATATTCCTGTTTGCAAAAGTTGCATCGCCAATCATTGTGTTGATATTGGCAATAATTTATGTGTTTTTCATTTCTGCCACCGAACGCCCATTCATGGCGAGGGTTCTGATTTCGATGGGAGCCGGATTTGTTGGACTTTATTTGCCCAACATGATGCTCAAAAACAAAATTGGAAAGCGGCAGCAATCGATTACCCGCGCCTGGCCGGACTCACTGGATTTGCTTTTGATCTGCGTTGAATCGGGTATGTCACTTGAAGCATCCTTGAAAAAGGTTTCGACCGAAATTGGCCTGCAGTCGTCGGCTCTTGCTGAGGAATTCACCTTAACCGTTGCTGAGTTATCCTATCTGCAGGAACGACGTCAGGCTCACGAGAACTTGGCTACCCGTACTGGCCTGGAAATTGTTAAGGCGGTTACCATGGCCCTCATTCAGGCCGAACGGTATGGTACACCCTTGGCATCCGCTTTGAGGTCGCTATCTCGTGAAAGTCGAGACATGCGGATGGCGGAAGCTGAAAAGAAGGCCGCCGCCCTTCCACCGAAGCTTACCGTGCCTATGATCCTGTTCTTCCTGCCTGTCCTGTTTGGTGTGATCCTCGGACCGGCAATCATTAACTCTATGGAAGCCTTTAAGTAGCGTTTATTATACGCTTGGCTTTGAAAGTGAGTTGAGTGGATTTGTCTGTGCTGTGAATTAGACGTAGCGCGCAATTAAAGCATCGCACAGTACGTGTTCTCTTACAGAAGAATTGCTTCCACCACTCAACCGTAGTGATCAGACAGTTCCAAAGTTTTGAATTGAAAAAATTACAGCAATCCCGAAATTACTGCTGCTGGCTCTGCTTGTCGGTTTCCTTTAGCAGGTTCCAGGCATTCTGCTGGGAAAGCATCTGCCTTAAATAGGCAATGTTGTCTTCGGCTTCCGCTTTGGGAAGTTCGCCTCTTGCAATAGTTTCAGCTTCCTGAAACCGGCCTTGTAATCCGACGACCAATGCCAGATTCTGCCGCACGCGACTGTCAGCAGCCGGATGCACAATTGCTTTGCGCAGGTATGTTTCTGACGCCCGTAAATCGCCAGTCAACAGATATGACATGCCCAAATTGGATAGAATCGATGGTTCATTTGGTACAATGTCGAGGGCTTTTCGATACATGACCCGGGCTTCGGCAGAGCGGTCAAGTTGATCAAGTATCGCCCCATGAGCAGAAAACAGTTTCCAGTCGGGGCGATCAGGCCGTTGAGCGCGCTCGATCACCGTTAACGCTTTTCTGAGGTTACCTGTTGCGGCAAGAGCCTTGCCGTATGCCGAAAGCACCTCGTTGTCTTCGGGATGTTGGATAACCATCTGTTGCATTACGGCCAAAGCCTGTTCATTGCGACCAGTTGTGCGCAAAATGTTCGCATAACCCAATCCGACAGCTTTATCCTTTGGATTACGGTCATATTTCGTACCGTACACCCGAGCCATTTGGTTGAGTTCTTGCGAAGTCATTTTTTCAAGCGGCTTGTTGCCCCGATTAATTGATCCGGTTTTCGTAGGATCAGTTGCGCAGGCCGAAAGCGCTACAGCACAAGCCAGGGAAAGTGCCAAGAGGCTTGAAGAACGTAACATCGACCTTTTATTCATTGCCGGTCCAAATCAAGTAAATCCACAAGAGTCTCGCCATTGAGACTGATTCCCTTATCAATAATCTGTTAACCCTAATGCTTGGTTAATATCCCGACCCGGTATGGAACTGTCGGGCTTACAAGATGGGAACTCTGGAATGACGGAATTTGCAATTACGAACTCAAAGGCCAAATCTGTGCCCATATGGTGTCTTGCGCCTGGTGACCTTGCGGAATTGAAAGGTAAAGTACCTTCCCAATGGATCAACTGGGCAAAGAACAATCAATTTGATGGGCAACCCGGAAAAATCGTACCAGTATCGGATGAAAAGGGAAAAGTCGTCGCAGTGTTCTTTGGTAACGGCGTGGAAAATACACCACTAAATCTTGGAAGCCTTCCAAAGAAACTGCCCGTGGGAACCTATCACTATGAAGGGAAACTCGATGATCCGCACCTCGCAAGCCTTGGCTGGATGTTGGGAAGTTACCAATTTGGTCAATACACGAAATTCGAACGAAACAAAGCCATACTTGCGTTGCCATATGGGCTGGATCGAAACAGGCTCATTCGTGAAGCAAAAGCCACATTTCTTGCCCGGGATCTAATCAACACCCCGGCAAATGACATGGGCCCCGATGAACTGGAAGCAGCTACGCGTAAGCTTGCAAGAGCGAACAAGGCAACAGTTCGGGTCATAAAGGGTGATCGCCTGTTGAAGGATAATTTCCCGATGATCCACGCGGTTGGCCGTGCCAGTGATCGCGCTCCTAGGTTGATTGATCTCCAGTGGGGAGTAAAATCTCATGCCAAGGTAACGCTCGTGGGCAAAGGCGTAATTTTTGATACCGGTGGTCTGAACATCAAGTCTGGCGCCTCAATGCTTTTGATGAAAAAGGATATGGGTGGTGCAGCAAATGTTCTGGCCCTTGCTGGTATGATCATGAGTGCCAAACTGCCGGTTCGCTTGCGACTTCTGATACCGGCAGTCGAAAATTCCATTTCAGGAAATGCGTTTAGGCCTGGAGACATTCTGCCAAGTCGAAAAGGTATATCGGTTGAAATTGGTAATACTGATGCAGAAGGGCGATTGGTTCTGGGAGACTCCCTGGCACTGGCTGACGAGGAAAAACCGGACATGATCATTGATATGGCTACTTTGACCGGTGCAGCTCGCGTTGCATTAGGCCCGGATTTACCTCCCTACTATACCGATGATGAAGACCTTGCCGCTGCAATTGGCCGGGAAGCAGTCAATCAGCTTGATCCGTTGTGGCGCATGCCGCTATGGCGACCCTATCAGAAAATGCTTGCTTCGAAAGTTGCTGATGTAAATCACATCTCATCTGGTGGATTTGCCGGATCGATAACAGCGGCGTTGTTTTTGTCACGGTTCGTGGAATACACCAAAAGCTGGGTACATTTTGACATTTATGGATGGGTACCAACCGCCCAACCCTGGGCCCCTGTCGGAGGCGAAGCACAAGGAATTAGGGCGCTGTATCACGTTATAAGTGACCGATACAGAAAGTAAGCAGAATTCAGATTGCACTATTGCTGTCAATTGGGATACATTTCGATGGTACGGTACCGAAACGAAAAGGTTAACCGGCCATGGCGCCGATTGAATTACCCCCGGGCGATGCCTTGAAATTGTGGCACCAGATCGCTCTTCGCCAGGTTCTGGATGAAAGTCCTGATCTGAACATCCGTCAGATTGCCATTTTGTTGACGATATATCTGGAGCCGCCACCTCATACGGTGCGGGATTTAGCCAGGAAACTCAAGGTAACAAAACCGGTGATAACCAGGGCGCTCGACACAATGAGCCATATGAAATTGCTGGAGCGCAGACCAGACGAGCGTGACAGGCGCTCAATCGTTGTCAGGCGTACGGTGGAAGGTACCTTGTATCTGGAGAAGTTGGGTGACTTGATTTCTCATACCGCCAGAGGTCAAGGCAGCAATGGCTGATTTTCCAACACTTGATCCTTTGGATCGGCGGCTTAATATCTTTAGCCCGAATATTGCAGAATTGTCCCTCCGCGGGAAGGTTGAAGCCAGTCAGTTTTTAGAAGGACAGCCAGCTCAAGTGTCCGTTTCATTTACAGACTTGAGAGCTAATCCAGACCGCTCAACCGGTATTGATACCCAGCTATTATTTGGTGAAACGGTGCGCGTGTACGATGAACAGAATGGTTGGCTGTGGGTTAAAAATGATCATGATTCATATGTTGGCTGGACTGAAAAAGAAGTTATCAACGAAACAATTCACCCGACTACCCATGTGGTTTGTGCACCAAGAACTTATTTCTACCCGGAACCAAACCTCAAGGCACCGCACAAGGGAATTCGGTCCATCGGTTCCCTGCTTCAAATTGTTGGCGAGGATGAGAACAAGGGAACCAAATACTCGATTCTTTCGACAGGCGAAGCAATTGTTACCAAGCACATCAGACCAAAAGGTAAATACACAGCAGACTATGTTTCTGTGGCTGAAAGCCTGTTGGGTGCACCCTATTTGTGGGCCGGTGCAACCGCCTTTGGCCTGGATTGCTCAGGACTTGTCCAATTGTCATTTCGAATGGCTGGCGTGGATGTGCTTAGGGATTCAGACATGCAAGCGGCAACAATTGGTATTCCATTGAAAATAGGAGAAAACTACAACAAGCTTCAACGCGGGGATCTGGTGTTTTGGCGAGGCCATGTGGGAATATGCCAAGGTGATGGAATGATGATCCACGCCAATGCACACACCATGAATGTAGCAAGTGAACCGCTTGTAGCTGCTATTGAACGAATAGCCTATCTTTATGAGAAGCCTATCGGCTTTCGTCGTATTGATTGTAGTCGCATTTGACCTATCTCAAATTATAGTTCTTTTTTTGGTGGTAATTTATGACTGGATGAAGTGTTATGGAACCTGCTCATAACCTTGCAGAAGTGCAAATTGAGTAGTGAAACATTGGAGTTTGAAAATCTTGACCGGCATGATTGATCCTTTTGGTCGTTCAGTGGATTACCTGCGTGTATCTGTAACGGATCGTTGTGATTTTCGCTGCGTTTACTGCATGGCGGAAGACATGACCTTTTTGCCAAAGAAGGATTTGCTCACTCTCGAAGAGCTGGAGCGGCTTTGCGCAGTGTTTGTTTCCAAAGGAGTTCGAAAACTTCGGTTGACCGGTGGAGAACCGTTGGTTCGCCGTGGCGTCATGGAGCTGGTACGCAATCTCGGAAAACTTATTGATGGTGGCCAACTTGATGAGCTGACGCTCACTACCAATGGATCGCAATTGGCCCGTTTTTCGGAAGACCTTTACGCTGCTGGAGTTCGTCGGATCAATGTTTCGCTGGATACACTGAATGAAGAAGAGTTTGCCCGCATTACCCGTTGGGGACGATTGCCGCAGGTGCTGTCGGGTATTGAAGCTGCCAAAAAGGCAGGCCTGGCCGTCAAGATAAATGCGGTAGCGTTGAAGGGTGTCAACGAGCATGAAATTCCTTCAATGATGGAGTGGGCCCATGGTGAAGGGTTTGATTTCACCCTGATTGAGACGATGCCACTTGGTGAAGTTGATGAGGACCGGACGGATCAGTATTTACCACTTTCCAGGGTTCGCGAGCAATTGGAACAAACCTATTCACTCGCAGACATCCCATTCAAAACCGGTGGCCCTGCGCGTTACGTGAAAATTGCAGAAACCGGAGGCAGGTTAGGCTTTATTACGCCCATGACCCACAATTTCTGTGAGAGCTGCAACCGGGTTCGTTTGACGTGTACTGGCACGCTATTTATGTGTTTGGGACAGGAAGATGCGGCGGACTTGCGTGCGCCGCTACGAAGCTCGGAATCAGATGATCTGGTTTCCGCAGCAATCGATGAAGCAATTGGGCGCAAACCGAAGGGTCATGATTTTGTCATTGGACGAAATCAGGCACCAGCAGTTGGTCGTCACATGAGCACAACCGGCGGGTAGTCTATCAGACAGGATCCTGACCCTAGTAACCGAGACTCCGATCGACCACATTTTCAAGTACTTGTCCTGTTTCATACCGATTGATCTGACCTGATACGTATCTGGCCATCGCTGTAGAGTCTGATTCAGCAGCGGTATGAGGCGTAAGGTATGCATTCGGCATTGCCCACAGGGGACTGTCTTCTGGCAAGGGCTCTACATCAAACACATCCAGCGAAATACCACCCAAAACACCATCTTCCAGGCAAGAAATGATGTCGGTTTCCACTTGGCTCTTTCCACGTCCGGCATTTACGAACACCGGTCCGCCTATGGGTGTATTTTGAACCAACTTCTCAAACAGGGAACGATTGAATATACCAGCCGTATCCGGGGTTGATGGAAGCAGGCCGACGAGGATCTCGGTTCTGGAAAGAAACGCTTCCAGGCCATCTGCATCATAGGTGTCAATCCCGGAAATTTCCTTCTTGCTTCGGCTCCAGCCAGCAACCTGAAATCCGATGGCGTCAAGTTTTTTTGCCGCATCCTGCCCCAACTCACCCAGACCCATGATGCCAACACGTAACTCGCAGGCTTGTGGATGATGCTCTTGTGCCCAAAGTATTTGATTTTGACTGCGCTCATAGTGTTTTTGCATGCGAAGATGCATCAGGCATTGAAGACAAACCCATTCACTCATCCGGTTGGTGAGGGTCGGATCAACGAAGCGCACGATTGGTAAGTCAGGAACATTGCCTTGGTTGAGTATGTGATCGACACCGGCGCCCACCGAGAATATGACCTCAAGATCGGGCATTCGGGAATAAAGATCAGGTCTTGGTTTCCAAACCAGTGCATATCTTATGCATGACAAGTCGCTGGGCGCATCATCAGCTTGCAGGTTGTAAACTTCGCGATCACTAAACATTTCCTGGAATTTTTTTACATCCCCGGCGATGTCATAGGCAATATCCAGAACGATCGGGCTAAGGTTCTCTTTCATTGTTCTACAACTCCACCAGATGTTGCCTTGAGGTCGAATGCCGCCGCCATAAGGGCTTTCGTATAGTCCGTTTTTGGGCGTTCAAATATCTGTTTTGCAGACCCCTGTTCAACCACCTTTCCCTGCCGCATGACAATCACTTCATTGGCAAGTGCTTTAACAACTTTGAGGTCGTGGCTGATGAACATGTAAGCGAGCTTGTGCCGCTTCTGCAAATCACGCAGCAAATCCACCACCTGCGCCTGAACACTCATGTCCAGTGCGGACGTTGGTTCATCCAGCATAATAAATTTTGGTTGAAGAGCTATCGCGCGCGCTATTGCTATTCGCTGGCGTTGACCACCAGAAAACTCATGGGGATATCGGTGCCGTGTCTCGGGGTCAAGGCCGGTTTCCCGCAGAGCATCGACAACCAATTGGTCGCGCTCTTCAAATGTCAGGTTTGGTTGATGAATCAACAAACCTTCTGCAACAATTTCAGCAATCGACATGCGCGGTGACAGTGAACCAAACGGGTCTTGAAACACCACCTGCATTTGATCTCTTAAACTTCTCATCTGTTTGAAGTTCCACTGTCCGATTTCTTTGCCGATGAATGAAATCTGTCCTTGTGATGATATCAATCGTGTGAGCGCCAGTCCCAAAGTTGTTTTTCCCGAGCCGGACTCGCCAACTATTCCGAGTGTTTGCCCTTCTCGCAATTTCACATCTATTCCGTCCACGGCTTTGACATGGTCAACAGTTTTGCGCATCAGGCCCTTTTTGATTGGAAACCAGACCTTGATGTTATCGCCGCGTAACACCAATGGAGCTGAGGTGTCGGAGTCTGGCGGTTTCCCGGTCGGCTCAGCGGAAATGAGATGTTTGGTGTAGTCGTGATTTGGCTTGGAGAACAATTCTGCGGTTTTGCCTTCCTCCACGATTTCACCTGATTTCATGACACAGGTGCGATCCGCAATTCTGCGAACAATCCCAAGATCATGCGTGATGAAGAGCATCGAAAGTCCGCGCTTTTCCTGAAGATCTTTCAAAAGTTCCAGTATTTGCGCCTGAACTGTCACATCAAGTGCCGTAGTTGGTTCGTCGGCGATCAGTAACTCTGGTTCGTTTGCGAGCGCCATGGCGATCATCACTCGTTGCCGCTGACCACCGGATAGTTGATGCGGATAGGCTCCAAGTCGCCGTTCGGGCGAAACAATACCCACCTGATGAAGCAGTTCCAGTGTCCTTTTGCGAGCCTGGTCTTCATTCATACCGCGATGAAGTTGCAGTATCTCCCCGATCTGTTTTTCAATTGTGTGTAGCGGGTTGAGTGATGTCATCGGCTCCTGAAATATCATTGTGACATCGTTGCCGCGTACACGGCGCAAATCTCGTTCGTCGCTGTCCAGCAAATTCTCACCTTTGAAAAAGATGCGCCCACCGGGATGACTGGCGGTTGGATAGGGCAACAGTTTCAGAATGGAAAGCGCGGTTACCGATTTTCCGGAGCCGGATTCACCCACCAGGGCAACAGTCTCACCTTTTTGGATCTTTAGTGAAACGGAATTCACGGCCAGATTGGTTGTGCCGCCCTGCGTAAAGGCAACTGATAAATCTTCAATTGAAAGGATCGGGGGCTTTTCCATCATGATGCTTACCCGAATGTTTTGCTGGGATCAAAGGCATCCCGTGTGGCCTCGCCAACGAATATCAGCAACGACAACATCAACGAAATGGTAGCAAATCCGGTTAGCCCAAGCCACACCGCCTGAAGATTATTTTGTCCCTGTTTCAACAGCTCCCCAAGAGAAGCTGATCCAGGGGGCAATCCAAATCCGAGGAAATCGAGCGAGGTGAGTGTGGTTATGGACCCATTCAAGATGAACGGAAGAAAGGTAAGCGTTGCGACCATCGCGTTGGGAAGCAAATGACGGAACATGATGGTCCAGTTACCAACACCCAAGGCTCGCGCCGCGTTGACATATTCAAAATTTCTTGCACGTAGAAATTCGGCTCTGACTACTCCCACAAATCCGACCCAGGAAAATAGCAACAGGATACCCAGCAGTATCCAGAAACCCGGCGGCAACACTGCCGCGATGATCAGCAACAGATAAAGCACCGGGACAGAAGTCCAAATCTCGATGAAGCGTTGAAACAACAAATCAGTCCAGCCACCAAAATATCCCTGGATTGCACCTGCCGTTACGCCAATCACAGCCGAAGCGGCAGTCAAGATCAAACCAAACAACACGGATATCCGAAAACCGTAAATTACACGCGCCATGACATCTCGGGCTTGATCATCTGAGCCAAGCCAGTTCCAGTTGCCGATGATGCATGCTGCATCGTTTGAACCGTTCTCGTAATTCGCACAACGCGTTTCCTGATCATAAAGCCAGCTTGGTTTGGATGGCGCAGGTTCGGGAATTTCATTGTTTACGGTGCGGTAGGAATATCGAATGGGTGGCCACAATGCCCATCCGTTTTCGGCGAAAGCTTCAGAAATTTCGGGGATGCGGTAATCCGTTCCCGGCAAAAACCCTTCATCCCCAAGGAACACTTCCTCCGGATAGTCAAAGAAAATTGGCATGTATAGTTCGCCCTTGAAGGACACCAAAATTGGGCGGTCATTGGCAAGAAATTCTGCGAACAATGACAGGACGAACAAAACCAGAAAAATCCACAGCGACCAGTAGCCTCGCCGGTTTGCCTTGAAGTTGGCCCATCGTCGCTGATTTAGTGGAGACAGTGAAATGACCTTCTTGAGCGCCATTAAACCTCTCTTGCCTCAAAGTCGATTCGTGGATCAATCAGCGTATAGGTGATATCCGAAATCAGGCTGACAACCAGTCCCATTAGTGAGAATATGTAGAGAGTAGCAAACACAACCGGATAGTCGCGACCGATAATGCTCTCGAAACCAAGCAGACCCAAGCCGTCCAGCGAGAAGATTGTTTCAATCAGCAAAGAGCCGGTAAAAAAGGATGAGATGAAAGCCGCAGGAAAACCGGCAATGATGATGAGCATCGCATTGCGGAACACATGACCGTAAAGCACTTGTCGCTCATTCAATCCCTTTGCGCGGGCGGTTTGAACATACTGTTTTCGTATTTCATCGAGAAATGAGTTCTTGGTCAAAAGGGTAGTGGTAGCGAAGGCTGAAAGGGCCATGGCTGTGAGTGGCAGTGCCAGGTGCCAGAAATAGTCGATAATCTGTTCAATGGTTGAAAGTTCCGAGAAATTTTCCGACGTCAAGCCTCGCAGCGGAAACCAGTCGAAGAATGAACCGCCAGCAAAGAGAATCATCAACAAGATGGCAAACAGGAATCCAGGAATTGCATAGGCAACGATAATAATTCCGCTGGTCCAGATGTCAAAACTGCTGCCGTCCGAGATAGCCTTGCGAATGCCAAGCGGAATGGAAATGCCGTAGGATAGAAATGTGATCCAAAGCCCAAGTGAGATTGAAACAGGCATCTTTTCGACAATTAGCTCAATGACAGAAATGTCTCGAAAGTAACTTTCACCAAAATCAAACCGGATGTAATTCCAGATCATCTGCCCAAATCGCGCAAGGGGCGGTTTGTCAAAACCAAACTGCTTTTCCAATTGCTCAATGAATTCAGGATCGAGGCCTTGTGCACCGCGATATTTTGACGACGAATCGCCACTAAATTCGGCTGTATTCTCGCCCGAAAAGTCACCCTGAGAACCGGTCACACGATCTGTAGCAGAACCGCCCTGGCCAGTTACCTCCGCTATGATCCGTTCCACGGGGCCTCCCGGCGCAAACTGGATGATCGCAAACGAGATGGCCATGATCCCGAGAACGGTCGGAATCATCAACAACAATCGTCTGAGAATATATGCACCCATGAACTTGTAATTCCCCTGTCACAGCGTGTGTGCTGTTACTTGCGCTCAGGCTTTGCCAATCGCCCGGGCCTTCTCAATGTCAAACCACCAAATTGTTTCAACCGGAAACTGATAGTCGGGTTTCGGGTCTTTCCAGCCAAACATGTCCCAATAGGCGACCCGGTGATTCGCTGCATACCAATTTGGAATCCATAAATGCAGCGAACGCAAGACCCGGTCCATCGCGTGAAGGACGGTGGTTAGTTCCTCGCGGTTTGCTACTTTGTCCATTCTATCAAGAAGCGCATCCAGAACCGGAGATTGAATACCGGGATAATTGAACGAACCCTCCCGACTGGCCGAGTCAGAATGCAGGAATTGGCGCATTGATTCTGCCGTTGGGCTCGCACCAAATGAATGAGCTATGGCCATAATGTCAAAATCGAATTCCTCAATGCGGGATTGAAATTGTGATGGGTCCACCAGATTGATGGACGCGGCAATTCCAACCTTGCCAAGGTTTTCGACATATTTTGCAAGAATGCGCTCGAAAATGGGAGATCGGATCAGGAATTCGATTGTCAGTGGTTCACCCTTGGCATCAACCAGTTTACCGTTTTGTCGGGTCCAGCCCGCCTGGTTCAATAGTTTGGTTGCTTTGCGAAGTGCCTTACGGTCATTGCCACTGCCATCGCTCGCATGCTGCTGAAAGGCAGGTTCAAATACATTGGTTGCAATCTGATCTCTGAAAGGCTCCAATAGTTTTAGTTCTTCTGGCGATGGTTCACCGATTGCTTCGAAAGGTGAACTTGCAAAGAGGGTTTGCGACCGCGTGTAGGCGCCGTGGAACAAATTCTCGTTAGTCCATTCAAAGTCAAAACAAAGCCCAATGGCTTCGCGGGTAAGTGGATTCGCGAATTTTTGTTTTCTTGAATTAACCGCCCATCCCTGCATCGAGGGGCGCAATTCTTCCGAAAACAGTTGCAGCTTTACGCGACCGTCGTTTATCGCAGGGAAATCGTACTCAGTCGCCCAGACCTTTGACGTGAATTCCTCGCGCCAGTTGATGTTGCCCTTCTTGAAAGCTTCAAAAGCAGCAGTGCGTTCCCGGTAAAAATCTATCCGCAGGCGGTCGAAGTGGTTGAGCCCTTTTGCAAAGGGAAGATTTTTCGCCCAGTAATCTTTGACCTTTGCATATTCAACAAATGTCCCGGCTTTCAGACGGTCAATTCTCCAGGGACCGGATGCAAGCGGCATGGTAAGTGTTGTCGCATCAAATTCGTGGTTTGAATAATAGGCTGTTGAAAGAATGGGAACTGAATTGGCCACCGTCAGGATTACCCTGTCTGATTGCTTGCCATTAAACCGCAATTCGACCACATCATCAGCTATGACAACTGCTTCATTCAGATAACGCAGCGGTTGGGAAAGGTGCGGATGACCTTTTTCGGCAATCGTGGAATAGGAAAAGGCCACATCTTCAGCGCTAACCGGATTTCCATCATGAAAACGCGCTTCTTCGCGCAGTGTAAAACGGTATGTGTTGCGGTCCTCCGAGATCTCCACTGATTTTGCAACAGCACAATAAAGTGCATCGGGTTCGTCAATTGCCCAGACCATCAAATAGTCAAAACAAAGTTCCATCCGGGGCGGTGCTTCTCCACGAAGGACGAAACTGTTGAGCGTATTGAACGTTTGGGCATTCTGGTTGAAATACCAGTACGAGGGATTGAAAGCGAAGGTGCCTCCTTGTGGCGCATCTGGTTGGGCGTAATCGAAATGTTTGTAGTCAGGTCCATACTTCAAATCGCCGAAGGATGATAATCCATGCAGTTTTGTACCTGTCGGATTGGCGGCCAGTGAAATATGCGTCAAAGCCGCGTTGGCTCCAAAGGCGGCCGCTCCTGCCATGAATTGTCGGCGGGTAAACGGTCCAAATACCATTAGTTGCCACCCGCTTCGCTGTGCCAGGCAGACCATTGGTCAAAGCCGGTATAGATTGGCTGCGGTTCCGGTATCGTAATTTTTTTCCAGTGGGCAATCCAGCTCTGTGGATTATGCCACATGGGAACAGTATAGAAATTCCATTTCAACACCCTGTCCAGCGCATGGGAAAGATGAACGAGTTCCTCACGATTGGGTGCAGAAATTATCTTGTCGACTAACTCGTCGACGACCGGATTGCGAATACCGGCATAGTTTCTTGAACCAACGGTATCAGCTGCATTGGAACTCCAATATTCCCGTTGTTCATTTCCAGGTGATTCAGACTGAATGGTTGGGACCGACACTACGTCATAGTCAAATTCGGTGACGCGGTTTTGATACTGCGAAACGTCAACGATCCGAAGTGTGCCGGTAATTCCGACCTTGCGTAAATTTTCAATGAACGGGTTGGTGATTAATTCATCAACTTGAGATCGACCCAAAAACTCGATTGAAAACTGTTTGCCATCCGCGCCAATCATTTTGCCACCTTCAAACGTGTAGCCCGCTTCCTTGAAAAGCCGGATGGCCTTGCGTTGGGATTTTCGAAGATTTGAGGAAGAGCCAAGTATCGGTAACGCGAACGGTTCGGTGAACAATTCTTGCGGAAGTTGCTGGCGATAAGGTTCAAGGATCTCAATTTCCCGCCCCTCTGGAATTCCCCTTGATTCCAGTTCACCTCCTTCAAAAGCACTGTCAGTGCGTTGGTAAAGTTCAAAGAAAATATTTCGGTTCATGGATTCAAAATCGAACATCAAACCGATAGCCTGCCGCACCCGGGGGTCGGAGAATTTCTCTCTTCTTGTATTGAAATAAAACGCCTGAAATACCTGTGGGCCAGATTGGGGGAATGTTTTCCTTACTACGTCGCCGCGCTTGAATGCTGGAAATGTATATTCGGTTGCCCAGCGACGTGACCGGTTCTCGACGCGGATATCCTCAACACCACCTTTTTTGAATGCCTCCCAACTTGCATTGGGATCCAGAAAGTAGGTGTACCTTAACCAGTCAAAATTATACCGGCCCTTGCGGGTTGGATGATCTTTCGCCCAGTAATCGTCGACACGTTCCCAGATAATTTGTTTTCCCAGATCGAACTCGGAAATCTTGTAGGGACCAGAGCCCAGTGGCGGCTCCGTGGTTGGCTTGCTGATATCCCGTTTTTCCCCATCCGCATCCACACCTTCCCACCAATGCTTGGGCAGAATGGGAAGATCACCCAGGATATGTGGCAATTCACGATTTCCTGAAATATCAAACTGAAAGCGTACTGCGTTGCCCCCGACAATCTCCATGCCCGAAATATTCTTGTAATAAGCATTCCAGCGCGGGTCGACCTTGCGAAGATTCTCAAAACTCCAGATTATATCTTCAGCGGTAATTTGTTTGCCGTCGTGCCACTTTGCATTTGGATTGAGGCGGTACTCCGCCCAGGAATAATCATCGGCATGGCGAAAAGCTTCGGCGATCAAACCATAACTGACCCCCGATTGGTCAACCGACTGGCTTGCAAGGCCCTCATAAAGAACCCCACCGAAATAGCTAAGACCTGCAGCCGGGCGTCCTCGGGTAATGAACGGGTTGAAACTGTCGAAAGTCCCAATCGCGGCACTGTTAAGTTCACCACCCTTTTGGGCATCGGGAGTTACATGATCATAATGGTTAAAGTCGTCACCATATTTTGGTTTACCGATCAGGGAATCAGAAGCTTGCCAAATATCTTCGCTCGCCCACACTGAACCTGCAAATGCAATTGCGCAGAGGGCTGGAACAGCCAAGTGTAATATTCTGCTAATACTGGTACTGGCGACAACCATTTCTCCTCCCGATCTTTGTTGTTCGAAAGGATAGGGTTCTAATTCTGTTTGGCAAGCTGGATTCGGTTGCCGCCTTACTGGGTCTCGCCTGTCTGCTCGGTCTCAGTTGTTGGTTCGGCCTCAGTTGTCTGCTCGGATTCACCCGACTGCGCGGACTCGCCAGTTGCAGAAGATTCTTCGGTAGTCGACTCTTCCTCAGGTGTCGGTAACGGTGCCGGGCTTGCTGAAAGTGATCGCAGGTAAGCGATCAGATTAGCTCGATCCTGAACTTTCTTGACACCCACAAAACCCATTGCTGTGCCCTTCATGTATTTTTTTGGATTCCAGAGAAAACCGTTCAATTCATCGTAAGTCCAGGTCTTGCCTGCAGCATAAGCCTGTAATGCAGATGAATATGAAAAATCACCAACATTGCCAATGGAACGATTGACCACATCATAAAGAGCAGGGCCAACCTTGTTTTTCCCGCCAGCTTCAAATGTGTGGCAAGCAGCACATTTCTTGGCAACTTTTTCACCGGCTGAAGCATCTGCTGAAGCCAATAGAGCCGAAATTGGTTCATAAGCAGGACCCGATGCAGTTTCTGTATCTCCGCCGCTTGAAGAATGATCGTCCGCTGCCTCAACCAGATACCCCGGCGTCTCGGGCAATTCCATGTGAAATATGCCTTCTGAAAGAAAGGTAAGCGACATTAAAACAAACACTGTGCCGAGAACGGCCATTGCAATTTTATTGAACTCAAAAGAATCCATCTAACAATCTCCTGCAGCAGATACCAAAGGCATGTTTACCCTGTTGTATCTTTGAGCCGGAACCTATTGCGTTTGCGCATCGGATACAACGGCTGTATTGAGGGTTTCGGTGAGACTTTTTGCCACCATCCACAGGCAATGCAAAACACAGTTTCGTTGGAGACAAGCCACAAAATGCCGGAAATTCTGATTCTTATCCCTGCCCGAATGGCATCTACCCGGCTTCCGGGGAAACCATTGGCAGATATAGCTGGTATTCCAATGATTTGTCAGGTGATCAACCGCGCACTGGAGACTGACATTGGTGAACCGGTTGTCGCAACTGACAACGAAAAAATCCTAAATGCTGTGGAAGTTCATGGTGCCCGTGCTGTGATGACAAGAGCAGATCACGAATCAGGCTCGGATCGGATTTGGGAAGCTCTGGAAAAGGTTGATCCAACAGGGAATGTCGAGATAATTGTCAACTTGCAAGGTGATCTGCCGACTATCGACGCAGACACCATCAGACAATGCCTTGTACCCTTGAAAGACGAAGCGGTGGATATTGCGACTTTGGCAACTGAAATCACCGATGAGGAGGAAAAATACAATCCGAACGTCGTCAAGGCAATTGGCACACCCGTGGGAGAAAGCCGATTAAGGGCGTTGTATTTTACAAGGGCAAACGCTCCAACTGGCGAGGGACCGCTCTATCACCACATCGGACTGTATGCTTATAGGCGTTCTGCACTCAAAAAGTTTGTGTCGCTTGCTCCTTCGCCGCTCGAACTTCGTGAAAAGCTGGAACAATTGCGCGCACTGGAGCACCAGATGAGAATTGATATTCAGCTTGTGGATAGTGTTCCGCTGGGTGTAGATACGCCGGAAGATCTTGAGCAGGCACGGAAGCTGCTTGGGTACTGCTAGAATGGGCACAAAACTATGAACGCCAAAAGGACCGGAAAAATCGGATTTCAGGGTGCCAAAGGTGCCAATTCCGAGATTGCAATCCACGACCTGTATCCATCGATGGAGGCAATGCCTTTTGACACATTCGAAGATGTGTTTGGCGCTCTTAAACGCGGTGACATTGAACTTGCAATGATCCCGATTGAAAACTCCCTGGCCGGCCGGGTCGCGGATATTCACCATCTGCTGCCCCAATCCGGTACCTACATCATCGGTGAATATTTCCTGCCAATTCATTTTGATTTAATGGTGCTGCGGGGCGTTAAGATCGAAGATATCAAGATCGTCTATTCCCACGTGCACGCGTTGGGGCAATGCCGGGATATTATTCGAAAGCACGGCTGGAAAGCTGAAGTTGGCGGTGACACAGCAGGCTCCGCTAAACTTGTAAGCGAGCGCGGAGACAAGACGATCGCCGCCCTCGCTCCCTCGCTTGCTGCTGAGATTTACGGCCTAGAAACATTGGAAAAGAACGTCGAGGATGCGGCCCACAATACGACCCGGTTTGTAATCCTGTCACACGAAGAAAAATGGACCCAACAAGACAATGGCCCGGTGATGACTACATTCCTGTTTCAGGTACGCAATATTCCGGCAGCTTTGTACAAGGCCATGGGCGGCTTTGCCACGAACAGTGTAAACATGACCAAGCTTGAGAGTTATCAGCTGGGTGGCATGTTCACCGCAACGCAGTTTTACGCTGATATCGAGGGCCATCCTGACGATGTACCGGTGAAGAACGCATTTGATGAGCTTCGTTTCTTCTGCAAGGAATTCAAGATTTTGGGCGTCTATCCGGCCATGAAAGCTCGCGATGAAACACTCGGCGAGCAGATGATCAACCCTCCACCCAATCCTTGATCAGCAGGGTTGCGATTGCCTTTTGCGGGGGCAGGAGAATTCCTTCCGGATGAGATTCCTCCAGCATTTGAAGCACTTCACCGCGTGTGAACCAGCGGCAGTCCTCAAGTTCGTTCTCATCGATCGTAAGTTCCTCACTCAGCGCTTCGCAATAACAGCCAAGCATTAGGGTATGCGGAAATGGCCAGGGTTGGCTTGCATGATACTTGACCTTGCCGATGTGTATCCCGCTTTCCTCAAATGTCTCACGGCGCACGGCATCCTCTATGGTTTCACCGGGTTCCACAAAACCGGCAAGAGTTGAGTACCAGCCATTAGGTGCAGCAGGATTTCGCCCGAGAAGGCATTTATCGCCCGTTATCGCCAACATGATAACAACGGGATCTGTGCGCGGAAACTGCTGATTGCTGCACGATGTGCAGTCACGACGGTACCCGCCGATTTTCATTTCGGTAGGAGCGCTGCATTTGCCGCAAAAAAGGTTCATGCGATTCCAGTGCATGAGACTGATTGCCTGTGCGATTGTTCCAACATCTCCTTCACCCACTGAAGACGTGTACAGCAAGGCGCGCAGGTCATAAATTTTCCAGGGCTCCTGAAGCTCGGCCTCTTCAATCTTGACCGGTACTGCAAGGTAAGAAACAGAGCCTCGTGTTCCCAGCAAAATGGCACCGGTGAATTTCGCGTTCATTTGCTCTGCGTCATTCCTTGAAAAATGTGCAGTTGAACTTTTGTCCTTGTGAATCAGGACACCTTTTTCGGCCAGCAGAATATAGCGACTGGACGGGTTTTCTATCGCACTGGCAAGTAAACTCTCGTCGCGGTTTTCACTGTCGCTATTGAGATCATTGTGTGTGAACCCGGTTCGCTTCCCAGGCTCACAATCGGGAAGGATATCAAAATCAATCTTCATGAGAAAAACCTGCTTCACAAAGTGCCGACTTTACGTTGACCGTAAACTGTTCCAATTCGGCAGGACTATAAATTTCCCGCTTGCCAAAGCCCCATACTGGCCCCGGCCAGTTAGGGTCACCTGTCTTGCGCGCAATGACATGAATGTGGAGTTGGCGGACGATGTTTCCAATTGCGGCGATATTGATCTTCTCGGCATTGGTGATCTGCTTGATCACCCCGGCAATAATTGCTGTCTCATTTTCAACTGCCTGTCGAACCGAGTATTCCAGCTCGTGCAACTCTACTGCACCTTCAATTCGCGGGACGAGGATTATCCACGGCCATCGCCGGTCATTCATCAACCGCACATCACATTGGGAGAGGGCGCAGACCGGCTTTGAGTCTGCTTCAAGGCGGGGATCAATACAAAAAGTACTCATAAGACATTTATAGCTTTCAAAGGAAGATTGCACAGTGCAAATCCCGATGGGGATCCGTTACTCGTCAAATTTTCAATTTTTCCGATACTTGATTTCGATCAATGAAGAAACTGCCGATAATGGCATCCTTGCTCCAAAATCAATTGGAGCAAGGATCATGACTGAAAATACCATTTTGGTTATAAGCCTCATCGTTGGCGCTGTAGCGGCATTCTCGGTTGTTCTCGCTTATTGTGCGCATATTACAGGCGATACGAAGCGCTAGGTGACCTATCTGACGCAGGCTCCTCGCACGAGTTTTTTGCCTGCGGGACACCGGCACTTGCCACCGTAGATAATCCCGCCACGGCAGATGATTTTTTTGTTGGTGCGAATTGCTGCCTTTACACACTGAAAGCGCCTGTTTCCAAGTTTCTTCAAAGTGCGACCCTGGGGACAGACACAAAGTTTGCCAACTGTCTTGCCGCCTTTGCAGATGATCCGGGGTTTTGGCTTTAGGCATCGGAATGCATTGTTGCCAATTTTCTGACGTTGCCAGCCTTGTGGACACCGACATTTTCCGCCAGATACCTTGCCACCGTCACAACTAATCTTTGGTTTTGGTTTGTGGCACACAAACTCAAACCGACTGATTTTTTCCCGTTTCCATCCGCCGGGGCAAAGACACTTGTTACCTGAAATTCTGCCATTCTTGCAGACGGAGATTTCTGGCTCCGGTATTATGACAACCGGATCAGCAGCCTCAATTACCGTTTTTGGAAGTGGACTGGGTGTTGGTGTTACTATAACCGGCAGCGATTCACTATCATCCGATTGCCGCACTGGCTTATCAGGCTGATCAGGTGCTGCCTGAACTGCCGGAATGAGCAAGCCAACGCCGCTGGTTCCATCCGGTGAAACAAGTCCGCCATTGTTTGTGGCCACATTCGGATTGAGCACAGCAGATGGCGGATAGCACTCGAAATCATAATCAGCTATGTTGGAATTCTGGTCGTTCGGATCGCTGACAGCAATCTGGTAGGAACCCGAGTGCATACCAACATGATTACCAACTGCCGATGTGTCGGGCAAAGACCACTGGCCGGAAGGGGTAACCCAGATACCCGAACCAGATCCGGTTAAATCGGTGTATTCGGAAAAATTCCCGGTTTGATCTTCAGACTGTGTGACAATCGTCTGCGAACCACTCAGGTCGCCGGTCTGATTGCGCAGCCGGAAAGTGACCGGTACATTCCCGGTATTCGTCTTTATCCATCCGTACGTCCAGATACCGCAGGCACTGCCATCTTCCGGATTGTTTGGAACCAGGGTCAAAAGCGAATCTTCGACAAATAATCCTGCCTGAACACCGGTTGGCGCCGTGTCTGCAACGCTCGAAGTTTCCGGATCACAGGTAACTTCGTACCGATGCCAGCCCGTTCGTTTATAATTGGAATAAGTGGTTGCCGGTATTCCGTTGATAGCAATCGCACCCGTGGTTTTGCCGGTGTAGGCAGTGAATCGAAACCAGCCGATATGTTTGTTGCCGTCTGTAGTGTTGTTTTCAGCCTGGACATCAGTGATTGGGTCAATTCCGGAATCGCCCCCGCCTGGATTAAACTGAAATCCGTCACTTGGCTGGTTGTTGACCACGCCACCGCCACCCGGATCAAGTGGCACCATTGGCACGTTGAATGGTAGCTGTTGCAAATCGGTGAGGGTCTTTTTCCAGAGACTGCCTTCGGTGGACTCTGTGGAGAGGGTGAATTCCTCAGATGTCCAGTTCACACCCGCAACATTCTTGTGCTCGATATATCCTTGAACCTCACCCTGAACATTTGTCGTAACACCTGCATGCAACGTCAATCCCATGGGACACGAGCCGGCATAGACAGCATCGCTCGCAGGGATTTGGCTGTCTATGGACAATCCAAGTTCAGCGGCAACAAGTTCAAGATCGGGTAGTTCACCTGCGGTCAGCATATCCGTATCGGGTGGTGATCCGTCCAGCGGTTCACATACGATAGGCAGATCTATCTGAAAATGTTCGGTGAAATCATTGTCAATCTCATCAGGCACTGGATTTGGGGCCGGGTCTTGCGTCCAGTCGTAGGGATCATTCTGAGTTCCGCCAACAGCTTCCTGCGGTTCCGTTATGCCTCTATAGGTATCAACACCAAGCGTCATTTCCACCGCATGGGAGAACTGGTAGGTTTCACTATCGTCACCATTTTGTTGTGCCTCTATGTTGCATTTATTGATTATGTCGCCGGCAACTGGACTTTGCGTGGGCGATCCATCCCATCCAGGGATCCAGTGACTACGCAATTTTGGGAAAATTCCCTCTTGTACAAATTTTGGGTCAGATTGATCACCAGTTGTCTTGAATACCAGCTGGTTTTCGGGCAGGAGGACACAGTTATCTCCTGAACAATTTCCCATGTAAATGTAATACTCGCGAATTTTACCCTTTTTCATCAAGATGGTGACTGTACCATTGTAACCAACCTTCTGCCCGGGTTGAAAGCTGGAATAAGTTACCCCATCAGCAGAAATGACCGAGAAATGAGCATTGTTGAATGGCTGCATGAAAATGTGCATGGGGCCATCAAGTGAGCCCTCGTCTGCAGCTATGGCTTGGTTGGCAATCACACCCAAAAATGCACATAGACATGCAATCCATAGAATTCGCAATTTTTGCAAAACTGACATTTTCATTCTCCCATCTGCGCCCCTTTGCACAAATCGAGAACCGGACCGTGCTAGCCACTTCATCCGTCACCAGTCCCACACGGCAACTCTCATCCGGTGATGGCAGTAATAACAATACCATCATGAACGTTGTATGAACGCAAGCTTATGATACTTGAGTAAAATTAAAAATACTTAGGTTTGCAAGCATTCACAACGCATCAGGCGGGCAAATTCACCCCATCCAGAGGACGAGTACCATGACTTCGAACTACTTTGTCAAAGCTCTCAACCGGGGGATGAACCCCGCTTTTCAAGCTTTTCCTCGTATTTCTCGTCATGTCATGCGCCATTTTACGTTAATTAACGGGTCCTGACCCTAGTTGATCTAACTCAAAGCATGACAATTGGATTGGGTGCATTCTTGAAAGACTGGAGGATGTAACCATGATGAATGCAGTAGGAATTCAGGATTGTGCCCGCAGGCTTTATGAAGCGCATGGAGACAAGGCTGAATTTGAAGCAGCCCAACGGGCAAAACAACATTTGAAAAAAGGGCAGAAGGAAGATGCCCAAGACTGGCAACGCGTTCGTAAAGCCATCGCCATAATGCGCGGACCACATGTGAGCTAAAAGCCGGGAGAGTCAATATGGATGTATTGGTAGTTTATGGCACGGTTGAAGGTCATACTCAGAAGGTAGCGAAGTTTGTTGCGACACACCTGGAGGAACAGGGACACTCAATAACACTTCACGACAGTAACAAGAAAATGGAGGGTCTGTGGGTGCCTTCCTATGATGCGGTGATTCTAGCGAGTTCTGTTCACCAGCAGCGTCATAAGGGGTCCCTTGCCAACTTCATACTGTCGCAACGGAAAAGCCTCGCGGAAATGCCAAGCCTGTTTATCTCGGTCAGCCTTTCCATTGCATTTGAAGGTGGTCATAATGAAGCACAATCCTATGTAGATCATCTATTTTCACACTGTAACTTTGAAGCGGATACGACATTGCTGGTTGGTGGTGCGCTTCAGTTCGATAAATATGACTACTACATGAATCAAATCGTGGAGCATATTGTCTTGGCGGAACATGAACTGGTTAGTGAAGACCGCGAATTTACAAACTGGGAGCAGTTGGCCAGGGACCTGGATGAGTTTGTGAAGTTGGAAAATACTAAATCAGTCTAGGGGTGTCCCGGCAAATGGCAACCGTTACATATCCCCCGGCACACCATAGCTTGGTGCTGCTGATGGATTGATTGCGCGGTTGAGGTAATCATTCATCTGCGGCTCGTAGGCATTCCAGTGTGAGCGTAATTGTTGAACCGGATCACCATCATCCCAATCGACGCGCAAATCCACCAGATAAAACGGCATCTTGTCGGCAACAATCAATCCAGCTGAATGGGTGGGACCTTCTTCACCCCCTGCAGCAATTCCGGCTTCAAGCCCCTGCAATAAACGCTCAGCCAGATGCGCATCCCGATTGGCATTGAAACCGCTCGTCATAGCGATTGGAACGTTAGTGGTTGAAAGCAAATTCCCTGCCGCCACACAATCTGTTGCCTCACTGATTGCATTGGTGCCCAGTATGTTGTCGCCGGTGAAATGAGCTGTATTGCCATCTTTGTCGACCGCAGTAAGCTGGCGATAGTCAACGTGATCGCGGTCCTTGATAACCGATGCGATTGCGTCGGCTGAACCCATTCCCGTTTCCATTGCGTCCAACACAAGCGTGCCGAGTTTTGGGTCGGTAATGTTCTGTGTAGCAACGGCACCTACGCCTGCTCTGGCATGAGGGCATCTTGCGCCAACACAGATTGAAGAAGTTGTGATGGCAACGCCGAACATTCCGGTTCGCTTACATCTGCCCGCAATGGAAAATGTCATTCAATCCTATCCTTTTGAATTCAGGCGGCGTGAAAGATATTGTTGAAAATCATGGATTTCGCGCTCAAGCCAACTCAACTGCCCTGATTCCGCAAACCGTGATTTTGAACCCGCATATATGCCCTCTACAACTTCGCGATCCTCTGTATTGACGTGATCGAAAAAACGAACCAGATCCGCAACCCAGGTTTCCTTGTCGTCAAGACTTTTGTCCACTTCAGGTGCAAGCGCAACACCAAATCGCACTTCCACTTCCCCCACGCCCTTTGGTCGTAAAGTCAGATACCACAAATGATCAGGTGCCAGCACATACATGTGTGCAGGAAACACAGTGGGTAGAATTGAAGTTGTTCGCCACTCGTCTTTCAGTATTTTGTTGTCCGGGTGTGCCTGCCCGTAAGTTGCGTCGCCTGCCTTCTGGAATGTCTGGTAGGTAAAGGCATCGAACACATCGCTTGGAAAGTGCGTTTCTTCAACAGGAAACCATGCTCCGACAGTCGCCTTGTGGGCAATCGGCAGATGATAGCCCTCCATGAAATTTTCGGTAAGCAGTTTCCAGTTGGTCTTCCAGACATGATCCTGCTGCACCACCGGAACATAATGCTCCATGCCATAACGGGAGACTACCTCCTCCAATGGGCCAAGCGCTTCGGCTACCGGAACCGCATCAGGATTGAGCGTCACGTAGATCCAGCCATTCCAGATTTCAGTACGGATTTCCGGCAGGCAGATTTTCTTCTTGTCGAATTCTGTGGACTTTTCCATGTGACCAGCCCCTATCAGCCTGCCATCAAGATCGTATGTCCAGGCATGGTAGGGGCAGACTACGCGTCTGGTTGTTCCGTTTCCAGACAAAAGCTTCATCATCCGATGGCGGCAAACGTTGGCATAAGTTCGGATTGTTCCCGCCTTGTCACGGACGCAGAAAATTGGCTCCCCCGCGACTGAGAAAGTCAGGTAATTGCCCGGTTCGGGTATTTCTGCAGCCAGACCGGGACACACCCAATCCTTGCGAAAGACTAGTTCTTCTTCCCTCTCAGCAATTGCCTCATCCCAGTACAGTGCCGCTGGAGAACAAGTTGCATTGTCCAGAGGGCCATCTGCAATTGCAGCCAGTTCGTCCAGCAGGACAGTTTCGGAAACACGTTCAACTGTCATGGCTCAAAACCCCATCTTGATTCTGGCTAGTCGGGAATGACTGCCGTAACTTCAATTTCGACAACCCACTCTGGACGCGCAAGTGCAGGGACGACTAGGCCGGTTGAACAAGGGTGGACGCCCTTCAACCATTTCCCCATCTCCTGATAGACTTCCTCGCGATATCGAATGTCTGTCAGATAAACCACGATCCGGCATATGTGATCCATGGTGGCACCCGCCTCCTCAAGCAGCATCTTGATGTTCTGCATGGTTTTTTCGGTTTGCTTTCCTGCATCACCCACGTGGAGGCATTCTCTTGTATCCAGATCCTGTGAAACCTGACCCCGCAAGAAAACCATGGTGCCGCGAGCCTTCACACCCTGTGAAAGGTCATTGTTGAGATTTTGCTCCGGATAGGTTTCCTTCGTGTTGAAAGGCCGGATACGTTCGTGTGCAGTCATGTGTTACCCCTGTTATTCGGCAGCGTCTTTTTTCCGGCCCCAGACATTGTCGGAAAGGCCAGCAGCCTTGTGGGCTACTTCAAGTGTATGGCTCCAGTCAAAATTTCGATATACCGCTG
Organism: Hyphomicrobiales bacterium; assembly: GCA_021775455.1. Taxonomy (GTDB): domain Bacteria; phylum Pseudomonadota; class Alphaproteobacteria; order Rhizobiales; family Rhizobiaceae; genus JAALLB01. Next base: position 3,545 of record JAJFHU010000013.1, on the reverse strand, counting down.
CCGATTGTGCAAAGGGTGGAGACTGGGCAAACAACTGGAATGTAAGACGGTGGCTCGCATAGTCAGAATTGATAAGATCACGCGCCAAAGCAAGCAGTTTGCGCCGATCCTCCGCCACCCATTCGTCATTTATGGAGTAATATTTTTCCAGCCACGGCTTTGTGTCAGGGTCTTCAAAGGCTGCCAGGTCCGGTGTTACGCAAATCTGCCCACCGCACAATTCCCGTGCGAGATGGATGACGCGCGGCAGACCGTTGAGTGCATGCACGCGGCCACTCATCAGGAGGGACTGGTTCGGCATCAACAATCCATTTGGGCTTTTTTCTGCAGTGGCAACTGAGGCAGTCAGGAATGCATTGATGCCCTCGCGCCAAACGGCAATTTCGGAGAGTTTTTCCTGTACGGCTGGTTGCTTGTCGAGGCCTGTTTGCTTGATATTCCAAAGTGCAGCACCAATCATCAGATCGGCAAATGAGAGCGTACGTTGCACAAATGGAAACGCTGAATATCGATGAAGCGTTGTTCGAATGAAGGCCGCTGCTCTTGTGTGCTGGTAAAACAGGATATCTTCCCAGGGGATCAACACATTGTCGAGAATCATCAGTGTATCGATTTCATCACACCGATTGGAGAGGGGGTAATCTGCATCCGGTGCCCGTTTTGCAAAGCCGGTACGGCAGATATGTTTTACACCCGGCGCGTTCATGTGAACGATGCAGCCCAGCGCATAATCGGAGAGTTTCGCGTCACCCCAGTTGGCGATGGTTGGTTTGAGGAAACCCTGATTGGAATATGCAGCAGCAGTTTCGTACTTCGCGCCGCGAATAATAATACCTTCGTCAGTTTCCTTGACCACATGCACAAGCATGTCAGGGTCCTGATCCTGTGGTCGCTTGGAACGATCACCTTTTGGGTCTGTGTTTGCAGACACGTGGAAAGGGTCATTCTTGATGCAAAGATTGATGTGCTTTTCTATGTTGGTTGCAAAGCGCGGATCAATTTCGTTCAGAATGTCCTTGCCATCCCAAAGCGACCACATCTCACCGATGGTTTCATCGCCTACACGGGTTACCACGCCACCAATGTCGTGCATGACGAGATCAACCGCCTTGCGCTTGTCTTCCCAGTCCTTCTTTTCGTAAGGAAGCCGCAGGCCAATTGCATAACGCTCGCCGTCCTCTTCATAGGTCATGGCCTCCTGTGTCTTTGCCTCATGCTGCATGTCGTAAATGCGGGCACGAATATCAACAACGGGTTTGAAAGAGGGATGGGTTGTAACGTCTTTAACCTTCTCCCCGTTTATCCAGACTTCGCGGTCATCACGCAAAGATTCTCTATATTCATCTCCGGTTCTAATCATGGTTTTCCTGCCTTGAACTTATTGGATATTGAGCGCGTCGAGCGCCTGATAGGAACGCGCCGTATAGGCCAGCGGCTTGTTGTTTGTATGTTTGGCGCTTGAAACGATGCCAAGCAGAATGCTGTGGGTTGAAGCATTGTCCAGGCGCTCAAGCGTGCAATCGAAATTTGCCGCCGCATTGCAAAGGGCTGGTGCACCGGTAGAAAGATGTTCCCATGTGGCAACATCAAAGTCATATGGATTGAACTTACCGGGCCTTCCCGCAAAACTGTTGGCCACATCGCATTGTTCTTCTGACAGCATATTGATGCAGAAAACACCATTTTTCTTGATCGCATCCAGTGCCGGGCTTCGTAGATTGATGCAGGCCAAAACCATTGGTGGCTCTGCGGAAACTGAACTGACCGCACTGACTGTTACGCCGTACCGACCCGCTGGTCCGTCCGTGGTTACAATCGATACTGGTGTTACCGCTGCTGCCATGGCTGCAACGAAGGTTGGGATGTCTTCGTGACTGGTGGTCGCCGATGAAATGGCAGGCGAAATCATGTTCATGGGATCGTTCCTCTTCCTCACACTGAAACAATAGGTCAAAATCAGTAATTAGGAAAATTCATTCTTTTTGTGTTTTAACAAGTTTTTATCTATGCAAAGATATGAAACATGATCCGCTACAAGCTTCGCCAACTCGAATATCTGATTGCCTGCGTTGATACAGGTTCACTTGCCGCTGCAGCTGAAAAACTCCATGTTTCCCAACCATCGATTTCAGCCGCCATCTCCAAACTGGAGGATTCGCTGGGCGTTCAATTGCTGTTAAGGCATCACGCGCAGGGTGTAAGCCCAACCGCCAATGGGGATCGGTTGTTGCAATCTGCACGAAACATTCTCAATCATGCAGAGGATCTTCAGCATCAGGCTGCAGAAGCTGGAAATGCTGTTGCCGGAACATTGAACCTCGGAAGTTTCGCAACACTTGCGCCAGTCTATCTCCCCGGAATGGTTGCGGAGCTAAAGCAACTCTATCCCCAGATGCAGCTAAAACTTACCGAAGGCACGCAGAACCGACTTATATATGAGATGCGCCAGGGCGGATTGGAAATGGCCCTGGTCTATGACATCGACATTCCTGAAGATCTGACGTTTACCGAACTGTCGGAAATGCCGCCTTATGTGCTACTGCCTGCTGATCATGCCTGCGCTGTTAATGACCAGGTTTCATTGAAGGATCTTGTAGACGACCCTTTTGTTCTTTTGGATGTAAGTCCCAGTCGAAATTATTTCACCGGCGTATTCTCTCACCTTGGTCTTGAGCCCAACATTGCATTTTCGTCTCCATCGCTTGAATTGGTGCGAGGGCTGGTCGGAAGAGGGCTTGGCTATTCATTGCTGGTGACCCGTCCTCATGGCGATCTTACCTATGACGGTCAGGAACTCGCTATTAGACCACTTGCAGACAACGTTCCGGGAAGTCGTATAGGACTTGTTCGCTTAAAAACCATGCGACCCACCCAATTGATGAAGGCATTTGAAAAATTCTCCCAATCATGGTTTGAGGGGTATTAGAATCATTGTGTGCAGAAAGAGTAATAGAGCTCTAATTGCAAATGGCAGTACTGAGTCCGTTGCCGCCACCGCTATCCTGTCGCGATTTGGATAGCCTGAATTCCTCGCGACTTCCGCTTCTGGCTGCCACCTCAACCGGTCGATGCAACACATTGGTTAAAAAAGTTTGGCCGCACACACTGTACTAGTCATCTTCGGATCGCCCGTTAAGTGGCTGACAACCCGGCTCGGGCACATCCTCAGGCTCCAACAGAACACCATTGTCGTCAGCTTGGTCCAACATCAACTTGATGGAATCAGGCAACGCAGTTGGCCCCACACTTCGGTGTAACTCGTAGTAGAAAGATTTATAGGTCATTGGCTGGGCACCAGCCATAATCATCCGCTCAATAGCGGGCTGGACAAAGGTCGCAGAGCTAAATATCCCATCCACTAGTAAAAAAACTTCCTTTCCTTTTGCCAGTAAGCCAAAGCAAGATTGCAGAACACAGACGTCTATCTCACAGCCAGCAATAATCACCTGATCTTTATCTACGGAATCAAGATACTCACTAATTGCAGGCTCATCACACAAGTTAAATCGCTTCTTTGACATGATCACAGCATCGTCACTGAGAAA
>JAJFHU010000012.1 GCA_021775455.1 Hyphomicrobiales bacterium | reverse complement strand
CGTCACCCCTGTGGTTCCGCCGGGCAAACAATTCTCAATTGTTTGCTTGTCCGGCTCCAATCACAGGGGTCCATACCCGTGAGTTCACCGGCTAACGTGAGGGTCATCGGGTGGATAGCAAAGAGGAATGACGGGGTGTCTGAGGCACCATCTCACCGTCATCCTCGGCCTTGAGCCGAGGATCCACACCCATATTGCCCCATCAATTTCTCAAAGTTCATTCAGTTTAATGTGCTCTGAACAACGGCTTGGAATAGGTCGAAACTGGGGATTAGTAGCATTATGTAACCCAAACTTGACAGCAGAATACATATACCAAGCCAAATCCGACGTTTTACGGTGTTTCGAAAAAATGTTTCATGTAAAATACTTCGAAGTAGATGTTCATACCGACTCTTAGCTTCAATCCAATGTCCAGGTCGGTTTTTGGCATCTGATTTTCCTTCCACACCTAGCGCAAGACTTCGAAAACCATCCCACTCACTGTCATAATATTTGCCATAACTAGTGTGATGACCTTCTACACGAATTGTATTGTGAAAATTTATGTATTCCGTAGGAGTGCAGCTTTCCAGACAGTTGTGAACGAATGTATCTATATCTTTTCCATATTTATGGACCCATGGCCGTTTCCAACGGTAGATGAGATTTGATATTCCGAGAAATATCAAACCAAAATAGAGCAATCTGAGTCTGTTACCTCCAGAAGTGAAAAGGAGATTTGTTGAATCTGATGTAAGTTGATTGAACGAAATGTAACTGACTGCACTATCGTTAAACAACACCAAATAACCGACTGCCGGAACTCCAATTGCGCACCTTGCTAACCAACCATCAATCAATGGAATATAGTCTTTCCAACCGAAGTTGTAGGTGAACACAGACCATCTGATTTTGATACGATTAGGAATATTCAATCTCAAGCCCCCTCAACAAATGAGTCCAGCACGCGTTTTTGCCCGGCCTTGTCGAAGTCGATGGTGAGTTTGTTGCCGTCGATTGAAACGATGTTGCCATTGCCGAATTTCATGTGGAACACCCGGTCGCCGACTGCGAAATTCGTGCCGGGTTGATTGATGGATGAGGCGATGAGTTCGCCTTCTATCGTCTTTCCCCGGGTTGTCGGGCCGGAGCGCGTACCCCAGTTTCGGGTTGTGTCACCGGAAGCATCTCCCCGGTTCTGCGCCCGTTTCCATCCCGGTGTGGTGTACGAATTGTCGAACGTATCCATATTGTCGAAACGGCTTGCGCCATACTTACCGCCCGGTCCCGCCGCGCCATATCCGCCATAGGAGTTTGAACTTTCGGCGACTTCTACGTGGGCTTCGGGCAGTTCATCAACGAAGCGTGAGGGGATGGTCGATTGCCAAAGCCCGTGAATGCGGCGGTTGGAAACAAACCAGATGTAGCAGCGTTGCCGTGCGCGGGTTATGCCGACGTAGGCAAGGCGGCGTTCTTCCTCCAACCCGTCACGACCGGATTCATCGAGTGAACGCTGGTGTGGAAACAGGCCTTCCTCCCAGCCAGGCAGCAACACCGTGTCGAACTCCAGCCCCTTGGCGGAGTGAAGCGTCATCAGGGAAACGGCGTCCAAATCTTCCTGCTGGTCCACGTCCATGACCAGCGACACGTGCTCCAGAAAACCGGGCATGGATTCAAACTCTTCCATCGAGCGAACGAGTTCTTTCAGGTTTTCAAGACGGCCTGGTGCATCGGCGGCGCGATTGTTCTGCCACATTTCGGTGTAGCCGGATTCATCGAGGATCATTTCTGCCAACTCATTGTGAGGCATGGAATCCAGTTCCCGCCGCCAACGGTCAAAATCATCCAACAAGGCCTTGATGGTTGAGCGTACCTTGGGTCTTAATTCTTCGGTTTCCGTGAGTTCGCGCGCTGCTTCAGTGAGCGGAATTCTACGGGCGCGGGCTCGGGCGTTGTCGTGGATCGTTCTAAGCGTTGCGTCACCAATGCCGCGCTTCGGCGTGTTGATGATGCGTTCGAACGCCAGATCATCGGCAGGCTGACAAACGACGCGGAAATAGGCCATCGCATCGCGAATTTCCATGCGCTCGTAGAACCGCGGTCCACCAATAACCCGATAGTTCAGGCCCATGGTAACAAAGCGATCTTCAAACTCGCGCATCTGGAAGGAGGCGCGGACCAATATTGCGATCTCGTTGAGCACATGGCCCTTCGATTGCAGCGCCTCGATCTCCTCGCCAATGGAACGGGCTTCTTCCTCCGAATCCCATCCAGCAGTAACGGTAACTTTCGGATCATCAGGATCAGCCGCATCGGTGAAAAGCGTTTTACCAAGGCGTCCTTCATTGTGGGAGATCAGGTGCGAAGCAGCACCCAGAATGTGAGCGGTTGAACGATAGTTGCGTTCCAGCCGGACCACCTTTGCGCCGGGAAAATCCTTTTCAAAACGCAGGATGTTGTCCACTTCTGCACCACGCCAACCATAAATGGATTGGTCGTCATCGCCCACACAACACAGGTTCGGAGAACCTGTGTTGATTTGCCTGGTTTCCGCCGGGCCATCCGGCCCGCCGTCCGTTCGCGGGCTGGCACTTTCGCTGGTCGCGAAAGTTTGCCCTGCCACGGAGGGAGGGGTGCTTGGGTTTGGGCTCACGCCAGATGCTGACGCATCGGCTCCGCCGGGGCGCTCGTCTAAAGCTCGCGCCTCGCCTATTGGCCCGGTTGGGCTTTGCCCAATGTTCTTTTCCCCTACATCACTACGCTGCGCCAACAGTCGCAACCACATGTACTGCGCGACGTTGGTATCCTGATACTCGTCCACCAAAATGTAACGGAAGCGGCGGTTGAACTCCTCCAGCACTTCCGGGTTCTCGCGAAACAGGCGAATGGTTTCCATCAGCAAGTCGCCAAAATCACAGGCGTTGAGAATTTTCAACCGCTCCTGATATTGCTGGTAAAGCTCGCGTCCCTTGCCATCACCGTATGCACGCGCTTCGCCTTCAGAAAGCTGATCGGGGGCGAGGCCCTTGTTCTTCCAGTTATCGATGTGTCCGGCAAGCTGGCGGGCAGGCCAGCGCTTGTCGTCAATGCCTTCAGCACGGATCAATTGTTTTAGAAGCCGTATCTGATCGTCTGTGTCGAGGATGGTAAAATCGGATTTGAGATCGACCAACTCTGCGTGGCGGCGCAGGATCTTCACGCCAATCGAATGGAATGTGCCAAGCCACGGCATGCCCTCGACCTGCTCACCCATGAAGCGGCCAATCCGCTCTTTCATTTCACGCGCTGCCTTGTTGGTGAAGGTCACCGCCAGAATTTGCGACGGGTAAGCGCGGCCTGTCGCCAAAATGTGGGCAATACGGGTTGTCAGAACGCGCGTCTTGCCCGTGCCCGCTCCGGCAAGCACAAGCACCGGGCCATCGAGACTTTCCACGGCGTTAATTTGCTCGGGATTCAATCCGTCAAAATAGTCCGCTCGTGCTCCGCCGGACTTGGCAGCAAGCGCCCGCGCTGCAATCCCGCCAGTGGCAGGTGCAGGGTTTGAATCGTCGTCTTGATTGTCGTTGTTGTGTAGTGGGTTCGACATTTGTTCTTTTTAGCGATTCTGGCGAAAAAGAACAGGGGATTGTCATCTTATGCAATTTTCTTAAGCTCGAAGTCTTGTATCTGATATCAGTGAATCTATACTGAATTGGTAATCTTTTGGTCTACAGTTATGAAAATCTTGGAGAAACCTATGAACAAATCAGTTCTATATTCCACCATTGCTGCGTTCGCGGTTGTTGTAGCACTTTCCAGTTCTCCTGCTCATGCAGGCAACAAACAATTGAAACATGCAAATGGATCAAAAATTCATATCAAATGTACTGGCAGCGGATGCAATACCCGAATGATTTCAGCAGATGGAAACAAGGGTGACTGGACCCCCGCGGGTGCCGGTGGAAGGCAGAATTTTAACAAGCTGGTTAGCAAGTGGAATGGTAAGGGTTACAATTGATTTTCCGTTGAATGGAATTTGAAGTTGAATTTGTCGTCGGCATGAAATATCAGGCCAAAACCCTGCTTCCAGCGATTCCGAAATTGTAGATACTCAATCCACCTTTGCGGCCTTGACCGCCACTTCCACTATCCAGTTCGGATCGGCCAGACCACAAACCAGTGTGGTAGAGGCGAAATTCTTGTGTCCCAGAAGTTTGGTTCGAATTTCCCGGCTCATGGCCACCTGGCTGTGATCGGTAACAATCGTCCAAACTTCAACGATGTTGGATTTGTCCATCCCGGCTGCTTCGAGAACCGTAAACGTGTTTTCCCAGCACAAATTGTGTTGGGTTTCGAGATCATCCGGCAGATCGCCATTGGGATGGACACCTACCTGACCTGAAACGGATACAATTCGCGCGCCGGGTGGAATTTCGACAGCCTGACTGTAGTTGGAAAACGGGGCGGGTGCTTTGTCGGTGTGGATCGTTTTTGGCATGGGTTACTCCTGTTGAAAGATTTACTGCGTCGGCGCTGGTTCTTTTTTCGATTTTACACTGTTCTGGTCGGCCATGAAAACCGCCAGAATTTGCATGACAGATTTTCCGGTATTTTTGCCATTATGCGCGTGATTGATCGCTTCCATCAGGGAGTCATTCTTGCGGTAGGTTTTTGTGATGCCTCCGCCGTAGTCAACGGTGAGTTCTCCTTCGAGCATGTAACCAAACAGCGGCACATCATGGGAGTGCCACCCCGTTTCCTGGCCGGGGAGCAAGGTAACAATTACGGAAGTTACGTTGGGCTTGGTGCTGTTTGGGTACTGAAACGGTTGATCAAGAATGGTTTTGCCGGTTTCAAGCAAGGGTTCGACCGGCTTGTAGTCTTTGGAAGAAGCAGGATTTACGTAGAACAGCAAAAATGAACTTGTGAGTATTGCCAACATGTTTCGCATGGATTTTTCCTGTCTCAAGAATTGCTGGGTTTCGGTTCTGAAATGCGACCCTCGCTGATGCGTTGTTTAATGCCGGCAATTTGGTCGCGCCGTTGTTCTTCGCTTAATTTTTCGTCAAGTTTCTCAAGACGCAAATCGGGCGTGTTGATAACCGGATAACCGGCTTCTGCCATCCCGGCAAAACGTGCAGAAAGCGCGTTTTTTTTGCGTACCTGATGGGGCTGAAAATCATCCATTTGTTCTGGTGTGATTTTATCTCCCAAAACCAGATCACCGCATTCAACTGCCGATTTTATCAGTGTTTCACCAGCAGGCGACCGCACAATTATGCCATTGAAACCTTCATCTTCGCCGACGGGACTGCCGCCCGGCCACACATCGGTAGCGGCGATGTCTGCTGCTTCTCCCAGCGGGTCCGGGCAGAGCTTGCAGCGGGTTTCCATTCGGATGGCATTAGCATGGGTGGTCCTCAGGTAATTCGCTTTTCTTGAAATTTGTACCGACAAAATTATCTTTGTAAGTTGTGATAAATTTATCTTTGTTATTGCCTGTTTCATGGGGTTTTTGATTTGATCTTTTTTTGTAAAATTTTCCACTTCCGACAAGCCAAATTAGTTTATCCAGGGAATATGTACTTATTTCATGTTCCTCCCTTTTTCCAAACTTGCCTGATGTTGGTAGATTGTCCGCAATATTGACCATTTGGTTTTGCACGAAGTAATCACTCGCGTCCTGAGGACAGAAACCTAACCCCTTCAGAATATCTTTCGTGTGAGTGTCCGGTTTTCCATAGTTGGTATATCCGATTTCTTTGATGAAATCGCATGCGAGGGCATATCCCAGGCCGTGAATTTCTGCGGCAAGGACGAGCGGCAACGCAGGGCGGGTTTCAATGGTTTTGTCGAAGGAATCAGCCCAAGACAGGAACTCCTCGTGTGAGGGGAACCGTTGAAGAAATTTCGCAGAGGAAAGACATGTTTTTATGAACTGTGGCCAATGACTAGTGGGCGTCCATCTTGGCCCCGTTGTCATGTGTTTTTTAAAGGATTTGCGAAAATGACTTTTTGCTTCTTGAGAATCGAATTTGTGCTCGAACATCAATAGGAATTTATCGGGGTCAAAGCCAAAAAGCGCATCCTTAAGTTTTGCGACAGGGCCAATTGAGTTTGGTTTACCCCGGGTATTGACCGACGAGTTTAGGATGTATTGCCAAATATCGCCCTTTGACTTGATTTCCTCTCGTCGGTTGTTTGGATGAAGTTGGCGCGAGATTTCGGCTTTTGGATTTTTAACGCCTCCTTTGTATCTGAGTAGATCAATTAGAAACTCCCAAAGTGCGTCGTAAAAACAATTACATTGATTGCAAAAATCACTATCTTTCATTTTTCTTAGAGCACCTTTCCCACATATTGTTTTGCTTGTAACTGCCTTCTAGCCATCCACTGCCTCTCGCATCCATTGTTGCAGTGCCTTGATGGAGTGCTCGGAATTTACCCCGCATTTTGGATCAAGCACCAGCGGTCCTGGCCGGTAGCCGCGACTTTTCAACCCCCGCTGAACTGACTCCACCAGGTGAACGTCTTCTTCAACCGTTGTCTCGCGATCCTGTATAGACAGGTTTTTCACGACATCGGAGGGTTTGCCACCAACTGTGTACCAACCCCGCCAAACCACGACATGGTCGCTGTCGATTGCACGCCAGTGATAAGTGTTGAGAACATTGCCGGGATAGACCTGAAAGGAAAACATCGGCCACAGGAACCAGGAAGAATATCCTCCGGCGTGTTCATTGCTGGAGAGATCAATCGGGTAGGTCATGGCATCAAGGTTCTGACATTCGGTCGTGTGGCGCAGCACATGGCCTTGGGGTTGGATGTCATAGGTTTCAGGTTTGATTACACCCGTTGCAAAAGTGGGATGATTTAGCGAGCAGTGATAGCACTCGGAGTAGTTTTCGACTGATACTTTCCAGTTGCACTTTTCGGGAATTTCGACCCATTCGACGGGCTTTAGCCGATTGATATCTGGCACCCATTCGGCGAGTTCCTCACGCGCTTTTGGGAACCACTCATCCATGGGCTTGGCATCAGTATCAAGATTGACAAACAAAAAACCGTTGAAATTATCGAGTGCTACTTCAGACAGGCAAATTTTGCTGCGGTCAAATCCTGGCACGGAATTCACATTCGGCCCGGAACGCAATTCACCGGTCAGTTCATAGGTCCATGCATGGTAGGGGCAAACCAGAAGTTTTGCATTGCCTTCGCCTTTGACCAGTTCGTGCGCACGGTGCTGGCAGACATTATAATAGGCGCGGATTTTGTTGTCCTTGCCGCGTATGCAGAACAGGCTTTCACCTGCGATCGAGAATGAAAAATAGTCACCCGGTTTTTCCACCTGTGAAGCATGCCCGGCGAACTGCCACGTTCGGGCGAGCAGGCCTTGTTGTTCAACCCGGAAAATCTCCGGGTCCCTGTAATAGCGTGCTTCGAGCGAAATGACGGGTTCGGCTAACATCTCTTCTAGTCCTTGCTGTCACTTACATAAAAACCAAGCCGGTGACGGCGTTCATGAAATTCTTCTACCCGCTCAACAATCCGTGGACTGGCAGTTGCAATCACAAATGAAAGCAAAGTTTCCAAAAGCGCAATAGTTGAGACCGATGACGGGAAAAATTGCGGTGTATCCGCCGAGACTACAAATCCGTGCCTCGAACCAATTATAATGGGGGAGGCGGGACTATCAGATATTCCAATGATCTTCATGCCCTGCTTGCGGGCAATTTCAACCGCTTCCACAACCTCGGTCCGGTAGGGTTTGCAGGTGATTGCGATTAGTGTGTCTTCTTCACCGGCCCAGGCAAGATCGTCAATCGCAGTGCTGCCCGGTCTCGGAATTGCATGAAACTGGATCATGCCCGTGGAGGCGAGATAGGTGAAGTTTTGGGCGTTGGAATTGTTGACGCCGACACCCAACGTAAACACCTGTCGGGACGACCAGATGGTTTCGGCGGCCGCCTTCAATGAGTCGGTGTCAATTCCTGCAAAGGTTTCCTCGATGTTGTGGATTGCAGACGAAATCATGTCGCCGTAAAGCGCATCGAGCTTGCCTCCGCGTGACAGCGACTGGAGCCAGCGTGCGCGGTCCGGGAAGCTCGCGCGGCCTTGGCGGATTTCCTCACGGAACGGTTCACGAAAATCTTCATAGCCTTCAAAGCCTATGGTGCGAGCCATGCGGACAAAGGTATTGGGCTTTACTTTCGCCGCGTCAGCGATTTCGCGAATAGAGGAAATACCCACATCGTTGGGGTTTTCCAGAACATACGCAGCAGCTTTCCTGAGTTCCGGCGTCAAATCCGACAAATGACCGGCAAGATTTTCCAGAACGTTTTGTGGTGCATCCCAGATGATTTTGTCAGGAATTGGTACAATCGTATCATTCATGGTTGACTATCGTACATTTGTTTGATTTTCTTGTCTACCAAATTCAACCGGTTTCAGAAAGAAACAGAATTCGTGACAGAAACGGAAAACTCGAAACTGCCATCCTCGGCAAGGGTAGTTATTGTTGGCGGTGGCGTAATGGGGTGTGGCCTTGCCTATCACCTTGCCCATGAAGGTTGGACTGATGTCGTCCTGCTTGAAAAGGCGGAACTAACCTCCGGTTCAACCTGGCACGCGGCAGGGCAGATTACCCACTCCACATCAAGCTTTGGGTTGGGTAAATGCGTGGATTACAATATCGGACTTTATTCTGGTGCACTTGAAAAGGAAACCGGTCAGTCATGCACCTGGCATGGCTGTGGTTCGTTTCGTCTGGCCTATACTGAAGACGAAATGGACTGGCTTCGGCACACACTATCGGTTGCGCGGTCGCTTGGGTTTAACATTGAACTAGTCGGACCGGATCGCATTGGTGAATTGCATCCATTTTACAATCTGGATGGCGTTCTGGGTGCGCTTCATACGCCAGACGATGGTCACGTTGATCCATCGGGTGTCACGCAGGCAATGGCGATTGGTGTACGGCAATTGGGAGCGAAGATCATTCGGCGTTGCCGGGCAACTCACATCAAGCAATTGCCATCGGGTGAATGGAAAGTCTCGACCGAGTTGGGAGATATCACCTGCGAGCATGTGGTCAATGCGGGTGGCACCTATGCGCGTCAGATGGGTGAATGGTCCGGCTTGCAATTGCCGATGACCTCCATGACGCATCATTATTTTGTGACAGATACAGTGCCGGAGTTTCTGGACCTTGAACAGGAATTGCCGGTAATTCGCGATGACAAGCTGGTTTCCGGTTACATTCGCATGGAGCAGAAGTCCGGACTGATCGGGATTTACGAAAAGCAAAATCCGAACGCCGTATGGCTCGATGAATGTCCCTGGGAGGCGGAGAACGAGTTGTTTGAGGCCGACTATGACCGGATCATGCCTTGGCTTGAAAATTCGATGGATCGCATGCCAATTTTTGCAAACCTTGGAATCAAGCGTGAAGTTCATGGTGCGATATCGCATCCGCCAGATGGTAATCCGATGATTGGGCCAGCGCCCGGTGTCAAGAATTACTGGTGCTGTTGCGGCACGCAGATCGGCATTGGCTGGGGGCCGGGACTGTCAAGAGAACTTGCCCGCTGGATGGTGCATGGGGCAGCGGATATTTCCATGCGGGAATTCGACCCGCGCCGCTTTGGTGACTATGCGAAGAAAGACTGGCAGGTCGTCAAGGCAAAGGAAGATTATTGCCTGCGCCACGAAATTCCGTTTCCGCATTTCAATCGACTGGATGGTCGTCCGATAAAACCGTCGCCCTTGTATGAGCGTCTAAAGGAAAAGGGAGCCGTGTACGAGGAAGTTTACGGCCATGAACGGCCGCGCTGGTTTGCGAAGGATGGTGTGCAGCAGCGGGATCATTATTCCTTCCGTCGCAACGAAGTGCACAGCATGGTAGCGCATGAAGTGAAGGCAGTTCGTGCAGGTGTCGGTATCATGGACATTTCGGCTTTTACCAAGGTGGAAGTGGCAGGCAAGGATGCTGAATCCTATCTCGAAGGGCTGATAGCAAACCGTCTTCCCAAGAAGGATGGCGGGATCATTCTCACGCATCTTTTGAATGAGCGTGGGCGTATCGAAATCGAGGTCACAATCGTTCGTCTTGCGGAGGATCGTTATTACCTCGTTTGTGCAGCCTTCTTTGAACAGCGCTTGCTGGATCATCTGAATTTGCGCCTCGATAGAGAGCATTTGCAAGTCATCAAGCGATCGGATGAATGGTCGGCGTTGACCTTAAACGGTCCGAAATCTCGCGATGTACTGGCGGCTTGTACCAATGCACCGCTAGACAATGCCAGTTTCCGCTGGATGAGTGCGCAGGAGATTGAAGTTGCAGACCACAAGCTCTGGGCGTTCCGCATGTCTTACGCGGGTGAGCTTGGATGGGAATTACACATCCCGAGAGAAAGTGCGTTGGCGGTTTACGATGCGCTTTGGGCGGCTGGGGCGCAGTTCGGGATAGTGGATTACGGCTCTTTTGCCATGAATGCGATGCGCATGGAAAAAGGTTTCAAGGGAGCTGGCGAACTTACCAATGAAGTAACCCTGCTGGAAGCAGATGTGATGCGGTTCGTGAAAATGGACAAGGATAATTTCGTCGGCAAGGAAGTCACTCAAAAAAGCCTGGAAGCTAACCGGTTGCCATGGATTTGCGCCTATCTGTCGATTGAACCAGACGGCAAGGAGGACGGTCATGGCGGTGAAGCCATACTGTTGGACGGCAAGGTTGTTGGCACGACCTCATCTGTCGCCTACGGGCATAGCGTCGACATCATTCTTGCATTTGCATACATAAAGCCGGAAGCTGCAGAACCGGGCACTGAACTGGAGGCTGTAATCATGGGGTCACCGCGGAAAGCGACAGTGCTTGGAGAACCGGCGTATGACCCACAAAGTCTGCTGCCAAGGACAGATGCGCAATGAGTGAATTCACAATCCCTTCGACCATGCGAGCCTTCGTGCTCCACGGGCATGGTGATTTTGATGTTTTAAAATTCCATGACGACTGGCCGACTCCCGAACCAGGACCCGGGCAAGTACTGGTTCAGGTGCGAGCTTGTGGCCTCAACAATACCGACGTGAACACAAGAACCGGGTGGTATTCCAAAGGTGTTACCGAAGGAACTACGGGTGGAGCCTATGAGGGAGCCAGCGATGATGACGGCGGTTGGGATGGCGGTATTGATTTTCCGCGCATTCAGGGTGGAGACGTTGCAGGTCAAGTGATTGCCGTTGGAAAAGGGGCAGACGCAGGTTTGATTGGCAAACGCTGTCTGGTCGATACGATCATTCGCGACTGGGATGATCCGACCAATCTCTACAAATGCGATTATCTGGGTTCTGCCTGCGATGGTGGTTTTGCGGACTTCATGGTGATTGACCACCGCAACATCTGCCCAATTGATTGCAACTGGACAGATGCGGAACTGGCGACTGTCGCGATCGCTTATTCAACGGCGGAAAACATGCTGAACAGGGCTGGTGTAGATGAAAGCGATACAGTGCTGGTTCCCGGCGCATCGGGGGGAGTTGGGTCTGCGCTCATTCAGCTTGCCAACCGGCGCGGGGCAAAAACGATTGCCATGGCTTCAGAAGCGAAGCATGAGGACGTCGCCAAACTCAACCCAACGGCGATCTTGCCCCGTCAATCCGATGATCTGAAAGCTGCGTTGAAGGCCGCTATCGGGTCAGACATTGTTAGTGTTATCGCTGATATTGTCGGCGGGGCGCAGTTTCCGGTTCTGCTGGAATGTTTGCAGCGCGGGGGGCGTTACACGTGTTCTGGTGCGATCGCCGGACCGATTGTCGATCTTGATTTGCGAACCATGTACCTCAACGATTTGACTTTTTTTGGTAACACGATCTTTCAGCCAAAGGTGTTCCCGTCGCTGGTAAAATACATTGAAGCTGGGGAGATTGTTCCGATGCTTGCAGCCAGCTATCCGCTGGAGGAATTGCACGATGCCCAGCGGGCATTTATTGAGAAAAAGCATACCGGAAACATAGTGGTGACCCATGGCTAGCGAAGCATTTCAACTATTGTTGGAAGAAGCACGCAAAGTGCATGCGCGTTATCCGGTATTGCACGAATTTTGCCCTTTTCCGACGGATCTCGAACCACTCGATACAGAACCCATGCATTTGCCGTGTGCTGACAGAGTGTACGCGGAAACCGATCTGGAGTGTACCGAGCTTGCAGGTTTTCGAGATGCATTCATCAAGGCCGGCCCCGATGCGTTCTGGCGGGAAACCTACAAGGAAACCAATATCGGTCAGGACTTCCTGGACAGGTTTGCCTGTTATGGATTGATTTCCGAGAGTGGAGGGTGGATCAGCAAACAGATGTTGGGATTTTTCGTCTACATGCCGCCGGGTCTTTACTACCCGTGGCATCATCATCCGGCTGAGGAATTGTACTTTGTCATTGCCGGTGAGGGTGAATTCATGCGTGACGGTGAGGCACCGATGATCCTGCGTGAAGGGGATGCCTGTTTTCACAAAAGCAATCAGCCGCACGCTCTGGAAACACATGACATGCCGATCATGGCTTATGTACTTTGGCGCAATCATTTTGATGTCAAACCGGTGTTGACTGAGCGGGAAGTAAACCCGTGAAGATCACCCGCATCAGTGTTTATCACAAGGATTTGCCACTGAAGGATCCTTATTGGCTTTCCGGCGGTCGCCTTCTTTTTGAAGTGTTGGATGCAACATTCATCAAGCTTGAAACCGATGCGGGTCTGGTTGGCTGGGGTGAGGGGACTCCCTGGGGGAATACTTATGTACCAGCCCACGGTCCGGGAATTCGTGCTGGCCTGGAGACCATGGCAGGCTCAATTCTTGGCCTTGACCCGCGCAAGCTGGAGTTGGTCGAATATGCGATGGACAAATGCCTGCCGGGGCATCTCTATGCAAAATCGCCAATTGATATGGCTTGTTGGGATATTCTCGGACAATCCTGCGATCTCTCAATTGCGGACTTGCTGGGTGGTAAACGCGAGACGGGAACGCCTGCAGCCTCATCGGTTTCGTCCGGTGAACCAGATTACATGTTGGGTATTGTAAATTCCTATCGAGGAATGGGTTACGTAGCGCATTCTGCCAAGGTTGGAGGCAGCGACACAGACAAGGATATTGAGCGCATTCGCCATATCGAAGCCAATCGCAAACCGGGAGAAATTGTCCTTTATGATGTAAACCGCGCATGGACCCGCCGCGAAGCATCAATTGTCATGAATGCGGTAGCTGATCTGGGTGTCACTTTTGAGCAACCGGGCGAAACGCTGGATGATCTTGCAGAAATTCGCAAAGTCACAACATCTCCAATCAGTGTTGATGAAACGCTGGTCACTTTGCAGGACGCTTGCCGGATTGCCCGCGAAGGCATTGCAGACGTCTTCGGAATCAAGCTCAATCGTGTCGGTGGTCTGACCAAGGCGCGGCGGATACGTGACGTTGCGATGGCTCACGGTATCCAGATGTTTATCATGGCGACCGGTGGTTCAGTTTTGGCGGACACCGAAGCTGCCCATCTGGCGCAATCAATGCCGGATGAGTTCATCCGCGCCTGCTGGTCCTGTCAGGACATGTTAACGGTTGATGTGGCACCGGGTAGTGGTCCTCGTTGTGTGGATGGCTTCATCACCATAGATGATACACCGGGGCTTGGTGTTGTGCCGGACGAAAACCTGTTGGGCGATCCGGTCGCTGTTTACGAGTAAGCCTCATGAAAATTATTCGCATCACAGTCTGGAAAGTGCCGCTGACAAGTCATGAAACCTACAACATGGCGGGTGGCAAAACCTGCGACACGGTTGATTCCATTGTGGTGGCACTTGATTCCGACACGGGTCTTCGTGGGTGGGGTGAAGTATGCCCCATCCCGCATTATCTGCCAGCCTATGCAGATGGGGTCTTGCCGGCAATCGGGGAAATGGCGCCAGTTATACTTGGTGCTGATCCTGTTGGGCCTGAGGCTGTCGGAGCAAAGATGGATCGATGGTTGCCTGGCCATGTCTATGCAAAATCACCCATTGACATGGCGCTTTGGGACTTGACTGCAACAGCAGCGGGATTGCCGCTTTATGCGTTGCTCGGTGGACGGCGAAGTGACCGGCTCCCGCTCTATCATTCCATTACCTGTGTAGCTCCTGATGAAATGGTTCGAATGGCAAAAGTCGCTTACCAGTCGGGCATACGCCAGTTCCAGGTCAAGCTTGGTGCTGACGATGACTGGCAGAATGATGTTGAGCGACTTGTGAAGGTACGCGAGGCGGTGGGCGACGGCCCACTGGTCTATGGCGACTGGAATACTGGTGCGACACGGCTGGATGCAACGCGCGTTGGTCGGGCAATTGCGCATCTCGACATCATGCTTGAGCAACCTTGTGCAACGATAGAAGATTGTACCGCTGTAAAACAGGCGACCGGCCTGCCCATGAAAATGGATGAGAATGCGCATGATATTGAAAGCCTGATCAAGGCTTATGATGCAGGATGCATGGATGCGGTTGCCATAAAGCTCTCCAAATTCGGCGGCCTGTCGAAATGCCGCTTGGCTCGTGACCTTTGTCTGCATTTTGGCGCCAGGATGTGTGTTGAGGATACCTGGGGTTCGGACATAACAACTTCTGCTTTGCTGCATCTCGGTGCTTCTACAGATCCTTCAATGCTGATGAATGTTTGTGACTTGTCCGAGTATGTTTCGCCAAGAATTGATGCGTCTGCACCTGTCCGCGAAGATGGTACTATTGCGCCGCCAGAGGGTGTTGGCCTCGGCGTTGAACCCGACATGAATGTTCTTGGCGAACCGATTGCTGTTCTCGAACAGGAGTAAATGATGAATCGTATTCACACCCAAAAAGACTGGATTGAGCGAGCGAAGGCTGTTTTACCGGCTGGTGGCTTTGGCAATTTTGATCCGGGCATCATAATTGCGAAGGGAATGGGTTCGCGTGTCTGGGATGAAGATGGCAATGAGTATATCGATTATCTGATTGGTTCCGGCCCGATGCTGCTTGGACATGGTAATGAGGAAGTCGAGGAAGCCGTACTGGAACAAATTCCGATTGGAATGACCTACTTCGCCAACAATGCCGCGGGCATTGAGCTGGCTGAAGAGATTTGCCGGGCTGTACCGTGCGCGGAGCAACTTCGCTATGTTTCTACCGGCGGCGAAGCCGACATGTATGCCATGCGTCTTGCTCGCGCTTATACCGGTCGAGACAAGATTTTGAAGTTTGAGGGCGGATATCATGGCATGAGCGCGGAAGCGCAGATGAGTCTGGCACCCTCCAGACTGGTGAACTTTCCGCAAGTGGTTCCTGATTCTGCGGGCATACCGGAGGCCGTTCGCAATGAAGTTTGGGCGGCACCCTTCAATGACATAGATTATCTGCGCTCCTTCATGAATGAACACGGAGACGAGATTGCTGGTGTTATCGTCGAGCCCCTTCAACGGATCATCCCTCCAGTGCCGGGTTTTCTGGAAGCGCTGCGCGAAGAGTGCACGAAGCATGGCATCGTCTTGATTTATGACGAGATTGTTACGGGTTTTCGTTTTTCCTATGGTGGGGCGCAGGAGCTTTATGATGTAGTGCCGGATGTGTGCACACTGGGTAAAGTAATTGGTGGAGGGTTTCCGTTAGCTGCGATTGTCGGTCGGGAAGACATCATGGCTCATTTTGACAAGGCAAAGGTTGGTGCGGAAGGTTGGCTTATGCAGCTGGGTACGCTTTCGGGTAATCCGGTGGCTTCCATTGCGGGCTTGAAGACGCTGGAAATTCTTCGCCGACCGGGAGCCCATGACCGACTTCGCCAATATGGAAAGCGATTGCAAGATATGTTCGAGAAGCATTTATCTGCGGCAGGTGTGGAATTCCAGATTGTTGGCGATCCAACACTATTCGACATCGTATTTACCGGGCGGGAAGTGCGGAATTATCGCGATGTGCTTTCTGCAGATGCGGAAATGAACACTGCTTTCAACAAGGCACTGCGTGAGAAGGGCATTTTTAAATCTCCGGGCAAATGCTATCCATGTATGGCGTTAACGGAAGAGGACTTTGAGTTGACCGAAGCGGCGATCGAATATGCTGCTGGCAAATTGAACAGCTAATGACAAAATCGCTTTTCATACGGTTTGTAGCGATGCTCGTTTACGTCGCTTCTTCCATGCTTGCGTTGAAATCCATTTCTGACATTTTTACCGGCGAGGCTGTTGCTGAAGACCGGTTCTTTCTTACGATCATCCTGTTGAGCGTATCAATTTTTGCCGGGGTAGGAGCATGGTTTATCGATCGTCACTATTGCAAAACTGGTCACAAGAAAATTGACTAACGTGATTGAAGATGACTGGCAGCCATATGACTTGTATGCCACACATTGTACGGTGAGTGTTTTGCGTATGGCAAAGGAAAATCAATGGCATCTGTTCAATGGATCAAGATTTGTTCTTCAATTGTATTGATGTTATTTGTGGCAGTTCCGGTGTCCGCTGGTGACAGACACGCGGGCTACAATTATCCTGACCCGCAAACGGAAGAGACATACAAGTCACCGCTGCCGCCTATCCCTGGCGTCAACAAACGTTCACGCATTGGCTTTGTGGTTGGTCTTGATCAACTACAAAAGCAGAAACCATACCCGCCGAGTTATCATATGTTCGCCAAGGGGACAGATAGCGAAAAGCTCATTATAATTGCGATAGAAGAGGGACGGTACAACACACTTTACCGCTTGCGTGCTTTGCTCGCGTCGTTGACTTCTGATGCCCGAACATCGCCATTGTTTGCCAAGATTGGTAGTGTGGAACGCCTCAATTTTTATGATCTGGCGCACATCGCTGGCTTTGAGCGCATTACCATTTCAAATGGCAAGGATGTGGCTCACCGCATTTTGATCGACTGACTCCGACAGGCCTCTGGCTTTAGATTGAAAGTTTGTTTTTGAGGATTTGATATTGACATTGAGTTGATAGTTTAATATTAAACCATAAAGTTCAATATTAAACTATAGGAAAACCCAATGCCTGATTCACCATTGAATACAGACCTAAAATCCCCAAAAGCCAATCGGCGGAAATTTTTGAAGATCATCGGTGGTGGTGTGATCATCGCTGCAGCAGGTTCAGGTGCATATTTGTCAACCCGCACTCCGCATCGCGCCCTTGCCCCGTGGAACGAAACCCTTGCAACTGGATCTGATGAAGATCCGCGCCGTGTAGCGCTTTCATATGCAATTCTTGCTCCCAACCCACACAATCGCCAGCCCTGGCTGGTCGACCTTGTTGGCGATGATGTCGTGGAGCTTTATTGTGATCTTGACCGGAGACTGCCGCATACTGACCCCTATGACAGGCAGATTACAATTGGCTTGGGTTGTTTCCTTGAGTTACTTGAAATTGCGGCTACCCAGACTGGTTACCGGACCGAAATAACGAATTTTCCGCATGGCGAGGGATTTCCGCGGCTCGACGAACGGCCCGTGGCGCGTATCCGTTTCGTGAAGGACAGTTCTGCTAAAGCTGATCCACTATTTGCACACGTATTTGATCGTCGATCCAACAAAGATGCTTTCGATATGGCCAAGCCTGTCAAAGCTGCAGATGCAAAAGCGATAAGTTCAGTTGGTAAACATCAAACCCTGGGGGGTATGGTGATGGAGCAGGATCGTATAGAAATATTACGATCACTCACTTGGAATGCAATGGACCTCGAATTGCGTACATATCGTACCGCCAAGGAAAGTGTGGACTTGATGAGGGTTGGTAAAGCGGAAATCGAGGCAAATCCGGACGGAATTGATCTGGGTGGACCTCTTTTTGAAACGCTTAGTCTTGCCGGCATGTTCGATCCTGAGGGTATGCTCGATCCGAACAGTTCCATGTTTCACCAGTCAGTAGCAGTACTAAAGCCTGCCATGGATACGGCGATGGGATATGTTTTTATCAAAACTGAAGGCAATTCCAGAAAGGCGCAAATCGCGGCGGGTCGTGATTATGTGCGCATGAACCTAAAGGCAACGGAGCTTGGAATTGCCTATCATCCGATGTCCCAGGCCTTGCAGGAATTTGAAGAGATGAAGCCGTTTTATGACGAAATTCGAAATGAGTTGGGAGTAAGCGCATCCCAAACCCTGCAAATGTTCGCGCGTATTGGTTATGGTGCGGAAATTTCGCCCAGCCCCCGCTGGCCTTATGAAACGCGAATTCGCAAAGATGCCTGACGGGCGGTACGCATGAAAGGGTTTGAATGACTGAAAACAACCAAGCAGATACGTACTTTCGTTTCTTCAACGAAATCGGAATTATCAATCAACTGGCGACAAACCGGGTGGAACGGGTGCTTCCGCACGGTTTGACAATGTCGCAGTTTACCTTGCTCAATCATTTTTCACGTGGACTTCCACCGAAATCTCCGCTCGAACTGGCTAATGCCTTTCAGGTGACCAAGGGCGCAATGACCAACACGCTGAAACAGCTTGAGAAAAAGGGTTTCGTAGAAATTGCACCCCATGAAAGCGATGGTCGGTCGAAACTGGTGTCCATTTCGAAAGCCGGATCGAGTGCGCATCAAGAGGCGGCAAAGTTCATTGCTGAGGCGATGGCCGATTTCGTAAATACTTTCAGTGTGAGTGAGATTGAAGCTGGTATCCCGGTGCTAGAAAAAATTCGTGTTTGGCTGGATGATAATCGCACTTGATAGATGATTGGTGCCACTTGCAATCAAAGCTAGGAATTATTTAACTATTCCACTCTAAGTTGCAGTTCAGAATACTCTTTTTACTTTTCTGATCGTTGTGAGGGCTTCATGCCAGGGACGGAACAGAAGGGAAGTCAAAAAGGGGGGTTGATTTCATCTGCTATATTTAGAACCGGGTATGTTGTTCTCACGTGCCTGCTGGTGCTTGTTCCAATCGTGTCGAGTGTTGTTGGATGGAAAATCTATCAACGTCAAAAGCAGATTGATGGCACACTGGCCGCTGCCGATGAGATCCCCCGGCATGTCCTTGGGGGGCTGGCTGATATCCAGCAATTGTCAGACCTGCTATTCATTGCGTCCCTTTCGGCATCAGTGATTGTAATCCTTCTTACTCTGGGGGCGATACCGTTTCTGTTTTTGCCAACCGAAAGAGAACTCGGTGCCGCGCAGTTAAAACTTCAAGAAAAATCTGTTGCCCTGGAGAAAATCACAGGCAAGATGATGGATACTGAACATTCCAAAGCAGATTTTCTTGCCAACATGAGTCATGAGATTCGTACACCAATGAATGGTGTGATCGGAATGGCGGAGTTACTTGCAGGTACCGAACTATCCGCAAGGCAAAAAATGTTCACAGATATAATCCAGAAGTCCAGTAGTGAATTGTTGGCAATTATCAATGATATTCTCGACTTTTCGAAATTGAACTCCGGAGAGATGGAGCTTGAGCCCGTTACATTTCGTCCCGTTGAACTGACGGAGGAAATTGTGGCATCGCTGGCGCAAGGGGCCTTTGAAAAAGATATTGAGTTAATAATTCGGGTTGACCCTCGTTTACCTCAATATCTGATAGGTGATGTTTTTCGGATTCGGCAGATTTTGATGAATCTAATAGGCAATGCCATAAAATATACCGAAAGGGGGCATGTGTTTTGCAACATTGCCGCACTTGAGGGAGGTTCAGATGATTGCCAAAGAATAAGACTGGAAGTTCAGGATACAGGAATTGGCGTTGCAGAGGAGACTCTGAGAGTCATCAGGGAAGAATTTTTATTGATTGGAGGTGCGATCGGCGATGATGCGGAAACAGTCAATTTAGGGTTCTATATTGCATTTTCACTTGTCCGCTTAATGGGAGGCAAGTTGCAAGTAGATAGCCTGCTGGGTGAAGGAAACAAGTGCTGGTTCGACATCGAATTGCCTGTTGGACGTTTGGCAAACACTACAGAATGTAATTCGGAAGTTGCCGGATCGAGAATACTTGTCGTTGATGACAATGAAATCAGCCAAGCCATTTTGCGGGAACAGTTGCTTCTTTGGAAGGTGGACTGCGCATTCGTTGATTCCGGCTCAGCTGCGCTCAAGTTTTTGGAGCTGTCAACTAAAAGGAGCTTACCGGTCCAATGTATATTGCTTGATTACCAAATGCCGAATTTCAATGGCGAGCATGTGCTTAAATGCATGAGATCAATGCCGCAGTTTGCCAACATCCCCGTTGTCATGTTGACAGATATCAACGCAACTGAAGAAGGAACACCAATATCAGAACTCGATATCCAAGGCCATCTGACAAAGCCTTGCCGCTCTGCTGATTTACTGGAAGTCTTGACTTACGCCTTGAACGGGAAGCAGAAAGAGGTCGAGGAAAATCGTGATGCTATTGAAAATGTGCGCCGTATGTCGGCTTGAATTTCATCAATTTTCCATATTTGGGGGCTAACACTCGCACTCGATAGTCAGCCTGGGGCCTTAATTGCTTACATTTGAATTCCGAGTTCTCAAACGCATTTTTCTGTTTGTGTTTATTCTATTTCTGCTGCCCGCTTTTTCAGCACTTGGGTGGTGGAGTATACAAGATCGCCCGAGCGGATGGCGAAAGGCCAATTGGGAAAGTGCTGGTATTTTGCCTGCAGCGTCGAGTGATCAATCAGCAGCGGTGTATGTCATGGTAGCGCGGACCGGCGGTATGAAGGGAGCCCTCGCGCTTCACAGCTGGATCGTCACAAAAGATGCAGGTGGTTTGAAATACAACCGCTATGACAAACTTGGTTGGGGGCAGTCGGTAAGGCACAATGCTTTTGCTGCGGATGGCAGATGGTATTCCAACCCACCGAAAGTTGTATTCCAGGCCCGTGGAGAGCAGGCGAAATTCCTGGTGCCTAAAATCGAAGCGGCGATTCTGGATTATCCACACGCAAATCCCGGAGGGTACAGGATTTGGCCCGGGCCGAACTCAAACAGTTTCATTGGGTATGTGGTAAATGCTGTACCGGAGCTTGGGATTGCACTTCCATCGAACGCTGTTGGACGGGATTTCCTTGGTGGAGGTCGTTGGTACCAACTTGATCCAGATTGGAAAAATCTCATTGTGAACTGGGATGGGATGGCCGGCTTTGCACTCGGCGCACGCAATGGATTCGAGATTCATTTCATGGGATTAGTGGCAGGAATTGATATAATGAATCCGGCAATTAAAATTCCCGGATTTGGCAGAGTGGGATTGGCCGACATGCGATCAGCCATCGCCGAAACCGAGGTGGAACATTAACTCCTCACTGGCGATGTTCTTCCTCGCTCACGTCCACCAGCGCCTTGTTAAAGCGAGCGAGCGCACGAACCTGGGTTGCCCATCCGACTACCCGCTTTGGCGCGTTTTCTTCAACCACCGGCAATTGCTGGTAAGCGCCATCGTCAAATGCCCGAAGGGCTTTTTCGAGGTTGTCCGTTGGTTTGAGGGCTGTTTCTGCCTCTTCGTCGCTGAGAATTTCAAAATTGGCAGTTTCTTCAGCAGGTCGCATGAAATCGCGAACTTTTGTGGTTCGCATCAGGTATTTGTGGGGGCCGTCCCTGAGGAACAATCCGCGTAGTTCCAATTGCCATTCAAAATAGGAATGCCCGTGGATTGCCTGGTTGATGCCGGTTGAAATCGAAACTGCCAGCAGCAGCGCCATGGTAAGTGCATATCCGCCTGTCAATTCGAAGACAATCATTGTTGTGGAGAACGGTGCGCCGAGGACTGCAGCAGCAACGGCCCCCATTCCCAGAATTGAATAGAGCCCCTGGCTGGAAGAGAATTCCGGAAAAACGCCAGAGGCGATCAATCCAAATGCACCTCCGGTCATTGCACCCAGATAAAGGGCCGGTGAAAAGACTCCACCGCCAAATCGGGATGCCAGTGTAATTGCTGTAGCAGCAGTTTTCGCAACCAAAAGGCCAAGCATGATTTCGAGTGTCAATTGATTTCTCAGTGCCTGGTCTGTAGCTTCATAACCGACGCCGAGCACTTGTGGATATATCAATGCGATTGCACCGATCAAAAGTCCGCCAATGATTGGCCGGACATAGAGGGAGACCGAAACGAGACGAGCGACGTAATCTGTGCTGACAAGTGCAAACTGGAACAGGACGGAAACCACGGCACAGGTCAGGCCCAGCAACACAAATGCTGGAATCTCCCAATAGGAAGTAAGCTGGTAATCCGGGATATCAAAAGCAGCAATATTGCCGAACCATAGCCGCGAGAAGACGGTACCACCGACTGATGCAATCACAATCGGGACAAAGGAACGGCGGGAATAATGCCCCAATATAACTTCATGAGCGAACAGCACACCGGCAATCGGTGCATTAAATGATGCGGACACTGCCGCAGCAACGCCACTTGCCAGCAATGTTTTATGGCTCCAGGCGGGTAGCTTCATCTTGCGAGACATGGCGGTTGCGATCGCAGCACCCAAATGCACAATCGGACCCTCGCGTCCGGCGCTCGCTCCAGCGCCCAGCGAGAGTGCCGTCAATACGCCTGACCAAAGGGCAGGTTTCAATTCGATGTCACGCCCTTCAAGCGTTCTTGCCTCGATGACATCGGCCACACCACCAGTTCGTCGATGGGGAAGAAGGTTTACAAGGCCCCATCCCACCAGTGCACCACCGATCGCCGGGGCCAGCAAAACAACATACCAGGGCAATTCGCGTATAGTATCAGAAATAGTTTCTCCGGTTTTCCCCAACCAGACAAACTGGAACAAGCCAATGAGTTCACGAAACAGGATTGCTGCGATTGATACGCCAGTGCCGATGATAATTACCGCAAGCCAAACGTGAACCTGCCGCGAGGAAACAAATTCCGCGATGTTTGGTTCGACCCACTTTACGATGATCGATTTAAGCTTAAGAAAAATATCCGGTAGCTGTGGCATCACAATTACGGAATCAATTTGTACATATATCGGTTGTTTCACACGAGTTGGCCGGGCGCAATACCAACATCGAATGAAAGGGCTGATGTCTCAAAGGGTTTGCAAGGGGCAATTGGTGCAGTAACAATGCGATTTGTGGAGACGCGGGAGCTCAAAATTGGCCCTAAAGGACCTGGAAGAACTGGAACGCAATGAAGACGGAATTGCGACTGCTGTTGGAATTTTGAAACAGCGATTTGGTGAGAGTCTGAAAACTTCGCATGCATTACGGGAGCAGCACAGCCACACCGTTACCTACATACCGAGCCAACTTCCAGACGCGGTAATATTCGCATATTCAACCGAAGAAGTTCGGGACGTTGTTCGGGTTTGTGCGGAACACAAGGTACCCATTATCCCTTTTGGCACCGGCACATCCCTGGAGGGTGGTGTCAATGCACCGGCTGGAGGCATATCAATTGATGTCAGCGGAATGAACAAGATTATCTCTGTCAATGCAGAGGATCTCGATGTAACGGTCCAGGCTGGCGTAACCCGAAAGCAACTCAACGATTACCTGCGTGATACCGGACTGTTTTTCCCAATTGATCCCGGCGCCGATGCTTCGCTGGGAGGGATGGCAGCGACCAGGGCTTCTGGTACAAACGCAGTACGCTATGGAACCATGCGTGAAAATGTGATCAGCCTGACAGCCGTTTTGCCGGATGGTCGCGTGGTCAAGACCGGCAACAGAGCAAGGAAATCTGCAGCCGGATATGATTTGACCCGTTTGTTTGTTGGTTCTGAAGGTACCCTTGGGATCATTACTGAACTGACTTTGCGTCTCCAGGGAATCCCTGAATCAATATCTGCAGCAATTTGTTCATTTCCAACGGTGGAAGCTGCCTGCAATACTACAATACATGCCATGCAGTCCGGCATCCCAATGGCTCGGATCGAACTTATGGATGCGGAAACTGTAACAGCAGTAAATGAATATTCGGGCCTGTCTAACCCCGTAAAACCCATGCTGTTGCTGGAATTTCACGGGTCCACGCAAGGTGTTAAAGAGCAGGCGGAAATGTTTAATGCGATTGCAGAAGAATATGACGGTGAAGGATATGAATGGGTTAGCACAACAGAAGAACGCAACCGGTTGTGGGCTGCCCGGCACGATGTATATTGGGCAGTGGTTGCACAGAAGCCTGGAAAACTTGGCATATCGACTGATGTTT
Source organism: Hyphomicrobiales bacterium (assembly GCA_021775455.1). GTDB lineage: Bacteria > Pseudomonadota > Alphaproteobacteria > Rhizobiales > Rhizobiaceae > JAALLB01. Next base: position 101,294 of record JAJFHU010000012.1, on the reverse strand, counting down.
GCGTACCGATATCACGTCTGGCAGAGTGCATTGTGGAAACACAACAAGATATTGAACAGGCTGGCTTGTATGGACCCGTTGTAGGTCACGTGGGAGATGGAAATTTTCATGCTCTCCTGCTTGTTGACAAAGAGGATGCAGCTGAGGTGGCTCGCGCAGAAGAGGTGATGGAGAAACTTGCCATGCGCGCATTGGCCATGGAAGGCACCTGTACTGGCGAACATGGTATTGGCCAGGGCAAGCGGCGTTTCGTTCGGCTGGAACATGGGGCAGGCGCTGATGTAATGGCCGCTCTAAAAAAAGCCATAGATCCGGATAATGTTATGAACCCCGGAAAGGTACTTGGTCTGGGGGACTAATTGAAATTCAACAGCATGCGGACGAAGGGCTGGTCCGCATCTGGCAAGAGCAGAATAGCTCCTGGAGAACGGCGTTGCTGTATCGAGTGTTTGTCACTGTAGGCGGCTTGATTGTATTGGCGCTGTTTACGGCGTTAATCGCACCTCTTTTGATAGACTGGAGTGCCTACAAGGAAGATTTCGAGCGCGAAGCATCCTTGATTGCCGGTCAACCCGTAAGGGTTGGTGGGGGTGTGAAGCTCAGGGTATTACCACTTCCATCGGTCAGTTTTGAAAATCTTGAAGTGGGGGAAAATGCGGACGGCTCACCGCTGATGACGGTTGAGCGCTTTTCACTAAATGCGGAACTGATGCCTTTTCTTTCAGGCGAAGTGCGGATTGTCGATATGACTATGGTCCGACCTCAGGTTAATCTTGAAGTTGAGGAAAACGGGATGGTTGCCTGGACTGATCGCAAGGAGCCACTTGTTGATCCCGGGCGCATAAAACTTGACAGACTCGACGTCAAAGATGCCTCGATTGCGATTAATGGCTTGGCCAACGGACGGGCAATTACTTTTGAAAATGTTCAGGCAAAGCTGAGCGCAAACTCACTCTTGGGCCCGTGGCGCATTGAAGCGAATGGCTTGTTCGAAGGCAAACAGGCAGAATTCAGAATTTCGACTGGCAGCGTACAAGATAGCGGTGCAGTGCGTGTCCGGATTGAAGCTGAACAGGATGAGCAACCCTACCGCTTAATCCTGGATGGACCTGTTCGGCTAGAAGAACAGGTTTTAAACTGGCGCGGTGATTTTCAAATTTCGCCTCTGGTTGGTGATAGCGCATTTGGCCATGGTGAAGCGCTGCCCATCATGGTTGAAGGCAAATTTGACGGATCACCAGAAGCGATTGCGATTTCAGAGTACAGGCTTGAAGCAGGCCCCCGCGAGGATCCCTACACTATAACTGGCGATGGAATGGTGACATTTCGTGACCAACTACTGTTCAAGTTGACAGCAGATGGGCGGCAGATTGATCTCGATCGAATTGGTAACGTTGAAGAGAACAAGGCAGGTGTTGGCATTGGCGAGAGGATTGGGGCTCTGCGTTCTGTACTGGAACGGATTCCTGTTCCGACGATTGATGGCCAGATTGATATCGTGCTTCCTGCCATTGTTGCCGGCGATACGCTTATTCGGGAAATTTCTGCAAATGTGAAACCGCACGGTACCGGTTGGGCGGTGCGTTCGCTTTCAGCAATATTGCCGGGAAACACAAAAATTGAAGCTGCGGGTCGACTTGGATTGCGGGAGGATTTTGGGTTCGATGGAAATCTGACGTTGGCTTCACGCCAACCAACTGGTTTTGCTGCATGGGTTGCAGGTGAGGTAGATCCAGCGTTTCGCAAATTGAATTCTGCAGGGATTACAGCCAGAGTATCCTTGTCGCATGAACAAATTTTGCTTGAAGAAATGGAGATGATCCTGGATCAGGCGATCATGAATGGTACTGTTCACCGACTTCTGTCAGATGATGGCTCATCGGCGATCATCGCAAATCTTGAAGGGGAAAAAATTGTTCTTGATGATCTAAGAGCGATTTATTCTTTAGTAGGACAGTCCGATAATTCACAAAATGCGCGCCAGGATTTTGATGTCCAGATTGCAGCAAAGAGGTTGGAAGGAACCCTGGCTGGAAAGGGTTTTGCTGCCAGGGAAGTCGATACACACCTGCAAGTTCACGATGGTGCAGTCTCAATTAATCGTTTGAATGCCCAAGACTTTTTTGGTGCTGAAATCAAAAGTAGCGGGCGCATTGAAAATGTTTTTGCCAAGCCCAACGGCAACATGAAACTTTCAGTGAAAGCCAAAAATGGCCAGGGGCTGCTTTCCCTGGCATCTCGTTATCTTGAAGAACTTCCAATTATCGCCCGCCTTCGATCAAACGCAGAGTTTACCAAAAATACGAAACTCGAAATTGAATTTGACACTACTACAAGTGGTGACCAGTCCAAAGGGCAGGTTTTGCTCAAGGGAGTTTCGGGCGGAACAACAATTAATTTGCGCACCAGTTTCGATGGTGGATTTGATCAACTTGAAGGTTCAGAGCTGAATATAAACCTGATGCTTTCCAATCTCATGCCGGCGTCACTCCTCAGGCAGATCGGATTTGAAACGTTGCCCATTGATGTCGATGGCCCGATGGTAATCAATGTTGAGGCGGCTGGTGTACCAAATGGTGAACTGGCTACCTTGATTGCAATTGATGCACCTGGAACAAATCTGGCTGCGCACGGAACAATGACGACCAATAATGGCCACGATTATTTTGGTGAGATGAATCTCACACTCGGGTCTCGTGATTTTACCCCCTGGCTGCAGGTTTCCGGATTTCAGTTACCCGGTATCGGGCTGGATGAAAAAATGCCGATTTCCGCGACGGTTCAGGTTGACCATCAATCGACTGTTACAAAATTCAATTCTCTGTCCGGTCAAGTAGGTGGCAACAATTTTACCGGCGATGCTGTGCTCGTTCGCGATGGTCTGGAGCGGCCCTTGATCTCGGGCAACCTGGATATCGATAAATTGTCGTTCCCGTCGGTGGCGGCCGGAGTGCTCGGTTTGGATGTTTCATTACTTTCTGCTGAAGAAGGAGCGTTATGGAGTACTGCGGAGTTCGGGAAATCCTTTTATGATCTGGCAGATGCAAAATTCAACCTCGTCAGCAAACAAGCTGACCTTGGCGGAGGCATAATTGCGTCGAATGCTACAGGCAAGTTGGAAGTGTTGAATGGAGCAGTAAATTTCAGTCAATTTCGATTGAATGTCTTTGGGGGAGAGCTAGAGACCTCGCTGGGTCTGAAGAATATCGAGGGTACGGCTTCTGGCGATCTTCGATATCAAGTAAAAAATCTCGGTATGAGGTCAATACTCGAATTAGTTGGCTTGCCTGATATAGCTGAGGGAAGACTCTCGACAAATGGCTCAATTCAAGCCTCCGGGAAAAGTGTTGCCGGCATGATTTCCGCTTCTTCCGGAGATGGTGTGATGAATTTGAATGGAGGTAAATTGACTGGAATGGACCCCAATGGATTTTCGGAACTGCTGGCCAAGACTGACGTAGACAATTTTGACGTTACACCTGAAGTTGTTGCCGCACTGGTAAGGGAATTCATACTTCGCAACCGTATGGATATTGGAGATATTGAAAATGCATTCACAATCAGTCAGGGCCGCTTGAATTTGCGAAATCTGAGAACCGAAACACTAAATTCGGATTTGACCGGGAATGTCGCGATTGGTTTGATGGAGGGGCAATTGGAGGCTGAAGCCGCGGTGCGTTTCGATCCCGGGAAGGAAGCGATTGTCGGCGCCGACCCAGAGATCGGGCTTTCGTGGTTGGGTAGTCTGGACCAACCGGAAACCAAAATTGATACCGGTCTTCTGGAAGGATATCTGTCGCTACGTGCTTTCGAACGCAGTCAGCGCAGGGTCGAGATGATGGAAGCTTCGGTGCTGGAGACCCAGCGACTAAGTCGTGAAATCCAACTCGCACGGGCCAAGGAATTGTATCGCGAACGAAAGGAAGAAGAACGCCGACTACTGGAAGAGCAGCTCAGGTTGGAAAGGGAAGCCGAAGAGGCGCGCAAAGTTGAGGCAGCCCGTAAAGCGGAGGAAGCCAGAATTACTGAGGAGGAGCATTTGGCGGAAGAACTGCGTAAGACAGAAGACGCTGAAGCCGACTTGCAAAGTCAGGAAAACACCGATCCGATAATTGAAGCAATAAAGGAACAGTTGCAGGCTCCAACAACTGTTCCAGAGCCAGTTGAATCGCATAGCAACAAGCAAGTTACAGGTGAACAACCCGTCGAAGCGGCCGAGCCAGCTTCGAATTCCAGGATTCCACTTCCCGGCAAGTAAGTGATGTGTTCAGGAACTTTTGACGGAAGACAAAACGAATAACCGAATGGCAGATGACAGGTTTGTGCCAGGTTTTCGTTGGATATCAATTTGCGAAACGAGACGAGCCAGCGATACCTTGCGGGCTTTGCAAATCGCAAGGAGTTCCAAGTAAAATTCGTCTTCAATGGAAAAACTGGTCTGGTGCCCGCAGATCGTGATGGAATGCTTACGCATTGGCTTTTGGTCGATTATTTTTTCTTGCGAAATTTTTCAAGCGAAACAATCTCGGCACCCTCGCCAATATCGTTTGCTTCTTCCAACGCCGGTTTTTTGTCCACGTTTTCCGCCTTTGCCGGTGCAGCAGTTTTCTTCTTTGTCTTTTCCTTTTTAACCACTTCCCGAGCCTGGGCGACTTGCGGAACCGAGCCAACCTTTGCCTTTTCAGAATTGCCCTGATTCTCAGATCTGGAATTTTCAGTATCGGTGTTTGCCGCTTCTATGTAACTGGCGTCAAACTGAACGCCGAATTTCACATAGGGGTCAAAAAACCCTTTCAGCGCTGAAAAAGGAACCTTGAGTCTTTCCAGAATATCGTCAAAAGACAAATCGATCTCGAAGGCGGTTTCATTAACCTTCAGATCCCAGAAAGTGTGTTGAATGACAATTGTCATTTCTTCGGGGTAGCGTTCGCGCATTCGCGCGGAAAGACGAACCCCCGGGTGATCTGTATGAAAGGTGATGAAAAAGTGATGCTCACCTGGTAGACCGGCAACCGAGACTTCTTCAAGAACCTTGCGAATGACATCCCGCAAAGCGTCCTGGGTCAGAACGTCGTACCGGATCAGGTCTTCTGGTTGTTGATCGTCACTCATTACTTCCCACTCCGAACTCAAAAAGTGGAGGCTTCTGTTGCCAGGTGCCTCCGGACCCCGCCTGACGGTGCGAACCGTCAGGACTTCAATGCGAAGAAATCACGCTGCTAGAGCAACGGGACCTACTTCTGGCTTATAGTTGTTATTTGCAACTATTAAGTTTGGCCCGATAACGGTGGGTACCATGCCGAACGAAAACACTGTCTTTACACCCTCGTCGATCCTGTTTCGCCCCCATCAAAAGCCATTCCGGTGCCAAAATTGAATGGTTGAATGGTTTTTGGTGGAGGCGCCGGGTACCGCCCCCGGGTCCGAATGGTTTATTGCACAGGCCGTTTATCGCCATAGCCGGTTGCCCGGCACCCTATATATATACTGCAATTGGGCTATTTTAAAGGTGGAAAAGCAATACTGGTTACTATCGCGTCAAATGGGTCATACAGATATCCTGGTTGTGATCAGGAACTATTTCCAGCTCACTTACTTGTTGCTGGCATTTTAACACCATAATGTGCATTTAAGGGATGAATTCGGTTTGTCGTTTCGGGAGGTTTGCCCATGAGAAGAAGAACCCTATTGGCAGGTGCTGCGGCTTTGGTGTGTGCGGGAGCGGCGGGAGTTGCGCTTACGGGGGGTCCGCAGTTTGTACAGGATGCGCTTAGGACTGGCGGCAACAAGCCAGAGATTTTCACCGGCAATTCCGAAGGCATTGCCATTCGCGGTTATGATCCCGTTGGATATTTTGCTGAAGGAAAACCGGTAGAGGGAAGTACACAGTATTCAACCGAGTGGAAGGGTGCAACGTGGCGATTTGCCAACGCGGAAAACCTCGCCGCATTTGAATCCAACCCGGAAAAATATGCACCAAAATATGGCGGCTATTGTGCCTACGCGGTGAGCCAGGGTTACACTGCAAAAACAGAACCGGAAGCCTGGACCATTATAGATGGGAAGCTTTACCTCAACTATTCCCTTGGTGTGAAAGCAACCTTTGACAGTGATCAGCCGGGTTACATCGCGCAGGCAGAAAAGAATTGGCCAAAAGTCCTCCAATAATTAGGGTCCTGACCCTAGTTGATGCACCAGCACAAAGTGCTTCATTAGGGTGAATTTCCTGCTATACGCATACCCATAAACTTATTTACCAATGTTATAGTACGCCATGCTTCTACTTTCTCACATGATGAAGGCCTTTATTCAAAAGGGTCAGTTGACCGTTATCGATGCGGACGGGAAACGCCATGTCTTTTCCGGAACGCCTGGACCCGAAGTCACGATGCGTCTTAAAGACAAGAAGCTTTACAAGGATTTGGTGTTCAAGTCAGAACTTGCCGCTGGTGAGGCCTATATGGATGGCACCATGGTGTTTGAAGAGGGGTCAACGCTGCGCGACTTTCTGCAACTCTTTTCCATCAATCGCCTGTCGCTCGGGTCCTATCCGCTGCAAAAATTTATCCGCTCGGTTCAGATGCCGTTTCGGAAAATGCAGCAGGCAAACCGGCGCGGGCAGGCCCGGAAAAACGTCTCTCATCACTATGATCTGGGTAATGAGTTTTACAAACTGTTTCTCGACAAGAACATGCTCTATTCGTGTGCTTATTTTCGAAATGATGAGGAATCGCTGGAAGAAGCGCAACGCAACAAGCTGCGTTTGCTCGCTGCGAAACTGGACCTGCGGCCAGGTCAGAAGATATTGGACATTGGCTGCGGTTGGGGAGACTTGGCACTGTATCTTGCTTCTGTTCAAAAAGATGTGGAGGTTCTGGGTGTCACACTTTCCACTGAGCAACAAAAGCTCGCCTCCGAACGGGCCAGTAAAATGGGCCTCTCAGATCGTGTTGAATTTCGTCTGCAGGATTATCGCGAGGTTGATGACCGGTTTGACCGTATAGTTTCCGTTGGCATGTTCGAGCATGTGGGCGTTCAGCACTACGACGAGTTTTTCAAGAAAGTAAATGCATTAATGCCGGATGACGGCTTGGCGGTGATTCATTCAATTGGCCACATGAGCCCTCCGGGGATGGCGAGTGCGTGGCTGCGCAAGTACATCTTTCCTGGTGCTTATTCTCCTGCATTGTCTGAAGTATTCTCGGTCATAGAGCAGAACAATCTTTGGTGCACTGACCTCGAATTTTTACGGGTCCACTATGCCAAGACGCTTGGTCATTGGGTGGAACGGTTTGAAAAGAATCGCGACAAAGTTGTCGAAATGTATGACGAGCGCTTTGCCCGGATGTGGGAATTTTATCTGATCAGTTGCGAGTTCATGTTCCAAACCGGCAGCCAGTTGGTTTTTCACATGCAATTGTCTCGGGATCGCCAGGGTGCACCGATTGTTCGCGATTACATTGTTGAAAAACAAAAATCACTTGAGAAGCTGGAAAAGAAACTGAAGCTGGTACTTTGATGGGTTGGTTATTGCTGCGTGTGGGGATTTGGTTTTTTGCTTTGGCACTAGTAGGCCTGATCAATCCTGATCGGTCAAATGCACAGGATAAGGCTTGTAACCTTGCCCTGATGCTGGCGCTGGATTCTTCTTCTTCTATTGATGCGGCGGAATATGAATTTCAACTGAAAGGTCTTGCTGCCGCGTTGATCGATCCGGAGGTCAAGGAAGCGATTGTTAACCAGGATGGAATGATCCTTTATGCGTATGAATGGAGCGGGCGTTACAATCAGGAAATCATTGTTGGCTGGAGTTTCCTCAAAACCGAAGCGGACATTGAAGCCTTTGCCGTCAAGTTGGCAGCTCATCAAAGAGTGCGAGATGATTATCCGACTGCTATCGGTTATTCGCTGGGTTATGCATCAGGCGTGTTTCGCAAATTGCGGATGCGATGCGCACGCAAGGTTTTGGATGTTTCGGGAGACGGGGTTCACAACGAAGGATTTAGCCCGGCAATTGCCTACAAGGTGTTTGATTTTTACGATGTGATCGTGAACGGCCTGGTAATCAAGGGTGATAATCCTGATCCTGAAAGTTACTACCGGGAACATGTTCTGCATGGCCCCGGTGCCTTCCTGGAAATTGCCAATGGATATGAAGCATACCAAAAAGCCATCAAGCGGAAATTACTGCGGGAAATCGGGCCCAAAAATTTGGCGCACTTAATTGGCCCACCAATTAGCGCAAAATACTGAATACCAAATACATAATGGTCAGGATTCCACTGCAGGCCCACGGCGCCATGCGTGGTCCAGTTTCAAAAAATCGTGTAGCGTCTTGCCGGTTTCGTCACGGAATTTTTCTTGCTGAGCGGAAAATCCTTCAATCCGGTCAAGGCGAAAGGTGCGGAAATCATTGCGCAGTTCACACCAGGCAGCAAGCAGCCAAACCGGTCCGAAATATGCCAGTGACAGTGGGCGAACAGTGCGTTCCGATCCTGATCCACTGGCGTCGTGATAACTGAATTTCACTTTCAGTTTTTGCCGGATCGCCTGCCGCATGTCCGGCATCTCAAACGAGATGGGCTCTATATAGGTATGTTCGGGGGCCAAAAGGGCTGTGTTTGCCATGTATGTCTGCAACCGTTCCGGTATTACGGCCTTTACCTTTGCAATTACATCGCTTGCTGCGGTGGAAAGCACCGGGTCGGCCCAGCTTTCGACGATGCGTGCACCCAGAACGAGGGCTTCAATTTCTGTTTCCTTGAACATCAGGGGTGGCATGTCGAAGCCGTCATGGAGAATATATCCGACCCCCGCCTCACCCTCAATGGGTACACCGCTGGTCATCAAATCCTGGATGTCGCGATAAATTGTGCGCTCGGATACTTCCAGTTCCCCTGCTAAATCGGCCGCTCGGGTCAGCTTTCGTCTGCGGATAATCTGGATAATTTCAAAAAGTCGGTCAGCTCTGCGCATAATGGCTATTCTTTCCCCAAATACAGGGTCTAATCCAGCACTAAATCACTGCCGAACGTACACTGCTGACACCACGCTGTCAGTAGCTGTCAGCACTCCTGACAATATGCTGTCAGTACGGTCTGAATATAATCTTCTTATCAACAAATTTCGCGATAGCCCAACCTCCCAAGCAAGGCTCAAGGCGAACAAAAAGGAGAAGTTTCATGCAACTGACACACAACAATCTTCCAATCCCAGCCGTTAATGCGGAAGTTATTCAAAGTGGCAATTTAACGGCAGCAATTCTAGCGCCGTTCAAGGCAATTGCACGAGTTCTCGAAAACCGACGCGCTGCAAGACAAATCCGGGGACTTGAGGCACACCTGCTCAAGGATATCGGACTGGAGCGAAACGATATTTATCAAGCCTTTGACACAAAGTGGGAGCATAATGTGCCCTATGTTCTTTCGCGTCGGCGTCATGAAAACCGAATTTGCCGTTGATCGCTGGTTATCCCCGCCTAGTGCAACCCAAAGCCCTTTCGTCTTGTTTCATTCAGGATGGAAGGGCTTTAAAGTGATCACCAGAGAATCGATACTGGGCCGCCCATGCAACAATATCTAGATCTGCTTCAAAAAGTGCTTGATACCGGTGTGGACCGGGGAGACCGGACCGGAACCGGTACCCGATCCATATTCGGGCATCAAATGCGCTTTGACATGAGTGAGGGCTTTCCGGTTCTCACCACAAAGAAACTGCATTTGCGTTCGATCATCATCGAACTTTTGTGGTTTCTCAGAGGTGAAACCAACATTGCATGGCTTAAGGAAAATGGCGTTTCGATATGGGACGAGTGGGCGGATGAAAACGGAGAACTTGGCCCGGTATACGGTTATCAGTGGCGCTCGTGGCCAGCACCGGATGGCTCCAGCGTTGACCAGATAGCCGGATTGGTTAAATCACTTCGCAAAAATCCGAACTCACGCCGACATATAGTTTCAGCGTGGAACCCGGCACTTGTGGATGATATGGCGCTGCCCCCATGTCACTGTCTGTTCCAGTTCTATGTGGCGGAAGGAAAACTCTCCTGCCAGCTTTACCAACGTTCTGCAGATATATTCCTGGGCGTACCGTTCAATATTGCTTCCTATGCACTCTTCACAATGATGGTAGCGCAAGTTTGCGAGCTTGAGCCAGGTGATTTTGTTCACACGTTCGGAGACGCGCACCTGTATTTCAATCATTTCGAGCAGGCACAAGAGCAATTATCCAGGAAACCCCTGACATTACCAACCATGAAGTTGAATCCCGGGCGAAGAGAACTAGAGCAGTTCGTATTTGAAGATTTCACGTTGGAGGGTTATGAGGCCCATCCTCATATCAAGGCAAAGGTTTCTGTATGAGTGGCATGTTACCCATAGCCCTTGTTGTAGCAGTAGCCAAAAACGGTGTAATCGGGCGCGATGGCGGTATGCCGTGGAAACTTTCCACTGATTTAAAGCGGTTTAAGCGCGATACGATGGGCAAACCGATGATTATGGGACGCAGGACATTTGAAGCGATCGGTAAAGCTCTACCTGGCCGATTGAATATTGTTATTTCGCGTTCCAGTTTTGAAGCAGAGGGAACGGTGCATGCGGGGGATGTTGAAACAGCTTTGGCACTTGCGAATGTCTGGGCAAAATCTCATGACGCTAGTGAAGTCTGTATTGTGGGTGGGGGGCAAATTTACCGGGAAACAATATCAATCGCTGACAAACTCTATGTTACCCACATTATGGCAGAACCGGACGGTGATACGAAGTTTCCTGAAATTAACGAGGCTGAATGGCGACCAATTTTGCGAGAAGAAGTGCCAAAAGGCGAAAACGATACCGCAGAAACGCTTTATGTGGTCTATGAACGGGTATGAATGCACACCTTCGCTTGAAAGCGGAGGCTTGGATACCTATAACACAAGCTGAAATTGGTAATTACCTTCTGTTGCGCTATTTGAATGAAATAGCGTTTATCAGACCAACTTAAGAGGAACGTGAATGCCCTGGAGCAATCAATCTGGCGGAGGCCGCAACGGTGGCGACAATCCCGGAGGCCCGTGGGGTCAAGGACCAACACCACCACCGGGTGGTGGAGGAGGCGGAACGCCGCCGGATCTTGAGGACATAATTCGCAAGGGCCAGGACCAACTGCGCCGGGCAATTCCGGGCGGCGGAAAGTTCAGCCCATTAATGGCCCTTTTCGTACTTGCAGCTTTGGTTGCGCTTTATCTGGTGAAGTCTGTTTACACCATTCAGCCGGATGAATTGGGCGTCGAATTGCGGTTCGGAAAACCCAAAACAGAACTTTCCAGCCCCGGCATTCATTTTCATTTGTGGCCGGTTGAAACTTATGAGATTGCCAATATCCGCGAGAACCAGATCAACATCGGTTCCCAGGGACGCTCAGAAGCACTTGGGCTAATGCTTTCTGGTGATCAGAACATTGTGGATGTGGCATTCTCGGTTCTGTTCCAGGTGATCTCTCCAAAGGATTACCTGTTTAATGTCCGCGATCCCGAAGGCATGGTTCGCCAGGTTGCTGAAAGCGCCATGCGTGAAGTTGTGGGCCGTCGTCCGGCACAGGATATCTTCCGTGACGATCGCGCAGGCATCGCGGACGAAGTTCGCAATATCGTTCAGCAAACGCTCGATCAGTATGGGGCGGGTATTCAGATCAATACAGTGAACATTGAGGATGTGGCGCCGCCACGCGAAGTTGCAGACTCGTTTGATGAAGTTCAGCGCGCTGAACAGGATGAAGACCGCTTCGTTGAAGAGGCCAACAAGTATTCAAACCGAATTTTGGGTGCAGCACGCGGTGAAGCGGCGCAGATTCTGGAAGATGCAGCCGGTTATAAAAACCGGGTAGTTGAAGAATCCAAGGGTGAAGCCCAGCGCTTTATTTCCGTTTACAATGAATACTCAAAGGCACCTGAAGTGACGCGCAAGCGACTTTTCCTTGAAACCATGGAAAAGGTTTTGGGTGACTCGGACAAAGTAATTGTTGAGCAGGGTAGTGGCCAGGGCGTCATTCCTTATCTTCCATTGCCTGAAATCAACAAGAAACGCACACAGGAAGAGCAACAATGAGCAACCGTATGCCCCTTTTGCTGATCATATTGGCAGCAGTAGTATATCTCGCCCTTAACGCCTTATTTGTCGTCAACGAACGTGAACAAGCCATTGTCTTGCGCTTTGGTGAAATCAAGCGGGTTGAAACCGAACCGGGTATTTATTTTAAAATGCCATTTTCCATGTTTGAACTGGATAGTGTGCAAATTGTAGAAGATCGGTTGCTGCGGTTTGATCTGGATGACATCCGTGTACAGGTTTCAGGTGGCAAGTTTTATGAGGTGGATGCCTTTTTGACTTATCGTATCGCAGATGCGAGCAAATTCCGGGAAACGGTTTCCGGTAGCCTGCAACTTGCTGAACAACGCCTGCGCACCCGTCTCGATGCAGCGCTTCGCCGTGTCTACGGTTTGCGCGATTTCCAGGCGGCACTTTCTAAAGAACGTGCTGAAATGATGCGCGAAGTGCGCGACCAGATCAGGCCGGATGCAACGTCACTTGGACTTGAACTGGATGATGTGCGTATTCGCCGTACCGATCTGACGGCGGAAGTTTCCGAGCAGACATTTGCGCGAATGAATGCCGAACGGCTGGCTGAGGCAGAACGCCTGCGGGCCCGCGGGCAAGAGGCGGCTCGACGAATTCGAGCTCGTTCTGATCGTCAGGTTGTTGAAATCGAAGCTGCGGCCCAACGTGATGGTGAAATTCTTCGCGGTGAAGGTGAAGGTGAGCGTAACGCGATTTTTGCAGATGCGTTTGGTCGTGATCCTGAATTCTTTGAATTTTATCGTTCGATGATTGCTTACTCTGAGGCGCTGAGAGATTCAGGAACCACAATGGTGCTTTCACCCAATTCCGACTTTTTCAGATACTTCAATGATCCAAGTGGCAAGAGACCAGCGCAGTAACTTTAAACGGGAGCCAGGGAGAATTGTCTGGATTTCAATGGTCTGATCTGATTGTCGCCCTCGGATTGGTGCTGGTGATTGAGGGACTGATATATGCTGTTTTTCCAGGTGGTGTCCGTCGCCTAGCGATGGAACTGCCAAATCTTCCAGACACCATACTCAGAACATTTGGGATAGTTGTACTTGTCGCTGGAGTATGCGTGGTCTGGATAATGCGAGGCTTGGGTCAATGACCCCAATTTGGGTAAAGCGGAATTGATTAACCGCGATCACAACAATGCCGTATCAGGGGTTTTAATATGATACCAGTTCGGGCTAATTCGTATGCCGAGAGTTAAAATGCATCCTGAAGAACTTTCCGACCTGCATAAAAATGGAGGATTCTTGACATGAATGTCAGTATCGAAATGAACAAATATTTTCGCCTGACTGGAATAATACTGCTGGCATTGGGTCTCAGCTTTGGAAACCTTACAGGACAAGCTAATCCGGGTTATGCGCAGTCTGTTGGCCCAGCTTCCGTTGCCGATATTGCTGCAGGCTTGTTAGATGCAGTGGTCAACATATCCACGTCACAGACCGTAGATCAAAAGCAGCGTAATTCACCAGTTCCCCAGGTGCCAGAAGGTTCACCATTTCAAGAATTTTTTGATGAACTGTTTCCAAATCTTCCAAAGGATGGAGATAGCCAACCGAAGACCCGTCAATCTCTCGGATCGGGATTTGTTGTAGATTCTGCCGGAATAATTATCACCAACAATCATGTGATTGCAGATGCTGATGAAATTACAGTTAATTTCAGTGATGGAACCAAGCTTACGGCCACGCTTTTGGGTAAAGACTCCAAGACCGACCTGGCAGTATTGAAAGTGGAGCCTGATTTTCCCTTGGTGGCTGTTTCGTTTGGCGATTCAGATGCAGCCCGAATTGGTGATTGGGTCATGGCCATCGGAAATCCGTTTGGTTTGGGTGGCTCGTTGACTCTCGGAATAGTTTCAGCCATCGGTCGCGACATTAATTCAGGCCCCTATGACAATTTCATCCAGACAGATGCAGCGATCAACCGGGGCAACTCGGGCGGTCCATTGTTCAACATGAAGGGTGAGGTTGTGGGTATCAACACCGCGATTTTTTCACCATCTGGCGGCTCAATAGGGATCGGGTTTTCAATTCCTTCAAATTTGGCCAAGCGGGTTGTGGATCAGCTAATTGAGTTTGGCGAAACACGGCGTGGCTGGTTGGGTGTTCAGATTCAAACGGTAACTGATGAAATCGCAGAGAGTCTCGGGCTGGACAAGGCTTCCGGTGCGCTGGTCAGCGGTGTTGCCAAAGAGGGGCCCGCAGAAGCAGGTGGCATCAAATCAGGCGACGTAATTTTGCAATTTGATGGAAAAAATGTTGATACTATGCGGGATCTGCCAATCATTGTTGCTGATACGCCGGTCGACAAGGAAGTTGAGGTGGAGGTGTTTCGAAAAGGTGAGGCCCTTACCATTGGCGTAACACTGGGTCGACTGGAAGATGGCGAGAAAGAACTCGTAATTGCGGGAAAAGATGAGGAAGAAGTAGAAAAACCGGCGACTTTACAAGTACTTGGTCTCACACTGGCTGAACTTTCCGATGAAAATCGTGCTGCAAGCAAAATTTCTGACGATGTTACTGGATTACTTGTCACTGACGTTGAAAGTGGATCGTCAGCCGATGACAAGCAAATCAGGGCTGGCGAAGTAATTGTTCAGATCAATCAGGAACCCGTCTTGAAACTGGAAGAGGCTTCAGAACAGGTTAAAGCACTTGAAGACAAAGGGAGCGCTACGGCCCTGGTGATGGTTTCAACGCCAACAGGCGACGTTCGGTTTGTGGTGCTACGTATGGAATAACCACATCGGATGTAGAAAATTCGAGAGGGTGCTTCGGCACCCTTTTCTATTTGTTGGTTTGTTTGTCAGGCACTTCTGATCCACAAAACAAATATGCTATGGGGCTTCATGACTTTTGATGAAGATATCATTTTGCTCGCAGGACCAACCGCCAGCGGGAAAACCAGCCTGGCCATTCAGATGGTCCAGGGTTCGGATGGCGTAGTCATCAACGCAGATTCCATGCAGGTATACAGCGAACTGTCAATCATCTCAGCGCGGCCAACTGCGGATGAAACAGCACATTGCCCGCATTTTCTCTTTGGACATGTGCCTGCCGCAGAATCCTATTCTGTTGCTCGATGGCTTGTGGATTTGGCCCCGTTAATCACACGCTTCCATTCAGAAAGTCGCCAAATGGTGATAGTCGGTGGAACGGGATTGTATTTTTCAGCGTTGTTGAATGGAATTTCATCCATGCCAGATATTCCAGGTGCAATTCGGAAGAAATGGCGAAGCGCGAACCAACAACAATTGCATTCACAGCTTGCTGAACTTGATCCGGTCGCTGCCGAAGGATTGAACCCCGAAGATACGCAACGACTCATAAGGGCATTGGAGGTCTTTGATGCGACCGGAATATCCATTACCGAATGGCAAAGGCAGCCTGGTGAGAGCATCTTGCCCAAAGGAGCGAGTGTCAAAAAACTTTTGTTACTGCCTTCCCGGGAAATCGTTCACATACGAATTGAAAAACGTTTTGACCAGATGATCGAAAATGGAGCACTTGAGGAAGTAAAGACCCTCCTCGCACTCGGATTGGACAAAAGCTTACCGGCTATGAAAGCCATCGGCGTACCGCAGTTGAGTAATTTCCTTGCTGGAAAGCTTGAACTGGATGAAGCGATAAATCTGGCAAAAATCGCAAGCAGACAGTATTCCAAGCGCCAGAATACCTGGTTTCGCAACAGTTTTGACGAAGAGTGGCGAATTATCTGAATTAAGAATTTTACCGAAAAATCCTGTAAATTAAATTTTCTTAAGTTAGATTATACTAACTGAATTTACCTAAACTTCAATGTTTTATGGCACAGATATTGGAGAACAGGAATCTCCAATCGATGTTTTTCAGTCGAAAAGTACGAACTAGCGTTTATCTGATACTGGATGCCCTTCTGGTAATGACGGGTGCCATGTTGATTGTGCTGGCGTACTGGGAGGTTCAGCATGCACCGGTCATGACTGCACGCCATTCAGCGGACGTGGTGTTTGAGGCAACCTATCCAAGTCTCCCCAACACCAAATTTAAGGTTGATAGCGTTACCGGGAACCTTGAAGATGCATTTCTCGACAATGTTTACATTGGCAAACGGTCTTTTGAGGAATCTGAATACGGTTCTGGTGTATTGTTTTATTCACCAATGGCTCGCTTTATCCAGCACAGCTCACAAAAGAATGAAAATCGGGACAATGCGTTTCAGCATTTCCAATCTGGTGAGACGGAACCCCTAAAACGTAAAACCAAATACGACAACAACAACGTGTTTGCCTTCTATGGCCCGGTATATGCGATTTCCGACTGTTCGGATTGCGCCAAACTGGGTGTTCCTGATTATAAGCACGGAGATCTAATCGGGGTTCATGAAGTTATTTATCCGGTGAGTAATGAGTTTGCTGATCTAGCTCGCAAACTTCTTTATGCGTTGTTGGTCAAGATCGCCGTGCTTGCACTCACCGGTTTCATTCTTTTCCCAATGATCCGCAAGAATGAAAGTGACCGAAAGGTTTTTGCAAAGCGTGCGGAATCGGCAGAAAAACAGGCGGTTACAGATTCACTGACACGTCTTCCAAACCGCCGTTACTTTGAAGAGTCCCTTAGGGGGTATTTGCAGGAATTTGGGAAGCTTGATCAAAAAGTCGGATTGATGATCCTGGATCTGGATCACTTCAAGTCTGTGAATGACAATTTTGGTCATGATGCTGGTGACATGGTGCTACGCGAAGTCGCCATGAGGCTATCTGGAGTGTCGCGTGACCATGATGTTGTTGCTCGATTGGGTGGTGAAGAATTTGCAATCATCACACCATTTGTGAATGAAAATTCTTTGTTAGATATTGCTGAGCGCTATCGCAAGAATATCGAATCACTGCAGATTGATGTCGGTGCAGCAATTCTTCGCCCAACCGTTTCCATAGGGGTTGCAGTATCCCGACCGGAAATTGACGATCAGAAGTTGTTTCAGGAAGCTGACCGCAAATTGTATCAGGCCAAGAATGCCGGCCGGAATCAGGTTGCAGCCTAGCTGCTTCTGACGTGGACGAAAAGCCGTGCTACTCAAAAGTAGCTTGACGTTGATCCAATCCGTGATAGTGTCCGGCCCGGAATAAAGGATGTGCAAAACGATGCATAAAATTCTTGTGGTGATGAAGCGTACGCGGGTGGCGAGTCGATAGAATCGCTGCGAAAGCACCGTGTGCGCGATACAAGCTCCCTGAAGGGGGCTTTTTTTATGACCAAATGAACTGAAAGACGAGAATACAGGAAACCAGTAGAACGATGAGCAAGAAACGTGAAATGACCGGCGCCGAAATGGTGGTTCAAGCGTTGATCGACAATGGAGTGGACACTATATTCGGCTATCCCGGTGGTGCAGTGCTGCCGATCTATGACGAGATTTTTCAGCAAGACAAACTGCGACATATCCTGGTGCGCCACGAGCAGGGTGCAGGCCACGCCGCTGAAGGCTATGCGCGGTCAACTGGTAAAGTAGGCTGCTTGCTGGTGACATCCGGCCCAGGAGCAACCAATGCGGTTACCCCGCTTCAAGATGCGTTGATGGATTCAGTTCCAATTCTTTGCATTACAGGTCAGGTTCCAACACCGCTTATCGGTTCAGATGCTTTCCAGGAAGCTGATACCGTGGGAATTACGCGCCCCTGCACGAAACACAATTGGTTGGTACGGACGGTTGAGGAGTTACCACATATCTTGCACGAGGCTTTCCAGGTCTGTTTGAAAGGCAGGCCAGGTCCGGTTTTGGTTGATATTCCAAAGGATGTTCAGTTTGCAACCGGTACTTACATTCCACCGAATGAAGCCCGACCGTTTCGATACAGCCCACGGGTTTCAGGCGACCCAGAGCAAATTCGTGTAGCCGTAGAATTAATGGCATCGGCCAAGAAACCGCTGATCTATTCCGGAGGTGGTGTTGTAAACTCAGGTCCGGAAGCAAGCAAGCTATTGCGTGAGCTTGTAGAGTTGACCGGATTTCCAATCACCTCAACCTTGACTGGCCTTGGCTGTTATCCCGCAAGTGGCGAAAACTGGCTTGGAATGCTGGGTATGCACGGTACTTATGAAGCAAACCTCGCCATGCATGATTGCGATGTTATGGTTTGTATTGGTGCTCGTTTTGATGACCGGATAACGGGGCGTATCGACGCGTTCTCACCGGGTTCGAAGAAAATCCATATCGATATAGATCCCTCATCAATCGGCAAGAATGTTCGCGCGGACGTCCCAATCATTGGTGATGTGGGGAATGTTCTGGAAGACATGGTTCGGCTGTGGCGGGCACATGATGAAAAGCCTGATCCTGCTACTTTGAAGAAGTGGTGGGTAGAGATTGACAAATGGCGCGGACGCAGGAGCTTGTCTTACAAGCCGTCAAAAAATGTGATCATGCCGCAATATGCAATTGAGCGCCTTTATGAGCTGACCAAGAACAAAAATACCTACATCACGACAGAAGTGGGTCAGCACCAGATGTGGGCGGCGCAGTTTTATGGTTTTGAGGAGCCCAATCGATGGATGACATCAGGTGGGCTTGGAACCATGGGCTACGGTTTGCCGGCAGCATTTGGTGTTCAAATTGCACACCCGGACGCGTTGGTGATTGACATTGCCGGAGATGCGTCCGTCTTGATGACCATTCAGGAAATGTCAGCGGCGGTTCAATACAATGCACCTATCAAGATATTCATTTTGAACAATCAGTATATGGGAATGGTTCGCCAGTGGCAGCAATTGCTGCACGGCAATCGCCTTTCTCACTCGTATACTGAAGCGCTCCCGGACTTCGTCAAATTGGCAGAAGCTTATGGCGGTGTTGGTATTCGATGTGAAAAACCGGATGAACTGGATGATGCGATCAACGACATGATTGAGGTTGATGCACCGGTGATTTTTGATTGCCGCGTTGCCAACCTTGCAAACTGTTTTCCGATGATCCCGTCCGGCAAGGCACACAATGAAATGCTGTTGCCAGATGAAGCGACCGATGAAGCCGTTGGTTCGGTGATCGATGAAAAAGGAAAGCAACTGGTTTGAGACTGATTTTGATAATTGGGTTGTTTCTGACAGCAATGGTATTGCAGATGCTAGGAAATTCGGAGACCTGTACACAGGGTGGTATTGACGGTTTTGTTGTCGGTGCCATCTTGTCGTTACCTCTATTGTTACTAGTCGGTGTGCTTCAAACCATTAATTTGATCAAGCATCAAATTGCTGTTTTAGAAGCTTCTGTAATCGTATTGTCTACAGGTGCGTTTCTGATACTGACCTTTAATATTTGGTCAGCGATTTTGATTCATGGTACCCCTTGCGGAGAACCATATACAGTTCCCGGTCAAAGTTTGCAGCCAACATTTGTCCTGTTTTCCTATGCAGTGGTACCTGCTGCTATACTGATGGTATCTATAGTGAGTATTGGTCTGGCTTTTTCATCCAAGGGATTTCGTTCCAATGGATAAATCCCTCCATTTCGACTACTTCCTGCTGGTAGTGCTCGCTGCCATCTTTGGATCGAGTTTCATGTTCACAAAGATTGCTGTGGCAGAAATTCCACCTGCAACGCTTGTCAGCATGCGTATGGGAATTGCTGTAGTTTTATTGTACGTCGCCGCACGGATGGCAGGACAAGTACTTCCAAAGCCCGGGCCGATCTGGAAGGTAATTGCGCTTACCGCATTGTTTGGAAATGCGCTGCCTTTCCTGCTTATTTCCTGGGGACAAGAGAAGGTTGATGCGGGTTTGGCGGCGATCTTGATGGCAACCATGCCGCTGATTACTTTGGTGCTTGCGCATTTTTTTACCGGTGATGAACGGCTTAATGCCTTCAAGATAATTGGATTTTGTCTGGGGTTATTGGGTGTGGCCGTACTGATCGGCTTTGACAAACTTGCAACTGTTGGGGAAGACACGGTTCGGCAGTATGCTCTGATGGGTGCTGCGACTTGTTACGCTGTTAATGCCATACTGACCAAGCAGCTTTTGCATTTGCCACGGCGTGCAGTAGCTGCTGCATTGTCTCTTGCAGCACTGATAATGATTGTGCCTTTTTCACTGTTTCTCGATGCTCCCTGGAATTTGAACCCGTCACGTGATGCACTTCTTGCCGGTCTTGTATTGGGAGTGTTACCAACTGCAATCGGCACGTTGATGATATTCGCGATCATCAAACGGCAGGGTGCATCGTTTCTGTCTCAAATCAATTTTCTGGTCCCGGTGTTCGGCGTACTATGGGCCATGATTTTTCTCTCAGAGCAATTACCACCGAGTGCAATGACGGCGCTTGCCTGCATTCTTGTCGGTATTGCCATTGCTCGTGTAAAACTAAATTCAAAATGATTCAGAGGTTTTTCCCATGAATGCAAAAAAAGCTCACCAGACTGGCACCGGTTCTGCATATTTTATTGTTGAGGATACCCAAAAACCGCGAACTCACGTATTGGCGATTCTCGTCGACAACCAGCCGGGGGTTCTGGCCCGTGTTATCGGATTGTTTTCGGGAAGGGGTTACAACATTGAAAGCCTGACGGTCTCTGAAACCAGCCATGACAAGCATTTGTCCCGGATTACAGTCGTTTCGTCGGGTACGTTGACAGTTCTGGATCAAATCAAAAAGCAACTTGAGCGGATGGTTCCCGTTCACAGCGTGATTGATCTCACCTTGACAGCGGAAATCAACGGTTATGAGAAGCCGCTGGAACGCGAACTGGCAATGGTAAAAGTTGCGGGCAAGGGTGAAAACCGGGTGGAAGCGATGCGACTTGCTGATGCTTTCCGGGCTCCGGTCATTGATGCTTCAACAGAGCATTTCACATTTGAGATTACCGGCCGGGTCAGCAAGGTTGAACAGTTCATTGCGATCATGGAACCGCTGGGTCTGGTTGAAGTATGCCGGACTGGCGTTGCAGCGGTTACCCGCGGCAAGGACGGGATGCAAGATTGATTCAGTCTGTCACCGTGTTCTTTGGATTGGCCATTCCGGCTGCGGTATTTCCGTCAGTTGTAGTTTGTTCGGTTTCTATAGCAGTCATGTCGTCATTCGTGGCGTTTTCACCATATTCAACCACCTCGATGGATTCATGAAGTTCAACTTCTGATTCATCTTCCTCAACCGGTTCCTGTACCAGCTCCTCCAGTTTGTCGCCGGCCCGTTCGGTCAGGGATTTTGTCCTTGGATAGAGTTCCTGATACAGCGGTTTGATTGCGGTGTGCATTCCGCAGGCGCTTTTGGCAGAAGTTATCACCCCATTTTTCATCAGTTCTGATTTTAGGGCTGCTGCCGTCGCACCATCAAGCTGCAACAGCCGCTCAAGCATTCCCAGATTGCACTTGTTATGGGTGCGAATGATCATCTCTGCCCATTTATAGGTGGTGGCCGGAACTACAGCAGTTGCCGAAGTTGCAGGGCCAAGTGCCAAGGCAGGAACGGACAGCAGGGGTGTAAGCCCCAGCGCACCAAGTGATTTCAAAAACTGTCTTCTATTCATAATGCTCCAAATAAGCATAAGGGTGAGCGATTTCCAGATTTGTAGCAAAAAATTTATACATTTGGACTAAAATTCATTAGACAAAAAATTTGGCAAGGGATACCCTTTAAATAGGTCAATAATGCTGACCTTTTTGGAGTCCTGATGTCCTTTGATATTCTGGTAGCGCTGGCGACCTTTACCTTTGTTGCTTCCCTTACCCCGGGTCCGAATAATGTGATGCTTCTGGCATCTGGGGTAAACTATGGGTTCTGGAGATCACTCCCGCACGTCGCTGGAATTGTTTTCGGCTTCACTTTCATGATTGGCTGCATTGCATTTGGACTCGGAGAAATTCTTGAACGCGCTCCTGTTATCTATACCGGGCTGAAGATTGCCGGCGCTACTTATCTGGTATACTTGGCTTGGAGAATTGCCACTAGTGGCAAAGCTGACGAGAAGACAACGAAGGGCAGGCCATTTACTTTTCTGGAAGCAAGTGCATTCCAGTGGGTTAATCCCAAAGCATGGGTAATGGCAGTGACCGCTGTGGCGGTTTATGCGGATCCCGAAAACTATACGGTTACCGCTTCATTGGTCGTCCTGTTTTTTTTGTTTGCGTCGTTAACGTCGACTTTATCTTGGTGCGGCTTTGGGGTGGTTCTACGTGAATGGTTGTCCGATCCAAAACGACTGCGAATATTTAATATTTTGATGGCGCTGCTTCTGATTGCAAGTCTTTGGCCAATGCTGCGTTAATTCGGTTTTTCGTGACCACGAATCGTGCCAAGAAGTCCAGGACCTGCTGACAAACTGGATTTGGTATACGGTATGAACAAAAACAGATCAGTTTTAGAAGCAAAGCTGCTGACAAGGCCCTCCCTTTTCAAGGCTTTGCGCCGCGAAAGTGGCCTGTTTTTGTCATATCTTCCTAAGACGCAGCGGATTTTATTCCTGAATGCGTTGAAAAGCACTTTTGGTAGCGGATACCACGGCGTGCTTTTCGCCTGTTCAGAAACAAAATCCGGCATGCGCCGTATCCGAAACCAGTTTGTCAGCAGGTCCTAGATGGATTTTTCCCCTCAACAGGACCACGCGCTCGTTGAAGTCAACCGCTGGCTGAAGGCTGGCGATCGACAAGTATTCAGATTGTTCGGCTATGCGGGAACCGGAAAGACCACACTGGCCCGTCATCTGGCAGAGGGTGTCGACGGCGATGTTTTGTTTGCAGCTTTCACCGGAAAGGCAGCGCAAGTTCTGCGGTCACGGGGTGCGCCCAAGGCTTCGACCATACATTCGCTGATTTACCGGCCACGGGGCGAGGAAACTGTTGAAAATGAGGAAACCGGCAAGAAGGAAGTCTTGCCGATGTTCGCGCTTAACCGGCAAAGCCCGGTTACCAAAGCTGCACTAATCATTATAGACGAATGCTCGATGGTGGATGAAAAACTTGGGGCAGATCTTCTGTCTTTCGGCGCTCCGGTGCTTGTATTGGGGGATCCCGGGCAGTTACCACCGGTTTCCGGTGGTGGTTTTTTCACCGAGCATGAACCGGACATCCTGCTGGAGGAAATTCATCGCCAGGCGCTCGACAATCCGATTGTTGAACTGGCTCGTCAGGTGCGTGAAGGCGGCCAGGTGATGATTGGTGACTATGGTGACACTGCCAAAGTTGTTCCAAAGGACAGTGTGACCGCAGATTTGGTGCTTGATGCGGATCAGGTTTTGGTTGGTACAAACCGAACACGGCGCCGGTATAATGAACGATTGCGTGAACTGAAAGACTTTGAGGGGCCACTTCCGTCTGCTGGAGACAAACTGGTTTGTCTTCGAAATGACCCCAACAAGGGGCTGCTTAATGGATCGCTTTGGCAAGTCACCAGTGCTGCCCGTACAGTCAAATCATTCATGAACGTATTGATACGATCAGAAGACGAAGGCATTGAGCGTTATTCCGCAAAAGTAAAACTCCTGAAAGCTGCGTTTGAAGAACCGGAACGGGAAATTCCATGGCAGCTTCGACGCCGCCATGACGAGTTTGACTATGGTTACGCGCTGACGGTTCACAAGGCCCAGGGTTCCCAGTGGGATGAAGTGGTTCTTTTTGATGAAAGCTATGCATTTCGTGAACATCGTGATCGCTGGCTTTATACGGCAATTACGCGGGCTGCTGAAAGGTTGACCATTGTAAAGTGAACTTGGTGTTTATTATCAGTTCACGGTCCGTTTGGAGGTGGTATTCCTGTGTGGCGAGACGTTCATTGTCACCGTTCCAATTTTGCGGATGATTCCCCGGTTTGAATGTGTATTACTGGCAATGAGGTTCGCATTGGTGTGGTGCAAAATTGCAGATCGTCAGACTGGTGAACCAAGCGACCGAGATTGGAAGTTGGATACAGAATATCATGCCGACAAAATTGTCTGTAAATCTGAATGCAGTAGCCCTGCTTCGTAATCGCCGAAACTTGCCTTGGCCCAGCGTTACGGGTCTGGGTCGCCTTGCGCTGGAAGCAGGTGCCGCCGGTCTGACAGTGCATCCAAGGCCGGATGAACGTCATATCCGGTTTTCTGATCTGCCTGAATTGCGTGCACTAATTGATGATGAGTTTCCGGATCGCGAATTTAATATTGAAGGTTATCCGACAGATGAATTTCTGGAGCTTGTGACTCATAATCAACCGGAACAGGTAACGCTGGTTCCTGATGATCGCGATCAGCCGACTTCTGATCACGGTTGGGATTTCACAGGAACCGGAAATTTTCTCACGTCGGTTGTTCAGCAGTTAAAGGCGCAGGATACACGGGTTTCGCTGTTTTGTGATCCTGATGCATCCAGCGAGGACATCGCCGTTGCTGCGTCTACTGGTGCTGACCGAGTTGAATTGTACACCGGACCATATGGCGGTTGTCACGAAGATCCTGAACGAGCCAAGGCTTGTTTGGAGGATTTGGCCCAAACTGCGAAACACGCTGCCGATGCAGGTCTCGACGTAAATGCCGGGCATGATTTAACAGTTGAGAATTTACCTGCGCTCGTCGATGCGATAGCCAATCTGAAGGAAGTTTCAATTGGACATGGTTTGACTGCTGATGCGCTTGAACACGGCATGGCAGGCTCGGTTAAACGTTTTTTGGCAGCACTTGGATAGAAAGCCGTTTAACGCGATATCATGTCCCCAAAGTTCACCCGAATGTTGTTACCGGTATTGATTGCTGTCGCAGCGTTGCTTTACTGGCAGTTGCATCAAAAAATATACGAGGACAAGGGTCGACTGGTTGTAAGCCGAGAAGGCGGAACTGTGGTTTTATCCTGGCACAGCGAAATCAATGTTCCAATGGCCAAGCGGTTTTCTGAGGCGTTTGATAAGTGGGGTGATAAAACTGACAGTTTTATCATTGATCTCAACTCACCTGGTGGAGCGTTACTCGAGGGCGGATATGTGATTGAATTGATCAATTCAATGAAGCGAACCCACAAGATAGCAACCCGGGTTTCCAACAATGGTGCATGTCTTTCCATGTGCGTTCCAATGTATATGCAAGGTGAGAACCGGATTGCTTCGCAACGGTCGATATGGATGTTTCACGAACCAATAGCGATTGATTTTTTTAGCGGTGAACAGGCTGATGAACCGGAAACGGAGAGACGCAGAAGCGGTGAACGTTTTTTTGAGCGCTATTTCATGAGATCTGAAATCAACCCTGCCTGGCGTGATCGGTTGCAAAAGGAATGGATAGGCAAGGAAGTCTGGAAATCCGGGATGCAATTGGTTGAAGAAAATTCAAATATTATCCTTGAACTGAATTAGATATATTGGTGGTACAATTCACCTGGCATATTGGTTCCATGCAGGGGCTCGATTGGTGCATCCAACGAAAAGCACAACTTGCTTGTTTTGATTTCGGATGAATCCCGCTTTTCAAGCTTTTCCTCGTATTTCTCGTCAAGTCATGCGCCATTTTACGTTAATTAATGGGTCCTGACCCTTGTGTTTTGCGGATTGGCGTATGCCGGAATGGATATATTTCGACTTGAAGATAATGGAAAGGTTGTTGAACATTGGGATGTGTTGCAAATTCTGCCGAGTGAGCCCGCAAATGAAAACGGTATTTTTTGATCCGGCACTTTTTTATATATCGGAAAGTCAGACCTTGCCCTAAGCAATTCCAGCACGTTAGGGTTCAAGCCAATTGAAAATTGCGGATTTCGAGAGGACATTTCATGAGTTTGTTGGGTACTTTGGCCAAGGTGGCGATTGGCATTGCAGTCGCCAAGGGCGTCGGCGGGATGTTGAAAAAATCCGGTGGAACAGGACCAGCGCCTACCGGCTCCGGAGATGGTGGAATTTTGGGCGAGTTGGGAAAACTCGGTAAATCTTCCGGACGAGGCGGCGGCATTGAAGATATCCTTGGGGAAGTCCTGGGTGGTAAAAAAGACGGTTCCCGGTCCGGTTCTGGAGGTGGTCTGGGTGACCTGCTTGAACAGCTTGGCGGTGGAGGTCGCTCAAGTGATGACGGTTCCGGCGGTGGATTGGGTGATTTGATTGACGGCCTGACCAGAGGTGGGGGATCTGGTCAAAGCCAGGGTCAACGCGACGGTGGTCTGGGCGATATTTTTGGGGACTTTCTGGGTGGGGTAAAAGAAGATCAGAAAAGCGAAGGATCATTTGGTGATATCTTCAATCAATCACTGGAGCGCCGTGGCGAACCTGATGTTCAACCAACCAGACAACAAGAAGCTGCAGCAGCGCTTATGCTACGAGCCATGATTCAGGCGGCCAAGTCAGACGGAAAATTTGATCAGGGTGAACGGGAAAAACTTCTGGAGAACCTCGGCGAGGTTTCCCGCGAAGAAAAACAATTTGTGGATCGCGAGTTTGAACGTCCGGTGGATGCAAACGAGTTGGCTCAGCAAGTTCCACGCGGACTGGAACAGCAGGTCTATTTAATGTCGGTCATGGGCATTGATCTGGATAGCCGTGCGGAAGCGCAGTATCTTCATGACCTGGCAATGCAGATGGACTTGGGGCGTGATGAAGTGAACGGGATACACGATCACCTTGGAGTGCCGCGAATTTATTCGTGAACATAATGTAGAGTTTGGACGTGTGGGTATGATGATCTTGTTGCGGTATGTAACTTGTTTTTTCGCAGTGCTGTCATTGAGTTGCGGCCTCTCAACTCCTGCCAAATCTCAAGAAGTTGATCTTGAAATTGTCCTTGCGGTAGACGGTTCTGGCAGCATCACGGCACAAGAATTTCTGCTTCAAATGGCAGGATACGCTGCTGCATTCCGCGATCCAACAATTCAGGCAGCAGCAACTTCGGGTCCGCTTGGAAAAGTAGCAGTTTCACTTATGGTTTGGTCAGACGCTTCAGCGAGAAAATATCCAACTGATTGGCACATCATTGCCAACGCTGATGACGCAAACGGTTTTGCTCAGGTTGTTCTGGATTTCTATCAACAATCCGGACTGGAAAACAAAATGGGTGGTGGGGATACGGGGATTGGCGCAGCTGTTGCCTATGGATTGCAAATGCTGGATGGAAACAACATAACTGCATCTCGACAGGTTATCGACATATCGGGTGATGGCGTTGAGACTCCTCCCCAATTGCGCAGATATTTGACCTTGCCCGATGTGGTTGATGAAGTTGACAGGCGAGGCGTAACCATAAACGGACTGGTCATTCTCACTGATTTTCCGTACCTTGATGAGTGGTATAAGGCGAATGTTTTGCGTGGATCAGGTGCCTTCGTCATCGTAGCCGCGCAAATGGCAAATTTTGCTGAAGCAATTCACAAGAAGCTGTTCCGCGAATTTTCGCATCAAATTGCCGACAACAATTACGACTTCCGTGGAAAAATTGTTGCGCGCCGCAATGCAGCTGTTGAATAACGCTGTATTTTGTCAAATGCCCCAAGTACTGTTGTTTCAACTGGTTTGACAGTGGACCCAACAAGTTACTGACCATGAAACGACATTCATCATGAGATAATTCATCCTTGCATGGTACCGTACGGTACGGTACTAAACTGTTGAATTTAGTGAGGCAATGTTTGTGAACCAGCCGTTTAATGCTAAAAATCAGCCGCTTTCGGCCCGTCAGCAGGAGGTTTTGACTGCCGTACTCGATCTTATGGTTGAGGAAGGGGATGGATTTTCGATGGCCAAAGTGGCCCGGCGGGCAAGTTGTTCCAAGGAAACGCTGTACAAGTGGTTTGGTGACCGGGATGGGTTATTGACCGCCACAGTGCAGCAGCAGGCTTCCAAGGTTGCGATGCCCGCTATGTTTGGAGAAGGGCTTACACTCAGTGGGTTTAAGCAGATTTTAGAAGCATTTGCTGTTAGCTGGCTTGAAGTAATTACCGGAGACGTTTCGGCGGCATTGAACCGCCTCGCAATTTCCCATGCGGGGAGTGGTACCAGCCGGTTGGGTGAAATTGTTCTCAACAATGGCCCGATAGAGATGTCACGCCGGCTGCGGCCGGTCTTTGAGGCAGCGCGCGAAACTTCGTTGATTGAGATTGAAAATGCAGATCACGCTTTTCGAACCTTCTTTGGACTGGTCGTGTCCGATTGGCAAATTCGCAAACTTCTTGGCGAGGCCACGAGACCATCTCAAAAGGGAATAGAAATTACCGCTCATCGAGCGGTTGATCAGTTTGTAACGCTTTATGGTGTGCACGAAAAACCCAGAAACATTAACGCGTAAACAGGAGAGTATGATGCGTGTATTTTATGACAGAGATGCTGATCTCAATCTGATTAAAGGCAAGAAAGTCTGTATTGTCGGATATGGAAGCCAGGGACGGGCGCATGCGCTTAATCTTATGGATTCTGGCGCGAAAGACCTTGTTGTGGCACTTCGGGAAGGGTCTTCTACTGCAAAGAAGGTAGAAGCTGATGGCCTGACCGTAATGAGTGTAGCGGAAGCCGCCAAGGTTTCAGATCTGATGATGATGGCGACCCCTGATGAATTGCAGGCTGGTATTTACAACAACGAAATTGCGCCGAATATTCGTGATGGTGCTGCAATTGCCTTTGCCCATGGCCTGAATGTACATTTCGGTCTGATTGAACCAAAGGACACGGTGGACGTGGTGATGATCGCACCCAAGGGTCCCGGCCATACGGTGCGTAGTGAGTACCAGAAAGGCGGCGGGGTTCCCTGCCTCATTGCAATCCATCACGATGCGTCTGGCAATGCGCACGATATGGCGCTTTCCTATGCATGTGGTGTTGGCGGGGGTCGCTCAGGCATTATCGAAACCACATTCCAGGAAGAGTGCGAAACTGATCTCTTTGGCGAACAGGTTGTACTTTGTGGTGGTTTGGTTGAACTGATCCGGGCTGGTTTTGAAACGCTGGTTGAGGGCGGTTATGCACCAGAAATGGCTTATTTCGAGTGTCTCCATGAAGTAAAACTCATTGTTGATCTTATCTATGAAGGTGGCATTGCCAACATGAACTACTCCATTTCCAACACGGCTGAATGGGGCGAGTATGTTTCGGGCCCACGCATCATTACGGAAGACACAAAAGCTGAGATGAAGCGGGTTCTCAAAGATATTCAAACCGGCAAATTTACTTCCGAGTGGATGCAGGAATGGCATTCCGGTGCTGCCCGCTTCAAAGGTATTCGCCGTAACAACGATGCACACCAGATCGAAGAAGTCGGTGAAAAACTTCGTGGCATGATGCCGTGGATCAAGTCCAACGCACTGGTGGACAAGGATCGCAACTGATCCACGGCGAATTCTTTGTTTGCCCGTCCTCGCTTCGCTATCCATTTGCTGCGGGCGAGGCGGGTGGATCAAACACAACGCTTTGGTGGATAAAGATCGAAACTGATCTTTGTTCTTTATCTGTATAATCTATCAGGCCGTGGAGATTTTGCGGTTTGTTTTCACCAGTGACAAATCTGGGCGAGATTGATGACGATAAAAACAACTGGCGGTATCCAGCACCGGCAATTTTCCGACTATGATACCAAGCTCTGGAAAAATGGGCTTGGGATAACGCATGATGTTCTGGTTATCCCTGATGACGCAAATCACCTAACATTTGACGTGCGTGTTGCGGTTTCCCCAATTGTGTCAGAGGCAAAATTTTCAATCTTTGATGGCGTTGAGCGTGTTTTTACAGTTGTCGAAGGCGATGGGGTTAAACTGGTATTTGATGACAGGGAAGATCTGGTTTTACCATTTGAGCCTCTACAATTTGATAGCGGGTTGGCACCCTTGGGCAGTCCGATTGGGGAGAACGTAAAGGTTATAAACATAATGGCGCGCCGGGGAATCTGGAAAATCAAGTCGTGCAGTATTGCTTCTGAATTAAACCTCGAGCAAGGGGAGAATGACTTGTCGGTTGCAGTCGCGCTTGATCGCGAATGGGTTTGCCACGCGAACGGGAAAACGTACAGTCCAGTTCATTTGGAAACCATGCTTTTAAAGGGCGCTGGCCATTTGTTTGCAGAGCAGCAACAAGGCCGATGCCTGCATGCACGATTGAGGAAGGTAGACTAATTGTGACTCTAAAACGTTTTGCAACCGAGTATGGCATGGGTGTTGATTTGCGCGGACAGGATTACACCAAGGCAGCGGTTCGAGCAGTCAAGGATGCGCTCTATCGCAACTCCCTGACCGTTGCGGCGGCACTTGGTAAAGACCCGTCCGAGATGATCATCCTCTGCACAATAGGTGTCGTTCAACCAGAGCAGGTTGATATTGCGGAAGTGGTGAAGGTTTTTCCCTATGGCAATATCACGGTAACGGCCGAGCGTGGCGGACTTGACCAGGGAAAGACAGATACAGGTGGCGTAACCTCCATCGCTGTGGCTGCCGTTCAGGTTTGGCTGGAAATCTAGTTTGTATTTGGCATGAATCTTGCAAAGCATTGGAAATATCCATTGCGAGGCTCTGCTATGACACAGGTTGCAACTGAAAACACAAGCATTGAATTTCCCGAACGCCGGGGTGATCGTCGCAGGCGTGTGCTGAAAGGTGGTTCAATGTTCTTTAATGGAGGCTATGGCGCATTTGGCTGCCGAGTAAGAAACCTCAGTGATAATGGCGCGATGCTTGAAATGTCAGAAACGACTGGCCTTCCCAGTGAGTTTGATTTTCGTGTTAGCAATGAAAGGGGGCTCAAGGTCGCAAAGATCATCTGGCGCGAGCGGTCGCGCCTAGGTATTCATTTCGGATAGCCTTGCGGAACAATTCTGTAATTGTGGAAATAAGTATATGAGTTTCTGAAAGATAAGGTATTCGAAAGAGGGATTGTGTGGGCGAAAAGAATTTCGAAATCCGGTATGCCAAACTAACTGAATCCGAAATTCTTACCAGTTTGAGTATTCGGTCAATCTCTCATTGGGGCTATGACGATCCGTTTACTGAAGCCTGCTCTACGGGGTTGTCGATTACGCCCGCAAAAATAGAGAACGGAATTGTAAGAGTTTTACTTATCAAGAACCGATTGCTCGGATATTACGAGTTCAACAAAATTAATTTTCCAGACGTCTACGAACTTTACTCGATGTTTGTGGAGCCCGATGAAATTGGCAAAGGCCTCGGAAAACGATTGTGGATTGACCTTGAACGACAGATGGTTGAAAGAGCAGCAACCATGTTGGTTGTTCGCTCAGAGCCTCATGCGGCAGGATTTTACAAGTCCATGGGCATGAACCAAATTGGTGAGTACAAATCGCCTTCAATCAAGGGACGGATTTTGCCCATTCTTGAAAAGACATTCGAAATTGCGAAATAATTGGCTAATTCCATTCGTTGCGGTTTGCAGAAGCTGTATCATTTGTTAGCGTGATCGCTGGAAAGGCGATCGATTTGGTGCATATTGCTTACGAAATTCGAGACGCGCTTCCAACAGAAGCAGCAATTCTTACGGAAATAAGTATTCGCTCCAAGGCGCATTGGGGGTATGATCAGGCGTTTATGGATGCCTGTCTCGACGAGCTTAATATTACGGCCAGGGAAATAGAAATTGATATTGTTCGCGTCCTGAAGGTCGATGGAACGGTTGTCGGCTATTATCATTCATCCAAGATAGACGTTCGCGGTTTTTACGAATTGGAGGCGATTTTCATAGAACCGGCCAACATTGGCAAAGGCTATGGCAAGCTGCTTTGGGTTGATCTTGAAAACACCCTGGTCTCAAGAGATGCACGGAACCTGGTGGTGCAGTCTGATCCAAATGCCGCCGAGTTTTACAAGTCCATGGGAATGAAACTGTTTGGCGAGCGCGAATCTGGTTCAATTCCGGGGCGCTACTTACCGCTTCTTGAGAAGACCATTGAAAACATCCATTGACCCGTGTCTTATACGGATGATTGTTCCAATGGAGAGCCGATGAATGGCAAACACCGTCATCCTTCAAAAAGATGGCCGTCTTGGCAGAATTATCCTCAATCGGCCAGAGGTATTCAATGCGATTAACGATGAACTTCCCAAAGATCTTGTTAAATGCGTGGAAGCTGCAAACGAGGATGATGATATTCACGTCATTGTACTGTCAGGGGCTGGCAAGGGGTTTTGCGGCGGCTACGATCTGAACTTTTATGCCGAGTCTCAAGGTGCGAATACGGTCACCCAGGAAATGCCTTGGGATCCCATGAAAGATTATGTGTTCATGAAACGCAACACAGAGTGCTTCATGAGCCTGTGGCGCTCACACAAGCCGGTAATTTGTAAAATCCATGGTGCTGCGGTTGCCGCCGGCAGTGATATTGCGCTGTGTTGTGATTTCATCATCATGGCGGAAGACGCAAAAATTGGATACATGCCTGCGAGGATTTGGGGATGTCCGACCACGGCCATGTGGGTCTACCGGGTAGGTGCTCAAAATGCGAAGCGGATGCTTTTTACTGGCGACAAGATAACAGGGATTGAAGCTGAAAAAATGGGGCTCGCCCTGGAAGCGGTTCCTGCAAAAGCGCTGGACACGAGGGTGGATGAATTGGCCAATCGCATGGCTACAATTCCACGTAATCAATTAATGATGCAGAAGCTCGTGATCAATCAGGCGATTGATGCGATGGGGCTTGAAAATACGCAAATGTTGGCAACGATATTTGATGGTATCACTCGCCACTCCCCTGAAGGATTGAATTTCAAGGCCCGCGCCGAAGATGTCGGCTGGAAGAAAGCTGTGGGAGAACGGGACCACGGTACCTACGATTGGTCGAAAAACACACCAATAGAACCTTTTGGGCAAGGCTAATCATTACATGACAGTACGCATCGCAACTTTCAATGCAGAAAATCTGATGCATCGTTTTGATTTCTCTGGATATCGAAACGAGACTAGACGCGATCGGGCGATACAAATTGTGGAGGTCAAAAATGAAGAACAATACAAGGCGTTGGAACAGTCTCGCGTCATTTCCCACACCGATGATGATATGCAGCTCACCGCGCTTGCGATAGCCGATACGCAAGCCGATATCATATGCCTTCAGGAAGTGGAGAATCTCGATGCGCTTCGAGCGTTTGAGTATGGCTACCTCTACAAGATGGTTGGTTGGGGATACAGAAACAAATATCTCATTGAGGGAAATGATCCAAGGGGTATTGATGTAGCGGTCATGACGCGCGATGAAACCGCAGATGGACAAAAAATCGAAGTGACCAATATCATGAGCAATGCGGGGCTCACCTACGGGGAAACCGGTCTCTACAATAATGAATTACGGGAACTCGGTCTGGAGGCAACGGGCTTCGTGTTCCGGCGGGATTGTTTCGTGGTGGATTTGAAAATTGGTGGACACAAACTAACGCTGTTTGTTGTGCATTTCAAATCAATGGGTGGAAATGGCAATAACGGAGAAATAGATGGTCGCATTCGCACCATGCCTATTCGGGTTGCAGAAGCAAATGCCACACGGCAGCTAATTGAGGAAAAATTTGGAAAGGGGAAAACTGCCGGAAAGCGATGGATGATCTGCGGCGATCTCAATGATTACAGATCACGCGTCCTGATAGAAGGAACGCGTCAAAGCGGATATTCGTTTCATCCCAAAACCGAAGACTTTTCGGGACATGATGTGTTGATAAAAGATGGTTTCGCGATCAATCTTGCGGAGCGCCGTCCGATCGATGAGCAATGGACACTCTATCACTCCCGTGGCCCGGAAGAGCAACATCTATGCCAGCTTGACTATTTGCTTGCTTCTCCCCAACTTGCTGACACCAATCCAAAATCCGTGCCCGACATTGTGCATTCGGGACAACCTTATCGAACCGTATTTCCAAAGGGACAGGAAGTGGATCGTTATCCACGAATCGGTTGGGATCGGCCAAAAGCATCGGATCACAGTCCGGTTGCAGTAACGCTTAATCTGGTCTGACCAATTATCCGGAAATCCTGCCGCTATTTCTGCAATGTTTCAATGTAAGCGATGATTGCCCTTAGTTGTGGAATCGTCACTTCAAACACTGGCATTGCAGGGTGA
This sequence comes from Hyphomicrobiales bacterium, assembly GCA_021775455.1. Classification (GTDB taxonomy): domain Bacteria; phylum Pseudomonadota; class Alphaproteobacteria; order Rhizobiales; family Rhizobiaceae; genus JAALLB01. The sequence continues at coordinate 67,235 of JAJFHU010000012.1, read as the reverse complement.
CCTGTTTCGATACGTTCCGCGAAGGCTTCTTCAAGAGCTTGAACTGGATAAAAGGCAGAAATGTTTCGAAATGGAATTGCAGCGGGGAAGGGGCTGTCATCATCCATTCCTGTTGCATGGCAGCGGGCGCAATTTGCTTCGGCCAATCGCTTTCCATGGGCTACAGGTTGAACCCATGAGATCCATTCCACGATTTCGTCTGCTTGTTCTGGTGTAATCGTGAATTTGGGCATATCGCTGTGTTCTGGCGCCTCACTGAACAACATCATTTCAAAAATGGATTCCATTGACCGGCGCTGGCCAAGTTCCCTGAATGGCGGAGCCTTTTTGTGTTGGCTTTCACCGCCAAGCCCGATTTGATGGCAAGTTGCGCAATTGAGTTTGGCCAGCTTTTCACCGTGAATAATGGCATCCACATCATTTTGGCTAGTCTGCGCGTAGGCGAATGTGGAAATTAGTAATGACCCAACAATTGCAAGTAATGGTAACGCCTTGAAATTGTTACATTTTGAACGGAAATTCATAAGCATTACTCCACATTTGTAATCAGCAAACATCGATTTCACATGGTTCGATTGTGAAATGTAAATCCGGGTTAATTCGATTGGCGTCGAAACTGCGCCCATCGGTGCACATCACACGCGCTTCGTAGTAGATACGACCACCAACAACGCCCTCCTCGACGTTCATGTAAAATTCCGGCTCGCATTTCTTTTCGACGGTCAGTTGCCAAGTCAGCTCCTTTAACCAAGACGGGTCAGTCGTTTGAGCCTGGACACTTTGAGCGTAAATTAATGCGGCCAATGCAGTGAAAACTATTCTGAAAATATGCTTCTCCATGTCTATTGCTCCACCGCGCCTCCTGATATTAAATCTAACTCAAGAAAGTCGCACCGACATTGATTTGTATCAAGGTGCCAACTATCTGTAGGTTATAGGGTTTCCAGATAGATGAAAGGAAACGATATGCTGAAGAACATATTGGTACCGGTTGATCCAGGAGCCACTGAAAATGCGGCGAAAAGCATCGAAATTGCCGAGCATTTACTTAGCAAGGACGGCAAGATCACACTATTGTCAGTTATAGAAGAAGTACCTGAGTATGTATTGTCTGAACTCCCGAATGATTTCATGGACAAGGCAGCTGAGGCAACTGACAAGATATTGCAAAAGCTTGCTGAAAGAGCATCAAGCAAGGTCGAGATTGTTTTAAAGACCGGCCATGCAGCGCGTGCGATTAACCAATTTGCGAATAGTCATGGTTCTGATTTGATAATCATTGCCTCACACAAACCGGAATTGCTGGATCATTTGCTTGGTTCAACTGCCATCAGCGTGGTAAAACGTGCCAAATGTGCAGTATATGTTACTAGGTGAAATTAATGGATACCCAGCATTACAAATTGAAATTAACGACCCGGCGCGATGAGTTGTTTGCGAATATTGGCAAGATTGAAGATCAACTCGACAACCCCAAGAGTCCGGATGTTGAAGAGCGTTCAGTTGAGCGAGAGGACGATGAAGTGCTTGAATTGCAGGCTAAAGCAGAAGCAGGTGAGATTGCAGCAATCGAACTGGCTCTTCGGCGCATCGAAAATGGTGTTTTTGGAATCTGCGTAGATTGCCATGAACAGATATCAGTTGAGCGGTTGGAAGCGGTTCCCCACGCCGCGAAATGTCGAAACTGTATGGATTGATTTCATAAGCAGACGTATACTCAATCTTTTGATTGCGGTGTTTCGCGAAAGCCTACTGCCAAACGATTAAACGTGTTCATCAGTGAAACGATGATTGTCAAATCGACAATTTGTTGATCGGAGAAGTGTATTTTCAGTTCTTCGTAGAGGTTATCGGGCGCGCCGGTATCGGAAAGAAGCGTCACGGCTTCGGCCCAGGCAAGAGCTGCTTTTTCGCTCTCATTGAAAAATGGGCATTCGGTCCAGGCGGGCAGGCAATCCAGACGCTGTTGGGTCTCTCCGGCAGCGCGCGCCTCATTTGAGTGCAGATCGATGCAGTATACGCATCCGTTAATCTGTGAAACCCTCAATTCAATCAGGGCCTGCAATTTTTCGCCAACCGAACCGACTTGTTTCTTGACTCCCAATAGCAGGTTGGTGGCCTTGGAGTTGATTTCCATGTAGTTCAGACGATCGCTCATAATTATTTCCATTTTAGTGGGGGCTACCCAATAGGCAAATCGTGTTTCCTTGTATGGCTTGCATGGTTGAAAATATCCCGATTTGCACAAATTTTACCCCAAATGCCCTCCAAATGTGACTTTTGTCACACAAATTCAGTGTCTACCTGTGACTTATTGCACAGATTTGCATTCAGGAAGCGTTCATATTGAACTTGTTAGAAAGGAGACATAGTCTCAAACCCCCAGGAGATCAAAATGACCTTTGCACAAGACCAGATGACCAGTGAATACCGCCCTGTACACCACTCAATTGAAAGCGTCATTGTTGTATCAATCATCATGATTTTCTGCGGATTTGGAGTGCTCCCTGTAGTTCTCTAAGGAAATCCCTCACTACGCAACAAATCAGCAGGCCTTCTGGCCTGCTTTTTTGTCTGTCTCAATGTATTAAACAATTTTGTTATCACAATCCAATTTCAGACATAATCCAAGTTGATAATGTCTTTTGTTAGGGATATTCCCCTACCTTACGGGAGACAACAATGTTGAAAAAACTGATTATTGCGACTTTTACGATGCTGGCTTTGTCAGCTTCTGCTTTCGCCGGACAATGCCCAGGCGATATGGCTGCGATTGATGCGGCACTGTCGACCGCAGAGCTTTCTGAAGCAGATATGACCAAAGTCACGGAATTGCGTGCAATGGGTGAAGAACAGCATGAATCGGGTAGTCATGCTGACTCGGTTGCAACCCTCGCAGAAGCCAAGGCAATTCTTGGAATTGAATAACCAAGAGTATTGATCGTCAACTGCGCGGCGTCAGAAATTCTGGCGCCGTTTCTTTTTCACTTTGTCCGTTGATCTTGCTGCGAATCTGCTAGAAATGGTCATGCTTTCGCTTTTTGAAATTGCTGCCCTGTTGCTCGCGCTTTCCGCACTTTTCGGATTGATCAATCATGTTGTTTTGAAATTACCGCATACGATAGGCCTTTTGTTGATGGCGCTCGTCGCCTCAATATCACTTTTGGTCCTGGAAAAATTTTTCCCAACACTTGGGCTTACTGACACCATGCAGGCTGCAATTGGGCAGATTGATTTTTATTCAACTGTCATGGAAGGTATGCTGGCATTTCTGTTGTTTGCAGGTGCGCTGCATGTAGATATCGAATTCCTGGCTGACCAGAAGTGGCCTATTGGCTTAATGGCCACAGTCGGGGTGTTGATATCCACTTTTATTGTTGGAACCGGTTTTTGGTATCTGGCGAGCCTTTTTGGGATAAACATTCCCTATGTGTGGGCCCTGGTTTTCGGCGCACTGATATCACCGACTGATCCGGTTGCTGTGTTAAGTCTGCTAAAATCCATCAATTTGCCCGCCACTCTTGAAGCGAAGATCGGCGGTGAATCACTTTTTAACGACGGGGTCGGTGTTGTCGTATTCACAATCGTGGTTGCGATCGCTGTTGGCACTGGTGGCGACCATGGCTCGGTTGGAATTGTTGATATTGCAGAATTGTTTGTCGTTGAGGCGCTTGGCGGTGCACTTCTTGGTCTCGTCACAGGTTGGATCGCCTATCGCGCGATGGCAACGATGGACGAATATACGCTGGAAGTGTTGATATCCCTCGGTGTCGTTGCGGCAACATACGCTATTGCGCTCAGATTGCATCTTTCGGGGCCAATTGCGGTTGTAGTTGCTGGTTTGCTCGTGGGTAATCGAGGTGTTCGCATTGGTATGACGGAAGAAACGCAGAAGCACCTTTTCGCATTCTGGGAGCTGATCGACGAGATACTCAATTCAGTCTTGTTTTTGTTGATCGGTCTGGAGATTCTAATCCTCTCCATCGATCCAACGCACGGCTGGCTCGCTGTGGCTTCAATATTACTTGTGCTGATTGGGCGATTTGCAGCGGTATCCATTCCGATTCAATTTCTCTCTCATTGGCTAAAATTTACCAAAGGAGCTATTCCTGTGCTTACGTGGGGTGGACTCAGAGGTGGTATCTCGGTGGCTCTGGTGCTGTCGCTGCCCGAAGGAGAACATAAGCCATTGTTGTTGACGGTTACCTACGCGGTTGTGCTTTTTTCTGTGATTGTCCAGGGGCTTACCGTAAGATCGGTTATCAACAGGACGGTAGACCCAACACTTCTGTAGGAGCGGCTGATGCCCAGAAAATACTTTGTGCTTGATGTGTTTACTTCAAAACCACTGGCAGGAAATCCGCTGGCTGTCGTTCTGGACTGTGAGGGGCTTGATAGTCAGGATATGCAGAAAATTGCGTTAGAATTCAATCTTTCCGAGACTGTGTTTGTACTGCCTCCACAAACTCCGGGAAATCGGGCCCATATACGGATATTCACACCGGCGGCAGAATTGCCGTTTGCCGGTCATCCAACAGTGGGGACGGCGGTGCTTCTTGCAACGCTTGACGGGCTACCGGAAAGCGGCGGTACGTTGGTCCTGGAGGAAGAAGTTGGTCTTGTAACTTGTGAAGCCAGCGGCGTGGATGGCAGTCGTTCCGTTCGATTTGCGTTGCCGAAATTACCTGAGAAAATCGAATGGGAATATGACCGCTCGTTGATTGCGAAAGCGCTCGGATTGCCCGAAGCGTCTCTTGGATTTGGAAATCAGGATGTTGCTGCCTGGGACGGCGGAATTCCTTATATCATGGTGCCGATCAAGAGCCTTGAGGACGTTCGCGCCATTCGGATTGATACAACGGCACTCTACAAGATTGACAGGTCTTTCGATGGGCATTTAGCGGATTTGTACGCCTATGCCGGCGGGGGAGATGAACCCGGCACAGATTATCACGCGCGAATGTTTGCGCCTGAGCACGGTGTGCCCGAAGATCCGGCGACAGGTAGTGCTGTATCTTCGTTCTGCGGCCAGTTGGCTGCAGTTGAAATGGGTGATGATGATGCACGGATTTTTGTCATTGAACAGGGCTATGAGATGGGCAGGCCTTCAAAAATCCTGCTTGATGTTGAGAAAAAATCCGGAACTGTTTCGCGAGCTGGAATTCGCGGTGATGCGGTTATCGTTGCTGAAGGAAAGCTTTTCGTCTGACGTTCATTCAACTGGTGTAATTTTGACGCGTTAATGATTGTTCTCAAAATCAGCTTTCTTTCTGTTCAATGTTTTAAATAAATTAATTAATATATATATAAAATAATTTACATTGATAATAAATATACATATTTATGTCTCGTTTACTCAACTTCGATCGACGCTGCCATTGGGAGCATTGCTCCTATTCATCTTCGAATACATGTGAGTAATTGCACAGATTTGAACCGCTATTGGTAAAGAAATCTGGCTGCAGATCTTAAACAGGTGGTTTGGAACACTGAACCAACGCAATAACGAGGAATAATAAATTGACTACTACGGAAAATTCAATGTCGGTAAATTTGCAGGCACAGACAGATGCAACCCGGGAATCAACAATCCTAAAGGACGAATTTTACAGTGCGTTTGAGTGCGGCAAGCGCACAAAACAATGATCAAAAGTTCGGCACCGCAGGACGAGATGTTGTCATGGGTGCGGAAGTTGGAGATTCTTATGATGGCAGGGAGGGGAATGATTATATACGGGGCGGCAACAATTTCAGTCGTCTGTCTGGTGGTCCAGGTGACGATGAAATCCAGGGAGGTGAAGGAGGAAACATGATTTCAGGTGGTCCAGGTGACGATGGAGTTTTCGGAGGTAGTGGTGAGGACTTTATTGATGGCCGAAATGGAAATGATCATGTCAAAGGTTATGCTGGTGATGATTTGCTTTTTGGGGACAGGGGCAACGACTATATGGAAGGCCATGATGGGAATGATATTTTGGATGGCGGCAATGGCATAGATACCTTGCTTGGTGGTGCCGGCGAAGATATTTTGATCACGGGAGATGGTCGTATTGATGTTCTAGATGGGGGGGCAGGCAATGATCGATTGACTGGCGACGAAGGCGAAGATCGTTTCAGCTTTTCGAAAGAAGGCGGATATGTAACCCGATCAACTGGTGATGACAATTTTCCAACGGGAAATATCGCTTCTCCTTCAATGGGTCACGACATAATTACAGACTTTGAACCTGGTGTTGACAAGATAAATCTGTCGAGTTTTGTCTATTATCAAAGTTTAGAAAACGGTAGATATTCCAATGATGCGGAGCAAATCCAGTCTGTTGACGATTTGCAGATTCAAGATGATGAAAATGGCAATGCGGTTATATCATTACCGGGCGATACTTACCGACGAATTGAATCAGATAGCACAACCGGTACCAGTTCTACCGTAAATGTGGCAATTGAAGAAGGGAGCATCACAGTGATTGGAGTAAGTGCGGATCTGTTGCGCAGTAACCCGGACAATTTCATACTTCCAGATGCCCAGTCAACTGGCTCAGCAAATGACATACCGGATACCCCGTCAGGTGGGACGTCTAATAACGGCTCTGCCGTTTTTGATGACATCATAATAAGATCAACCCAATAGGAAAAATTCACGACAATTGAGATGAAATTGTTGTGTTTGAGGAAATCGGCCACGCCTTCCGCCTTGCGTGGCCGATTTCTCAGGACACTTGGTGTTTCCTGCTACAGAGATACCAGCATCCCGTTCGATCTCCTGACTGTCATGGACTGTTGGAGGAACAGTCAGGAAAACGGCCTGTCCACTACTCAAGATTAAGAATGGACTTTGCTTCTTGCAGATCTTCCACACAACCCGCGCTGTCACCGGCTACCTGCTTGCTCACAGCCGTTGCATGACCGACCTCAACTTTGACCATGTCTTCGGCTGTAATGTTTGCTGTGGACAGGGCTGCTTCAACGTTCGCAATTTCGTCAGAACAATCGTCTGAACTTGCTGGAAAAGTGCCAGCACTGGAAATTAGCAGTGCCGCTGCTGTGGCTGACAGCAGTTTGGATGTTCGTCGTTTGTAATATGGTTTCATGTTCGCTTTTTCGCTTTTATGTTGCACAATTTCATCCGCAACTGGCTGCGAATGGACGAGGCAATAGTTAGTAGAAAATTCCGACCACAGTTAGAAGAAATGGTGCGTGAAATAAGGTCAATCTTTGGCGATCACGGCAACCAAGCTCCCATACATTTAAAGTTGCACCAAATCAAAATTTGGCATCATAAAGTCATATTTCGTGAGGTTTCAGGCGACCGTGTCGTTTTTAGCAAAATGGTCTGTTTGTGTATTGCGGTAAGGCAATCTAAAAATTAGTCAAAATGCGCAACAATCTTCTATTGATGGAGCTGATATGGGTTTGGAAATTTCTGTTGGATCGCGTATTAGAAAGTCACCCTTTTTCGAAAAAACGGTGGAAGAGGGTGTAACCCATTTTTCAATCTATAATCGCACTTATATGGCGACATCGTATGGCGATCCTATAGGAGAGTATCGACGACTGGTTGATGGTGTGTCGATGTGGGATGTTACATGCGAACGTCAAGTGGCGCTGAAGGGTCCGGATGCAGAAAATCTGACTCGTTATTTAACATCGCGCAATCTTGGTGGTTTGAACATTGGGCAGGGACGCTACGTTCCGCTGGTTGATTATCGCGGAACGATAATCAATGATCCCGTATTGCTACCCATTTCCTCCGATGAATACTGGTTGTCGATTGCAGACAGCGATATTTTGCTGTGGGCAAGTGCCATTGCGGGCGAGCGTGGAATGGATGTTGAAGTTTATGATCCCTATGTCTCGCCACTCGCAGTTCAGGGTCCAAAAGCCGTTGATGTTGTGGCTCCACTGGTTGGTGATTGGGTTCGCGAGTTGAAATATTTTGCATTCCGGGAAACGGAAGTTGAGGGTATTCCTCTGGTTGTGGCGAAGTCGGGTTGGTCCAAACAAGGTGGTTATGAACTCTATTTGCGTGACCAAACAAAAGGACATCAGCTTTGGGATCTGGTGAAGGAAGCTGGCCAACCTCATGGAATTGGTCCCGGATGTCCAAACTATATCGAACGGCTTGAAAGCGGATTACTTTCCTATGGTGCCGACACGGACGCCCAAACCAATCCGTATGAAGTCGGATTGGGTAAATATGTAGATCTGGATCGCGAAGACGAATTTGTAGGCAAACAAGCGCTGAAGAAAATTCATGCAGAAGGTATCAAGAGACAGTTCGTTGGGTTTTTGATTTCCGGTGAAAGTATCGCTTCTAGCAGCCAGCACCGCTGGCCAATACTGATGGATGGTTCGCAAATTGGATTTGCTTCTGCTGCTGCCTGGTCCCCTCGCATCAATTCCAACATCGGTGTTGGATTGATCGAAACAGCGCACTCGGAAGCAGGTATCAAAGTGACCGTTTGTGCTGATGCCGGCGCGTTGGATGCAACGGTTGTGAAGCTACCATTTGAAATTCCAGAATAACCGGATATTGATGTCCGTTGGTTTCCTATTCAATGGAAGTCTGGCAAAACATTCTTAGCCACAGAAACCCATACCATTGTTCGGAAGGATATCATGTCCGATTTTTACGACCTGGAAACGTTGGCCCTGCATGCGGGGCATGTCCCCGATCCGGAGCACGGATCACGAGCGGTGCCAATTCATCAAACCACATCATACGTTTTCAAGGATTCGCGCCATGCGGCAGCGTTGTTCAACCTTGAGCAGGGCGGGCATCTTTACACGCGGATTTCCAATCCGACGGTTGCTGTTCTGGAGCAACGACTGGCAGCGATGGAAGGTGGTGCAGCTTGTGTTGCCACAGCGTCTGGCATGGCCGCACTCCATCTGGCCGCCACAATGCTCGTTAGCGCCGGGGATCATATTGTCTCCACTTCTCAGCTGTACGGCGCAAACATCAATCTCCTCAAAAACACTTTTCCGCGTTTTGGTGTCGAGACAAGTTTTGTCTCACCGACAGACATGGATGCATTAAAGGCAGCGATCCAGCCAAACACCAAATTCATCTTTGGAGAAATTATCGGTAATCCGGGCCTCGATATCCTGGACGTGGAAGCGGTTGGGAAAATCGCAGCGGATGCTGGCATTCCACTGATGGTGGATTCGACTTTTGCAACCCCATACCTGTGCAAACCTTTGGAACTTGGCGCAAGCATCATTATCCAATCGGTCACCAAGTGGCTTGGTGGTCACGGTGTTGCGATCGGTGGTGCCGTTATCGATGGTGGTAACTTCAACTGGGGTCAGAATGACAAATTTCCGACGCTTACGAGTGCCCACTATGCTCTGGATGACATCGTGTTTTGGGAAGAATTTGGTCCAATCGCGTTGACCATGCGCATGCGCGCTGAAGGCATGTACAATTTTGGAGCAGCGCTCAGCCCGACCAATGCATTTCATCTGCTTCAGGGGATAGAAACACTTCCACTACGCATGAAGCGACACATGGAGAATACCCATACGCTGCTTGATTATCTGACAAACCACGAGGCCGTTTCGTGGGTTCGTCATCCCTCGCTTCCGGATCATCCTGGCCATGACCTTGCGAAGAAAATACTACCACGCGGTGCGGGTTCAATTATCGCGTTTGGTGTCGCCAATGGGCGCAAAGGCGGTGAAGCTTTCATGGAAAATCTTCAACTTGCCTCGCACCTTGCGAATGTGGGTGACGCCAAGACGCTGGTCATTCATCCGGCGTCGACTACGCACTCCCATATTTCTGTTGAAGACATGAAGGCAGGAGGGCTTTCTGATGACATGATCCGATTGTCTGTTGGGCTTGAGAGTATTGAAGATATCAAGAGTGATTTTGACCGGGCCTTGAAGGCTGCCTCGCGGGTCGGAGGCAAGTCATGAAGTTTGACGTAAATGGCGTGACAATAAATGTCTCGGCGGGAGGCCGTAGCCACAAGGATGACCAACCGCTGATAGTGTTTGTTCACGGGTCTGGACAAAGTCGCCTGACATGGACGCAACAGGTTCGCCGATTTGCCTACAGTGGCTACAACGTAATCGCGCCTGATTTGCCTGGCCACGGTCTTTCTGGTGGTGATCCGATCCAGGGAATTGAAGCGATGGGTGCCTGGATTGTTGACGTGCTTGATGCGTTGCACGTCGACAAGGCGCATCTGGTCGGTCATAGCCAAGGTGGAATTGTAATACTTGAAACAGCTTACCAGAAACCAGAGCGTGTATCGTCCGCTACGTTTATTGCAACGGCTGCGGCGATACCCACCAATGAAGCCTTGATCAAGTGGTCTGAAGAAGAGCCCCAAAAAGCTTTTGACATGATGATTTCATGGGGTTCAGGTCGGGTGGCCCATGCGCGTGACAATACTGTGCCCGGAGCGTCTCTCATAGGGTCCGGATTGCAGACCATGGCGCTCAATTCACCTGATGCTCTACCGGCAGACCTGCGATCCTGCGGAGGTTACGAAAATGGTCTGGCGGCTGCTTCCAGCATCAAATGCCCAACACTTTGCATTTTTGCTGAGGAAGATCGAATGACGCCGCTCAAGTTTGGAATGAAACTTGCCGAAGCGCTACCCAACAATCAGTTGATCGTGCTTGAAAAAGCAGGGCATATGCTTCCCGCCGAGCAGCCGGTTGAAATCAACAAACATCTCCAGAAATTCTATGAAGGTCTCAACTAAATGTCGCAGGCAAGTATGGGCAGAGGTTCTGAAATCAAAAAGATTTGTGTAATTGGAGCTGGAACCATGGGTTCCGGTATCGCCGCACAAGTTGCTAATGCAGGTTTGGAAGTTCTGCTTCTGGATGTAGCTTCCAGGGAAAATGACCGGAACTCTGCAGCCAATGCCTCGATTGCCCGGATCAAGGAATCCGATCCTCCCCTGCTGATGAAACAAGACAATGTGGACTTTATAAGCACCGGAAACATTGAGGACGATCTGGCCAAGGCGGGGCAGTGCGACTGGATCGTTGAAGCAATCGTTGAGCGTCTCGACATCAAGAAAACCCTTTACAACAATCTGTTGCCGCATCTAAAGCCGACTACACTGGTAACTTCCAATACCTCGACCATTCCGATTTCACTTTTGACCGAGGGCTTGCCCAAGGACATAAAAGAGCGTTTTGCGATTACGCACTTCTTCAATCCAGTTCGGTACATGCGTTTGCTGGAGCTAGTTCGCGGTGAAGAAACGCGGGATGATGTGATAGAAATTCTTGCCGATTTCAATGACCGGATGCTGGGCAAGGGTGTTGTTCGATGTGCTGATACTCCAGGTTTTCTTGGTAACCGTGTTGGTGTGTTTGCCTTGCAGGCAGCCGTACATGAGGCGGTAACACTGGGACTGAAAATTGAAGAAGCGGATGCAATGTTTGGGCGTCCAATGGGTGTACCCAAGACCGGTGCTTTTGGGCTTTATGACTTGATTGGTCTGGATTTGATGGGTGACGTTGTTCGTTCCCTGAATACGATCCTGGATCAAGGAGATCCATTTCATGAAGTTGGTGGCGAAAACCGGGTCGTCAACGATCAGGTTGAACGTGGATTCCTAGGCAACAAGGGCAAAGGCGGATTTTATCGAGAAGATGAAAGTGGCAGCAAGTATGCATTTGACTTACAGTCCTGCGAATGGCGCCCGCGCATGGAAGAATTGCCAGAACTTGCAGTGCGTGCGGAAAAAGAAGGTTTGGGAATGCTTCTGGAGGGCGAAGATAAACTCTCCAAATTCGCCTGGAACGTGCTTGCCCGGATCTTGACCTATTCAGCAAGTCTTCTGCCAGATGTCACCCATTCACCCCAGGATATCGATGATGCGATGAAGCTTGGCTACAATTGGGTGAAGGGTCCGTTTGAACTGATTGATACCATTGGCTCTGGAAAGTTCGTTGAAAGGCTCGAAGCTGAAAAATGGGATATTCCTGAGTATCTTCGCATTTTGGGTGACAATCCCGTCTATGCAGTTGATGGCGGTGAGCTGAAAGTCAGACATTGGGGAGGGAGACTCAAGCCGGTTCAACTGCCTGAAGGTGTTGTCCGTTTTCACATGAAACGCAAAACACTCAAACCGGCATTGGAGAATTCAGGTGCCAGCTTATTCCATCTGGATGATGGTGTGCGGTTAGTTGAATTTCATACCAAGGCGAATGCGCTGGACGCTAATTGTATGAAGATTGTATCGGCTGCGGCTGCTGATCCCGGACCCGGGATTATAGTTCACAATGATGCACAGCATTTTTCCGCCGGTGTTAATCTGGAGCGTTTTCTGGAACTGATGGAAGCAGGTGATTGGGATGGCATCGATCAGTTTTTGGCAGGTTTTCAAGAAGCTGTTGCTGCGTTAAAATACTGTCCCGTACCGGTTGTTGGTGCACCGTCAGGCCTTGCAATTGGTGGAGGATTTGAAGTCCTTGCACATTGTGACCTGGTTGTTGCCCACGCCAATTCAGTGCTTGGTCTGGTTGAATCTGTAGTTGGGCTTGTACCCGGCGGTGGTGGCGTTAAGGAAACCTATTGGCGCTGGTATCAAAAAACCGGGGACTGGCAGAAAGCTGCCCGCAATACATTCAACCAGATTGGGTATGGGCAGACCGCAACTTCTCCCGACGAGGCTGCTACATTGATGTATTTTCTGCCAGACCGGGATAGGCAGGTGATGAACCGAGACCGCTTGGTTGAAGCAGCCCGTAACGCACTCAGCGACATATCATCAGATTATACACCCCGTGAGAAGCCGGAATTCGTACTGGCAGGCGGTGAAGTGCACGAATCGATGGTTGAATTTCTCGAAAAGGGCGTCAAAAAAGGCATTTTTTTCCCACACGATCTTACCGTTGGTAGTGCCATTGCGCGAATCATAACCGGGGGTGAAGGCGCGGAAATAGTATCTGTGGATGAGGTTGAAATGTTTGCACGTGAACGTGAAAGCTTTTTGAAGTTGGCCAAAACACCGCAAACACTGGAGCGAGTCCGTCACTTGCTGAATAATGGTGTCGCTCTTAGAAACTAGCTATAATATCAATAGCCTAGCTCAATAATTTAATTTCTTCGCTTTGATGTAGCAATACCAATTTGCACTCGATATCATGCCATATTATACGAAAGTATAGGGAAATTTATCCTAAAATCGGGCAAAAATTGAACATCTGATGTGGTTTCGGGATAGTCTGTAGCAAATTATCGTTGTATGGTTTTTACGACCGGGCCCCACAACCCACACAACCCGGTCACGCCGCAAGCGCTGAAATTTATCAACCCACACACGATAAATGGGCAGCGCAAGCTTCCCACAAGGCGCTTGCGGCACCTTATTCAAGTCAAATTGCGCAAATGACCAGTAGGCATTTTCGGTAGATGCGGCTAACTTTATGACATTGGATTCGGGCTGAGGTCGCCTGTCTCTCTACAAGGAAGACAATCATGAAATTGTATTATTCACCTGCATCACCGTTTGCCCGAAAGGCGATTGTCACGGCTCACGAAGCTGGCATTGCGGATCAGGTTGAGTTGGTGAACATTGCAACTTCTCCGCTTGATGCAAATCCGGAACTTCTCAAGCACAATCCCCTTGGTAAAATCCCAAGCCTGGCACTTGAAGATGGGCATTCGCTGTTCGATAGCCGGGTGATTTGTGAGTATTTTGACAGTTTAAACGAAGGTGACAAGCTGCTGCCGGCTTCCGGCATGGAGCGATACAATGTGCTGGTTACGCAATCCATTGGTGACGGCATTATGGATGCAGCTGTCGCAAGTCGATATGAAAAGGCATTACGGCCTGAAGGCAAGCAATGGGACGGTTGGGTAGATGCGCAAGTGGAAAAAATAGTAAAAGCGCTTGATACGCTGGAGATGTGGCGCGGTGCGCGATTGCCTGAAGTTCATATTGGATCAATATCGGTTGCCTGCGCACTCGGTTATCTTGACTACAGATTTTCGGATCTTGATTGGCGCAAAGAGAGGCCAATACTAACACAGATGCTGGATACGTTTTCCAAACGCACCAGCATGAAAGTTAGTGACCCTGCGAAAGCGTGACGTATTAAGCAGTCATTTCAGATTTAAATGTTGAGATGCGACCCAACCGTGAAAGTGGTGGGTTGCCTCGTCCATGACCGGTGAAAAGTGCCCGCCATCAAAGCCGGAAGCGTGGCGTCCCATTTGCATGGCTTCCACAATGCTCACATCTTCAATGAAGACGGATTTCCAAAAATCCGCCAGTGAATCACGCATTGGTTTCCAGTCTTCGTTCACCATCTCCGTGGAAGAATAGTAAATCTCCACATGTTCGAGGGCCTGTCCAGCAGTCTGTGGCTCAATGATCAGGGCAAATGCGTGATCCTTGTGAACGCCTAGCTGTACGTTGGGATAAAAAGCAATGTATTCAGCCTCGCTGTCCCAGCGGCTTGATAGATCCTTGAAACTGTCGAAAGTCCTGCCGTCGTCATCAGTGAACATTCGAAATGCTTTGGTGAGCTGGCCTGACCAGGTATCTTTGCTCAGAATGTTTTCGTGGTCTTCGAGTTTTGAAACTTCATTCAGGCCAGGATGCACAAACGGCAGGTGGTAAGCTTCACAGAAGTTCTCCATAGCCAACTTCCAGTTGGTTTTGACTTCCAGTTTGAATGAAGAACCCTCGCCACCGTGATGGAGCGGCTGATTGAATTCTTTCCAACGCTCGATGACCGAAGCAAACATCTCTTCGAACGGCTTGGCATCGCCAGACAGGTTGATGAACACCACGTCGCGAAAGACATGGCTTCTCACCTCAATCAATCCAAGCTTGGATTTATCAATATCCTTGTGTTCGTGGATGCCAGGGCCACCGATGTGCGGAGTTTGTTTCAACTTACCCTCGGTTGAGTAACACCAGGCATGATAGGGACACCGCAACAGGCCGGTTGTTTTTCCAGCTTCTCGAACCAGTCGAACACCACGGTGACGGCAAGCATTGTGAAACACACGGATAACGCCGTCTTTGCCATGAACAATTGCATATGGGTCACCAAGGAATGAAACCGGTTTGACGTCTCCAGGCTCTGGAACATCCTTTGCAAATCCAAGGCCCGCCCAGTTTTCGGAGAAGAGCTTCTTTTTTTCCGCTTCGAGAGCATCCTCAGAAATGTAAAACCAATTCGGGATACCGGTTGCTGTGTTTATCGGTGAGGATGCGTTTTCAAGTTCTTTTTGAAAAGGCACGTTCATGGCACTCTCCATATTGCAAGATGTAATATCATAAACCCATTTGGGCATTTGCCAAAGAATGTCAGATGGAAAGAACGCACTAAAGTTCTGCACGCGACATCAATGTCGCGACGAAACCGGAAGACGAAGCCGGAAACTTACCGTTTTATGGTTGTTTTCGCAAAAAAACATGCCCAATCTGCGCCACGCAGAATTATTACCCAAATCCGCTTTCCAGCTTACTTTTCAGGCGATTTTGACAGCAGTGAAAAGAGTTTTTCAATCTGACCTGCGTCTTCCAAGTTATCAACAGCATCAGCAATTGCACTGGAGCGGTCAGTACCCAACACCGGGTCGGCGAAGGCATGGTATTTTTCTCGCATCTTTGAACCTGGAAATGGATGCTCCGGATCGCCCGGAGCTTCAAACAGTCCAGATTCCAGCCGCGTTCCATCTTTGAGAGTAATTGCTACAGATGCAATGCGATCTTGCGGGAATCTGTTGTTGAATTCATCAGCTTCTGCGAGCTTCATACCGGTTGAAAGTCTTAGAATTTCAGGGTCGCCAAGGCATTCACCAGTAATTTCTTCCGGGGTGAGTTTGCCCTTGACAATCATCGCAGCAACGGGAAACGGAAGCGAATATTGCGCCTGCTCAGTATTCTGTGGACGTGATGTTGCCAATCGGATTGCCTCGTGAAAACTCGTACATTCAACCTGGGCAATTTCAGAAACAGTAATCTGGTGTTTTTCGACAAGATGCCTGGCGGCTTCTACTGGCGGTTGCGCCCAACGGCAAACCGGATAAGGCTTGATGTATTGTTCGCAAGTTAACCAGCGCTCGCCAAGATCGATCCAGTATGGCGCGACATCGTCGCCTTCAACTGAAATTGCAGGAGCTCCGGTAAAGCCTGAGCGAGCCAAGTATACGGCGGAAGTCCCCGCCATTGCACCCCATCCAGATCCATCCTTGACCATGGTCGGATGATCAATGGCCCGCATCATTTGACTGCGTGGTCCGTGATATTCAGCAATGCCGATAGCTTCGCGCATTTGTGCTTCAGTCATTTTCAATGCTCGAGTGCCAAGTGCTGCGCAGGTTACGGCCATCCATGCACCAGACGTATGATAATCTGCAACCGAGGCATGGAGCGCGACAGCCGCACGCGAACCAATTTCGTAACCCTGAATAATCTGGTGGATGAATTCCGCACCATCTTCAAGTTTCGCGTTTTGCGCAAAGGCGAGAACCGATGGCAACAGCGCACAACCTACATGACCCTTTGCAGGCTTGTACCCATCGTGGCCATCCACACTGTCGATCATCATCCCGCCAGCAAGTGCGGCACCAATTGGGCTTGCTGGGCGTCCATCAAACAGGATTGGGACCGGCATGTTTGCCGAGCCAAAGTGATTTGTTGCGTGGCTGGTGATTATATTTGAAAGCGGAGTTTGGCTGCCTGCTGCGGCAACACAAATCAAATCGAGAATCAGTTCTTTTGCAGTGGTTACGGTTTTTTCAGGAAAGTCGCCAGGCTTGGTATTGAACAGAAAATTGGCGAAGTTTGTTCTGGTATCAGACCTGCTCGCCGAATTGGTAACCTCGACCTTGTTCATGTCGAACCTTTCACGTTGGTTCTTAAAATCTGCTCCTGATTTCGCAATTTGTCCAATGACATTTTGACATTTTATGGCGCTTTTTGGCCACTCAGCATTTCGCGTTTGGCGCCAAAGCCGTGCTGCTTTTCTACGGTGAATCCGGCATTCAGCAAATTGCGACGTACAAAACCGGCACAAGAATACGTTGCAAACGTCCCACCGGGTGCGGTCTTCTCGAATACAGTGCGGATTAATTCCTCGTTCCAAAGTTCTGGATTTCGCGAGGGTGCAAAGCCGTCCAGGTACCAGGCGTCTGCAGCAAGCTCTAGTTGTGGCAATCGCACATTGGCATCACTCATGAAAACGACGAGGCGAATATCGGCGCTGAATTCTTCTTCCAGAATCTCAAATTCAAGCTTCCAGAGTTCGCCGAGCTTTGCAGCCAGTTTATCCAACTCCGGCCACTGCGACAGCGCTTTTCTCATATCATCTGTTTTTATCGGGAATTGCTCAAATGAAACGAAATTGAGCTGTGCCCCATCGGGTTTGATTTCATTCCATTGCCGCACGGTTTCAAGGAAATTAAGTCCAGTACCAAAACCCAGTTCCGCTATCGTACAAACAGACATTTTGGGCCACCGGTTCGGTAATCTGTTGCCATTTATGAATACGTGTTCAGTCTCTGCTCGCCCGTCATCGCGAGAAAAGTAAGGGTCATTAAATCGCGTAGAAGCTGGAACACCAATTTCGTCCCATGTCAGGTCATTTTCAGAATTGCTTTTGTTTTGAATCATTTATGCCTAGTTAGTTAGAAACGGATTCCGGTACTTCATACAATGATTCAATATGAAAAACCCATAGATAGTATTGTAGTTGGTGCCGGAATTCTTGGCCTGTGGGCTGCGCGCCACGCAATTTTGCAAGGTGAGCGTGTTGTAGTTGTTGAGAAGCGAAAAGTTGGTGCGGGGGCTTCAGGTGGATTTCTGGGTGCCTTGATGCCCCATATGCCCGATAGCTGGAACCCCAAAAAACAGATGCAACTGGACGGGCTGTCAACAATTCAGGATGCGATCAATTTGCTTGAAAAAGACACTGGTATGGACTGCGGCTTTCGCCGGTGCGGACGGCTGATGCCGCTCACCCATGAAAAGATGAAAACTCACGTAGAGTTACGCATGAAGGGAGCCGCTGAGCATTGGGGTAGTCCCTACAAACTGCGGTGCATGGAATGCTGGAAGGATCCACTTTGGCTCAATCCGGAAATTGCAACCCATGGAGCGCAGTACGACTCGCTTTCAGCGCGGGTTGATCCGCGCAAGTATCTGACAGCACTTGCGGCGTTTGTGAGCGGTCGGGCAACAATTTTAGAGGACACCGAGGTTGTCGGTCTTCATCCAGAAAGGGATAGTCTGACGCTTTCAAACGGTGAAGTTATGGAAGCGGGCAAGATAACAGTTGCCAATGGCTGGGAAGCCTATCCACTGTTGCAACCCTACCTGGGGCCATTGAATGAAAACGCGCCAATTGGGCGGGGTGTAAAAGGGCAGGCGGTGCTGGTTGAACTGGAGCACGATGATGGCATGCCTATTATTTACAATGACGGGACCTATGTTGTGCCGCATGCGGGTAATCGGGTGGCAATCGGTTCAACTTCGGTAAAGGATTGGCAGGACGGTTCCTACGGTTCGCCGGATGCATTTGATCCTGATGATATGGGTTTCTACCACAAGGCACTTGAACTGGTGCCATCTTTGGTGGGTGCTCCCATCATCGAGCGTTGGGCAGGAGTTCGCCCCAGAAATACATTAGCAGGGCGGGGAACTGAACCCTGGTTTGGCCCGGTTCCGGGCCATGGCAATCTCATAGCGCTCATTGGTGGGTTCAAGATAACTTTTGGTATTGCCCACAATTGCCTGCAGGTATCAAAAAGTCGGTAAACCCTCAAAACTTTCCACCATTATTTTCCCGCCGCCAATCCGTCGCACTTGGAACAGAACGACATTGATAAATGTTCTGTTACTTTCAATGAAATTTGCATGTAGCATTTAGCCCGTTATCATTTCGGGCGAAATGCGGCTG
Organism: Hyphomicrobiales bacterium; assembly: GCA_021775455.1. GTDB lineage: Bacteria > Pseudomonadota > Alphaproteobacteria > Rhizobiales > Rhizobiaceae > JAALLB01. The sequence goes on along the minus strand of JAJFHU010000012.1, from coordinate 48,344 downwards.
GTGGAGAAAATGAATGGCAAAGTTTCCTGAAAAAGCAAAAGTCGTCATCATCGGGCTTGGCGGCATAGTGGGTGCATCAGTTGCACATCACCTGATTGAACGAGGCTGGGACGATATCGTGGGTATCGACAAGTCTGCAATTCCGACTGATATCGGTTCGACAGCTCACGCATCTGACTTTTGTTATGCGACCGTGCATGACCAGATGACTTGTCATACCACCATGTATTCCATGGATTTTTACGAAAAGATGGGTCACTACGCACGATGCGGTGGTCTTGAAGTTGCCCGTGTCGGTGATGATGACCGCCTGGAAGAGTTGAAGCGCCGGGTATCATCCGGTCGCGCCTTCGGCAACAATGCGCACATGATCAGCGCGAAGGAAGCCAAGGAAAAATTCCCGCTGCTCGAAGAAGATGTGATCCAGGGTGCGCTTTGGGACCCGGATGCCGGTCTTGTCATCCCCCGTTCGCAGACTGTCGTGGGCAAACTAGTCGAACAGGCAGAAGCCTCCGGCAAGATGGTCAGCTATCAAAATACGCCTGCAACAGGTCTCGTGATTGAGGATGGTCGCATCAAAGGCGTCGAAACCAGCCGCGGAACGATTAAGGCAGATCACGTCGTAGTTTGTGCTGGATTATGGGGGCGCCTCATTGCAGGAATGGCAGGTGAAGATTTGCCGGTTATGCCCGTTGATCACCCGCTGACATTCTTTGGCCCTTACAATGAGTTTGCGGGAACTGGCAAGGAAATCGGATATCCGCTGCTTCGTGACCAGGGCAACTCTGCATATCTGCGTGATACGGGCGATCCGGCAACCAGTGAAGGTGGGCAGATAGAATTTGGGTACTACGAAGAAAAAGATCCGCGCATGTGCCACCCGCGCGATATATTGGAAAAGGAAGAAGCCCGACTTTCACCATCCCAACGCGATCTGGAAATGGAACAAATTCTGGACCCGCTTGAGCGGGCGATGGAACTCGTTCCGATTCTCGGTGAGCTTGGATATGACGAACGCCATTCATTTAATGGTTTGTTGCAGGTAACTGCCGACGGCGGCCCTTCGATAGGTGAATCTGCCAATGTGCGTGGCCTCTGGTATGCGGTTTCTGTATGGGTGAAAGATGGCCCCGGAACCGGCAAGATACTTGCGGACTGGATGACCGATGGCGTTACCGAATTTGACCATTACGGGATTGATGTCGCCCGGTATTACCCGTTCCAGCAGGAAGAGCAGTACATCCATGATCGCTGCTATGAGACTGCGTTCAAGATTTACAATCCGGCAGTGCATAACCGTGAACCTTATACGGCGGCTCGCGGGCTGCGCAAAAGTCCATTCCATGAACGGGAAGTGGCGCTTGGCGGCTACTTTATGGAAGCTGCCGGCTGGGAACGTGCCCATGGTTACGCCAGCAATGAGCATTTGCTTGAAAAGTTTGGTGACCGTGTTCCTGTCCGCGAAGCTGAATGGGACAACCGTCACTTCTGGCGTGTATCAAATGCTGAACATCTGGAGATGTCAGAAAATGTAGGCATGGTGAACCTGTCGCATTTTGCAATATATGATGTGTCTGGTCCCGACCATGAAGCAATGATGGAATATGTTTGCGTTGCAAAAGTTGGTGGCGATACACCAGTGGGAAAAGGTGTTTACACGCACTTCCTCGACAAGAATGGGGGTGTTCGAGCCGACCTGACTGTTATCCGCATGGAAGACCGATACCGGGTTGTTGACGGTGGTGACTCTGGTAACCGCGACTTCATCTGGTTGAAGCGCATGGCTGAAGACAAGGGCTTTGATGTTACGGTTGAAGATCGCACTACCGACTTTAGCTGCGTTGGCCTATGGGGACCAAATGCCCGCAAGACACTGCAGGCGGTTGCTGATGACCCGGATCAACTCACTCACGAGAATTTCCCGTTTGCTGCGATCAAGCAGATTACAGTGGGTGGAACACCGGTTACCGCATTCCGAATTTCATATGTGGGTGAGCAGGGCTGGGAACTGCATGTAAAATTTGAAGACGGGTTGGCGCTTTGGGATGCACTGCACGGACAGGGTGTAACTCCGGTTGGTGTTGAAACTTATGCAAACAGTCGTCGCCTGGAAAAGAGCCTTCGTTTGCAAAACGCGGATCTCCTCACCGAGTACAATCTGCTCGAAGCGGATCTTGCCCGTCCAAAGGTCAAGGAAGCAGATTTCCGAGGCAAGGAAGCTTATCTTGCTGCCCGTGCACTTGAGCATCAGCCGGCGTATCTTTGCACCATGGTGATGACTGACAATACGGACAAGAACGGCGTTGCCCGCTATCCGTTGGCAAATTGTCCGGTCGTCGACAAAGACAGTGGCGAAGTGCTTATCGATTCCAAAGGACGTCGTTCCTACGTGACCAGTATCGCGTATGGGCCAACGATCGGGAAGAACATCGCTCTTGGTTATCTTCCTTACGAGTACGCCAGGGAAGGTCAGGAATTGGTAATCGAATACTTTGATGAGAAGTACCCGGTGCGGGTTGAAGGTGTGGGTTACAAGCCACTCTATGATCCGGAAAACATCAAACCAAGATCGTAAGCAAATCTTTCAAACCAGAAGAAATCTACCCCCGCTATGATAAGGATCAAGCGGGGGTAAGTGTTTGTAATAATGCGTGACGCCGGGAACACAATTAGGTCGGATTAGACTGGCTTAAGCGTGCGTATTGGAAACAGGAAAGAACAGTCCTCCCAAACCGTAAAACCCTCCGCCCAAATTCGTGAATTTTGAACCTGACGATCCCATCGGATCGGCAGTTGGGTGGTGTTTTGCGGTAAATTTTCGGCATAGGGGCGTGTGAGCGCATTGCTGCCGAACTTTCTTTTTCCAACAACGTTAAAAGGAAAACGGAACATGAAAAACGTTACCAATTTTGTCAAAAAAGGACTCTTGTGTGGGATAATGGTATCCGCAATCGGTTTAGGGGCGCTCCCCATATCCAACGCAAATGCGGGCGTATATTCGATTGCAAAATCATACGTTGGTCTTCATGAGCGCAAACACACTGGAAAACTGCAGCGCCATGTGGGCGTCAATCCGCGACGCACACCTTGGTGCGGTGCCTTTGCGGGCGCTGTTGTAAAACGAGGTGGCGGTACTCCTCCGACCGGATACATGAAAGCAACCAGTTGGGGCAAATGGGGCAAGAGTGTTTCGCTAAATCAAGCCCGTCGTGGAGACGTGGTTGTGGTGCGAACCAAGTATGGTCACCATGTCGGGTTTTTTGCCGGTCATGATGGAAACAAGGTGAATTTGCTTGGTGGCAACCAGTCAAACCAGGTCAAGGTTTCTGGTTATCGTGCTGCGAACATTCGTGCAATTCGCCGTGGCGGATCAGCCAAATTCCCGATTGCCGGACAGCGCAGTCGTGATAAAGCTCAATCAAATGGCAATGCGAAGCGATTTGATATCAATTGGAAACCAAGTTTTGGCAAGTCTGAAAAAGATTCTGGCGGCAATTCTAACAGTGGTATGCGTGCAGTTTTGCCCACTACTGGCACTGGCGGTCGAAGTGCCGCCAAGATCGGCCAAGACGTTAAAAGCACTGCAAGCCGCTGATTGGCAGGAAATGGAGCCTGGATTGCGGGTTCTTCGGATTTCAGGTGACTCAAACCTGATAATGACGGCGTTCGGGATTGATCCCGGACGCTTTTCTTTTTCTGTCGAATTGCAGAATAATCCAGAGGGTGAACGCATTACCAGTGTTGGAGAGCGTTTGAACCCGGTGCTGGCTGTAAATGCCGGTTTCTTTGCGATTGGTGAAGAAGATGGAAAACTTTCCCCGGTTGGTTACCTTCGTTTGAACGGTAAACGATATTCCAAAGGTTGGACGGATGCTGGCGGATTTATTACCCTGAAGGACGGGATACCGGACCTCATTCCGGTTACGGATGGAACGCCACAGGGAGCATTTGATGTGCTCCAATCAAAGCCGCTGATGATAGAGCCGGGAAAACGTTGGGCAATGCGAACCAATCGCGGCAACACGAAATACAGAACACTTTTGTGCATCAGGGATGATGGTGAAATAGTTCTGACAACAATTACCCGCGGCGGCCTGAGCCTTTATGAGGCCGGTTGGTTGATGCGTTCGCAAAATGTGGGGGGCTTCTTTGATTGTGATTCTGCAATTGCCCTTGATGGAGGACGCTCTACCCAGATGTGGGTTCAAGACAAACCGGAATGGATGTTTTCTGGTTTTACACCCGTGCATAATTTTCTGGTTGTCAAACGTCGCGCGCGATGAGCAGGTTTGCGTTAATTGAGGTGCTCAGGAAAGAGTTTGGCCAGTAACCCGACCAGAAATGCTGTGCTGAGACCAAAACTGAGCAATCCGGTAACTGAAGCCATGGCTCCAAAGATTCGAAAATCATTGGAAAGAGTCATATCCCCGTAGCCCACAGTTGTGTATGTAACCAACGAAAAATAAATTGCATCAGGAAGGTTTGGTAATGCCTTCAGGAGAAGGAGCAATACAGCCCAAAGCCATACCTGCACGGTGTGTGCAAATACAATCACCACAAACGTGCCGCCAATCAACATTAGGGAACGAACAAAAGGTAATGTTCTGATAGGTGCATCATTCCATTGTTTGAGCGCTCGAGCCCACCAGACCACCATAACAACATGAAAAGCTGAACAAATCACGAGTGCAAGGCTTCCCCAAATAATTTGAAATGTCATGATTTCCTCACAGTATTGATTTTGCAATTAATACTGCAAAGGGATTGCAAATGACCAGTATGAGATTGATTATTTTTTATCCATCGTACAGTCTGGAAACAGCTGGTTACTGAAGGAGTATTTAAATGCTGCGGATACTGATGGTCTTGGCGATTTGTATCACGCTGGCAGGTTGTGGGGATGATCAAGCAGCAAACACTGAAGATCAACCGATACGCGGTTTGAGAACTTTTTTGATAGAGGAAGTGGAGCAATCCACGGTCCGCCGGTACCCCAGCGTATTGCAGCCCGGTTCCCTTTCAACGCTTTCATTTGAGGTTTCAGGCAGGTTGAAAGAAGTCAATCTGGATGTGGGGCAGCGCGTTATGGAAGGTCATGTCTTGGCAGAGATTGATCCACGTTCGCTGGAATTGCAGGTGGAGGCATCTGAAGCCGCACTGGATCAGGCACGCTCAACCGCAAAAAATGCAGACGAGGAGGCGCAGAGAAAGTCGGATTTGCTTGAAAAAGGTGTGACCACCAAAGCAGAAGCAGACAAAGCGCAGACGAACGCGGAGACCAGTGCAGCGCAAGTTGTTCAAGCGGAAAGAAGTTTGCAAACTGCTCAAGAAAACCTGTCCAAGGCTGTTCTCAAGGCACCTTATGACGGGACTGTAAATTCTGTTGAAGTGCAATCATATGGAAATGTTTCGCCTGGCTCTGCAATTGCAACGCTCTACAGCACCAACCAGTTTGAGACGAGTTTTTCTGTCAGTTTTGATGTGGTCAATCAACTAGTGGTTGGCAAGAAAGTCAAAGTGCGTCTCGCTGATAATCCAAGCATCGTGCTCAAGGGATTTGTCAGTGAGTTGGGAGCTCGCGCAGACACGGTTTCTTCGTTTCCTGTCGTTGCAAAACTGGAGGAATCAGATCCAACCATGAAGGCTGGGATGGCCGTAGAAATTGCCATGGAATTTTCGGTTGAAAAGGGCGAAGGATTTACCCTCCCACTTTCGGTTCTGCCATTTGAAGGCGAAATTGATCCGCCGGAAAACTCCAATGATACGGGCACCGCGAAGATATTCGTCTACGACCCTGAAACCAAAACTGTAAAGGAACGGGAAATACAAATCGCCGGAGTTCGGGAAAACTCGTTGATTGCCATCAGCGGACTGGAACTTGGTGAGCGGGTCGCATCTGCGGGTGTATCATTCCTTAGAGATGGCCAAAAAGTAAAACTCCTGCCGGATTCCGAATAGGTAGGGGCATTCTTATGGATTTTCTAACTGCTTTTGGCCTTAACAAATCACGTTTGACAATTCTGATTATGTTTGGGTTGCTGGTGCAGGGATTGCTGATCTATTCGACAATTCCAAAGCGCGAAAACCCCGCTATTACAATCAGAAATGCAATTGTGACGGTGCAGTTTCCCGGAATGGCGCCTGACCGTATGGAAGATCTGATTGTTACACCATTGGAACGCAAAACGCGGGAAATCGGTGAAGTAGAAGATATCAATGCCTTGGTAACGACTGGAAGCGCCAAACTCACGCTAACGGTATATGATACTGTTCCCAAAGATGAGTTGGAGCAGGTGTTTCAGGACATTCGCAACCGGATGGAGGATGTGAAGACAGAGCTTCCATCCGGGACAAAGGGACCGCAGGTCAACACCAATTATGGTGATGTTGCAATTGCAACCATAGCGGTGACGGGCGAAGGATTTGATTATGCTGACCTGAAAAGCGCCTCGGATGATTTGCGTAAACAACTCTACACTGTGGAGGGCATATCCAAGGTATCTTTGTACGGCGTTCAGGAAGAACGAATTTGGTTGGAAATCGATTCACGCAAGCTTGCTGCAATTGGCGTTCAGCTTCCTCAAGTTCTTTCGGATTTGCAGGCGCAGAATGTAATTTTACCCGCAGGTCAGCTTGATGCGGGAGGCACAAATATCATCCTCGAAGCCAATGGTGACCTTGGTTCGGTCGAGGAAATCGGCAATCTTCTGACGAAGGTGGAGGGTCAACATGGTTTTGTTCGACTGAAGGACCTGATGAATGTGCGTCGGGGTTATGAAACACCAAAAAACAAACCCGCTTACTACAATGGGCAGGAAGCAATTGTTGTCGGTGTTGAAATGTCTGATTCTGAAGACATTCAGCAAATCGGGAAACGATTAAGCGAGTCTGTGCCCAAGTTTGAAAATGAGCAGCCTATAGGGATCAGTTACAATTTTTCCACATTTCAAGAAACCAATGTCACCCAATCCATAAACAGCGCGCTATCTAACGTGTTGCAAACATTCGCGGTGGTGTTTCTGGTGATGCTAGTATTTTTGGGCTTGAGAGCTTCACTGGTTATCGCCTGCATTGTGCCGTTTACGGTAATGTTTGCTCTTGTGGGTATGCAGTATCTGGAAATTGACCTCCAGCAAATATCCATCGCAGCGGTTATCATCTCATTGGGCTTGCTTGTCGACAACGGGTTGGTTGTTGTGGAAGACATGCAGACGCGAGTGGCCAAAGGTACAACCGCGAGGGATGCAGCGCTGGCAGCCGGAAGGCAATTTTTTGTACCTCTTGGTGTTGCCTCTGTAACGACCGTATCGGCTTTCATTCCATTGCTTATTCTGGATGGCGTTGAGGGTGAATTCGCATTCTCATTGGGTGCAGTTGTTGGCGTAATGTTGCTGGGTTCCTGGTTAACCGCCATGTACATTCTGCCTGCACTTAATGTCTGGCTGTCCAGCAAACAGTCAAAGCCCAAAAAAGAAAAACAAGAAAACAAACTTGTTTCTGTTTACGGCTCGATAGTTGGCAAAAGTTTAAGGTTTGCCCCGGTCATCGTTATTGCGGCCTATGTTGCCGTTGTGGGTTCAACGCAATTATTTTCGTTTGTAAAAAAGGAAATGTTTCCACTGGCTGAGCGTGCTGAATTCCTGGTTTATCTGGATATGCCCAAGGGTACAGCTATATCCAGAACCGAAGAAGAAGCATTGGCAGTTGAGAAGTGGTTATTGGATGAAACGCGAAACCCGGGGGTTCGTGACACGACTGTTTTTGTAGGGGATGGTGGACCAAGGTTTTACCTGGCGCTAAACCCGGCTGATACCAATCCGGCGAGCGCCTTTATTCTTGTAAATACAGATAGTTATGATGATGCGGTGACCTTGGCAAATGGTGCATTTCGGTATCTCAATGAAAACCATCCGGCAGCCCGCTTCAAGGTAAAACGACTTTCCATGGGCGGTGGTGAATCTGGAATAGTCGAAGTCAATATTACTGGCCCTGACGCCAATGAACTTTTGGACCTCGCAAAACAGGTAGAAGTAGCAATTTCCAAAGCACCAGGGATTACACAGAATGAAAATGACTGGGGGAACAAGAGTCTCAAGGTTGTAATCAATGTAGCTCAGGACAAAGCACGTGAGTTGGGGATTACTTCCAAGGAAATTTCCGAAGTAATGGATACGTATTTCTCCGGCACCGACTACTCCACCTATCGCGAAGGAACGGAATCCATTCCAATTGTAGTTCGCGCTGCAGAGAGTTTTCGCGACAGCATTGAAGATTTGGCAAATCTTTCTGTTGCCGCAGGTGGACGCTTGATTTCGCTCGATCAGGTAGCGACTTTCGAACCGAAACTTGAGCTTTCCCAATTGCGACGTGAAAATCAGGTTCGCCAAATCAAGGTTTCTGCAAAGAGTGAAACTTTGGCGGCCAATGAGTTGGTGAATTTTGTTTCAGAAGATTTGCGCAGCATCGAATTAAAGCCGCAGTATCAACTTGTGATCGGTGGTGAAATTGAAGATAGCGCAAAGGTAAACAGTTTGCTGCTCGGTGGCATGCCTTTGGCACTCATGGTCATGTTGGCGGCATTGGTATTTCAGTTCAATTCTGCGCGTCGCGTGTTGCTTACATTCATGACCATACCGCTCATCATCATAGGTGCTCCAATAGCTTTGATGGTGACCGGACGGCCTTTGTCGTTTTTTGCAATCCTTGGAATGATTTCCCTTGCGGGGATTATCATCAACAACGCGATTGTTCTCATCGACCAGATTGACCTTGAGCGTGAAACAAAAGAATTGCGCGATGCTGTTGTCGAAGCTGCCAAGAAGCGTTTTACACCTATCATGCTAACGTCGCTGACAACAATTTTGGGCCTGATGCCAATGGCAATTGCAGGTGGAGCTTTATTTGAACCAATGGCTTCCCTCATGATTGGCGGATTGGCATTTGCATCCATCCTTACGCTTTTCTTTGTGCCGGGCGTTTACTTCATGCTTTTTGGCGGCGTAAAAGTTCCGGGGAAGCTGACTGGATAATCTTTAAACAGTTGGGAAAATTTTTCTAATTCACTGCAAATTTTTGACGTGACAAGTCGACAAATTTTATCTAAATAGCAAATTAGCGGAGGCGATGGCGTCGCTAATTTTTCCGCAATAGCCCGGCAATAGCCGTTCTGTCCTGTACGCCCGGATATCTTCACCGGGCGCGATATTTCCGCCCGAAAACTACGCGGAGATTGATATGCAGAGACCTGATTTTTTTACCCTTGAAAACGGTGCCAAAGCACCCCTTCCTTTTTCTGATGCCGAATATGACAAACGGTTGGTGGAATTGCGCAAGCACATGGCTGACCAAAACCTGGACGCAGTGTGGTTCACATCCATGCAAAACATTGCTTACTATTCTGGCTTTTTGTATTGCGCATTCGGCAGACCATACGGCTGTATCGTTACACCACACAGATGTGTGACTGTGTCAGCTAACATTGATTTGGGGCAGCCTTGGCGGCGTTCTCACGGGGAAAACGTAATCTATACAGACTGGCGTCGTGGCAATTACCTGCGCGCGGTCCAGTCGATCACCAGTAATGCCAAACGCATCGGCATTGAAAATGATCACATGAATCTAGAATTGCACAGCAAAATCCGGGCGGCATTTCCTGAATCCGAATTGGCCGATGTATCGGGTGCAATTATGAAAATGCGCATGGTCAAATCTGATGAAGAAATTGCGCTTATCAGGGAAGGTGCACGAATTGCCGACCATGGCGGCGAAGCTATCCGGGCAGCAATTCGTGAAGGCACTCGTGAAATCGATGTGGCCATGGCTGGTCGTGACGCAATGGAACTGGAAATTGCCCGTTCACATCCAGATAGTGAAATTCGCGATAGTTGGGTCTGGTTTCAGTCCGGTATTAATACAGACGGAGCTCACAACCCGGTTACAACGCGTAAGCTCGAGATGGGCGATATTCTGTCGCTCAACACGTTTCCGATGATCTCAGCCTACTATACGGCACTGGAGCGTACCTTGTTCCTGGGTGAACCAGACAAGCGCAGCCTGGCAATTTGGGAAGCAAATGTGGCGGCACACGAACGCGGCATCGAACTCATCAAGCCCGGTATCAAATGTTCAGAGATTTGCGCAGAGCTCAACGCATTGTTTGCTGAACGTGATCTGTTGCAATACCGCACATTTGGGTATGGCCATTCGTTTGGTATTCTTTCTCACTATTATGGCCGCGAAGCTGGTCTTGAGTTGCGTGAGGACATCGATACCGTGCTGGAACCGGGTATGGTGGTTTCCATGGAGCCGATGCTTACTCTTCCGGAAGGTCAGGCAGGTGCCGGTGGTTATCGCGAACACGATATTCTGGTTGTAGGTGAAGATGGTGCTGAGAACATCACCAAATTCCCATATGGCCCTGAGCACAACATCATCAACTAATCAAACAAACCAAAGACTCTCCCGTCGCCTGATGGGGGAGCGCAGTTTGTAAGTTATTCCATGTTACTAGCCGCGCTCTTGCAATGGCGACTTTCCATACATTTCCCGATAACATTTGGAAAAATGCGAAGCCGATACGAAGCCGCAGGCAATTGCGACGTCTACCACGGCCATAGTCGATTGCATAAGCAGATGGCGTGCGCGATCAAGGCGGATCTCAAGGTAATAGCGGGCAGGGGAGCGTCCCATATATTGCTGGAACAGCCTTTCAATCTGGCGTCTGGAAAGGCCGACATAATCAGCGATATCCACTAATGGCAGCGGTTCGGAAATATTGGCTTCCATATATTCGATAATGGAGAGCACTTTCGCATTTTGAACACCCAGACGGGCGCGCAAGGGCAGTCGTTGGCGGTCATTCGGATTTCTCACCCGGTCTGTCAGGGCCTGTTCACAAACGCGATTTACCAGTTCCTCGCCCAAATCCTTTTCTATCATGGATAGCATCATGTCGAGTGCAGCGGTTCCGCCGGCGCAAGTCCAGATATTGCCATCCATTTCGTAAAGGTCGGCATACACATCAACTTCCGGGAAATTCTCCGAAAAACCGGGTAAATTCTCCCAGTGGATTGCGCAGCGTTTTCCCTTTAACAGGCCAGCCGCAGCCAATAAAAATGCCGCCGTGCATAGACCCCCAACGGTGACGCCGGCATTTTTGTTTTCGCGAATGTAAGCAAAAAGCGACTTGTTCACCGCATCTTCCACGTGAATTCCAGAACACAAGAATATGTTGTTGGGACGCCTCGATGTAGAGAGTGCGTCACGTTCCTGTTTCATGGAGGAGCTGACTGCTACTTCTACGCCATTAGAGCCATTTACCGGTTCGCCATCGTATGAAGTCAGCCGCCAATCGTAGTAACGCTCACCCAACATGCGATTTGCAATTCGCAGCGGCTCAATCGCCGTGGCAAATGCGATCATCGAAAAATTGGGAACCAGGTAGAATACTATCGACTTTGTCTGAGTTTGACTCTCTTTTGGTTCAATTTCCCGGCGCAGGTCCAGCGTGTTCATCGTTGTCGTATACCGAATTGCAATGTCCAGTGTGCGACACTGGCATAATTGGTGCGCGATGCAACAGAAAAATTTAATTTGGACAATTTTTCGTCAACCTGAACCAGTTCGCATGCAAGCATTTCATGCGGGATTGTTGTGATGGTTTTTCCGTGGATCGAGCATTAACATAATCGGGATTGGTTAAGCGGATTTCTTGCCCAAGCGGTAAATTACCTGTAGCCATAGATTTCGGGTGAATATCGCCAAAACCGCAAGTTTTCAAAAGGAAAGCAGACATGTATCAGGGAAAAGGAATGCCGATAGGCGGTCCCACCCAATCCGAGGTTCAGGTTCTTGCCTCCCTTGTGCAAGGGCAAAAGTTTCAGGATGCAGAACGAAAGACAAAGAAACTTTTGAAGCGGTTTCCGGATGCAATTGTGCTTTATAATATCCTGAGTGCGGCACAGTTCAGTCAGGAAAATTTTACCGCCGCTGCTAAAACACTCGAAAAACTGCTTTCAATCAATCCAGGTTTTGTTGATGGCGAATACAATTTGGCGCTGGCTTATATAAACCTCGATAAATCAGAGGAAGCTGTAGAGCTTCTTGAAAATGTGGTTCGCAAAAAGCCGGACATGGCCGAAGCCTACAACAACCTCGGTGCGATGTACTTAAAGCTCAACCGGTTTGACCGTGCAGTGGAAAACTATCGTACTGCAGTGAAACTAATGCCTAATTTTGCTCAGGCATTGAGAAATCTTGGTGTTGCGCTGCGTGATCTGGGTCAACTTGAAGAGGCTGAAAAATGCCTGTCAAAGGTTCCTCTATTGAATCCCCGTTTTGCGCCAGGGCATTATTCTCTTGGGGTTGTTCAGCGCGGCTTGGGAAAAACAGACAAGGCGATAGCATCTTTCAAGACAGCATTGAAATTGGATCCCAAACTAAAGGAAGCCAATTACGAGTTGGGTTCCATATATTTGGAACGAAGAGAGTGGGAGGAAGCAATTGCAGCTTTCAAGAAAGCAAAGACGATTGATTCAAATGTGCGCGTGCTTGAAACCCTCTTTTCTGCCGGGCGAAATGATGAAGTAGTTTCCGGTTTGGCATCCCTAAATCATGAAGAACCACGAAACCTTCGCGCGGCTGCATTTAGCGCCTACGCCAGCCATCAGCTTGATACTGAAAATACTCATCCGTTTTGCCGAAAGCCGTTGGATTTTGTTTCCATCCGAAGACCAAAATCAAGTGATGGCGATGATGCATTTTTTGCCGATCTTATGGAGGCTGCTGATGGCCTGACGGTCATGTGGGAGCGCAATACGACTCGCGGTGGTTTCCAGACCCATGGCAATTTGTTTGATCCGCTTTGGGAATGCTGGGCATTCAGCCGTCTTGAGGAAATTATTCGCGATGAACTTGATGCCTATCAGGCTGAACATGCAGGTTCGGAAGACTTCTTAATCACACAGTTTCCAAATCGCTTTAAAGTATTGGGCTGGCGTGTGAAACTGATGAAGGCCGGTTTTCAAAAACCCCATATACATTCCGGTGGGTGGATAAGTGGAGTGTTCTATCTGAAAATGCCAAATAATATGAAAGGAAACGAGGGCTCAATTGCATTTAGCTTGCACGGATATGATTATCCCGTAACACGGCAAAATATTCCGGGCAAAGAGCACTTACCTGCTGTTGGAGATTTGGTATTTTTCCCTTCGTCGCTGTTTCACCGGACTGTGCCATTTGAAGCAGATGAAGAACGCCAATGCATTGCCTTTGACATTGTACCAGAGGCTTATTGAAGCTTTGAGCGGAAAAGGGCCTAGGGTCAGGACCCGTTAATTAACGTAAAATGGCGCATGACATGACGAGAAATACGAGGAAAAGCTTGAAAAGCGGGGTTCATCCCCCGGTTGAGAGCTTTGACAAAGCAGTTCGAAGTCATGGTACGCGTCCTCTGGATGGGGTGAATTTGCCCGGCTGATGCGTTGTGAATGCTTGCAAACCTTATGGTTTCCTGCGCATTCACGCCTGTCATCCAGCCAAATTCCCTCCCACCATTTTGCATTAATTAATGAGTCCTGACCCTAGTCCTGCTTCTGGTAAAGTTTGATTTCTTTTACCCAGAATTTGCTGGTGGTTGCCAGAAAATCATAACCAACGCGGGAAAATTTTTTGATCGCATCAAGCTCATTGATGTCATGGATTTCCGGGCAGCCGGGTTCATGTGGAGCGAAAATTCGCATTCCCAACTCATCCATGAAAAAGCGTGTAACCTCATGGGTCTTGTCGGAGGCATGATCTTCAAAGAGAACAAGGCAGTCTTTTTTGCACAGTTTCCTGGCACCGCGCATTGCTTCAATCTCAACACCTTCGACGTCCAGTTTTAAAATGACTGGTTTGTTGCCGGTTTGCTTGCGCCACTTCGCCAAATCGTCCAGCGCCAATGTCTCCACCATTCCACCCGTTCCGGCACCACCATCAGGAACGATTGATCGTGCTTCGTGTTTATCACCGTAGATATTGACCAATTCACCGGACTTTGAATAAACCGCTTTGTGAACCAATTCGAAGCGGTCGTCATTCAATTTGGCATTTCTTTGCAGAATGCGATAAGTTTCCGGATCAGCCTCGATAGCAATAGATGGTTTGGAGCCGTAGGTTCGGCTGGTTACAATCGCGGACATATATCCGTAATTCGCTCCGCAATCGATGAATGCATAGTCAACATCCCGCATTCCTAGCAGGAACTGTTCTACTTCCGGGCAATAGAGCTCACCGTTGTAAAGCATGCGCCCCCAGTAAGCATCGCCGTACGGGAACTCGAAAACTGCGTCATCTGTAAGTTGGGTGCATATTGTTCGGTGACTTGGAAAAACTGTTCGGACAAGCTTTGCAGCCCAGGAAAATCCGGTAAAGCGTATGGATTTCGTCATCCAAGCCGCGTTTCGCATTAACATGATACCGATACGTTCGATAACATTTCCGCCAGAAATTTTTCCAGCTTGAAAATCATATTGTATGAGGTTTTCGGCGGTGTTCATGCTTGGTGGCCCCAATTTTCCTTTTCAAGCAGCTAATGAACACTAAATTGGTTGGATATAGCTTAACATTTGCAATGTGGTGAGAAGAATTTTGTGGGTGGTTAACAAATTCCAACAAAAATGAGGCTGGTAAATTAATTACCAAGCCTCAATTGGTTCAACATATGGGTCTTTGACTCTCCTTATTGTTCAGCGGAACTCCCGGTTACGATGAGCGGCTTTTTTCAATTCTGCGGAAGCATTCGTTCCAAGCGGCAGACTGTTTGCCCAGATTACGTCAGATCGGGTAACGCCGATATCTCTTATTGCAGCATCACTCAGCGACAAAATCTGTCGAAAAGCCTTCTGGTCCATGCGGCGCTGTTTTCTTGCCGACCACCAGTTTCTAATTTTTGAAACCGTATTTCCAATGGTTGCTCCAAAGGCGTTTGAACTTTCAGCGTAAGTGTCCGCGCAAAGGGGAACACTGGTGCATTGGGTAGTCATTTTAATCTCCTTGGTTTGTTGCAGGAGACTTCGCGAATGTCTCGACCTTGATAATGGTGAAAAATTATGCTTCAATCAAACGAATAGTTTTGATGCTATCTATCAATAAAATTGAAAGATTGATTGTACAATGAACGCACCGCTTAACTTGCAGGCTCCTCTGTTGGAACTGGATTTGCTCAATACCCTGGTTGCCATAGCAGAAACGGGAAATTTCAGCGCCGCTGCCGAAGTTGTGTTCCGGACACCATCAGCGGTATCCATGCAGGTTAAGCGGATTGAAGAAATTTTGGGACGACCAGTGTTTAATCGCGACTCACGTTCGGTGACCCTGACTGTCGACGGAGAAAAACTTTTAACCCATGCGCGGCGCCTGTTGGCTTTGAATCGGGAACTGATGGCTCAGTTTATTTCTCCCGACATAGTAGGTGAAGTACGCTTGGGTACGGTTGATCATTTAGCTGAGCAATTTTTACCGGGTATACTCAAGCGATTTAATGAAACCCATCCCGGAGTTGCAGTCGAAGTAACTGTGGAAGGCTCCATGGAACTTGCAAGGCGGGTGAAAGCAGGAATGCTTGATCTGGCAATTGTTACCTGCGAAGTATCAGAATATTGCGAATTACCGGTAGAAGTAATTCATCGCGAAGAATTAGTGTGGGCAGGCTTGAAATGTGGCGTCGCGGTTGAGCAAACTCCATTGCCGTTGTCGGTTTGGGAAGAAGGGTGTGTATGGCGCAAAGCAGCCATTGATGGCCTTGATAAGATTGGCAGGGAATTCCGGGTAAATTTCAAGAGCGCCTACACATCCGGGCAGAAAGCTGCACTGTTGGCTGATTTGGCAATTGCTCCCTTGCCAGCATCATCGTGTGACGGGAACATAGTACAATTGGAATCCAAGTACGGGCTTCCGCCACTCGGCAAATATTCAATTGGCCTTGTAAAGGTTGCTGAAATATCCGCGCCAGTTAATGCAGTTGTAGATTACTTGCGAGCAAGTTTTGCACAGCTGTAGAACATTGGTTCACGTCTTAGACCCGGGCTCGTCGGCGTCTTCGACGACCAGTTCCATCACCACCATCAGCATTGGATTTTTTTTCAGGTAATTTTACCTGTTCTGCCAGCTTCGGGAATGGTTCAACCTTGTTTGGCATGGCCATGGCATTGACGAAATGTTGTTGGAAATCGGGTTCCAAAGCAGTTTCAATTTTCTCGATTTTGTTAACAGTCTCCTCGATTTCCCTACGATAATCACGGTTGAGCAATGCCATCTTGGCACCATATCCAGCAGCATTGCCGACTGCCTTGACTTTTTTCAGATCACAATCCGGAATAAGGCCGAGAACCATCGCGTATTTTGGATCGATAAATGTGCCGAATGCGCCAGCAAAACTGATTGAGTCCACCTCTTCAATTCCCAACTTGTCCATCAGCAATTTGATGCCAGCATAAAGCGCTGCCTTCGCCAATTGGATAGCACGCACGTCGGTCTGCTTGATAACCAGCCTTTGTTCGCCATCCCAAAGCAGATAGGAGAATGTTCGACCCTCTTCTATAATGCGGGGAGATTTTGCGGCAAGGGAGCCGTCAACAACACCATCTTCAGAAATTATTCCAGCGAGGAACATTTCTGCAACAACTTCAATAATTGCCGAACCACATACACCGGTTACCCCGGTCTGTGATGACGCGGCCTCAAAGCCTGGATCATCCGACCAAGCCTCTACACCTATGACACGGACTTTTGGCTCAAGGGTTTCTGGGTCAATGCGAACGCGTTCAATGGCACCTGGTGCAGCACGTTGGCCGCACGAAATTTCTGCGCCTTCAAATGCCGGGCCGGTTGGTGAGGAAGCCGCAACCACGCGGTCCTTGTTGCCTAAAACAATCTCTGCGTTTGTACCAACGTCAACCACCAGCATGTTTTCACTTTGACGATGCGGACCTTCGCACAGCGTGACTGCGGCTGCATCTGCACCTACGTGGCCTGCTATGCAGGGTAGTATGTAGACACGTGCACCGGTATTCACACTCAACTCCAGATCGGTAGCCCAGGAATGAACAGCCCCTGAAACTGCCAGCGCAAAAGGCGCACCCCCAAGTTCGGTAGGATCTATACCAAGAAACAGATGATGCATGATCGGATTGCCGACAAACACGAGGTCGAAAATATCTTTTGGTTCGACGTTGGCTTCGGTGCAGACATTCTCAATCAAATTGTTGAGTGAGTTTCGAACTGCAACGGTCATTGCTTCGCGGCCCTCTGGATTCATCATCACGTAGGAAACGCGGCTCATCAAATCTTCACCAAACCGGATTTGAGGGTTTGGAGCACCGGAGGAAGCTACGGTGGTGCCGGACAACATTGATACAAGATGCATGGCGATGGTTGTCGAGCCGATATCGCAGGCGATGCCATAAGCTTCGTTTTTCAAGCCCGGATAAAGTGCAATGAGCGAAGGACGTGAAGTCTCCATGTCCTTGTGAATAACGGCAGTTACTTTCCACTCGCCTTCCCGGAGTTTCTTCTGGACTTTTGGCAGCAAATGGGAGTCGACCATCAAGTCCGTCCAGCCCCAATCCTGTTCAAGTGCATGCTTCAAACGATCCAGATCACCCAGTGGCTTGTGCATGTCGGGTTCTTCAACCTCGACATAACAAAGCTGGACGGCGGGATTGCGCTCAATGATGCGACCGTCGTCATTCTTGCGAATAACAGCGGCGTTAATCTGGCCTTCCTGCGGAACATCGACAACAAGGTCACCTTCGATGGTTGCTGAACAGGAGAGACGTCGCCCTTCTTTGAGATCGCGCTTTTCGGCATAGCGCTTTTCCTTGGCACCAAATGCGGAAATATTCTCGTTGGATGAAGTGATGCGGTGCTTGGCGAATTGACCTTCCTGGATTTCAATCTGACAGCGGCCGCATATGCCGCGACCGCCACAAACTGATTCCACATAAACACCCAGTTCACGTGCGGCATCAAGAACAGGCGTTCCCTTTTCGAAACGCCCGCGTTTGCCCGATGGCATGAACAGAACAAGATGATCGGTCAAAAATTGCCTCCAGTATACCGCTACAACCTAAGCAGCAGCGCCTCGTCTTGCGGATCGCCCGCCGCGGCGACCGTCGCTGCGTGCGGCACTTGCCTCACCACCAGC
Organism: Hyphomicrobiales bacterium; assembly: GCA_021775455.1. Taxonomy (GTDB): domain Bacteria; phylum Pseudomonadota; class Alphaproteobacteria; order Rhizobiales; family Rhizobiaceae; genus JAALLB01. The sequence goes on along the minus strand of JAJFHU010000012.1, from coordinate 30,160 downwards.
GGCTGCAGGCCCCCCGGCAGCAGCAGGTGTGTGGTCGCGATAGGTCTTGATCCAGTTGGCACAGTTTCCGTCTGTGCCGTTAAGAACATTTGCGCCATGAACTGCTTCCATTTCCGCCGGGCGGCAGGGGTTCATGATTGCGGAAGTCATGCCGGAAGCAATAACCATTGGGATGAATGCCGCATTGATACCATGACGATGTGGCAAACCAAACGAAATGTTTGAAAGGCCGCACGTAGTGTTGACGCCCAACTCATCGCGCAAGCGGCGAACCAGCCTGAAAACCTGCTGGCCTGCAGTACCCATCGCGCCGATTGGCATTACGAGGGGGTCTACAACAATGTCATTTGGCTTGATTCCGTAATCTGCAGCGTGCTCAACGATTTTCTTGGCAACAGCAAATCGAACATCGGGGTCTTCGGAAATGCCGGTCTCGTCGTTGGAGATCGCTACAACCGGTACATTGTACTTTTTTATTAGTGGAAGGATGGCTTCGAGTTTTTCCAATTCACCAGTTACCGAGTTTACCAGCGGACGGCCATTGGCTACTTCCAGTCCAGCCTTGATTGCGGAACTCACTGAGGAATCGATTGAAAGAGGTGTGTCAGTCAGGCCCTGAACAATCTCGAGTGTCCTGACCATGAGAGGAGGTTCGGTTTCGTTAGGGTTCACTGCAGTAACACCTGCATTGATATCCAAAATGGTCGCACCCGCTCTAACTTGTTCGAGGGCATCCTTCTCAACAGTCTCAAAATTGCCTTCAATCATTTCTGCTGCAAGTTTCTTGCGTCCTGTCGGGTTAATGCGTTCACCAATTACGCAGAAGGGTTGGTCAAAACCGATTATGACTTCTTTGGATTGGGAGGCGACAAGTGTGTGTGTCATTTACTAAGCCTTTCAGCGGCGCTCGGCCTGCGAATAATCATGGAACTTCAATGCCCCTTGAATTGGCAAAGAACGCATTTTCAGACGACATGGTCTAATCATTTTACGACTCCGCCGATCAGATTCAGTCTTGGGATGCCCCAATCATCCAAAAAACTCACCGTGAATTCATTTGTAACACAGTTGGGTGTGCGAAATCGCGTTAGGGTTAACAATAAATCAAATTAAAATCAAGATATAAAGATATCTTTATATGTACTTTACAAACGTCAAAATATTGCTATATTGCGACGAATTGTGAAGGAGAATCCAGCGATGGCTAATGTGAGTTTTGAATATTTTCCCGCCAGGTCACAAAAGGCGGACGATCTGCTGAAGGAAACGGTTTCAACCCTGGCTGCTTACCAACCTGAATTTCAAAGTGTGACATTTGGTGCTGGTGGATCTGCAAAAGAGGGTACGCTTAAAACGGTTCATGCACTTTCCAATGGTTCAGGCGTACCAACTGCCAGTCATCTGACGTATTCAGGAATAGATCGGTCAGAAATCGAGGCGTTTGCAAATGCAGTTTGGGACGGCGGTTTCAAACAGTTGGTTGCATTGCGGGGAGATGCATCTTTTGCAACCGGCGGCAAGCCGGCATTTGAAGATACGGCAGAATTTGTAAGCTCATTGCTCAAGTGGCATCCGTTTGAAATTTATGTCGCCTGCTACCCGGAAAGTCATCCGCTTTCTGATTCTCCTGATGCAGATATTCAAGTGTTGAAGGGTAAACAGGACGCTGGTGCCAAAGCCGCCATTACGCAATTCTTTTTTGACAATTCAGTATTCTATGATTTTGTCGATCGAGCCAGGGCTGCGGGTGTCACGATCCCGATCATTCCGGGAATTTTGCCGATTTACAATTTTGCCAAAGTTCGTGAGATGGCCGAAAAATGCGGGACTGCAATTCCACAATTCGTGCAAGATGCATTTGAAGGTGACGACACGGTAGGATCTGATCCGATGGAAATTGCGTCAGAACTGCTAAAAGCGCAGGTTTATGATCTGGCATATGCTGGTTTTGAAACTATCCACATTTATACGCTTAATCGTGTACCGCTTGCGGATATCGCTGCAAAGACATTCTTGCAAGCTCATCAGGGCCGGGAACGTGCAGTTGCATAACTAGATTATCCTTTCGGGGGTATAAGAAACCGGAGTCAGACGAGAATTAATCCTCCCGAGCTGGCTCCGGTTTTGCACGAGCATCTTCGTAAATCCAAGGCTTAACTGTAGCTGACCACCTCAAACTCGATATTGTCTTCGTCACGATAGTAAAACCGCCTTCCTGGTTCATAGTCTGCGTGGGAAAAGGTTTTGTACCCAGCATCGAGTACCCGTTTTTCGGTCTCGTCCAAATCATCCACAATCAATGCAATGTGGTTTAGTCCACCCCGGATTTTATAACTTTCGTGTTCCGGAGTTTCGGTTGTGCCCGGGGAGTAAATTGCCAGGTAGCAATCATCAGAACCTACATGGTAGGTATATCCGTTATTTATCGCATCGCCTTCCCAACGGATTTTCCAATTGTAAATTGTGCATAGTCTTTCAACTGTGCGTTTTGGATCGCTCACCGTAACATTTACATGCTCCAGAGTTGCTTGTGTCATGTTTCTCTCCTTAATCGTTGTACATTGACAATTTTCAATTCAAAAGATAATTCCTAAACCTAACTTGAGGTCAAGGTATTTTCTGGAGAAAAACAGATTACTGTAACAATCAACATTTCGATAGGGCAGTTGGCCGAGCGAACAGGTCTTAGCGTCTCTGCAATCCGTTATTATGAAACGCAGGGATTGGTAAAGGCAGAGCGTAGCGCAGGGGGGCAACGGCGGTTTTTTCGGTCTGATATCAGGAGGCTGTCATTTGTACTGATTGCCCAGCAGGTCGGATTTACCATTGAGCAAATTCGTCAAAGGCTGGATGCACTACCGGATGGACGCACCCCAACCAAGAAAGACTGGAATCAACTGAGCAAGGGATTTCGCACAGCGCTCGATGAGAAGATCAACTCACTTACTCAAATGAGAGAGAGACTTGATGGGTGCATCGGTTGCGGTTGCCTGTCACTCAAAAATTGTGCCCTTTACAATCCACAGGACAGAGCCTACCGGAAAGGAGCAGGCCCTCGTTATTTGATGGGAGATTCACCGGAAAGCGTTGCGAAGCAACCTTGATTGCTTCGCATTCAGTGCATTGATGTTAAACTGACCAAGTGCCGCGCTCGATGAGCCACTCGGCAGATTTCTTCACACCACCGAACGGGAATACGTGGATTTGCTGGATTGCGCTATCGGGATTGGAGAGCGCTGCCTTTTCAATTGGGTCCACAATTTCATTTGGATCAAAACCGGCAACCATGGTCATGACCGATGCCGCACGTTTTTTTACGAAGGAAATTGAGTTCCCAACACCACACATGGCTGCAAACTTGACCAAAGTTGTGAGTTTTGCAGGACCGGCAACGCCCAAATGAACTGGCAGATTTATGTCATGGCCGGAAAGGCCTTCAGCCCATTTAACAAAATTATCAGATGCAAAACCGAATTGGGTAACGATGCGCATATCGATATCGGTGCGCTCGCTATATGCCTGTTTGAGCTTCAGGGCTTCGATTGCCACATCGTCGTTGAAGTCGGGCGAACCTTCAGGGTGACCCGCAACACCCATGTGTGTGATGCCGTGTTTGTCAAAAAAACCGGTTTCGAGAACTTCCATTGTGGATGCAAATTCACCCGCTTCCTTTTCGAGACCTCCGCCGATAACCAGCACATCGGTTACACCAGCTTCTGAAACCATCATTTTGATGCGATCTTCCAACGCTTCCTTCGTAGTCAATCGGCGGGACGCAAAATGGGGAACCGGGGTATAGCCCAAGTCCTTTACCCGCTTCGCACCTTGTGTGAGCGTTTCGGCTGTGTCCGTACCAACATCTGTGATGTAAACCCGAGTGCCGGAAGGGAAAAGGCCCGGCAGGTCTTCGTTTTCCACTGCCTGTTTTGGTGATATTTCGATTGAAGCGCCAATCTTGATCATGGCATGTTTTCCTTTTTGCCCATCGACGGAATTTTCAAATCGTTCTGCGTCATGAATAATATTCATTGTTTAAGCCTCTTTGCCACCGGAATTGATAAGGGCTATCAACCGATCCTTGTTGTACTGCGCCTCAAGCTCATTCGCAGCCTTTTCAGCTTCTGTTTCCAAGTCGTCGCTGACTTCCACGGGATCGGCGCGACGCCACTCGGCAAGATAATCATCGGTTTCAGCAGCACCTGTCCGCATTGCGCACATGTCTATCGCTTCGGTAAAGCGCAAAGACAATTCACGCTTGGCCACTGATCTTCTGCCGGCTTTGACTATGACTTGTGCAGGTATATCCCGCCAGTAAACTACTTGAAGTTGTGCCAATACAATCTCCTGAAATCATCTATTGGACGTTTCTACAGAAAGCAGGACAATGTTTCAAACGCGGTTGTCGCGATATGCCGAGTACGACGCGTGGCAAGAAAATTGCGACTCCCTGCTAGTGTCCTGGCCCTAATCAGTAAAGCGCACAAATGCTGTTGAAGTAAATGAAATTACCGGTTTGCCGTCTTCACCAGCACCCTCATGGTGGGACTCAAGCAGCCACCATCCCGGATTTGATTTGCTTTTGCGGATGGATTCATTGCGATTGAAGTAGGAAATGGTTTCACCTGCAAACACCGGCCTAAGCCATTTTACATCTTTCATTCCTGGTGATGGCCCCCAAATTGGCGGCGACATGCCTGATTTTTCGAACTCTTCGGCAGTTTTGGACTGAAATTTACGGTTGAGCTTCTGCCATACCGAGATCGTTTGCCAGCCTGATGCGCAAAGGTCGCCAAAGAGGCTTTTCTTTGCTTCTAATTCATCGATATGAAAAGGTTGGGGATCAAACTTCAGCGCGAATCGAATTATCTCATCCGGTTTGAAGTGATAACTGCCAAGCGCAGATTCATATCCAGGTTGAAAAATTTCGGGAACGTTGGTCATGTGCCTTGATCCACGTTTCTCAACCGGAATATGTTTATGGTGATCATGGAATTGACTGTTTCATCGTTTTGGTTCCATGTTTCATGATGTATTCGAAGGATGCTGGTTTGAGGCCGGGACTTTGACTGTCGCGCACTCAGCACAATGGATTTCCCTCGCAGGGTATCGCCAGGACGTACAGGTTTGGTCCACAGGCATTCCTCCAACCCGAATGCACCTTCGGAAGTGGAGTCCAAAAGATACGCATCGCAAATCATCCGCATGACTATTCCGCATGTGTGAAAACCCGATGCACACAATCCAACGGCAAATTCATCCCCTTGTACAGAATCGGTCAAATGAAAGGGCGCAGGGTCAAATTCTTCTGCAAATTCAACTATTTCCTGCTTTGTGATCAATTTTGGTCCAAAGGGTAATTCTGTACCTTGCTGTAAATCTTCAAAAGCATATTTGGGCATGGTGTTTCGTTTTGCTGAGTAGAATCTGTAAAATTTGAACCAAGTTGTAAATCATGGTTAACCAATTCCTAAATTATTGAATTGTACCCCTATGGCAATCCGGCCATTTGGACTAGTATGCAACCCTGTTGCAATGCGGCACGGCCAAAAGAGTTTGAGGTATGTTGGCAGGCTTGGCGTCAGAGAAGGGGACTTTAATCCGGCAATTGTTTGCCGGATTTGTTTGTGCTTGCCTTCTTTCAGCCTGTGCCAGTCGACCAAAAGAGACAGCAGAAATACGTACTCTGATCCCGATGGAAGCGGTTGATGAGACTCAAGGGCCGCAAATTTCAATTGAAACTGAGGGCGCGCAGCCTGGTGGGCCCGACGGTATTCAAACAGCCGTAGCTTTTTCTGCCGGAGGCGCTGACGGAGCTTTTGGTGCCGGTGTCTTGTCCGGCTGGACAGCCAGCGGAACACGGCCGGATTTTGATGTTGTAACCGGGGTGTCAACCGGAGCCTTGTTGGCAGTGTTGGCCTTCCTCGGTCCGCAGTACGATCCGCTTATTGAAAAGCTGTATACGACACAAACCAATCAATCTATTTTTCGGAACAATGGCCTTGGTGGCATATTTGGAGACAGTCTCTACGACAATGCGCCATTGAAGGCGCAAATTGAGGAAATCGTTACCCAACCCCTGCTGAACAAGATTGCCGCAGAACATCGCAAGGGACGCAGGCTCTACGTCGCAACAACCAACCTTGATGCAGGAACTGCGGTCATTTGGGACATGGGCAAGATCGCCCAAGGCGGACGCACAAATACCCTGCTTCATTTTCAGAAAGTCCTGCGCGCATCTGCTGCGGTTCCGGGATATTTCAAGCCGGTGTACATCAAGCCCCAAAGGGGTGTTCAGCTTCGCCAGGCCCATGTCGATGGCGGGGTCAAGGAGCCAGTACTGTTTTCACAGTTCATGATGGATACGCCTGTTAAAAAGAAACAGGTTTTCCTTGTTATTAACGGATCTACTGCACGTCACAATGCAACGCGCCCAGTGGAGCCAAAGCTGGCGGCAATAGCCCGCAAAACAATTACAGAACTCATACGCGAATTGCAGCAAGATACGATATTCCGGCATTATGTGACTGCGAAAAATACCAATGCAAAATTTCATGTCACGTCAATTCCTGATTCCATACCGATAGCACAAGAATCTTTGGAATTTGATCCAAAGCGGATGCGCAAACTGTACAAAGCCGGTTATGAGATCGGTTCTCAGGGCGCTTGGCAGAACAAGCCGCGCGGATTGCTTGATCGGGATCGCCAAGTTGCTGAAGCGGCATCCGTAACGGAATAGTAAAGCAAATCACAACAGTTTGAATGCTGATTTATCTATTTAAACCCTTGGATATGCGGTTTTTTTTGTATGCTCAATTGGATCGTTTAAATTTCGTGCGCGTGTTTAGCCGCTGATTAATCCTTGTCTGGTAATTCTCTTCGCCAGTTAAATCGTGATCGGCAGGATATTTTCAGTATGCTTTCCAGGTTTTTCAGAAATGAAAGTGGATCAATCGCACCAGTCTTCATGGTGCTATTGCCGTTTCTGTTGGCCGCTGTCGGCGTGATGATTGACCACGGCAGACTGCAAGGGCATCGCGACAAACTTCAAACCATCTCTGATCTCGCTGTATTGATTGCTTCACAGGAAGCACACGACTGGAAAAGCCGCGACGTGGTTGCTTCAAAGTTTGTAAGCGCCAATCTACCGGATGCGGACCTTAAAACACGCACGGTTCTTAACGATGGGGAGATAGTTTTTCAGGTCATGAGCGTTTTTGAAACGCCATTGCTTGGGATGATCAGCCATCCCCGGCAAACTGTGTATGTTTCGACCGCAATGCCAAAGGGCGCTTACGATTCCAGTGGAGAACTGATTACTACCCGCTACTCAAGAAAGCAGTTGCGGAAGATCCGCCAAAGCATGGACAGGATGATCCGGGAAGCTCCGGCAGAGTATCGCGAACATTTCCGCAAGGAGTACGAGCGGTATTACGAACGATTACGCAAGCAGAGCAAACTCTGAATATTGTTTTCCAGAACCGGAATTATCCCAATTGCTGTAGGGCAGGAATCAAGTCGCCAAAGCCGGTGTATCGGCGCTCATATTCCAGACCCAGAAATTTTGCCGCTTCGCGTGCATTTTGTTCAAGTTCCGGATCATCAGTCTGGGCGATATAAAGTGCACGTGTGTAGTTGGCAAAATACATATCCAAAAGTTCAGGATGCCGGTCCAGGCCGAGTGGTTTGATCAGAAAAGTATCAAAGTGGCGGGCGAGAAAATCCGTGATGAAGAAGGTGGTCATGTATTCGCCATCTGACTTCTCGTAGACATCATTGCCCATGTAGAATGAAAAACAATGGGTTCCGGCAATCCGTTCTACGCCGTGTTTTTGGCAGATCTTGTCGAGTTCACCGCCAGTGCCGCAATCGGCATAGCCAATAAAAATATCTTCAAATCCTTCTTCACGAGCGGTTTGAATAGCCACATCCATGGCCGGTGCAATCTTTTCAGGATGGTGGTGATACTCAGCTGGAAGACATTTCAGGTCGATATGATCAAAACCCAGTTGCTCATTTACAGCCAATACCTCCCGGGCAATCATGCCGCAGGCAATGATACGCAGTTTTTTGGGTTTGGTATTATCCATAACGTTCATTTGGGTAGTTTAGACCTTGATTCAACTACCTGACAGCCTGATTCCGACATTTAAGTTAAGGTGTTGTACAAAATAAAAAATCCGGAGCAGGATGGTGCCCCGGATTACTGTTTCTTTAGTTGCTTCAGCGAAAGCGAACTAGCCTGCGGCCAATTCGTTATGCTTTTTCGCCATGAATTCCTTGGCGGTTTCAACGGCCACAGCCGCATCACGGCAGTAGGCGTCAGCGCCGATGGCGGCGCCGAATTCTTCATTTAGTGGTGCACCACCAACCAAAACTGTATAATCATCACGCATACCCCGTTCAATCAGCGTATCGATCACAACCTTCATGTATGGCATGGTTGTGGTCAGCAGGGCGGACATGCCAAGAATGTGTGGCTTGTGCTCTTCCAGCGCTGCAAGGTATTCGTCCACGTCGGTATTGATACCGATGTTGTAAACGTCAAAGCCTGCCCCTTCCATCATCATGGAAACCAGATTTTTGCCAATGTCGTGAATGTCGCCCTTCACCGTGCCAATTACCATGGTGCCCAGTTTCGGTGCGCCGGTTTCGGCCAGCAATGGACGAAGAATAAACATCCCTGATTTCATTGCATTGGCAGCGAGAAGAACTTCCGGTACAAACAGAATGCCATCGCGGAAATCAATTCCGACGATGCGCATGCCTTCCACCAGAGCTTTGGTCAGCACATCATAAGGTGTCCAGCCCCGCCCCAGAAGGATGTTGACACCTTCTTCAATCTCTTCTTTCAGACCATCATAGAGATCGTCATGCATTTGGGCGACCAGTTCGTCGTCGTCGAGCTCCGAAAGGATGATTTCGTCTTCGTCGGCCATGCATGATCCTCCTGAATATGTTCCGGAAACACTTCTCATTCATCGAAGAACAGAGTTGCCGGGTTTAGCCGTATATATCAAGCACATAATTAGCGCCATCACCTTCCATTTAGCAAATGAATGCTCCAAACTCACATTTGTAATGCGACTTTGTGATGCCGCAACTGGAATATGATCAGTTTACTAAAAACGCCAACACAGGACGCATTGAGGCAGTCTGAGTTCGCAATCAGGCTTACAGTAGGGCATAAAGCAGGACAATGGTCCTAAAAATTTGACTGAATTAAATCATTCGGGATTAAATGTCATGACAGACGCAACAGAACAAGAAAATGGAACCGAGGGCCGTCGCAGTGGTCGTAGAGGTGCAAGCGGCGGAGCTTCGGCACGCAGGCAGGCAAGAACAGACGCGAAACTGGAAAGCCTTCCTTACATCCATCGCCAGCTGGAACCAATGGATGTCCTAAGCGCAGAAGCTATCGAAATTATCGAAAATAATGCCGACATTCTCATGGAAGAAGTTGGGGTTGTGTATTCGGACGATGAAGAAGCGCTGAAAATGTGGAAGGATGCCGGGGCCGATGTAAAAGGCGACCGGGTGCATTTTCCAAAGGGTCTTTGTCGAGAGTTGATGAAGACGGCTCCGCCGACATTTACCCAGCACGCACGCAATCCTGCGCGTTCTGTGGAAATCGGTGGCAAGAATACGGTCTTTGCACCGGTCTACGGACCACCATTTGTGCGTGGCTTCGATGGCGAACGTCGATACGCGACAATTGAAGATTTTCAGACACTCGTGAAACTGGCTTACATGGCGCCTGCCATGCACCACTCTGGCGGGACTGTTTGTGAACCTTGCGACATTGCGGTGAACAAACGTCATCTGGATATGGTATATTCTCACATTAAGTATTCAGACAAACCGTTCATGGGTTCGGTCACTGCACCAGAGCGCGCAGAAGATACCGTGAAGATGGCGCAAATGCTTTTCGGCGAGGAGTTTGTCGATCAGAATTGTGTTCTGGTGAGTCTTGTCAATTGCAACTCACCCATGACGATGGATGGCACCATGTTGGGCGCTCTCAAAACTTATGCCCGTGCCAATCAGGCTTCGATCGTATCCCCATTTATCGTGGGTGGTGCAATGTCACCGGTGACTGTTGCCGGTACGCTTACACAGGTGCTTTGCGAAGCAACCAGTGGAGTTGCATTCTCACAACTTTGTCGCCCGGGCAGCCCGGTTATTATGGGAACTTTTGCAACGTCAATCTCCATGCAGTCCGGCGCGCCGGCATTCGGAACGCCGGAACCCGGTCAGGTATTGATGGGTGCTGCGCAATTTGCACGCAGATACAACCTACCATTCCGCTCCGGTGGATCTTTGACAGGTGCCAAGCTCCCGGATGCACAGGCTGCCTATGAAAGTGCCAATACGCTTTGGCCGGCAATGCTCGGCGGTGTGAATTTCATGCTGCACTCGGCCGGATGGCTTGAAGGTGGATTAGTTTCATCCTTTGACAAATTTATCATGGATTGTGATCAGCTTGCTGCAGCGCAGAAATTTGCGAACGGTATCGACATGAGCGAAAATGCCCAAGCCATGTCAGCAATCCGTGAAGTAGGACCCGGCAGTCATTATCTTGGCTGCGAGCACACGCAAAACAATTTCAAAACAGCATTCTATGCGTCTAACGTGGCAGACAACAATTCGTTCGAACAATGGGAAATCGAAGGCAAACTTCAAAATGATCAGCGTGCCAACAAGATTGCCCACAGTTGGCTTGAAAAATACGAAATTCCCGCCCTGGATCCGGGCGTGGATGATGCGCTTCAGGAATTTATTCAGAATAAAAAGGATTCCATGCCCGACGCTTTTACCTGAAGTGAGAGTAGATCCCTGGAAACACGCGCCAGGGAAAGGGTGGGTAACACCATTGTCCACAATGTCTGGAAGCTGAATTCTGGTGGCGAAGTGATCGGCTAGAATCCAGTCTTCGGATAGAGGGGTTGCCATGTGTGATGCACCAGAACTGATTTCACAGATTGAAATTTTGGGACTGCGAATTTTCGGGCGATTTGAAATTTCTGCGGAGGATTGCCCTGAAGGGCAAGGCGGGCTTTCCAAAAGGTCGGCAATCCTTATTGGAAATGTCGGTCCGGCTATGTGGCGGGTGTTTGAAAATTCAAAAGAATATCAGGATGGGAAGCGCGACCCGCTTAATCGTTGGACCGCCGGGGTTGTGGGTGAATTGGCCACCAAAAGCGAGTGTCATGCACTATTCCCGTTCGATCAACCATACTGGCCGTTTCAAAGATTTGCGCATCAGGCAACCGGGGAAATACAATCACCATTGGGTATATTTATCCATCCAGAATATGGCTTATGGCACGCGTTCCGTGCAGTTTTGATTTTTGAGCGTGGAAGTTCATTGGGGTCTGAAGTTCACAAACTGATTCAAGTTCCTGAGAAATTGATTCATCCGTGTGATGATTGCGTTGAGAAGCCGTGTCTAAGTGCTTGTCCTGTAAACGCTTTTTCTGATTCCCGATTGGACGTGCAAAGTTGCTTTTCGCATATTGATTCAACTGTGGAACCGCATTGTATGCAGCTTGGATGTCGTGCACGTGATGCTTGCCCCGTTGGCAAAAAATATCGTTATTCAGACGAGCAGGTGCGATTTCACATGAATTACTATCGCAATTGAGAAATCGATTGCTGGTTGTTATGCCCTACGCCTGCCCTTGCGTTCACGTTTTGGCATTGCGTCATTTGCAGCGGCCAACTTGTTGACCATCGGTCCGATTTTTTCTTCAAGGACAGCTATAGCTGGCCGCTCTCCTTTGGAATGGCTGTCAATTGCAGAGCGCATTTGCAGAAGATGATCGCAAGTGGTTCCGCAACATCCGCCGATGATTTTGGCACCGGCGTCAATCGCCAGTTTGGTATATTCGTGCATAAGTTCCGGTGTGCCGGTGTAAACTACTTCGTCACCTTTTACTTGGGGAACGCCGCAGTTTGCCTTGGCGACGATGATTGCATTGGGGTTGGATTCCGTCATGTCCAGGATGGCGGCCAACAGGTCAGAAGCGCCCACACCGCAGTTTGCACCCACCGCATAAGGTTGTGTACCCTGTTTATCGGTAACTCCGTGCATATCAGCAGGCGACAGGCCCATCATGGTTCGGCCAGCGGTGTCAAAAGATGCGGTAATCACATAGGGCAGGTCGGCAGCAATTGCAGCTGTTGCAGCGGCTTGCATTTCTTCGGCTGATGACATTGTTTCAATCCAGAGGACGTCTGCTCCACCCTCTTTCAGACCCTCCATTTGCTCCTGAAAGGAGTGGATAGCTTCATCAAAAGACAGAGCTCCAAGGGGAACCATCAACTCGCCTGTTGGTCCAACCGAGCCACCAACGATAATGGGGCGATCAGAAGCATCAGCTACTTCACGAGCTATTTCTGCAGCCCGTTTGTTAAGTTCGTGAACGCGATCATCGGCATGGTGAAGTTTGAGGCGATGTTTTGTACCGCCAAATGAATTGGTCAGGATGATGTCTGAACCTGCATCAACAAAATCCTGATGCAGTTTGCGAATGTTATCCGGCTTTTCCACGTTCCACAGTTCGGGAGCACCGCCAGCTTCCAAACCCATTCCAAATAAATTAGTGCCAATTGCTCCATCGGCAAGTAGAATGCCCTTTTCAGTGATCAATTGATCCAGCCGGTTAGTCATGGGTTAAATCCTCGGTTTCCGCATCATCATAGTATCGTATTACGATATAAAGATTTCTTTATATTATATGAATCCGATAACTTTTGGAAGAGATAATTCCAAAACTGCTGAAGAATGGTAAAAATTGGCGTTACCTGGTGAATTTCACGTTGCGATTGCACAAGTGAAATTTATTGCCGAATTTGTCCAATCTTAAGGTTCCGGTAACCCTATTCTAACGGGCTGTTTACGATATTGACCTATAAATCAGGGCAAGGCGGATGCTTTTACCGCCGGGTTCCCGGATCTGGTACTGCGTACCGGGGTACAGTTTCAAAAACTTGGCAATAATTCTTATGCCGACCACCAATGGTGGTCGGCATTTGCGTTTGCAATTATTCAGATGCTCCTGTTATAATTGCACAGCAGTTGCTATCCGACATACATACTGTTGTATGTATCGGCTTCCGGTGTGGGGAGAAAGCAATCTTTTGGGGTTAAATATAGGGGGCTGGTTGTGTATTCCAAATTTGATTTAGGACTGATGAACCTGGAGTGTGATGGGGCGCCGGGTATCTGGTTTGATCACTTTGAAGCCCGTTTGGCAAAAGCTGTGTTGTTGTATTTCGTGATGGAACTGAGTGCCAAGGTTCGCCCGGAGAAAACCAGACTGTTCAGAATAATTCTGGAGGATTACCTCAGTGTCAATCCCGATGAGGTCCCGCTCACGGAGTCCATGGTTGCCGAAATTATCAGTCAGGATGACAAGATTTCCCTATATTTGGACGAAGCACGCCGACTTCCAGATGATCAAAAGTTTGAAATTCTAGGATTTGTAAGAGGTATTTCGCTGAATGATCCGGCGATCAGCGGGGGCGGAACATCTTTGGCATTGAAGACGGCACGATTACTGGAGATTAACTCCTAACCGGTCCGGCACCCGTTGGCTTACGCCCTTTATCGAACTTTCAAATTATCGATCAGGCGGATATCTCCCAGCCGCGCCGCAACGAACAATCTTGATGATTGATCTGGAGATTTAATGAGTTTCAATTCATCTGCTGAACGAAACTCAAAATAGTCTATGGACTTGAAACCGGCCTTCAGCAGGTTTGATTGCGCTCTTTTACAAATTGCGGTTGGGTTTCCACCATCCAGAATGGCTTCTTTTGCAGATTTCAGCTCTGAATGAAGTGTCGGTGCAATAGAACGATTGGATTTGCTCAACCTGACGTTACGCGAAGACATCGCCAAACCGTCCAATTCTCTCACTGTTGGTACACCAATGATTTTAACGGGAATATCCAGGTCTCTAACCATTTTTCGAATTAATGAAAGTTGCTGGAAATCCTTTTCTCCAAAACAGGCAAAATCGGGCGTTACTTGCAAAAAAAGTTTCGTAACCACCGTTGCTACACCTTCAAAGTGCCCTGGACGAAACTTGCCGTCCATTATGTCAGTTCCAGTTCGGACGATAACTTCAGTGTTAAATCCCCTTGGATACATTTCTTCAGCATCGGGCGCATAAAGCAAATCAACTCCCAAATCTGCGAGCGCTGCGAGATCACCCTTTTCATTTCGGGGGTACTTTTTTAAGTCTACCTTGTTGTTGAACTGCGTTGGATTTACAAAGAGTGAAACAACCACACGATCTCCCGATTTTTGAGCCTTTCGCACCAATGACAAATGTCCTTCGTGCAGTCCCCCCATCGTCGGGACAAGCGCAATCTTGTCGCCGTGTTCACGCCATTTACTGATTTGGGTTCGCAAGCCCTTGATGCGCCTGATGGTCTTGATCGTCATATCCATGAATATCCGATGCTAATTAGCCGAATTACTTTTCTCCGGCATAGTCATAAACATGCTCTGGCGCTGGAAATTTGCGCGCTTTTACATCCTTGGCATATTCGGCAACACAATCGCCAAGCTGCTCACCCAGGTTTGCATAGCGTTTAACAAACTTGGGGTGAAACTCGGTGAACATACCCATCATGTCATCAACGACCAATATTTGCCCATCGCATTGGGCAGAAGCACCTATACCAATGGTCGGTATTTTGAGTTTGGCTGTGATTTTCCGCGCCAGTGGATCCGGCATCTTTTCGCAAACTACCGAGAAGGCACCAGCTTGCTCAATCGCTTTTGCATCGTTCATGATGCGGCTGGCGTCTTTACCGGTTCCCTGTGTCTTGTATCCACCAAACACATTGACTGCCTGAGGTGTTAGGCCAACGTGCGCCATGACCGGAATGCCACGTTTTGTAAGAAACTCAATTGTCTCAGCCATTGCTTCCCCGCCTTCAATTTTGATCGCACCGCACTCGGTTTCACACATGAAGCGGGCAGCATTCTCAAAAGCCTGTTCCTTACTCTTTTCATAAGAGCCGAAGGGCATGTCGATAACCAGCAGTGCCTTTTTCAATCCCCGGCGGACCGCGGCGCCATGCATCACCATCATGTCCATGGACACTCCCAAAGTGTTCGGCATACCGTGCATGACCATGCCAACACTGTCTCCAACCAATACCAAATCGCAATGGGGATCGATTAGCTTGGCAATAGGCGTCGTATAGGCTGCCAGGCAAACAATCGGCGTTTGACCTTTTCGGGCGGAAATGTCGGGAGGGGTAAGTGAACGATTTTTTGTGGAAACACTCATAATGGAGCCTTTGGATGCGGATTTAACCGTTACAATTTCTTGAATAGCCGACCGACAACTGTCAAACAAGCTTCACAAAGTGATGTAGATGTTAATAATACCCCTATCGCATTGGATTAAAAAGGAGAATGTGAATGAACAAGCTGATCGTAGCCGTTGCCTGTGCCTTTTTGGTGTTGCTATCAATCGTCAACATTGGGTGGGCGCAGGGTTTTCCATTTAACAGGAATGTCACGCTTTCTATTGGGGACAGTATAATATTGAAGGGTGTGCGGTCAGCATGTGATGGAACTCGTGCGCCTGCCTGGGCTCAGGTCAAATCCAGATTACCAAAATCCAAAACTGGTAAATTTTCCAATGGCGGTGCCGGCACGGTAATCAGTGATAGCTGCGGAAAGGAATTGCCAGCCAGAGGTGTCAAGTTCAAGGCAACCAAGTCTGGAAGTGAAAGTTTCACGATATTCAAAGATCGGTTTAGAATTACAGTCCAGTAATTCTCATCTTTGGTTGACTTTGTTGCTAACCATATGAATTGAAATTTCCGTGATTTTTCACTGAATTGATGGAGTTTTAGAAAATTATTATCTAATATCGCTGGGTCAGGGTTTCCTGACACTGGAGGAATTGATGAAAACTGTATTTGCTGCATTTGTCATTTTACTTGGGATGATGAGTTTTCCCGCTTTTTCAGCGGTAATTGAAGCGCGGATCGATCTCTCCGAACAAAAAATGCGGGTATATCAACACGGGCGACTAAAACACGTTTGGCCAGTCTCGACTGCCCGGCGTGGTAAGGTTACACCAACCGGAACGTGGCGCGCACAATGGCTATCCAAAAACCATCGCTCGAGCCGTTACAACAATGCACCAATGCCTTTTTCAATCTTCTACAGTGGGAATTTTGCCATTCATGGAACAAACCAGATAAAGCGCCTTGGGCGTCCGGCGTCTGCAGGATGCATTCGACTGCATCCTGAAAATGCCCGCGTCCTGTTCAACATGACGGCGCGTGCTGGCCTGAAAAACATGAAAGTGCGCGTTAATTACTGATAATTGGTTACTGAACACGAATGCGCATTTGAATTACTTGGCCTTGCCAGACTCAGCGCGCTTAGCTTTCTTGGCAGCTATTCGTTCAGCCCGTTTTTTCATAGAATCTGGACGCCATCGCTTATGCAGCCATAACCATTGTTCCGGATATTCGCGAATCCATCCAGCTACAACATTGTTCACGTCCTGAACAAGTTGCGCTTCATTAACTGAGCCGTCTTTGTTCCGCGGAATCTTCAATGCTGGTTGTATCTCAATTCGGAACCGGCTTCCGGGAAGACGAACACATCTTGCAGGATATACCGGACAATCATATTGTCTGGCCAGCTTTGCGACCAGGGGATTGGCAAGTGTTTCCCGGCCCAGGAAATCTATTGGTACGCCTTTTCGAAAAAACTGGTCAACCAGTATTCCGACCTTCCCACCCTTGTCCATCTCGGTCGCCAAAGCCCAGGATGCGCCAGCTTTGGAGGGAACCAAATGCCCCATTGCTGTTTCGCGGGCTGACAATACACGCTCTGCCAAATACTTGTTGTTTGGGGGGCGAAACAGTGCAGTAATGTTCAAGCCATATGCTGCTGAGGCGATAGGCAAAATCTCCCAATTGCCCGTGTGTCCTGTAAAACATACCGCAGGTCCATCGAGGGCCGCCATTTCATCGAAATGCTCACCGCCGGTAATTTCCACACGCCCCTTTGATTGATCTTCTTCGTTTATGTCGAAAATCTGGTCCAGATAAACATATTCCGCGCCCAAGCGACCCATGTTGGTCCACATTTGGCGCAGTATTTCATTGATTTCTGAATTACTCTTTTCGGGAAACGCAAGTTTCAGATTTTCGCGGGCGAGATTTGTACGAGGAAACCTCATACCGAATATGCGGCCAATCTTGCCCCAAAATTCTATCGCGCGATCAGGTGGAAAGTATTTGAGTCCGCTTGTAGCTGCGAAAAACAGCTTGGCGATTATCCAATCGGGAATATCGCGCATGGCGATCACGATCTTTCGGATGAGCGGGGCATGATCTTTCATTCAATTGACCCCTTGCCTGATGAAGGGTTTGGCTCAGTCATTGACCCGCATGATGATCTTGCCAAAAACCTTCCGGCTTTCCATACGTTCAAGTGCTGTAGCCACATCACCAAATTCGATTTCTCGATCAACAACAGGGTGGACCAGACCCTTGGCCATTTTTTCCATGGCATCAGCCATGTTTTCCATACGACATCCAAATGATCCAATAAGCCGCAATTGCTGCTGGAACAGCTGCATTAGATTGGTAGTAGCTGAAACACCACTGGTGGAACCACACGTAACCAGACGGCCACCACGGCGCATGCAGAGCATACTGCCTTGCCAGGTGTCCGCGCCCACATGTTCAAAAACTACATCCACGCCTTTTTTCTTGGTTAGTTTTCGAACGACGCCCTCAAACCGGTCTTCGCGGTAGTTGATGACTTGGTCTGCGCCGAGTTCCAGGCACTTTTCAATCTTGTCATCGGAACCCACAGTGGTGATTACCTTTGCACCGATGTTCTTGGCGAGCTGGATGGCTGCAGATCCAATACCGGAACCGCCAGCGTGAACCAAAACCGTTTCACCGGACAGTAGTTTCGCGTTATCAAACAGCATGTGTTCAACAGTGCCAAATGTAACCGGAGCAAGGGCCGCACCTACTTCATCAACTCCTGGAGGGGCCGGGACGAGGTTTCTCGCCGGCATGTTTGAAAGTTCCTGCGCATATCCATCAAAGTGAAAACCATGTACGCCTTTTGGGTTTTCGCACAGATTGTCACGCCCTTCCTTACAGGGCCGACACAGGCCACAGGTTGGCGCACCATAGATAGAGACCAGATCACCGGTCTTGAGGCCTGATACACCCGGTCCGATTTCTGCTACTTCGGCGGAAGCTTCTGCGCCGACTGTCATGGGCAGATTTCGTTTGGCAAACGCCATTCCACGCCAGCCCCATACGTCAATATGGTTGAGTGCGACAACTCGAATTTTTAGTTGCACTTCTCCCTCACCTGGAGGAGGAGGAGGGGGAACATCGGTGACGGATATTTGACGTTCTGAAACAAGTTGGAGGGCGCGCAATTCAGTCTCCGCAGCTAAGGTCTAATTGTATGTGTTATGCAGCTTCCCGGCCAAATACCAAGCAGGCATTTTGACCGCCAAAGCCAAACGAGTTTGAGAGTATGTTTTTGACTTCCCCATCCCGTTTTACATTCGGAACCACATCCAAGGGAATGTCGGGATCAGGATTGTCATAGTTGATTGTTGGCGGAATTGTACTTGTCAGCATTGTCTGGAACGAGAATACCGCTTCAACCGCACCGCCCGCTGTCAATGTATGACCAATCATGGACTTGTTGGAAGAAATTGGTGTCTGGTGAATCTTGTCGCCAAACACTGCATGAAGTGAATTATACTCCATGCGATCATTTTCTGGCGTCGAAGTGCCGTGGGCATTGATGTATCCGATATCATCCGTAGTTACGCCTGCATCCTCAATGGCTGAGGATATTGCAGTAATCACCGGTGCGCCATCAGGACTTGATCGGGTTCGATGGAAACTGTCGGCTTTTTCTCCAACACCGCGAATAACACCGAGAACTTTTGCTCCCCGGTTTTCAGCGTGCTCCAGGGTTTCCAGCACCAATGCTGCAGAACCCTCAGACATCACAAAGCCATCGCGATCTTTCGAAAATGGCTTGGATGCTTTTTCTGGCTTCTCATTTTGTGTAGTGAGAGCTGACAAAAGTGAAAACCGGATTAAACCTTCTGCGGTTACCGAACCATCGGAAGCAACGCATAATGCAGCCTCACTGTCACCGCGACGCAGCGCTTCAATGCCTTGTTGAATTGCAGTGGCACCCGACGCACAGGCAGTAGAAAGTGAAATAGGCAAGCCTCGCGTATTGTATTTTTCAGCCAACCGGAAAGCAATTGTTCCAAGCTGTATCAGCTTGTGCATGTTTTCCTGTTTGTGCTCCCTTGCAGAAGACATGAGCCGCTCATACCCAACTTCACCGGAATTGCTGTTTTCAAGCAATTCAAAACGGTGCTGCCATTCAAGCTCCACCGGTGGTGCAGCAAAATATAGCGGACCTGGAAAACCGTCATGGCCAAATCCTGCCATGGCCAGTGCTTCTTCAGCCGTCGAGTCAGCCATGGCAAACGAAATTCCTGGAGCGGAAATTTCTTCCGGCTTCATGAAATCAACTGTACCGGCAATCCGCGTGTTCAGTCCGTCGGTTGAGAAACGCTTAACTTCACGAATGCCTGAGGTGCCGGATATGAGAGCATTCCAGTTATCTTCAACGCCTTGCCCAAGCGACGTGACAACTCCAAGGCCGGTAATGGCTATGATGGGGCGTCCCTTGTGGTCAGTATACTTCGTCATTTCTTGTCTCCGCGTTTCCCCAAGTGCCTGTAATTTTCTTATCTAAACCGTTTCTACAACAGCCATGCCTTCACCGCAAACGTGACCGAGACTGGTAACCAGAATGCGGTTTACTGATGATGGTGAGGCTTTTTCTTCCTTTTCAAATTGCGGGTAAAATCCGCTATTCTTGATTGCCAGCGCGGCAAATGCCACTCCCGCTGGCAGGTTGGCTTCCAGAGGTGTGCCAATTTGGGTGTTAAACGCTCTCGTAGCGATGTCACTGCCGAATTTTTCGTTTAAATAATCAAATTCCAGCTTGGTCACATCACGAACGCCTGTTGCTCCTGAAATAACAGCATCTGGGGCATTATCAGAAAGACCCAATCGCTCCACAATGCCATCTAGTCGGGTGAAGGTTTTTTCCGCATCACGTGAACCAAGATCCGAAGCAACACCAGTTAACTTGGCATACACTTTTGCGCCGCGTTTCCTGGCATGTTCAGCTTCTTCCAATACCAAAAATGCACCTGCGCTGCCCATACGCAAACCACCACCATCAGCCTGTCGACCATGAATACCCGCATCTCCACCACGATAAAGGTGATGACCAAGCTCATGTGGGAGCAAAGCGTCCGGACGGTCTGCATTGTAAGAGCCGCCAACGAGCAAATGTGTGCTTTGACCGGATTTTATCCTCGATACCGCATTTTCAATGGAAGTGATCCCTGCAGTTTCTTCGCCCATGTATGTCCGGGATGAGCCGGTGACCTTGTGAACGATGGAAATGTTACCTGCAAGCAGGTTTGATAACTGCGCCAAAAACAGGGTAGGGCGCAGATCAGAGGGCAGGCGCTCCAGTAGCAGTTTTTCGCGGTCGTTTGCAGCAATCGCATCACGCATGATCGCGTTGTCGGTTTCCACATCACGCTCGCCGCCGCCGGCTGCGACCACCAAATCCATGGAAGAGACCAGTTCCTCAATCTCTTTCATGCCGGCATCTTCCAAGGCAAGACCCGCCGTGTATGTACCAAGCCGTTGCCAGTTTTCCATTTGGCGCTGGTCGCCACGCCTTGGAATTTGCAATGACCAATCCATTTCCGGGAGTGGATGAACACTGTACGGCTTGACAATTTCGTTGTCGATTATGGGTTTTGGTGCCTTGTCAGCGCCAAGCACTTTCCAATGATGTTCTGCGCCTTCACCAAAGCAGGAGACGATACCTACTCCTGTAATCCAGACTTCATGGTTGTTCGCTGTCATGTTGGTGTTCCGGTCGCTTGAATAGGAATATTCTTTTGTGATTTCGACGAAAGTTGATCGGGTGCGGTTGCGAGAAAAATCTACCCAGACTTCTTCATCTCTGCAACCTCACGTATGATGGTTTTCTGCAACTCGGCAGTCGGAAACGGCCTAATGGTGAAAGTCAGTTGGGCATTCGCAACTCGCTTGCCTTCCGAACGAATTTCAGCTCGTGTGACCGCAAAACCGGAGCCTTCGTGTTCTATTTCGGCTGTTATGTCCATTTCAGCCCTAGGGCCCAGAAAATCACGCAGTTTTCCTTCTTTTACACCGGCAAGAAAAGGTATCTTTTCAAAATCGATTGTGTGCATGATTAAAATTCCCGATGCCTGAGCCATCGTTTCAATCATCAACACGCCGGGAACCAATGGGTGCCCGGGAAAATGACCTTCAAACACCTTGCTTTCATCCGGCACGGTAGAAGAGGCGTTGAGCTTTCTTGCGTCGAGATCGACCGCACTAATCCGGTCGATCATTTTGAATAATTCTAGCTGCATGATCAGTCTTCAATAAAAAACTGGCCCCATTTTGGGGCCAGAAATCCAATCTCTATGCCACTTAAACTAGGCTTTTGCGGAAACCAACTCGTCGATTTTACCGCACAGGTTTTTCATAACGAAATATTCTTCCGTTGAAGCTTTTCCATCATTGACTTCCTGGGTCCATGTTTCAAGGGGAATCTTGATTCCGAATTCCTTGTCGACAGCGAATACAATATCAAGAAAATCCAGGCTGTCGATGCCCAGATCATCAATTGTGTGGCTTTCCATCGTAATCTCATCACGAGGAATTTCACTGGTTTCGGATATGATGTCTGCTACCTTGTCGAAAGTGGACACGTTTTTTGCCTCTTCAATTTCGGGTAATTGCCTGCGGGAATTGGCCCTCATATAGGGGAAAAGTCCGGCAATCACAAATAAAATCTATTGCCAGTCAGATGGATACCTGACAGCTCCGTTGGCTTTTAGCCAGACTCGGCTGTTTTGTCCAGCTTTCAGGTGATTTTAATAAGTATTTTCTGTTAGCCAATTAGGCGTAGGTAAGGCCCACGCCGAGCACATCAGAGACTGCTCGGGTCTCATTTAGTGCCCAACGAATTTCCTCAAGTTCAAAACCCGAAAATGCGGTGGGAGAAATGGAGTTTGAAAGCGGAAGACCAGCATCCAGATCGCGCAATTGCTGTTTGAGGATGATTTCAAGGAAAATTCGATGTGCTTCCGTCAAATTTTCGAGCGTGCGGGCCTTTTCAGGTTCCAGTTCTTTAACCGCTTCCAAGCGTTGCGGTGTGGAATTGAGCGCAATGCGGTGTTTAAGGGCAAGAACCCTTGCGGCAGAGAAGATTGGCATCAAACCCGCCCGTTTCAGGTCAACTCGCCCGTTTTCTGTCTTGATTTTGTTGAACCAGCCCAACACGGTTGGAAAATCAGCTGCGTTCATGGACAGCAGCTGAATGAAATTCCGTGATTTTGAGGCCGCTTCAAGTGCATCAAGTTCTAGTTCGCGCAACAATTCTTCATTTCCAGCAACTGCACTGGCATCAAAAAATATGTCACTGTTTATAATATCCTGTGGATTTGAACGTGAAATCCAGTGCTGAACATTTTTGCGCCAACGTTCGCGGCTCATTCGCCACTCCAGGTTTGACGCCATAATATTGCCGTCGCACAGGGGAACACCTGCATGATGCAATATCATGGTTGCACGTGTTCCCATTTCTTCAAACCACCGGTCTGTTTTTCCTCCAGGCTCTCCTTTTTCAAAGATGATTGCATTGTCCTGATCCATGGCAAGCAGACTTTCGCCACGCCCGCCAGAGCCCAAAACCATCATGGCCCACTGGACTGGCGGTTTTCCGCGACCTTTTTCGGCCATTTCCTCAATAGAAAGTTCACAGGCTCGCCGAGTAAGGGCGCGCAGTTCCCGCGAGATTATCGCGGCAATGTTACGAGGATCAACTTGTTCGTAAACAAGACCACGAGCTGTTTCTGCCAGCGAAGGCCAGATGGTAGCCAACTCTTCCGCTGAATTTGCCTGTTCGATGTTGTCACCCAAAATTGACGCTTCACCAGAACGCTGTTGCAACAAATCCCGACTGGTTATTACACCTGCAAGTTTGCCGCGACTGTCAAATACAGCAAGGTGGCGAACATTGAGGGAACTCATTCGGGAAATGGCTTTGTAGATGAATTCATCTTCACCAATCCCCATCAGTGGGCGGGTGCAATATTGATCTACATTTTTCTTTAGTGCGCCTGGACCGTAGTTCGCAATTGCTCTTAGAACATCACGTTCCGTAATTATGCCATGAGATTTTCCGGCTTTTTCCGGCACGACAAACAGGGAACTGATATTGTCATCCATCAGTTGCTTCATGGCCGCTGCCAAAGTCGTTTTGGGTTTCACTGTTTTGGGTGGCGAGTTCATGATTTCACTTACCCGGTGTCGATAGGGGTAGCTGTCAATGCGGGCATATTCACTGACATTTCGAACTCTAAGGGCGCCTTCATCGCGAATGTCTGCCCAACCGTTTTCTGAAGCACCGGGTGTACTGATGCGGTTGGATGCCCGTTTGGCCGCCGCAAATGTAAAGATATCTTTTTCTGCCAGTTTGGGCACCAGTGCCTTGAAGACCCTGGCAGTCATGATGGCGTCACCCAATGCGTTGTGACGATTGTCTGTCGGTACTTTGAGCCAGACCGCAAGCGTCTCAAGTGACCGGTTGGGAAGATTGGGCACAACGAGTTGACCCAAATGCTGAAGGTCGAGGCTGGGAGGAGGAGACCAATCCAACCCCGCACGTTCATGTTCCGCCTTCATGACTGCGAGGTCAAAGCCGATCGAATATCCAATCCACAGGGGTGCGTTGAAGAACGCATCAAGCTTCGGGATGGCCTGCTCGAAAGTTTCAGCACCTTTCACATCCTCATCATTGATATGATGGATTTCAGTTGAAGCCGGGGGAATTGGAATCCCAGGATTGACCAAAACATCGAATGTGGAGTCAAAATCCAGTTTTCCGTCCCGCATGGCAACGGCCCCGATTTGTACGATGCGGTCAGATTGCGTGTTCAAACCAGTGGTTTCGGTGTCGATGACAATTGCGGAAATCGAAACCAGTGGAGTTGTTCGGCGCAGTTGTGGACGAGAGTCGCTCATGACAACACTTTGATCCGCAAGGTATCGGGCGTCAATTCAACGAAGGAATGTAGTGCAGCGGTTAGTTACCGGGATTGGCGAGTTCATAAAGTCCGCGCGCGATGTCACCTTCCAAGGGAAATGACAACATGCCCATCACAGAATACCCAAGCAGCCATGGCATCAAGTAGAACCGAAACATGAAAAAGAACCAGGCTACAAACAACGGTACTACCAATGGCACCATGAAACCGGGGGTTATAGGGTTAAACAGCTTGAGGATTGGATTGGTTGCCTGGACAAAAAACCGGCTGAAAAAGAAGGGCGAATTTTCCGGTAGAAAAATCCCCATCGCCGCTCGTGCTATCAGCGTCCACATAATCATGCCAAGGATGTAGTCCAGTACAATGACCCATATTGGAAACATGGTGAGGGTGTCTTGCATGCAAAAATCCGCCTGTTTCTAGTTTGGGTATTACACAAAAATTAGGGGCGGAACAAACGCTCCGCCCCCAAAATTCATATCAGAAAAGCCTAGTGCCCGCTTTTCAGGATGGTGTCACCGCCAGGATAGCGGACTTCGTCCACCATCTTTTGGGTTTCAGCATCTGGCTCTGGTGTCATGAGAGACACGACAACCATTGCAATCAAGCTTACTGGCATACCGATGATACCGAACCGCAGATGATCCAGACCAAGGATCGCGTCGCCACCGTTGCGCAAATAGACCAGGTAGATAGTACCTGCTGCAAAGCCACAAATCATGCCTGCAATCGCACCTGCCGCATTTGCCCGTTTCCACCAAATGCCAAGCACCAGCGGGAAGAACAAGCCAGAGTTAGCGAAGCAGAACGCCCAGGCAACCGCACCAAGAATACCGGTGAGTTGCAAGGATGCCACCAATGCACCAGCAGCACCGATCAAGATAAGCAATACACGAGCCACGATCAAACGTGTCTTTGTATCAGCTTTAGGATCGATGATTTTGTAGTACAAATCGTGTGACAGAGCATTGGCGATCGCCAAAAGCAGACCATCGGCCGTGGACATCGCGGCAGCCATACCACCAGCGGCCACAAGGCCGGAAACGACGTAAGGCAAACCGGCAATCTCTGGAGTAGCAAGCACCACAATGTCGGGGCGCATGAAGAACTCATTCAACTGCACTATGCCGTCACCGTTTTGGTCAACCACGGATAACATGCCCACATCGGTCCAGTTTATCACCCAGGCCAGACTTTGAACCACTTCAATTGACTGGCCAATAACGGCAGTCGGAAGAGTTGGATCAAGCAACTGCAACTTCGTCAACGTGGCAAGAGCCGGTGCTGTAAAGTACAGCAGGAAGATGAAGAGCAATGACCAGGCAACAGACTTACGCGCCTGACGCACGGATGGCGTTGTAAAGTAACGCATCAAGATGTGCGGCAAAGAAGCAGTGCCGGTCATCATGGCAATTGCTAGTGAAACCATTGCCCAGGCTTCCATTCCAGTACCCGGTGCGTTGTGCGGTGTTGTCAGAACTCTCAATCCTGCCACATTTTCTGCTGCGGCATTGAGACCCAAAGTTCCTTCCAATTCCGTAATCCGGTTGACAGCGTCACCATATCCGAAGTGCGGAATGATGCCGAAGCCCTGCGAATTGGACATCCATATAACCGGAGTCAGATATGCGATAATCAGCACGATGTACTGCGCCACCTGGGTCCAGGTCACCGCCCGCATGCCACCAAGCATGGAACAGATAAGGATACCAAAAAGCCCGAACCAAACACCATATTCAAACGGAATATGAAGTGCACGAGCAGCGATCGTTCCAGTTGCATTGATTTGCGCCGTCACATACGTGAAGGACGCAACAACCAGAACAACAACAGCACAGAAGCGCGCGAAGTTACCGCCGTAACGCGTTCCGATAAAGTCAGGTACTGTATAACAGCCAAACTTTCTCAGATACGGTGCCATGAGCGAGTTCACCAGCACATAGCCGCCTGTCCACCCAACAATGAAGCCCAGATAGCCATACCCACCGAAGTAGATACCACCAGCAAGAGCCACAAACGAAGCGCCAGA
The DNA here is from genome assembly GCA_021775455.1 of Hyphomicrobiales bacterium. Classification (GTDB taxonomy): domain Bacteria; phylum Pseudomonadota; class Alphaproteobacteria; order Rhizobiales; family Rhizobiaceae; genus JAALLB01. The sequence goes on along the minus strand of JAJFHU010000012.1, from coordinate 3,907 downwards.
CATCCAGTCAGCTGCTGTCGCCATGCCGTTATAGACCGCCGGAACTTCACGTCCCGCCACGTAGTACGCATCCACTTCCATGGTGCGTGACAACCAGCCAATCAGGGCATAGATCGCAATTGTAAATGCAACAAAAAGAATACCGATTGTCGCTGCACTCACGCCCATTTGTTCAAGAATGGCCATGAGAATGATGAAAACAATGAATCCGCCAGTATACAGTCCGTATACTCGACCGAGATTGTCTACGAAGTTACCTTTCATTTTCCAATCCCCCTATTCACCGACGCCGAATTCATCGTCGATCGCATCTTGCCGCCAGTTTTGAAAAAAGATCAGCAGAACGAAAACGATCAATGAACCCTGGACGCACATATAGTAACCCAGCGGGAAGCCCAAGAAGGACGATCCGTTAAGGGCATTTGCATTCCATGGGATCACCATTGAGAAAATAAACCAGATGAACAGGACAAAGAATGTCAGGTTCCGGGTTTTTCTCCAGTGAGCCTCATTGGATTTAGTTGTGTTAGACACAGCTACCTCCCCTTGAGATAGGATGCCAAAACCAATTAAAATTGGTCATTGACATCGCGGTTGATATTCACTCAAAACAGTTCAAAGTGAACGCACAACGCACGCTCAAAAGCTTGCGCATGTATGAAAAGGTTACATAAAATTGCCACAATTGGAACTCGTTTCGGCTATTATACCCCTCAACCTTCGTATTAGTACGACCGGGGAATTGAGGTTCTTGTTATGAGCCAAATTCGGGAGTTTTTAGGGAATTTCAAAGGCAAGTTCAGCGTCTTCAAGAAGCATCATCCGATCGTCAAATCGGAGGATTTTGGGGAGTTTCTTGGGAATCGGGCGGCATTCATTGGCCAGAAATCGCTGTACGGGTATCTTAAGACACGAATGGGTATCGCCTACCCAAATATGTTCCAGGACGAAGAATTTGTTAAATCGATCAACATCGCAAAATGGAACCTTTATGCGGCGTGTTTGTCGGATTTGGCGATATTCATGGCGGCAAAAGTCATGGAAAACGAATCGGATAAGAGCCGCGCTGAGGAGTTGGCAGCCTATTGGTACAACCGCGTGGTAAGCGAACGATATAGTGATGCAGAAGATTTTAATGGGGATGTGAACGCGTTTGTTTCTGATTTTAACAAGCGGATCAATACCGTCGATTGGAAATCAGCTAGTGTAGGTGAGGGGGCATTTCAACTCAGCCCTCCTGCACTAATCCGCTGGGCTCCAATTGACGAAAATTACAAAAAATTCGACGAACCTCTTGTACTCAATTCAATCCGGTTTGCCTGGCAGGCACAACGGCGCGAATACGTTAAATTGCTCAACACAGAGCAGTTTTTGGCGGATTGGAAAATGTATCGAAAGGATGCATTCTCAGTCGGAAAAACGTGAATCAAGAGGGTGGGTTTCCGTTACGCTGGTGTTGCGGATTGTCGTTTAGGGAGGGATGGTTGTCATGCTCGATAGAACCTCGGTAGAAGGTGTCAGCAATCTGGGTGACCAGCTTCAAAATTGCATCGCTTCACCCGAAACCGCCCTTTGCATTCCGCCGGAGTGCTATACAAGCGATGCAATACTTTCCGAGGAAATCCAACAAATATTTCGCCGGAAATGGATTGGCATTGGCCCTGCCGGTCGTTTCAAGAAAGCAGGCGATTATGAGGCGCTGGAAATTGGTGGGGTGCCGATTATCGTGCTTCGCGACAAGGCAGGAAAACTGCGTGCCTATGCCAACACCTGCCGCCATCGGGGTGCACGACTTCTGGACGGTGAGGGAAATTGTTCCGGCATTCGTTGTCCGTTTCACAGTTGGGCTTACAAGCTGGATGGAACACTCGCGGGCGTTCCCGGTATTGAAGAAATGCCGGATTTCGACCGTGCGCAGTACGGATTGATCGAGTTTCAGGCTGCTGAAGTTGCCAGCCTCGCTTTCGTTTGCCTCGACAAGAATGCACCTGCGGTCGAAGCTCAGCTTGGAGAATTCGCAAAATTACACAGGCCCTGGCCTATGGAGACGCTGGTTCCCCTGCGCCGAAGGACGTTTGAGGTGAATTGCAACTGGAAAGCCTTCATTGATGTGTTCAATGAATATTACCATCTTCCCTATGTGCATCCAGATTCAATTAATGCGGTTTACGATCCACCCAAACCATCTGACAAGGTGACTGGAGAATTTGCCAGCCAGTATGGGGAAACAGCAGGCACAGGTGGATTGCTGGAGGATCAGCAAGAACATGCGCTTCCAAACATGGCCGGCCTTGACCCGGCTGTTGCAAACGGCGTTCGGTATACCTGGATTTTTCCCAACATGACCTTTGCAGCAGGCAGTGATGCGTTGTGGATTTATGAATCCAATCCGATTTGCGCAAATCGGAGTCGGATTACACAAACCGCCTGTTTTGAACGACAGACCGTTGCGCGGGAAAATTTTGAAGAAGCTGTGGAGCAATATTATATCCGCCTCGATGCAGCAATTGCAGAGGATATCCCGGCGCTTGAAAACCAGCAGTTGGGCCTCAATTCGCCATTTGCCGAACAGGGAAGGTTCTCCCCGAACATGGAAGCCAATGTGGCGGCATTTGCGAATTGGTATGCAAGAACGATGCTGGGGAATTGAGATTGGTGGAATTGCAGTCCTGCTTCTGGTGCCAAGCTGGGAGAGAGCACCGCACATCGGCTCATCCGATTGGAAAACCCCCTTCCCCGAATCGCGCCACGCGATTAAAACAACCCCATGCGCGATAGCCTTGATCATCTGCCGGAGAAGAAACAGCGGGAGCTGGCGCGTGGTGTTGCAATTATCCACGAGGAATTCGAAGAAGCGCTGAAGCTTTCCACTTCCGAGAGGAAGAAGAAAGCGCGGATTGAAAAGATTATCCTGTTCGGTTCGCACGCCCGAGATGACTGGGTTGATGATAACCGCCTTGATGGCTACCGATCCGACTATGATCTCCTCATCATCGTCAACAACGAGAAGCTCTGCGATCCGGGTGCCGAATGGCGTAACCGTGCCGAAGATCGCCTGTTGCGGCTGATGTCACAGGATCACCCGGTGCCAGGGCCGGAATACACGATGATCGTCCACACGCTGCACGACATCAACGACAGGCTGGAACGCGGGCGACAGTTTTTTCTCAATATCGCCAAACAAGGCATTCTGCTCTACGAGTTGAAGGGTTCAAAAACCTTCATCAAGCCGAAACCATTGTCACCGGAGGTGGCGCTTGAGGAGTCTCAAATGTATTTTGAGACCTGGTATCCCGATGCCGAACATTTCCATGAAGATTTCATAGCGAATGTAGCAAAAGGGCGAGAGAGGCTCGCTTCATTCTACTTGCACCAATCTGTAGAAAGCGCCTACCATTGTCTGATGTTGACTTTCACGCTCCACTCGCCAGAGACCCACAACATCAAGGAACTTCGTTCCTGGGCGGAAGCCTTCGAACCGCGCCTCATTGAAGTGTGGCCGCGCGAAACCAAAAAGATACAGGCGTCGTTCAACCTGCTCCGCGAGGCTTACGTAAAGGCACGTTACTCGAAAAAATTCTCAATTCCCTCCGACGACCTTCAATGGCTCGGCCAACGCACCAAACTGCTATTGAAACTGGTGAAGACCCTGTGTGAAGAACGGCTGGGGACGAATTGATATTGATGATCATAAGTGAGGCAATTCTGAGCCCTGAGCAAACTGGAAATTGTGTCGAGAGTTGATTAGCTCGCAAACGTTGTGACTTCTGCTAATGACCCTGGGTGTGTGGAAACTCACGAGTCAGGTATAATCCTCTGAATGGTCGGAGGGACGAATGGCGGGTTTTATTGAAGGGGTTGAGCGCGATCAGGTGACGCTGTTTCCTGACAGTCTAGAGGACTGGAT
>JAJFHU010000011.1 GCA_021775455.1 Hyphomicrobiales bacterium | reverse complement strand
TACCGCTGATATTGTCCTGTCAGGCGCATATTGCCGGTCAAACAAAGTCAATTACAAAGATATCCGAAAAATTGCGAAACTCGTCGCCACAACAACAATCAATGAAACAGAAAGACTACTTTCCACACAGCCTCTCCGCATAGCGGTCATTGGATTTTCTTACCTGTGATTTCAATCAACCGTGATTTCTCACTAGACTTGCCAAGCGCTGCTGCAATTTTTCCGCTAACTGCCTCGCTTGCTGCCTTCAACGGATCATCATGCAGGTGAGCATAGCGTTGTGTTGTGGCGCTATCCGTGTGTCCCAGAAGCGCACCAATGATTGGCAGGCTCGCACCACCTGAAACAGCAATGCTCGCGAAACTGTGGCGAAGATCGTGTAAACGAACGTCGTCAAGACCTGCCATGTTTCGAACAAATCGCCAAACTTTAGGTGTACCCTGGTAATATCCATTGCCACGATGAGCCCGAAAGACAAAGGCTGACCCATCAAGCCTAGGTATATTACTGAGAGTTTCTAGAGCACCGGCATTTAGCAGAATAGTCTTTTGACCGGTTTTCGAATCTTCTAGGCGAAGATAACCGCCTTGAATATCGACAGCATCCCATTGCAGGCGCTCAATTTCACTTTTTCGCGCTCCTGTGAAAATAAGCAATTTCAGAATAGCCAAAGACTGCGGGTTGAGACCATTGCTTTCGCCATCGGATAATGCCCGCCCTAACTTGACCAATTCCTGTTGGCTAAGATAGCGCTGGCCCTTTCTGTCAGGAAACCGCTTAACGCCATGAACAGGATTAACTTCTATCAGGCCGCAGTCTAGGGCATAGCTGAAAATTCCTCCGAGAAGGCCGACTGTTCGTGTCGCTGTACCTTTGCCACCCGTTACTATTGCACGACCGCGCAAACCGGTTTTTTTATCAATGGATGTTTTCCCGTTTGCAACGTCTTGTAGGAAGCGTTTGACATTGGCACGTGAAACTTCCTGTACCTTCATTTTGCCAATTAGCGGTTTAATGTGGCGTTCGATACGACCGCGATCTGTCGAGATTGTGCTGGGCTTTTTCGTGCCGATGCCGTTTTCCAGATATAGATCACAAAGCTGCGCAACTGTTATTTGTTTCTTCTCTTCCTGCTTTTCCCTCGCAGGGTCTTCGCCATTGGCAGCCCTGCCAAGCAATTTGCGTGCTTCAGCACGTGCTTGTTCTACGGTCCAGGGAGATCCGTGGGCACCGATGGTCATGCGCCGGGTTGGGGCAGATCGGCCACTGCCGACGCGGTACTTGCAGACATAGGACTTCCGGCCACCTTTTGCGATTTTGATTCCGAAGCCTTTCAATTCGCTATCCCAGAGAAAATAATCACGATCCTGAGGGATGGCTTTATCGATGGATGATTTTGTCAATTTGCCTGACATGCCTTGGCACTTCCGCGGTTGTTTTTATGAAAAAGTAACCACATAGTAACCACCAAAGCCGGAACGTCAAGGAACTTTGATGCAAACAAAAATATTAAATACAAAGAAAAACAATGCGTTAGTGAAAGTTCAGGAAATTTAAAAAACGTTGAAAATCCGTATTCCCTTGCCCTCCGAAGGCAGAGGTCACAGGTTCGAATCCTGTCGGGTGCGCCATTTCACAATTTTGCATGAGTCCTCCTAAAAACGTAAATGGTTCAGATAGTTGCGGGGTTCGAAACCCTTCTTTTCTGTGATAGGCCAAGCGGTCTGCAAATGCCAATCTAAGCACTGTTTTGCGGAGATGGATTTGGCCGGAAGCCCATAGTTTCCAAGGGTTTGAGAGAAACTTCAGAGCGAGTTCGAACATTTCCTCAAAGGTATGCTTCGGCTTGCCGTGATCTTGCAGTTTTTCGGTTGTAATCAGTTTTGTTTTTCAAGTTTTGCAATTTTGGTTTCATAGGCTCTGATTACAGATGCGTTTTCTGCATCGACGATTCGATCCAGTAATTGATCAATCTGTCTTTCGGCCTTTTTTACATCCTGCCTTAGTTTGCTCATTGTATCCTTCGATTGGATCAATCTTTGGTTCCATGCATGTTTGAACATGGTTTTTACAATTACAAACAAGTTTTCAGTTGGTTGCATGGATTGCAGGATAGCTTCGAACTCTGTTTCCAACTTGTCTCGGGGAATGGACTTTCTATGGCTCTCACAGGCCTTATTGTGGCAAAGATAATAGGGATGTTTCTTTCCGGTCTTACTGGTTGACCAGCACGCCGTCAGAGGTCTTTCACAATCGTCGCAGGTGACAAATCCTCTAAGCGGGAAGTCTTCATTGATGTCTTTGCGTGCCGGTGCTTTGGCACCTTCGAGCAAACGATCCTGGATCTTCTCAAAGGTTTCATAAGAGATCAGGCCTTCATGATGGCCTTTGCGTAGTGCGATGTTCCAGTTTTCAGCTTCGATATAGCCCACATAAACCGGACGGCGAACAATATCGAACACCCGTTGATTGCGAATTTTTCCACCGGGCAGGTCTTTTGGAAACGCAGGTTGGCTTTCGAGGAAGCGCCTTACCTCGACCTGGGTTTCAAATCGTCCGGTGGCAAACCCTTCAAGAGCTTCCTGGATGATTGTAGCGTTGGGTTCTTCACGCACCAGCAAGTTGCCATGCTCGGATACGCGTTCGTAACGATAACCAATCGGAGCTTGGAAGCACCAATAGCAATTCATGGTTCGCGCCCGCATCAAGCCGCCGATATCGCTGTTTAACTGCTCACAGGCACCATCACCTCCCTGAGCAAAACACCCCGGAAAATCTCCAGCCGGGTGGTCCAAGCATGGGTAGCAGGTCACAGTTCCAGAAACTCTATCAAGAAATGGCACATAACAAGGGGGCTTTACAATTCTCTACGTGCTAACCAAGAAGGAATGCGGAGAATAGAAAGAGGAAATACAGTTTGATCCAGTTGAGTGAACATTTCGCAAGCCAAGAACGTGGCCGCCATTCAGAACAATCAGTCGGTAGAGTTCGTTATGGTATCAAGCTTTCGAACTTCAACGGGATTTTCTTTTGTACGGTGGTATAGCCACCGGTCAATTGTACGAACAAGAAGAGAGTCTCCACTCAGGAAAAGGCGTCCCGCATCCAGTTCGCGTGAGATGGTAGTTCTGCTTAGGATAATGGCAGAAAGTGAAATACGGTTCGTTTCGACGTATAGGTCAACGTCAAATCCAGGTATCTTTATACAAATTTCTACAGGCTTCTCCGGTCGAATTAGAGCCCAGTATATATCATGATCCAGGCCCTCGTCTGCAAATCGAAACTGAATTACAATCTGCCTATTGGGTAGCTCGTCTCGGTTAAACAATCGGCGCATATCCCACATCAGGGTAGGAACGTCAGTATTGGCCAACGCGGCTTGTGCCTCGATATTGCATTGTGCCCAATTGCCAAGAGCATTGAGGACAGGTTCGAGTTCAATTGCACGATTTGTTCGGACATAGTCAACATTCCCGGTGGACTTGTCTTCGATCCGTTCGATCAGACCCTGCACCTCAAGTTCCTTCAAGCGCCTTGATAAAAGCGCAGGAGATATGTTGCCGACCGCCCGGCGAATATCATTGAATCGCGTTGTGCCATCCCACATTTCCACCAGTATCGGGATTGTCCATCGAGGTTCCAGGACTTCGCAAGCATGTGAGATTGGACAGACTATTCCGTATGGCTTGGCCTTCATGCTGCAATCTCCTTACAGTTAAAGGTTACACCGCCCCTTCCTTTCGATCCAGTTCACAAATTGTACCGGAACCGGTTCCAATCCTGCACTACCTGTTTGGTTTTGGTTTCTGGCAGGTTCTTCCCGTCGATCACTTGAAAGGACAGAACAATGAAAGATCCCTATCTTAAGGACCATGAATCCTACCTGAACAACCTCGACCGGTTTTCAGCACCCAAACGCAAACCCTCCTACATAATTGACAAGGGAATAGGATTTCAGTTTCCACTGCGAGCTGTGACAGTTCTAGGTGCAATTTTTGCAGTTGTGGCTTGCATCCCATGGGGTATTTGATTTCGGTACATCTGACAGTGAGAGCGGACCCACGAACAATACAAAACAATGGCGCAGTCGACCGTTGCCTTGCTGCCAAACGCTTCGGCCAGCGGGTTCGGCCACGGCGGATCAGGTACGCTCCAGGCAGGTTTGCTGACCGCGTGCCTGATCCGCATGTCTACAGGTCGGGCCGTGACCTGAGTGCCTGGATCGGGCTGGTACCAAAACAAAGTTCCACCGGTGGCAGGGAACGGTTGGGATCAATCCCGAAGGCGGGTAACCGTTATTTGAAAAAACTGCTGGTCGTAGGAGCCCTATCGGTCATCCGGCGGGCCAAACAATTGGGCTACACCCGCCATCCCTGGTTGGCCAAACTGATGCAGCGCCCATCAACGAAGATCGCGGTCGTCGCGCTTGCCAACAAGATCGCCCGTATGGCATGGGCGATGATGACCCGCAATGAGAACTACACAACGCCTCGGGCCGCATTGGCTTGAGACAACGAGGTTGGAAAGGCAATTGATTGAATAACGCACTGTTGCGACCACAAACCGGATATTACTGCGACATCACTGAAGAAGCCACCGCATTATGGGAAAGCCTTACCATCAACTACGGATTTGTGGACGGAAATAGACCAGTGGGATTTGCTGTCACTTACTCTTTTCTTCGGGTAAACGGCATAAAAATAACTGCAAACGCAACGGACACAACAAAGTTTGTGCTTTCCCACCTTGAGGCTGGAAACTTTACCAAAAACAATCTGGATGATTGGTTGCGGGCGAATACCAAAATGGTATGACTGACCCATGTTTCTGCCGTTCTTTCTAAAACTCAAAGCAGCGAAAGTTCCTGTGACTCTACGGGAATATCTGACCTTGCTGGAAGCGATGAAAAGAGACCTCGTCACCTATGATGTGGAAAGTTTTTACTTCCTTGCCCGTTCGGCACTCGTAAAAGATGAACGAAATCTCGACCGGTTTGATGTCGTGTTTTCTGAATTCTTCAAGGGCGTTGAGCGCGTGAGCGGCAGCGAAGAAACCGAACAGGTTGATTTGCCGGAAGAATGGCTGCGAAAGCTTGCCGAGAAACATCTCAGTGAAGAAGAAAAGAAACTGGTCGAAAGTCTCGGCGGCTTTGAAAAGCTGATGGAGACGCTGCGTGAGCGCTTAAAGGAGCAACACAAACGTCATCAGGGTGGGTCCAAGATGATCGGAACGGCAGGAACATCGCCGTTTGGCGCTTATGGTTACAATCCGGAAGGGGTGAGAATTGGCCAGCATGAATCGCGTCATCGTCGGGCGGTCAAGGTTTGGGACAAGCGAAAATTCAAAAACCTTGACGATTCCGTTGAACTTGGAACACGAAATATCAAGATTGCCCTGAAGAGATTGCGCCGCTGGGTTCGCGATGGTGCGGAAGAAGAGCTGGACTTGAACAACACAATCCGGGCGACGGCCGAACATGGTTATCTTGACGTCAAAACCCGCCCGGAACGCCGCAATGCGATAAAAGTTCTTCTGTTCCTGGATATTGGCGGCTCGATGGACGACCATGTGAAGATGGTTGAAGAACTGTTTTCGGCCGCGCGTATGGAGCTCAAGAACCTTGAATATTTCTACTTTCACAATTGTCTTTATGAAGGTGTGTGGAAAGACAATCACCGCCGCCATCAGGAGCGCATTTCAACCTGGGATATATTGCATACCTACGGCCCGGACTACAAAGTGATTTTTGTAGGTGATGCAGCCATGAGCCCTTATGAGATTGCCTATCCCGGCGGTTCCGTCGAGCACTGGAATGAGGAAACTGGCGAAGCCTGGCTAAAGCGGGTTCTTGAACAATGGAAAAATGCAATCTGGCTTAATCCGGTTCCTGAGCCACACTGGCGTTATACGCAATCGACCCACATGATCCGCTCGGTCATTGGTGAGCGGATGTATCCGCTTACTCTGTCAGGTATTGATGCGGGTTTGAAAGAGCTTTCGCATTAATCTGCACCAAAGGGCTACATTCGACTTTTTTCAACAAGCGCGACAGCGGCTTTCTTTGCATCAATTGCCGGATTTTCGGTGTAACGCAAATGAGCAATTATGATTGCTCCTTCTTTCAAGAGCATCAGTTGGCGCGCCAATCCGGCGGCTTCATTCAACTGAGCTTTCGTAGCCAACTCATACAGGTGTTTCTCAAGCATCTGCTTGTGATCTGCTGATTGTTTGTGGATGGGGTGGCTTGCATCCTGAAATTCCGAAGAAGCCTTGACGAACATGCAGCCCCGAAATTCGGGTTTTGCAAACCATTCTCCCAAAGCATCGAACATGGCAATCAGTTGCCCCGATGACTCTCCGGCAAGCTCTTCCATACGGCGGTACAACCAATTGCGGAATTGCTCATCGCGTAATCGCAGCACTGCAAGGATCAGATCTTCCTTGGTTCGAAAATGCTTGTACATCGAAGTCTTTGAGATTCCGGTCTCTGCGACAAGCGAATCCATACCTGTTGCGTGAAAACCGTTCCGGTAGAACGTCTGTAGTGCTTTTTGGACCAATTCATCCCGCTTGGATGGTCGCATTTGAAGCTCCTATCATTTACTGATTAGTACATATTCAATTCGTTGCTTTTATTCAAGTTTATTTTTTAATCATTGCTTTTCAATATGTTAAACCATATTCAAACAATTCCCTCCAACTTATTTCATAATACGCCTTGACATTGTGAACAGATCGGTACATTTACGTATTCGCAATATGTACCGATCGGTAAACTTTGAGACAACCTGCCAACGGAGCAAGTCATGAACGTTCAAGAAACCCAAGCAACCCGGCCGCCGGTCCCGCCTTTCACGCTGGTTACTGCCACGCAAAAAGTACGCGCTGCTGAGGACGGATGGAACAGCCGCAATCCTGGAAAGGTAGCGCAAGCCTACTCAATTGATTCGAAGTGGCGGAACCGATCGGAATTCCTGGCTGGACGTGATGAAATTCAGTCATTCCTGGAGCGAAAGTGGGACCGTGAGAATGAATACCGACTCATCAAGGAACTTTGGGCGTTTGTCGGCACTCGGATTGCAGTGCGCTTTGCCTATGAGTGGTGTGACGATGGTGAAAACTGGTTTCGTTCGTATGGAAATGAAAACTGGGAATTTGCCAATGATGGGCTGATGAAGCGCCGTATCGCCAGCATCAATGACCTTGCAATCGAAGAAGCGGAGCGCAAATTTCATTGGCCCCTTGGCCCGCGACCCGCTGATCATTCGGGACTATCTGAACTGGGCCTCTAAAACGCCAATTCATAAAGGAATGAACCATGACCCGCGCATTTGCTGAAATCACCTTCACTCCCTCCGTTCTTTCGACACAGGAACAAAACGGATCAGCTGCAAATTACGCAAACTTTCTTGATCCCGATGCAGATCGCGGTGATCGCATAGGCCCTGTAGAGGCAGAATTCATTTCTCACAGAGACGGGTTTTATCAGGCAACTGTTTCGAAATCTGGCTGGCCTTATGTACAGTTTAGAGGCGGGCCAAACGGCTTTCTCAAAGTTCTTGATGATCAAACCATCGCTTACGCAGATTTTCGGGGAAACCGACAGTATCTCAGCACAGGAAACCTTGCAGACAATGATCGCATTTCATTGATCCTCATGGATTATCCCAATCGTCGCCGGTTGAAAATCTGGGGGCGAGCCAAACTGGTTGACGCGAAGGACGACGTAAAACTCATTAATGAGCTTCGTGAGCCCGGTTATCGCGGCCTGCCAGAACGCGCAGTTGTGATTACCATTGAGGCACTGGACTGGAACTGTCCGCAACACATTCCCCAGCGCATGACACTTGAAGAGCTGGAAACCTATCTCGGTCCGATGCGGGAAGAAATCGCGCAACTCGGAATGGAAAACGAAGAACTGAAATCCCGCTCAACACAATGAGTGAATTCAGTACCCATGAAAACAAACCAAAGGAGAATTACAATGACCAAAAAACTCAAGGCTATTTTGGCAGCCAGTATGTTTGCTCTGGCACTGGCACCACCGGTAACCGCCTCAATGGCTCTCGCATCGGAAATAAAACCGATTGTTTCCATTGAGCAGATTTCATTCAAATCCGAAAAGATCAACGGTATCAACATCGCCTACAGGGAAGCCGGCGATCCGACGAAACCAACCGTACTTTTACTGCACGGTTTTCCTACCTCGTCTCACATGTTTCGCGACCTTATCCCGGTGCTTGCAAAAAAATATCACGTGTTGGCACCCGACTATCCGGGTTTTGGTGCGTCGGACATGCCGAAAGCAGAAGACTTCGAATACTCGTTTGCGAACATCGCCAACATGATGACCGACCTTGTGAACAAGAAAAATGTTGGACGTTACTCCGTGTACCTGATGGACTATGGTGCTCCGGTTGGTTTTCGGATGTACGCCAAGGATCCAACGCGAGTCTCCGGGTTCATCATTCAAAACGGTAATGCCTATGAAGAGGGGCTTCTTGAGTTCTGGGATCCGATCAAGGCGTACTGGAAAGTTCCATCGAAAGAAAATGGTGACAAGTTGCGTGGTTTTCTAACCCTTGATGCAACCAAGTGGCAGTTTACGCACGGCACCAAAAATCCCGAACAGATAAGCCCGGACAATTATTGGCACGTTCAGTACCTTCTTGATCGTAAAGGAAACCAGGATGTTCAGTTGGAGCTATTCCTTGATTACGGAACCAATGTAGCTGAATACCCGAAGTGGCAGGCATTATTTCGCAAACATCAAACGCCAACACTTTTGATGTGGGGCAAGAACGATCACATATTTCCTGCAGATGGTGCTCATCCATACAAACGCGATTTGAAGAATGTAGATTACCATTTGCTTGATACCGGGCATTTTGCTCTGGAAGAGTATGGGGCAGAAATCGCTGATCACATGATCACCTTTCTGGATCGAACAACCGCTCCCACCAACTAAGACTAATTGACCAATGGGCGCCGGGCATTTTCAATGCCCGGCGTAATACGGAGACAAAAATATGCAATCCCCAGACGGCAGACTGGATTGTCAGGGTTCAAGTTGACAATGGATTTGTAAATCAGAACGCAGGCGGCAATCCCGCAGGCGTTGTGCTGTCTTCGCAAGATACTTTCCGTCCGAAAGCAATAAAATAGTACCCATGCCAATTGGTTTTGAGTGTAGTATTTACTCCAGCAGTAGGTTTGCAATGGAGAAATTTGGTGATACTCCCGGGCCCCCTTTCCAAATTGGTTCAATTGGCGGAACATTCGCATTCCGCAGACAATGATTTGAGCAGATTATTTCAACAAAACAAAGCCGGGAATCTACACAGATGGTGGCACTATTTCGAAATCTATGAGCGACATTTTTCGAGATTTAGAAAATCCAATCCACGCGTTCTTGAAATTGGTGTGCAGCGTGGTGGTTCTCTGGAAATGTGGCGAAACTACTTTGGGCCAGAGGCGCATATTGTTGGCATTGACATAGACCCTGCCTGTGCAGAGCTAAGTGGGAAAGCGGCGGAAGTTGTGATTGGTGATCAATCAGATCCCGAATTTCTAAATCAAATCGCGGAACAACATGGACCATTTGATATCGTACTGGATGATGGTGGTCACATGGCGATCCAGCAGATTTCGACTTTTGTCCATTTGTACCCAACAATGAAAGAGCGTGGAGTTTACTTGTGTGAAGATACCCACACTTCCCTGTGGAAACGCTTCCAGGATCATCCAGACGGGCATACATTTTTGGATGTAGCGACAAAATGTGCCCGCTCATTAAATGACCTGCACCTGGATGAGGGATTGCTGGTTCGCTATGAATCTGAACCAAAAGATCGGGAAGGCACAGTCAAGGTTCCCTACTTTACCGCTGCTACCCAAGCTGTTTGTTTTTATGATTCGGTTGTGGTTTTTGAACGTGCCCCAAAAGTTGAACCCTACTCCGAGCGTCGATGAACCAATCAACCAAGCCATCATGCACAGAAAAAACCCCGGCCAAGGACCGGGGTTCTGTGTTTCTTATGATTGCGGAACTTATTTTTTCTTCAGCAAACCCCATACCGCCGGTACGATACAGGCAGCTATTGCAAGCTTGATAAGATCAGTTACGATAAATGGACCAACGCCCCAAGCGATGATTTTTTCAGAGCCAAACAGGTATCCCATCCACAATGCGCCCATCGACAACATAATCGCTTCACCGGTCAGCATTGCAGAACCGAGTTTCAAAGGATTCTTGTCCCAGCCACGATCAGCAGCAAGACCTGTAATCCAGGCCATCACCAAAAAGCCAGCCAAATAGCCGCCCGTTGGGCCGACCATGTACAAAATGCCAAGGCCCTTTTCAGGAGTACCGGTAAAGACAGGAGCACCAAGAGCGCCTGTAACCAAATAGGCGAATACCGTCGCAACTGCCAGACGACTGCCATACGCAGCAGACAAGGTAAAAATCACCAGGGTCTGCATTGTAACCGGAGTTGGATTAGGCCAAAGCGGCACTTTAAATTTTGAAGAAATGGCAATCAAAGCCACACCAAATGCAACCAGGAATACTTTTATCGCAAAGTTTGCGGACTGTTGTCCCAGCAGGTGATTGGCAAGCGGGTTGCCGGTATTCGTTGAAGACATGTTTTGCTCCGTAAATAGCATGGATGTTGCAAGGTATATTGGCTATTAACGATACAGGCAACCGTCCAACGGTAGCACCAACAAAGTTTCTACAGGAAAAGTTATGGCGTCGCCCGAATTCAGACAGAGTTTCGATCCATCTCATGGGCAGATCGTAGATATAGCGCCTGGAATTCAGCGGATAACGGCTCCAAATCAAAGTGCATTTACATACAAGGGGACCAACACCTACATTCTGGGCGGGAAGGAAGTGGCTGTCATTGATCCCGGGCCGGAAAACAAAGAACATTTCGAGCTGCTACTGAAAAGTTTAAAGGATAGAGATCTTACGCATATCATCGTTACCCATACCCATGCCGATCACTCTCCATTGGCAAAAAAACTAAAAGAAAAAACCGGTGCACCAATCTATGCGGAGGGTGTTCACCGGGCTGCTCGCGATTTGCATATCGGAGAACACAATCCACTTGATGCAGCAGCGGACCGCGATTTCAAGCCCGATCATGAACTGGGCGACGGGGACGTGATCGAAGGTAAAGGCTGGGCTCTTGAAACCATCCTGACACCGGGGCACACGGCAAATCATGCTTGCTTCGCATTGAAGGATGCAGATACGGTTTTCTCCGGTGATCATGTTATGGCATGGGCAACTTCAATTGTGGCGCCGCCGGACGGTTCAATGTCGGATTACATGAATTCGCTTGAAATCATGATGGAACGAAAGGAAACAAACTATCTGCCGGGGCATGGCGGAAGAGTATTACGTGCACCGGATTTTGTCAGGGCATTGCGTGCGCACAGGAAGATGCGTGAAACGGCAATCCTTTCACGAATCCGGGCAGGTGACAAAACAATCCCTGAAATTGTAGGTGTGATTTACCGCGAAACTGACCCTCGCCTGCATGGTGCTGCGGCGCTTTCAGTTCTGGCGCATATAGAAGACCTGGTTGCAAACGGGAAAGTCGTCAGCGACAAACCTGCGGCCATAAATGGCCAATATTCTGCAAGCTAGGGTCAGGACCCATTGATTAACGTAAAATGGCGCATGACATGACGAGAAATACGAGGAAAAGCTTGAAAATCGGGGTTCATCCCCCGGTTGAGAGCTTTGACAAAGTAGTTCGAAGTCATGGTACGCGTCCTCTGGATGGGATGAATTTGCCCGCCTGATGCGTTGTGAATGTTTGCAAACCTTATGGTTTCCTGCGCATTCACGCCTGTCATCCAGCCAAATTCCCTCCCACCATTTTGCA
>JAJFHU010000002.1 GCA_021775455.1 Hyphomicrobiales bacterium | reverse complement strand
CGACGACGAGAACGTGCAATGCAACGCTTCCGGCTTATGCGAAGTCTACAGAAATTCGCGAGTATTCACTCCTCAATTCACAACCATTTTAATAACGAACGCCACCAATATAGCAGGCATAATTTTAAGGAAAACAGAACCGCTGCACTGCAGGAGTGGCGGACATTGTTGGCAGGTTGAAATCAGTACCAGCGGGATTTGACCGACAGGACGTTTTGGTCTGACAATGCCGTCAATGGTGCAGATCACAATCGGCATTGCCAATTTAGCTAACCACAACCCTCGGTCACTTGTTTCCCAGCGCATTTGTTGGGGCGATAGTTTCCCGTTTGAAATTGTCTAAATAGACCAAACCATCACCTTCCATCACGTCGCGATAAATTCCAAACTTGAAGTATTGTGTTGTTCCCGGCTCAGTTGGATATCCGATAGAGCCTGTCACTCGGGCGATGAATTTTCCATTGGCCCAAATCTCCACCAGTCCCATACCATCAAGACCTGCGCGAACCCGATATTTCATATCTATCCAACTGCCGAACGGTTCCGGCAATGTCGGGTCAGCGGACTGTTGGACTTCAATGTCAGTGCTGCACTTAATTAAATACTTGTCCCTCAATAAGGAGTGACGAAGCGTGACTCTGTCAGGGAACTCACCATCCTGAGTTTCCAAGTCTTTCGTATCGGGGATCGCCAAATTCTCCAATGCAGATTGTGCGACGAGCACCCGGCAATTGCCGTCTTGCACGGTAATATGAAATACGCCGTGTTCAAAGCGTTGCGCCAGAAATGGGCTTCCATCCCCTTCCTGCTTCCATTGCCCGGACACCCACCGTGTGTTTTCGCGAACACGTGTTTCCGCAGTCAGGAAAAAGCTAAAACTGTACCAAGCGTCGGTCCCAAACAGAATGCGGTGTTTTTTGGCCAAGCGTATTTCCGTACGTTGGCAATAACCTTCACAGGACAAATCCCGGGGCCCAATGCCAAAAGCCAAGGACTGTTTGCCGTTCCTGGACTGTCCTTTTTCCAGCCAATAGCTGCCAGGAACAGCTTGTTGTAGTGACCAATTGTCAGAATTAAGAGTCGTCGATTCGAAACCGTCAAAAAGAATGTCAGCCCGCGCATTGGTGGAGATAGCGAGGGTCAACAAGACTAAAAGTGCAATAGTGCGACAAGGTTTGCATCTGGCAGGAACGCGTTTTTTTTGCATCTTTCTTTTCCGGTCCTTCAACGTGAGCTCCGTCTCCCAATCAAGCGGCACCTAAAACGGGCGATAGCGTCGAATGATCCAACGCACCGCTGAAGACCCCTGTTTGGTAAGGAAGCGCGAGCAATGTAGCGGCCGCGATTTTCGGGCATCGGCGAAACCTCCGCCAATGTCCTTTCGTCCTCTGTGTCATTCGCATTCACAATCCATGAAAGTTCCAGCACAGCAGGCTGGACATGACCTTTCAAGCTTGGACTTCAGCTCCTGACGGGCTCGATGCAGTCGCACATTTAGGCTATTGGTTGTTATGCCAAGATCGGTCGCGATACGACCGCGGGGTTCTTCGGTAAGATCGGCACGTTGCAAGAGGCTGGCATATTCGGGTTTCAGATCTAACAGGGCCGCACCGAGGCATTTGCACGGTGTCTCGACTTGGGTTTCCTTGATCGCGTTCGCAGTGATTTTGACCTCTTGCGCATATGTTGTTTCAGCATGTTTTCTTGTCGCGCGTCGACGATAATGGTCAATCAGCGTGTTGCGCATTGTGCGGCCAAGCCAGGCATCTGTTTTCTCGATGTTTTGCAACGACCGTGCGGATCGGATGACTTTGAGGTTAAAATCCTGAAACGCATCCTCCGCATCTTGCGGGTTGCCAAGTTTATGTCGGAAATACGCCAGGAACGCGCGTCTCCTCTCTAGCAAGCGCTGGTTGACGAAGTCGCGGTCGGGCAGCGATTTTTGAGCTAGGTCCGGGCCATGAGTTTGGGTATGCATGTGAATCTCCGTATTCGACGGTTTGAATTACGAAGGAGTAGAGTGCCGTCGTATTGCCTCGCTCCGCTCCAATCAGACTTGCTTTGGCAGCGTCTTCGGCGGGCGAAAAAATTGGATTATGTAGCCAACCGGGGCGGTGATTGCACCCTCAATTCGCCAGATGCCTAAACGAGGGAGGGGCCAAAATGGCGTGGTGGAAGTCAAAGTTCGTGTGACAGCAACATATAGGACACGGCAGTGGTCACTGATCGAAGAACGGTGAATTACTGCTAGGTCGAGGTGAGCGGCGGCACCGTCACTTTGCTCGGCAAAGCAACCTCGCGCTGCCGAAGCCACCGTCTGAGCAGAAGAAACAAAGACGAACGCCACAAACATCAGAGCAACTGCCACCCGCAGCGCTGATCTGTTTTTCATCGTCGGTCGTTGTGTGCTTCCCTCCATCAGGCCACCCCAAAATGGTTGTCGTAGGTTCAACATTAAGGGTGTGGCGCATGTGGTGCCCTGATTTGGGTTAGTCTCAACTCTGGGTCGCAAAACTGAGAGCCTGCGAAGCCCTCCGAAGGCGAACTGCACACGCGCTGGCTGACGCGGTTCCGTTTTGGCCTTCGAGTTTTCTGTAATGTTCCGGTTTTGCCCGCGTCGGCATTGTCAGACTAAAACACGTCGGCAATCAAAACAGTCGGCACCATTTTCAAACCGCCAACAACATCTTCCATTCAGCCATCGCGGAAGAACGGTTTTCTTTGAATGTCTGTCGCTTGTTTAGGTGTCGGTCCTGGTTGAAATGGTTGTAAACGGATGCGTGAATTGATGCGAATTTCTGAAGGCTGCTGGATCGCCTGAACTTTTGCATGATCTTTTCTCGTCGTCGAAATGGTTGATGTGAATTCTCAGCACGATTGTTCTTTCTGCCGCCGAACTCATGACAAGATGAAAGACCCAGATCCTTCAGTGCGGCACCATACGACTGGAGTTTGTCCGTAACGATTGTCTTAGGCTGGCCGAAGCGTTTTACTGCTTTTCGCAGAAACTTCAGTGCAGCGCGCTTGTCGCGCTTCTTGGAAACGAACGCTTCAAGCACTTCACCTTGATGATCGACCGCGCGCCAGAGATAAAATGCTTTCCCATTAATTTTCACGAATACCTCGTCCAGGTGCCACTGCCATTGCCTATATCCTTTGTGGCTGCGCACACGGTGCTTACGAATTTCTCTTGCGAACATCGGACCAAACCGATTCCACCAATATCTGATCGTTTCATGGCTGACATCAATCCCGCGTTCATGAAGCAAATCTTCCACATTACGAAGTGAAAGCGGAAAGCGAACATGCAGCATTACTGCAAGTCGGATGATCTCGGGTGACGTTTTGAAATAGCTGAAAGGATTCTTCATCTGAAAATGTTACGGGGCCACCCTTACTGTTTCAAGTCGGTTTCTTCTGACAATGCCACTTCGCCAGGACGGGAGGTCTTTAATTTGGCGCATTTTGCCTGACTTGGGGTTGCTTGGGTAAGCAACAATATTCCGGCGATCATGAAAATGGTAATTGGGGTAATCAATCGGAAGCGAACCGGTAATAAGTTGGCTTTCATAAGAATTCCGTTGGCTCGGCTGATCTAAGTTGCATATATATATATGATCGCAGGTAGCTGAAGGGTTTGCAACCGAGTGCAATTGCATCAGCCCATTGGTTCATTCCAACTTTGAAACGATTGATTTGAATCAAGGCAGGTGGGCTGCTTTCAACTACAACAAATTGACACTGTCAGCGAATTACCCGGATGCACTTCGGAAATTTACTCGGTGAATCACTGACAAATCTATCGCGAATATCGCAACATTATGCTGGCCGCAATCTTGAAAGGTCACGATTATGAGAAGGTCACTTTTTCTGAAGCTTCTGGCGGCAAGCCTCATGGCCGTTGGATTTACTTCCCTAACTGCGGCACAGCCGTTTGTCTATGTACCCATGGGAAGTGATGACAAAATCGTTGTTATTGATGCGGCTAATGATCAGGTCGTAAACACAATCATCGATATTCCCGCTGCTCACGGATTGGCGGCAACACCTGATGGCAATCTGCTGATTGCGGGAAGCTTTGATGCGCACGAAGCGGGTACGAAACCAAAAAAACCAACATCTGTTTCTGAGGCTGATCACAATGCGCATCACACTGCCAAGCCATCCGATCCAGCTGACACGACATCAAACTTGATCAGCACCGTCTCGATTATTCGAAGATTAGACCAAACAATCATCGGTGCAGTTGACGTTCCTGGCGCTGTTCATCACGTCGCTGTCAATCCGGATAGCCAATATGCAGCCGTGACTCTTCCAGGCGAGGATGGTATCTCAGTCATTGATCTGGCGGCATTAGCGGTAATCGCCAACACAAAGACAGGTTCCCTGCCGAATTACGTCGCCTTTAGCCCAGATGGAAACTCTCTCTATGTCAGTAATGCCGGTGATGGAACCGTAGCCATTGTCGATAGCTCGAAGTGGCGAGTTCAAGCGACCATAACAGTCGGTGATAGCCCCGAACATCTGGCACTTTCAAAAGGCGGGGATCGGCTCTACGTCAACAACGTCGATGACGGAACCGTTTCCGAAATTGACCTGAATACAAAGGCGGTGAAACGCACCTTTAAAATTGGCGGCACGCTTCACGGAATAGGCCTCACGGACGATGACCGTTTCTTGTTTGTTGCCGATCTCGAGAATGACCAGATCGCGCGGGTTGACCTTGGCGAAGGCACTGTTGCAGGCACTGCCCTTTCTCCCGAACCCTACCATCTCGCAGCAATTCCAAACACCAACAAGCTTTATGTCACCAGCGCTTCAGATCCGATTCTATGGGTTGTCGATCCTGCGTCAATGAACGTGGTCTCAACGATAGACATCGGTGGAATGGGGCATCAAATAACATTCAGCCCCGGAACATGAGCGCCGGGAGAACCTAGAGATGATGGCCTTTTTCAAAACCACTCCTGGAATTATAGCACTCGGTTTTTTGGTCTTTGGGGGCTATTTTCTGATCACCGAACATGCCGCACATACCATAGCCTGGTTACCCTGGTTGATAATTCTGGTCTGCCCACTGATGCATTTGTTCATGCATGGTGGGCATGGCGGACACGATCAACACAAAGAACAAGACAATGATGCTCCGCCAGTCCTGAGTGGTAATAAAAAGCAAAACACTTCCAAAAAAGCATCCGTGCCTCGCGTCGGTAAATTAGACCGTGGGGATGATCATGAGTGATGGCACATTCGAGTACGGACTGTGGTCTCTGGTTTTGTTAAACTCGGCCGTGTTTATTATATTTGCCTTCAGCTTTTTCAAACCTGAAACCACACGGGACTGGCGTAGCTTTGGTGCATTCAGTGCTTTTCTGGTTGCCTTGTTCACCGAAATGTACGGATTCCCACTGACGATTTATCTGTTATCGGGTTGGCTGCAGACGACTTATCCAGGAATTGATTGGTTGTCGCACGATGCGGGTCATTTGCCGGAGATGTTGTTCGGCTGGAAGTCCAATCCCCATCTTGGACCCTTTCATATAATTAGTTTCTTCTTCATCGGTGGCGGCTTTATTCTCCTGTCATCCGCATGGCCGGTACTGCACGCCGCCCAAAAGGCGGGGAAACTCGCAACCACTGGCCCCTATGCGCGTATCAGGCATCCACAATATGTCGGCTTCGTCGCTATCCTGGTCGGGTTCCTGTTCCAATGGCCAACAATTCTCACCCTGGTAATGTTTCCGGTTCTTGTTGTCATGTATTGGCGGCTGTCGCTCAGCGAGGAGCGTGAAGCTGAAGCCAGTTTTGGTGAAGAATACCGGCGCTACATCAGCAACACCCCAAGATTCATTCCACGCTTGCAGACGTCATCCAGCTCACAGGCTTGAAGATAGACATCGCATCCATCCAATGTGGAAAATTGAGGCTGCTTCGAATGGATCCGGTTCGCTCTGAGTTCTTCTAGAACAGAATTCCTTTTGGCCTAATCTCACCATGAACCGCAGCGATTTCTTGGCCACTCAAAACTTCTGATAGCTTCAAATCCTGCAAGTCAGCAACCGCTTCAAGCACATGTGCCCAGGTGCACTTATTTGCAAACAACATGCCATCCGTATCAAGAGTTCCACCACGATTGATAAAACCTAGAACTTTGGTCTTTCCAGACCCGGTCACGAGCGGTCGCAACACACCAGTCATTGGTTCTGGCCTTGTGTGGCATAAAAAAACCCTATGCTGCGCCGAAGTTGGAAACAAGTCTTCAGCGACGCCTTGCGCAACCGCGCCCGCGGCTTCCCAAGTATCGCGGACAGTACGGAATCGACCTGGCTCCAGGACGTAAACAAGGCTGTGCGGAATGTTGCATGATTGAAGTCTTTTGCTTGCTTTGCGCATCTCCGCAAGTTGATATCCGCCGATTGCAACGAGAATTGTATCCTCGTCTGCTGTCCCCTCCCCCACCAAGCGAATGGCACCATTAGCGACAAGTTCCTCAGATTGGGTTTTTGACATCACAACCGGCATCGGTTACTTTGGTACAACCAGTGTCCAGATATTCGCGCGTGTTTTATAGACTTCTCGTAGTGTGGCTACAGCGCTGTTCCAATCAGCTGGGAAGACGACACGCGATACATCGGACATCTCACCCAGTAACGCCTCACACAAAGTTGGATCCTGGTGAGACTGCTCATTCTTGCCGTTCTCCCAAACATGTGATGTCAAAACAATCGGCAAGCCTATCCAAGTTGCTTCGGCGCCGTTTTCGCGCTGGTGTCGAGCGAAAATTAGGTTCTGCCGAATGGTGCCCAGCATCTTAACCGCGAATGCCTCGTAGGAAACCAGCAGATTTATACCCCCTTTGTTTCCAAACGCAGCACCTGCAACGGCTTCTTCGTTAAGCGCCGTGATCACCGAGCCTACAATACTCTCAGCGATCCCCTCCTCGGGACGGGTGACGCGATGTTTTAGGAGATCAAGCGTTTGATTCATTTGGTTGCTGCGCATCTCGTCCGGATTGCCGACGCGCGGCCTCAAATTCGGATTTGCCTTCACAAAATCACAGAACCACTGATCAATGCCTGCCATGGCAGAACAGAATTCATCTTCAGTCGATTTTTTCCAGGCTGGCGGAGGTAGAACCGGCTCCGCAACCACTCGGCATGCAATTGGGTTGCCTCTTTCTTTTGGACGGTCCTGAGCCGCGTGACTATTCATGCAGGACACAGCGCTCTTTAGTTCTGTTTCCGGCACCCACAATTTATCTGCTCCCGCATTGAATGCTTCGCGAGCATTTTTGTCGTGACGTGGATTTCCAGGAAGCGGCAAATTGTGCGCCCGGTTTGTACCAGCGCCCGGAAATCCGAAACCTTTAACGGTTTCCGCTATCGTGTAGGGAAGTGGTACAGGATAGCGCAACCGCCCGGATGTAACTGCCTCGGCACTTGATTCAAGTCGATCCTCCATTTCAAAAATTGCCCAGGCAAAGGCGGCCGGATCGCGTCCATCAATTTCGATTGGATCAAAGCCATTGAGGAGAAGGTGCTTGCAAAACCAGTCTGCATCTCCCGATTGGGCCATCGTTGTGCGCTGATCTATTCGTCGTCCATTCAAGATCATGATTGGAGCTACAAGCCCGGAATCTTCCGCTCTCCACCAACGCGCCGCCCAATCGCTTCCGCGCTGTTCTTCAAATGCGCCATCACTCAAGAAGGCGACCAAGCGCTCACCGGGCAGCGGCATATGAATATACAATAGTTCGGCAAACCCCAGATAACCGCCTTCAATCAATCCACCGGCTGTATTGGGATTGACGTGGCTCCCCAACGGCGATGCTGGAGATCCACCTTTCAAAGTCTCGTAGGAATAAAAATCTCGAACGAAACTACTCAAACCATCGTCGGTTAACGCATATTTTACCGCCTGTGCTAGGGACATATTGTCGACAATGACATTTGTTGCATCAATCCCAGCAACGCAATGCCCTTGGCCCATCAGCCAAGCCCTAGTGATCCCGGTAAGGGCATTGATAGCCATATATCCCACATAGGCTGGCACCATATTGAGTGATCCACCCGTATGCCCCTCTGGATGTTCCTTAAAATTATCTGGCCCAAGAGAACTGCCTGCAAGACCCATATTTTGAACGTAGGTCATGTGGACCACCAACCACATTGCAGCACTCGTTATTCGATCAATTGCGGCAAGCAAACGATAGGCGCTTGCTGTGTCGTTGATGGTTCCTCGCTCATGCAATAATTCAAGCAGGGCATGAATGCGAACCTGCGTTGTTTCAGCATGCTGGATAACACCGTAACCTCGCGCCCAATTGGAAAAGTCTTCGCCCTCGTTACGAAATTTGGCAGCAAGCGATCGGATGCGGCCATGTTCGGTCTTCATTGATTCAGTGGCCATTAAAAATCCTCGCTTGCCCATAGAATATTTTCAGCAGGAATGGTTGTGCCATTCACAACTTGTTCCAGGACCTGTCTAACCGTTCTCATGGCGAGTAAAAAAAATATTGTAACAGACCATAACGAACACAGCTGTTGTGACCGATTGTTACCAAATCCGCCCAGCCCGTTGTCATCCGGTTACATCAGATACCTATCTGATAGGCAGGCAAAGATGCCTAAACAACGTTCGTATCTCGAACGAATTGCGCCGCATCATTCTTGGCCACTATTGAGTGATCAAATCTACAAATGCCTAAATTTTGGTGCGATCCAAACAGGAGATAGAAAAATGACCAATATAAACAGAGATCAAGAAAAGTTTGCCCGCGAATCCTTTAGCATGCGCAGCATGACCAAATTCCAATTGTGGAGCATTACAATATTTTGTTTCGCATTGCTGGCCGCAGTCATTTGGTACGCCGTAAATTGATAAGCAAGATGCCCAAAGCCTGTGCCTGTGACACGGCCGCTTGGTTGACTTTATTTACTGCAGCCAATCGACCTTACCCTGAATGATCAAATATCAGCCGGACACGGTAGACGTGTTTGCCGGTGTGGGCGAAGGCGCAATCAGCACGCCGATATCCACCAGGTCGCTATGCAACTTGCTAACAGCACAAACAATTTCCGGTGTTAGGAAACGCAAGCCAAAAGTGAGGAACTGCTCATGGCCATCGATCCATCAACTCGAATCCGAAAAACATTTATCGTTGGGGCAATTGCAGGTCTTGCAGGGGGATTAGCTGAAATTGGATGGATCTGGGTGCTAGCCTCACGCGGAGGAACTCCGGTAACTGACGTCGCACAGGGTATTTCAAATGCCATTTTTTCAGGTCTCAATGTATCTCCGAGTGGAGTCCTGCTTGGTCTTGCCATTCACCTTTGGTTTGCAGCGATGCTGGGATCTGCCATGATGGTGATTTGGGCGTCATTCTTGGCCAAGCATTTCCCCCGCTGGTTCGGGGCGCTCTTTGCAATCTTCACCCTCATTTTAATCTGGGCCGTGAATTTCCATATTGTATCACCTGTCGTGAGTCCAGAATTCCTCGAACTGGTTCCGGCGGGTTTTGGCCTTGTTTCGAAACTGCTGTTTGCCCTCGCAATGCTGGCAACTCTAATTGTCATAAAGGTTCCAACTCCAAGCCTAGATCCAGTTATATCTGAAAGGAAGTAACCATGGTGTATCTTAATGAAATTATTCTTTTGGCTCATCCGACATTTGGTGCATTGGCGATCATGGTAACTGTCTGGGCCTTTGTTGAGGCTCTCAACATGCGACCTGACATTGCAGGGCCGGGAAACATGACTCGATTGCGATCCGCTAGCTATATTAGCGCCGTGCTTATGTGGCTGACTTACATTGTCGGTGGATATTGGTACGTCACCCAATACGCGATTGACAAAGCGATCATCAAGGCTGGGCCTTGGCCATTTACTCATAGTTTTGTGATGGAAACAAAGGAACACGTTTTTTTCATGCTTCTGCTGTTGGCAACTTTTCTACCCATTGTAGCGTCCTCGCATACGGCGAAATCCATCGGTGGTAGAAAATTGATTTTGTGGGTAGCAGCCTTTGTCATTCTGATCGGCTTTGCCATGGAAGGCGCCGGTGCACTCATCAGCATGGGGACCAAAGTCGGCCTTATGGCAAAACCGGTTTAACAGGAGATCAAACAATGACTAAGGCTATCAAACGAACGACTGTATCTCCAGCAGCACCTGCTGGGACTATTGACGTGATTGGCGCACAAGTCGCCGGATTTGGTTACTCCTACTCCCTTACAAGTTTTGCGAGCGCGCTTCTGGTTGTTCTAAAGGAATCCAACCAATCGGTACTCGGTTTTATGGTCGGTTTAACAGGCCACCACTGGGTTACCCATGGCCTCCTCGCTATTCTGCTGTTTCTAGTCATCGGCTGGATCTTGTCGAAAAGCCAATTTACCAAATCAGCCAACGCCAATTCACTAATTGTTGCCGTAATCGGATCAACCATCGTTAGTGGATTGATCATCACTGGGTTCTACGCACGCTAATGAACAGCTCCATTGAAACATTAGCCCGATCCATTCTGTTGAAGACGGTCGGGCCAGAAAGGAGATGGTGATGAATATTACATTTCTTGGTGGGGCTGGCAGTGTTACCGGATCAAAATACCTTATCGAAACACAGGGAAAATCCGTGCTTGTCGATTGCGGTCTGTTTCAGGGCGGTCGAAAATTACGTGAAAGAAACTGGAACCCACTTCCAATTAACTCATCCCAGATTGATGCGGTTTTACTGACACACGCCCATATGGATCACTCTGGCTACATCCCTGTACTCTGCAAAGAGGGATACAAAGGGCCAATCATTACAACGTCAGCCACAAAAGATCTTTGCACGATTTTGCTAGCTGATAGCGGTCACATTCAGGAACGCGAAGCTGAGTACGCCAACCGAAAGGGCTATTCCAGACACCGACCTGCAAAGCCCTTGTATAATCAAAAGGATGCTGAGAGCTGCATGAAACATTTCAACCCAGTTGAGTTTCTTGAGCCCGCCAGCATTACCTCCCGCATTTCTGCATTGTTCAGACCGGCAGGTCATATTTTGGGCGCGGCCACAATTGAACTCACTATCGGAACCACGAAGATTGTGTTTTCTGGTGATCTCGGGCGCTATGACGATCCGGTGATGGTTGATCCATTACCGATTGAAGAATGCGACTATCTGCTGATGGAATCCACCTATGGAAACCGGGTGCACGAGCCGGGTGATCCGGCAACTATTCTTGCAGAATTGATTAAACGGGTCACGTCAAGAGGCGGCACAGTCGTAATTCCCTCCTTCGCAGTTGGTAGGGCGCAAAGTTTACTGTTTCAAATTTGGAAACTAAAAGTCGCGCAAACAATTCCAAATCTACCCGTCTTTCTGGATAGCCCAATGGCGATAAACGCAAGCAACATCTTTTGCGCGCATATGGATGAACACCGGTTGACAGCGGATGAATGTAACGCCGCTTGCGAAGTTGCAAAATACACCCGCCGTACAGACGAATCCAAGCAACTATCCTTCAATAGAGTGCCCAAGATCATACTCTCGGCCAGTGGCATGGCCACAGGTGGGCGTATCCTCCACCACATTCGTCATTACGGCCCGGATAAAAAGAACGCTATCCTGTTTGCAGGTTACCAAGCCGCCGGGACCCGGGGAGCGGCAATGACTCGAGGCGCCAAGCACATCAAAATTTTTGGCAAACAGGTCCCAATCAGGGCAGAGGTTTCCGCCCTTCATATGCTTTCTGCCCACGCAGATTCGAATGAGACAATGACTTGGCTGGGAAACTTCAAAATGCCGCCGCGAAAAACTTTCATCATCCATGGAGAACAGGAATCGTCAACAGCGCTTGAGCGTCGTATCATCAATGAACTGGGGTGGGACTGCACCATACCGAAATACAGACAAAGCGTTGATTTAACATGAAAGCCGACCCTGCATCATGAGCAACACGAAGAGCAACACTTTGCGACTGAAGCGGCTAGGCATCGATACCCATGGTGAAACCGTGCTGTTCATGCGCGATGATTGCCACGTATGCCTCAGTGAAGGTCTCGCTCAGCACACGAGAGTCCAGGTTGATATTGGGCAAACCTCATTGGTCGCAACCGTAAACCATGTCAGCGGTAACATTCTACTACAACGAGGAGAAGCGGGTTTGTCCGAACACGCATGGAGACAACACGGGTGGATGGGCGATGAATTGATCCGTGTTAGTCACCTAGATGCATTGAATTCTCTCAGCCAAGTCAGGGGGAAAATTTTTGGCAAGCGACTCACACAACCCCAACTGTCAAACATTATCAGTGATATCGCAGCAAAAAAATATTCCAACATTCACCTTGCAGCATTCCTCACCGCATGCGCAGCGCGAGGCTTGGAAATTTCTGAGACCGTCGACCTTACGCAAAGCATGGTGGATGTTGGGCAACGCATTGACTGGGGTAATACGAAAATCGTCGACAAGCACTGCGTTGGCGGATTGCCTGGTAATCGCACCACTCCGATTGTTGTTGCAATCGTCGCCGCCTGTGGTTTCACCATGCCAAAAACATCATCACGGGCAATTACCTCTCCGGCAGGCACCGCCGATATGATGGAAACCCTGGCACCCGTTGACCTTGATATCGCAACCATGCGTCGCGTTGTCGAAAAAGAGAATGGCTGTATTGTTTGGGGTGGTTCGGTAGATCTAAGTCCTGCAGATGACATTTTGATTGCTGTTGAGCGGGCTCTTGAAATCGATAGTGAAGGCCAATTGGTTGCCTCAATTTTATCAAAAAAAATTGCCGCCGGTTCAACCCATTTGGTGTTGGATCTGCCAGTCGGTGCGACCGCGAAAATCAGATCACTGAAGGATGCCGAATTTCTTGGCAAAATGTTGCGTGATGTCGCCAATGCCTTCGATATAAAAACTGCCATCATTCAATCAGACGGAAGTCAACCGGTTGGGCGAGGTATTGGCCCGGCTCTAGAGGCACGTGACGTGCTGTCAGTGCTGAACAACGCAGTAGACGCACCGCAGGATCTCAAACAAAGGGCCGTCACATTAGCCGGTGCATTGATCGACCTGGCAGAAAAATCCAAATCTGGAGGTGGTAATCAGCTAGCGCTTGAAACCCTTGAAAACGGAAAGGCTTGGAACAAATTCCAACGAATTTGTGATGCCCAGGGCGGAATGCGGCAGCCGCCATCAGCCGCATATCACCAATCTCTAAAGGCTGCACACAATGGCGTTGTGCATTCAATCGACAACCGACGGTTGGCAAAACTGGCCAAATTAGCTGGTGCACCTGATGTCCCGGCCGCTGGTGTAGATTTCCACGTCAGGCTTGGTGAGGTATTGCAAAATGGACAGGATCTTCTGACGGTGCACGCCCAGACAAAAGCTGCACTGGAGTATGCATTTGATTATGTGTCCGCCCGTAAAGTCATTGTGGAAATAGGAGAACCAAAATGAGCGGTATTGTATTTGCACTCCCCGGTAACGAAGAAATCGCCGGCAAAATTGCCCGTGAGCGCAGCATGGAAAATGGCCAGCTGGAACTTCGGCAGTTTCCTGACGGTGAACACTACGTCCGCATCCTGACATCGCCGAAGGGCAAACAAACGATCATCGTTAGCTCATTGGATCAGCCGGATGGCAAAGTCTTACCTCTGATTTTTGCCGCAGGTGCGTTGCGAAAACTCGGAGCAACAGAGATTGGTCTGGTAAGCCCCTATCTGGGTTACATGCGTCAGGACAAAAGGTTTAATCCCGGTGAGAGTATTACGTCGGTTCACTTCGCCCACACCCTTGATCAGTGGTTTGATTGGCTGGTGACCATCGATCCTCATCTGCATCGATACAAATTTCTTAGTGAAATATACTCTATCCCGGCCAAAGCCGTTCATGCTGCACCGTTGCTTTCAACATGGCTGAAAAAAAATGTCCAAAATCCGCTTGTCGTCGGCCCCGACGGTGAAAGTGAGCAATGGGTTGGCGCTGTTGCATTGGATGCAGCGGCACATTTTATCGTTCTTAATAAGACGCGCAAGGGCGACCGGGATGTTGAAGTGTCAGTGCCTCAAATTGATAAATGGAAAAATTGCACTCCGGTCTTGATTGATGATATTATCTCAACCGCCCGGACAATGATTGAGACGGTTCAGCATTTGAAAGCTGTCAATTTACCTGCCCCGATTTGCATAGGTATTCACGCCGTCTTTGCCCAGAATGCCTATACCGATCTCAAATTTGCTGGAGCAGGGCGCATCGTAACCAGCAACACCATTACCCATGACAGCAACCAGATAGATGTTTCAGGACTGTTGGCAGCCGGGATTTCCGATGTGACACCGACGTAATAGATCGCAAATCCTCTGGGCCCGGTCTTCGATATTTGTGGCGAGAAATGCTTTTCACATCACAGTTTCAGGACCTCACGAGAACAATACCGGGCATTCGCGTGTGCACTTATTACGAAGAACAATATAAACCAGGTGCAGAGTGCCAAGGCCTGCCAGCAGGCAAAAGAATGAGA
Source organism: Hyphomicrobiales bacterium (assembly GCA_021775455.1). Classification (GTDB taxonomy): domain Bacteria; phylum Pseudomonadota; class Alphaproteobacteria; order Rhizobiales; family Rhizobiaceae; genus JAALLB01. The sequence goes on along the minus strand of JAJFHU010000002.1, from coordinate 19,283 downwards.
TATAAGCGTAGCGTAGAAACAGCAAATCGACGACGACGACCACGACAATCGTCAATGCAAACCAGCGCAAATGCAAATAACGCGACATCAGTGGCGGCGCGATGATCAAAATCAGATAGATTGAATTGGTCAACCAGCGCGGCATCATATAGTCAAGCCACATCGAGCGCTCATAGGCCAATGACTGGTTGTTTATCTCAACAATTACCATGTCGCTGTTCAGCCCGTGTGGAACATAAAGTAGTAGACCGAACAGCAGACCGATTGCAGTCAGTATCAGAAGTAGCGGTTTGCGCCGACTTTCATCGGGTTCCAGCACATAGATGGAAAAAGGAATCCAGATCGGCCACATGAACCAGGTAAAAAAAATGAATCCCAGCGCGCCCCAAAGCACCGTGAACGAATCATTCGCGTTCATCCCAAGCCAAACATTACCTTCCATGAACTGTTGCAATCCAGCGAAAAGCGGCATCAGGGCGATTGGTAGGTAGCGCAGATTTTTCTGCCAGGCTGCGATCGAGATCATCGTGCCACCCCCCACCAGGAATACACTGGCGGCAAAACTAACGGGTGCAGACATACACACAATTTGATCCTCTGGTTTGAAGATATGCAGCCAGGTGCTGGCGTGGCAATGCCTTCTTCGTAGATATTAGTCAAAGGGTCGGCGAAAACCAATACACTACGCAAAGGCCCCTACCAGAAGAGCGGAAATCTGCATCAAGTCGACGTGTCGATTGGTTGTCTCGAAAATTTGCCGGACGGCACGATACCTTTTTGAGTGACCACTGCAACGCCGATAACAGCAAGGACAATCCCTATCATCTCAGGCCAGCCCAGGGTTTCACCGTAAAACATCGTGCCCATTGCGAGTCCGAAAATAGGCACCAGAAAACTGAACGCATTTGCACTACTTAGGGGCACTTCGTTCAGAACCGATGCCCAGACGACATAAACGAGCGCCGACCCAAACAGGGCCAGTGCCAGCAGGACAGAAACAAAGGTGATCGACCACTGGATTGATATTGGATCTTCCACAATACCCGCCACAATTGCCAGAGGAACACCGCCGATTAGTAGTTGCAATCCGATTGCCATCATCGGATCGACCACGCCTGCAATCCGTTTGAGCATTACATTGCTGATGGTAATTCCCACAGCCGCCAAAACGATATAGGCGACGCCGATGACATAACTGTCCTGGCCGCCAGCAATAATCCGCGGAACCGCAATAATCACAATACCCAAGAAACCAAGAAACAGCCCAACTTTGCCCCATGCCGTCAGCCGCTCACCCAGCACGACACTCGCCAATCCCGCCGCCATTAGCGGCTGTGAGTTGGCAATGACCGTGGCAATTCCCGGCGAGACATATTCAGCAGCGTGAAACATCCCAATATACCCAAGACTGGTGGCGCCAAATCCTACCATGGCCAGTGTTGCCCAGATTTTGATGCCCCGTGGAAATGGGCGGCGCATTGCAACCGCGAGCCCTAAAAGGACCAGCCCGGCTAGTGCAGCGCGCAATGCGGCAAAAGTGATGTGCGGTGCATACACAATGCCAACCGTGATCAGCGGATAGCAGATTGCCCAAAGAAACATCGCAAACAGGATCTTGCTTGTCGTGAAGAGTGTCATTGGCTCAGCAATTCAGGATTCAGTTCGATACACAATGTCATCATCGCCTAGTTTTAGAAGATGAACGAGAAGGGACAGATGTTTGTTTGCAGTTTAATTCATGCCCTTTGTATTGTGGTTGATTACCCTTCACTGCAATGGCAAACTCACCGTAACTCGAAGTCCACCCTCGCTTCGATTTTTCAGCCATATTTCACCACCGTGCCCACGGATTATTGTCCTGGCAACACTTAGACCAAGGCCTACACCACCGGTTTCCCGATTCCGTGACCGTTCCAACCGATGAAATGGCTTAAAAACATCCGCTTGAGATTCTTCTGGGATGCCAGGGCCATCATCGTCTATTTGTATCTCGATACCAGACTCCAGCGCTTGTAGGGATACCCGGGCTTCGTGTCCGTAGTTCACGGCATTGTTGATCAGATTTGTCAACGCACGGCGCATTGCCACCGGCTGACACACATAACGGACCGCTTCGCCATCGGCATCCAGCTTTACAGAGTCACCCGCATCGACCTTGTCATCGCAAATACGTCTTAAGAGCGTCCGAATATCCACCGCTGCTCGGGGTTCACGGCTTGCCTCATTGCGAGCGAAAGACATGACTGAATTCACCATCACCTCCATGTCATCAAGGTCGCTCAACATTTTTTTTTGCTGTTCTTCGTTCTCAACAAACTCGGCGCGCAACCGCAATCGTGTAATCGGTGTCCCGAGATCGTGGGATATTGCGGCGACCATTCGGGTGCGGTCCTCGATCAAACGCTTGATCCGATCTTGCATCTTGTTAAACGCATGCGCGGTATTGCGAATTTCCGATGCACCGACTTCGGGTAAAGAAGGTGCATTCAGGTTGAAACCAAGCTCACGCGCAGCACTTGCGAATGTGATAATTGGCTTGGTCAATTTGCGCACCGCAAATGCTGCAAAAACCATTACTGCCAGCAGCATCACCAGCAATGAGAGCACAAACCGTAAAGTCCAGAAAGACTCAATGGGCCCGGTCGGTGCGGCAAAGTTCAGCCAGCTACCATCTTTTGCCTGAAGCGAGACCATAAGTGTCGCTCCAGGTTTTTTCCCTTGGTGTGCTTTTTGGAAATGATCCTGCCAAGAGCCGCCTTCTACCCTGTCGACAATAGCAATTCGGAACATTGGGTCTTTAGTCTTTTCAAAATGTTTAACCAAGGCGTCCCGAAAAATAGTGACCTGCCTGCTATCATCCGATTCAGTATCAATTACCGACTCCGGCGACCAGGTAACGTGCAACTTTGATTGATCCGCTGATGCTACCATCTGCTGCCGGTCGATCTGAGGTGCCCGATTGATTATCTCGCTGATCGACACGATCCGTTCAGCAGTGTGTTCACCACCGGTAGTGAGTAGAGCGCTGGTCCGGTCGTTAAAATACAAAGCAACACTGAGTGCATGTGACAACATCAGGCCGATGGTAAGCACCAAGAACATTTGGGCTGCCAGGGTATCAGGTATCAATCGGGTCATCATGGGTTACAACTCCTGCAAATACATAACCGCCGCCCCGCACCGTCTTAATCAGCTCGGGTTTTTTTGGATCAACCTCAATCTTGTGGCGTAGTCGGCTGATCTGCATGTCCACACTACGGTCGAATGGAACCTCAACACGACTGTGTGTGAGATCAAGGAGTTGATCCCTGCTCAACACCCTTTGCGGGTGCTCGACCAGAGCAATCAGGGTTTCAAACTCACCAGACGTTAGTTCGACAATCAATTGTTGCGGAGATTCGAGTCGACGCAGCGCCAGATCAAGCGCCCACCCGTTGAAGCGCAACGTTTTGTAGCTCGCCGGGCTGAAGCGGTTGCCAGCAGCAGTGACACTGTTCGTTCGACGTAGAACTGCCTTCATCCGCGCCAGCAGCTCACGCGGATTGAACGGCTTGGCAATATAGTCGTCGGCACCCATTTCGAGACCTACTATTCGATCAGTTTCCTCACCCATCATTGTCAGCATGATGACTGGTATCTGTGATTTGGCCCGTAAATTCCTGCACAGCGAAAGACCGTCCTCTCCAGGTAGCATCAAATCGAGGACAACCAGATCGATACCCCAATCTGCTAAGGCCCGGTGCATTTCCTTGCCGTCCTGGGCTGTCGTAACTCTAAAACCATGTTTGGCAAGAAACCGCGCGAGAAGATCGCGAATTTCGCGATCATCATCCACAACCAGGATGTGAGCAGTTGGTTCTGTGTCCGATGCGATCATAAAGGTAAATTATACGTCGCCCGGCACAATCGCAAAGAAATTTGTAACAGATCATAACCGACGCCGAGCTTGTGACACTTCGTTACCGAGAACCAAATGGCCGTTATCAATCGGTTACAATAGATAAATACAACAAGAGCACGCAACGTTTCCTAGCGAAGAGCAATACCATGAGGCTGCCTAAAAGTTCAAAGCTGTGGCAGCAAACATCGAAACCGGAACAGCGGAGGATATCATGGAAGCACTACTTTATTTCATCATTTGGGCAGCCTTGATTTTACTAGTTATGCGAATTAGCTGCGGTGCACATGTGATGGGACGCAACCGCGCTAATAGAGGGAGCCAAAATGAAATTGGCAATCCCAGATCAGACTGGGTACCCCCAAACCGGGATACCGATCCCGTTTGCGGAAAAACAGTTGCGACTGACAATGCAAAACCCAGCGTCCACGCCGGTAATGTCTACTATTTTTGCTCGCGGGAATGTCGTGAAATGTTTGAAGCAGCACCCAAGCTTTACCTAGACGCCAATCCTAATCACCAAAAATTGGAGCATTCTCATGCATGACACAATGACAACTCATGATCAGCAAGGCCGTTCAGGAATCCCGATGTCCGTACACAGTGTTGCGCGTATTCCGATATTGGCCCTGGGCACAGGTTTGGGCACGTTTTTCGCAGTGACCTTCGTGTTGTGCGTGCTGTTTGACTTGTGGCTCCCAGCATTGGCAATGAATCCAGTTTGGTCACCACTGTTACCCGGGTTCACTTGGATCAGCTGGCCGAGCTTCCTGCTCGGTTTAGTCGAGAGTTTTGCCTATGGCTGGTATGTAGCTTTGGTGTTTGGACCGCTTTACAATTTTTTTGTCGCAAAGTTTGGTGGTACTGCAGGATTGTGAATCAGAAACCGCCGGATGGATTGCAAGGCCTGCTCTCTTTCAACGTTAGCGTCAGAAAGAAACTGAAATGTTTTTGTCCCACATGCTCAAACACAAAACGCAACCTGGCAAGGTTGGCATCGGGTTTTTACGCTTGATATCGGGCGATGGCGCTCGGCGCGTCAACGGCATAAAAGATTAGAAGCACAATGTTATCGATTGAGAAACCATGAACAAATCAACTAACCATCACGATGATCATAGCCAAGATCACGCGCCCAACAATACTTCCGTCACCAAGGATCCAGTCTGTGGGATGACCGCGACGCCGAACACGGGCAATCCAAACATTGAGCATGATGGAAATACCTATCATTTCTGTTCAAACAAATGCCACGATAAGTTCGCGGCCGATCCGGATCACTATCTCACGGGTGCACACAAGCAGCAGGCCGAAGCAGTGCCGCAAGGCACTAAATGGACCTGCCCAATGCATCCCGAAATCGTCAGGGATGAGCCAAGTGACTGCCCAATCTGCGGCATGGCCCTGGAGCCGATGGGCGTGCCGACTGGCGACGAAGGCCCTAACCCTGAATTGATGGACTTCAAGCGGCGGTTTTGGGTCGGCGCCGTACTGACCGTGCCGCTGCTGATACTGACCATGAGCCCCTTTGTTGGCGTGACGGCAATCCGCGAATTCTTCGGTGAGCCTACGAATCTGTTAATCGAACTGGTACTGGCCACCCCGGTTATCTTGTGGTCGGGTTGGCCGTTCTTCGTGCGGGGCGTGAAATCATTCCTGACTATGAACCTCAACATGTTCAGCTTAATTGGCATGGGCGTGGGTGCAGCCTACCTGTTCAGCGTCGTTGCGGTGCTTGCGCCGGGGATATTCCCGGACGGCTTTCGCGATCCTGAGGGCAATGTCGGGGTCTATTTTGAGGCAGGTGCCGTCATTGTGGTACTGGTTTTACTCGGACAGGTCATGGAATTGGGCGCACGCGAACGCACCGGTGCAGCAATAAAAGCGCTACTCGACATGGCTGCAAAGACGGCGAGGATTATTCGGCCTGACGGTTCGGAAGAGGAGATCCCGCTTGAGGATGTCATAGTCGGTGACCGGCTTCGCGTACGCCCGGGCGATAAAGTGCCGGTCGACGGTGAAGTGGTTGATGGTCGCTCCTCGATCGATGAATCGATGATCTCCGGTGAACCGATACCGGTGGAAAAGGTTGCGGGAGATCCAGTGACTGGTGCCACAATCAACGGTACAGGGTCCTTGATTATGGAGGCAAAACGTGTCGGCACCGATACTATGCTGTCCCAAATCGTTGAGATGGTCGCCAACGCCCAGCGCTCACGCGCGCCGATCCAAAAACTTGCGGATGCGGTGGCCGGGAAGTTCGTACCGGCGGTGATCGGCATCGCGATCCTTTCATTCGCTGCCTGGGCGTTATGGGGACCGGTCCCTCCACTGGCCTACGGGCTGGTTTCCGCCGTCGCAGTACTGATTATCGCTTGCCCCTGCGCGTTAGGTTTAGCGACACCGATGTCTATCATGACCGCCACAGGACGCGGTGCCCAAATCGGTGTGCTGATCAAAAACGCCGAGGCGTTGGAACGGTTCGCCAAAGTCGACACTCTGATAGTCGACAAGACCGGAACGCTGACCGAGGGCAAGCCCAAGCTCGTAGCAATACTGCCTGAGGTCGGACATGACGAAACAGAGGTTCTGCGTCTTGCAGCCTCGCTAGAGCGTGGTTCGGAACACCCCCTGGCCGAAGCGATCGTTGCTGGTGCCGAAGAACGCGGTGTCGAGATGACCAACACGGAAGAATTTGAAGCGGTCACCGGCAAGGGCGTAAAGGGTGTCGTTGACGGCAATTCGGTAGCGCTGGGCAATGCCAAACTGATTTCCGATCTCGGTCTCGATGGAGGACGCCTCACCAAAACAGCCAACGCTCGGCGCGACGAAGGCGAGACAGTGATGTTTGTTGTGCTAGGAGGCGAAATTGCAGGAATGGTCGCTGTTGCCGATCCCGTGAAAGAGACCACACCTGATGCGTTGAAGGCACTTCATCGGGAGGGATTTCGTATCATCATGGCAACCGGCGACAATGAGCGGACAGCCAAGGCTGTGGCAGGAAGACTCGGCATTGACGAAATCCGTGCCGACGTGCTGCCAGAGGACAAGGCCCAGATCATAAGTGAGCTGCAATCTAACGGCCGCAAGGTGGCGATGGCTGGTGATGGCGTCAACGATGCTCCGGCGCTGGCCCAGGCCGATGTCGGTATTGCCATGGGTACCGGCGCCGATGTTGCAATCGAAAGCGCAGGCTTCACCTTGGTCAAGGGTAATCTCGATGGCATCGTAAGAGCCCGGCGTCTGTCTCGCGCGACGATGCGCAATATCAAGCAGAATTTGTTTTTTGCTTTAGCATACAACGCTGCCGGTGTGCCGGTGGCAGCAGGCATTCTCTATCCGTTTTTCGATATCCTGATCTCACCGATCTTTGCCGCCGCCGCCATGAGTTTTTCATCAGTATCCGTGATTGGGAATGCGCTCAGATTGCGCAGGATTCGAATATGACTAGGGCAACGCTAAACATAATGAAACCCTGTGAAAACTGAGGGTACTTTTCCCAAGGATGAAGTTTCTGAAAAAACAATGATACTGAACGGACATGAAAGCGCAGATGGCCAAGATTAAAACAAGAAGCGGTAACAAAACTTTGGTAGCAACTGTTGCTTCAACCAAGACTGGTAGCGAGCGGCGGGACTTCCTTTATATCGCCACTGGTGCTGCAGCCGCCGTCGGTACTGGCCTGGCAGCTTGGCCGTTTATTGACAGCATGAACCCATCTGCTGATGTGCTGTCGGTGTCGACAGTCGAATTTGATGCCAGCCTGATGCAGCCGGGCCAGCGTGTGACTGTCAAATGGAGAGGAATCCCGATATTCATCGACTATCGAACTAGCGCGCAAATTGAAAATGCTCGTGCCGATGATGCTGCTATTCTGAAGGATCCAGAACGAGATGATGAGCGGGTTCAGCGAACTGAATTGCTCGTTGTCATCGGATTGTGCACGCATCTTGGATGCATACCTCTTGGACAGAGCAGGGGCGATTCATTGGGTGAATGGGGTGGTTGGTTCTGCCCTTGCCACGGTTCGCACTATGATACATCGGGCCGCATTAGAAAGGGCCCAGCCCCCAAAAACCTGGCAATCCCACCCTATACCTTACTGCCGAACGGAAAAATTCTTATCGGGTAAATGGATCAAAAACTTTTCTAAAAAATACTTGGTTTCGGGCATTTCAGCACAAATCAAATTGTAAAAAACCTTCCTCAATGCATATGATGATCATGTGGGTCAGATCCAGGATTGATGCGCGAGAGATAAATAGATTCAAACAGGAAAATTGCACTCATCGATCCAAATGCTATTATCAAAATAGTCGGATCATTGGTTCCCTTTATCCAAAGAAACGCAGCCAATACGAGCGCATCCAAAAAAATAGCGATGCATAAAATGCCTGCATGCGCATCGATTTCTCCGCGAAGCCTGCGTAGCACGCCCCAGTGTATTGCCATATCCATTACAAGATAGAAGATTGCCCCTAGAGAGGCGATGCGGCTCAAATCAAACAATACTGCCAGCAATCCCGCAAGCACAACCGTGTAAACCAACATATGTCTTTGAATATCACCCGACATTCCAAAATGTCGATGCGGGATAAGTTGCATATTGGTCAGCATGGTCAGCATTCGGGAAACTGCAAACATGCTGGCAAGAAGTCCTGAAGAAGTTGCCACAATCGCAATCAAGACTGTAAAAAATAAACCATACTCACCGAAAACAGGTCGTGAGGCCTCAGCCAATGAAAAATCCTTCGCGGCGATGATTTTCTCAATTGGCAGTGCGCTTCCCACCGCAAGCGCTACAACCATGTAGACGACAAGACAGATCGCAAGCGAAATCATAATCGCCCGCCCGACATTCAGTTTCGGGTTTTTAACCTCATCACCACTGTTGGTTATCGTCGTAAAACCCTTGAATGCCAACACAGCCAGCGCAACACCAGCAAAAAACCCAACCAGACTATCGCTATTATCAAGGCCACCTAGTTCTGTCTGAAAAGTAATCCCCGATATCCAAAGGGCCGCAATTGCAAACCCAAATATACCGCCAATCTTGACGATCGCGGTAATTTTGGAAATTGTTCCGATGGTCGAATTTCCCGCAATGTTGATCAAAAATGCAGAAAGAATTAGGCCCAAAGCCAGTACCGGAATCCAAAATCTCTCGTCGCCTACATTGAATAATTGGATTCCATATGTTCCAAATGTTCGCGCAACCAGGCTTTCATTGATAATCATCGAAAAGGCCATCAACAGGGCACATGCCCCTGTCATGGTTGAACGCCCATAGGCTTTTTGGAGAATCATCGCGATCCCACCAGCAGAGGGGTATGCGTTCGACATTTTAATATAGGTGTAAGCGCTAAATCCGCTGACAATTGCAGCAACGAGAAAAGCCAATGGGAAATAGGGCCCAGCAAATTCTGCTATTTGCCCAGTCAGTGCAAAAATACCAGCTCCAATCATGACGCCGGTACCCATCGCCACGGTTCCAAAGAGGCTTAGGCTGTTTTTCTGGTAGGTCGGTTCACTGTCAGTCTTCATTGCTTCTTCCAATGTCCATCGCAGCTGCGTTTGCTACGTTTTATGTATTTGGTTGGCGCGAAGTCGCATGCCACGCTTTTTGCATTCAATCAAAGCATCGTTTCGATGCGCCCGCTACCGAAACATCCAAACAATTCCAATCAGCAAGCCAATCCAATTCAGCTAGTGATTCAAGTAATTTGCCAGATTGTTTTCTCCCTTTTACACTAAGTTCTGGTCGATCCATAAATCAGATCGAAAATCATGAAGCCTAAATGTATGCTATCTATCCGTCCTTGGTTACTCCCACCAGTGCCATCTCACGTGACAATAATTTCTGAACCGGTAGTGACCCTTCCGTAAAGATCGATTACATCCTGATTCATCATCCGGACGCAGCCAGAAGAAACCGCTTTGCCTATTGTCCAGTATTCGGGTGTTCCATGTATTCGATAAAGCGTGTCTTCCTTGCCCTGGAAAATATACAATGCCCGAGCGCCAAGCGGAGTGTTCAGTCCGGGTGACATTCCACCATTTCCTTCACCAAAAGTGATACCAAGATGCGGGAATTCAATGACTCTCACGAACAGTGCGTAAATCATCGCTGAACCAAAAGGATTAGTCTGTAATTTATTGATTCTTTGTTTTTTCTTTTTGATAATTCAGTTCGTCATGGCGCTTTTGCGTTTCGATTGGCCAATATGACTTGATGTAACTTAACGCTGCAATAATTTCATCATCGGTGAGAATTCCATCAAAAATTGGCATATTGGATTGATGGTTCTTCAGCCCACCAAATTTAGCCAAGCCGAATTTCGTAATTCCGAACAAAACATCATCGGTGTGGTGCCAGGTATGGCCATCTATGTTGTGCGGAGGTGCCGGCAACATTCCAAAGTCGTCGGGACTGCGCCAATTCTTCTCACCTTCGAGACTTTTACCGTGACACGAGGCACAATTCACCGCATAGACTTCTTGCCCCAATGCAACAATATCTGCGTTTGTAGGCTGCAGGAGCAATTGTGGTTTTCCGTAGAGCGAATTCCAAACAAAAAAGAACACAAGAACTATCACCGCAATGGCCGTAGCCGAAGCAACACAGATCTTAAGCCGATTTGCCTTTTTTGCACCAATGTTAGCCATGCTAGTCCCCAGTTTCGTAGAATAACCTGGGCGTAATGCCAGAATCGTAGCTGAAGGCATAAACCTTCAAATCGCTACTTACATCGCAGGTTGATTTCGTTTGCCCGACTGGTTTTTCCAGCAGCGCAATTCCTCGGACATTGGGACGCTCGCTCAACAATTTTTTAATCGCTGGCAAGGGAATTCTCCCTTCTAAAATGTACTCGCTTATAACGGCGGTCTGACATCCCTGCAGTGTATTTGGAACGCCCGCTTGTCTCTTAATCGAAGTAAGATCCTTGGTATCCTCAATTACGATCGTAAAACCAGCGTTTGCCAGTTTTGCAGCCCAGAGATTGTTACAAGTGCACTCCAGTGTAGTAAAAATCGTTATTCTTTTATCCTGATTTGCGGCACTTGGAGCAGTGGTAATCGATATCAAGAGAAATGCTCCAACAAGCATCTGCCATGTTCGAGCAGCCGTGATTGTGGCAAAATAGCAGTACAATTTGTCAACTGTTGCAAGTCCGTCAACAATCCAGAAGTGTTGATTGGAGTGAATCCAGCGATTCATTTTTCCAATTTTCATAGAGTGTTTCGGGGAGTTTTTCATTACAATACCACCACCTTCGCACCAACCGGTACACGCTCGTATAGATCGATGGCATGGTCATTGATCATCCGGATACACCCGTTTGAAACCGACTGCCCAATCGAAGATGGTTGGTTGGTTCCATGGATTCGGAAATATGTGTCGCGTTCACCTCGATAAAGATATAATGCCCTAGCGCCCAAAGGATTATTTGGGCCGCCTGGAACACCATTGGCAAATTTGGCATATTTTTTTGGACTGCGACGGATCATGTTGGCGGTCGGGGTCCAACTCGGCCATTTGGCTTTGCGCCCAACTCGTGCGCGTCCCTTGAACGTTAGCCCGGCCTTGCCAACTCCAACGCCGTATCGTCGTGCCCGACCGGCAGTCTGAACGAGGTAAAGAAAATGATTGTTTGGATCGACAACGATAGTTCCTGGCGCATACCCCCTGAACCGAACCGTCTGCGGCATGAATTTTGGTTCAAGCCTAAAGTTTTTTGTGTTGTGCGCCAGGGCTGGATATGTGGTGGCTAACAATCCCAGCCCACCGCCCACTATGAAGACTCTTCTACAAAACATATTACTGCTCCAAAATGTGTGATTTCCCATAGGACAAGTCGCGCCGATAGGACGACTTACAATTCAGGAGTCAAACAATTGGAGGTCGGAAAAGGTAGTGGTATTTGTCTAAGCCAATTAATCCAGCGGCTACGGCGATCGACACCTGCCTAATCATTGAGAAATCAATATTGGATATAACAATGACCGCAATACAATCGGCCAGGCAATGTGATCCAGTTGAATGATAATCTGACGTTTGTTTTTCGCAACACTTCGTAGTGGCTTCTTGATTGGCATCAGATAGATCAAGAATATCCATTATCTGAATCTGCGAGCGATGTTCAATTTGGCTATCCACCAGCAATGCGCCCGGGCCCGCCACAATGTGGCTGCTTAAAAACAACATCGAGATCAAAACAGTGGCAATTGCTCTCATAATCCAGAAAATACAGGAAATCGATTTTAGATACAACAGCGCTCAAAGTACCAATTGTGATCAACAAATCCGGAATTCTTTACTCCTGTCATCGAATCTGGATATAGAGGTTCCACTTATTGGAAGGTCAAGATTAAAAATCGTAGAGCGATTGAATAGGGACTGCGCTCGGGATCAATTAGACACAAATCAATAAAGTATGACCCATATTGGGGCATGTCATTTTTCAGTAACAACTTTTTCTTGCTGTCGATTAGAAAACGAAATTACCAGTATGGAAACCGAATTGCTGCCGTAACAACGGTTCAAGATACAACCGTTTTACGTGAGCCAATCTCACGGGAAACCGTGTCACACATGGATTCCGAAGCCAGTGTTCAAAACCTTGAGCCTCCGGCCATAACGAATGTGCCGGTATCAACACCAAGACAACCAGCATCGTAGTTGATCCAAATTAATGCCTTATTTGAAACCTAATGAAATAATCAACTACTCCGGCATTGTTGCGTTAACTGAACTTTATAGAAAATTGACCAATTGGACTTGACCTACAACTGGAGAAAAACCACAAAGTAGCCAAGTTCTTTATTGAGTACTGGCACCAAAGTTATAGGTGGAAAGAATTTGAGCGCTACGAACGATATTCAACAACCGGCAGAACAATCGCGATGGGGACGAGACTGGCGTCTGCGTCATGCTGTTACAATTCTGCTCGCAATCATTGTCACGGCTGGATTTTTGATAAGCCGCGGTGAGTGGTCGCCTATGCATGCTTGGAATCGCGCGTTTGCCGACGCTTCTTCGATCCTTATCGCCCTTTCTATTGTATCGGGGCCATTGGCCCGGCTCTGGGGCGGAATGAAATGGCTTACTCTGTGGCGTCGGGAGACGGGAATTTATGGTGTTCTATTGGCGATTACTCACACAGTAATCATTCTTCAAGGGTGGGTTCAATGGGATATGCTGCGTCTAGTTGGGTATGAAATCCATCCACAATTACTGCAATATGTAATGGTTCAACACGGTTTTGGATTGGCAAATATTATCGGTATTTTCGCCCTTTGTTACGGCCTAATTCTGTTGTTCACATCAAATAACGCGAGTCAGCGGATGCTTGGATCGACCTGGAAATTCATCCAGCTTGGTGTTTATCCGCTATGGGCATTAATTGTGGTTCACGTGGCCTATTTTCTTTACATGCACTTCCAACATTTTCACAGGCCTGCACCGGAGCCAAATTGGTTACAATGGCCATTTGCAGGAATGGTAATATTGGTCTTGTTGCTTCAGGCTCTGGCAACCTGGAAGGTTTGGCGCAGGAACAGAAACAGGGGGCTTTCGCCTAAAAAAGCGCTGCGCTAAAAATTGCATGACTCTGATTGTAACCTTACCACATCAACCACAATCCCCGTGGCAAATGAAAAAGCAAATTCAAACTGCTTAGCGTTATTCAACTCAACGATTTCAATCTGGATAGGGAGCAATGTGACAAAAACTTCAAACTCAAAGGAAGCCGGATTGAAGGCATATTCGAGGATCGCAATTTTCCTTCACTGGTTAATGGCAGTTTTGTTGGTTGGCATGTTGATCACTGGTGAACAGACCATGGGAAATCATCGAATACAATTCCTTCCATCGCTGCATACCAGCCTTGGATTAATATTGTTCTTTCTGGTTTGTGTACGGTTGTTTTGTCGACTTCGACGTTCCCCTCCTGCTCCGTTAGCACAAAATCGTATCGAAGCTCTTGCCGCTCGTGCCGTGCATACTATCATGTATATTGCGATGTTCCTGATTCCGCTGACCGGTTGGCTAGCCTACACTGAACATGTACGGCGGTCATTCGGTGTTCAACCGGCCCGTTGGTTCGGGACCAAGATTCCACTGTTGCCGGATTATGGCATCAACTGGCACTTGATCCACAATTGGGGCGGAAAACTGTTTCTTGCGCTAATTGCGCTACATGCGTTTGCTGCGCTAAAGCATCATTTTATAGATAGGGACGATACGTTGCGGCGGATATTACGATAAGGTGAACTCCTGGAATCCTATGTTTCAAAGCGCTGCGATAAATGGGATGCATTGAGTTTCTGACAAACACTATGAAGAGACACGGATCACCCAAGGCAATCGTTTCGGGCAGACTACGATCTTACGAAGCCACAATTAGTGAATTGCGGCTTTCGTCGTGCCATGAATTTTACAACAGGGAATTCAAACGGCTGAGAACTCACTTCAGCCTTTTTGTCGACGAGAACAGAGCATGCAGAAATTCAGGCGATGCGCCAACATACAGAAATTCTCGTTAATTCACGCAACGGCTTATAACCATTTCTCGATGACTCAAACAATCTGGCATATGCGGAAAATTCGGCGCCTGTCTGATCTAGATCAATGAGGCCCGGCACATTCCTGTGTAAAGGTATTCAATGTGAGTTAGGTAACGCAATTCCTTGTGTATCGAAAATCGTCCCGCTGAATTCGCGATTACCTTTTGGTTTGGAGATTTGAGAAGGGTCAGGCAGTGAAAGGTGAAATCAATTATCCAAAATTGTTTGTGATCGGCTTCTTTGGGTTGGGCGCAATTGCATTAGTTTTCAAAAACTTTGCACCGGATCCTACCGCGAAGCCCGTGAATTTGGTCTTGCCTGTGTTTACTGTAGAGGCAAGCGAAGGACGGGACTTGTTTGCCGGAAATTGCGCGACGTGCCACGGAGACAATGCTTCAGGTAGCAAAACGGGGCCGCCGCTGATTCACGATATTTACAACCCGGGACATCATCCCGATGAGTCTTTCTATGCGGCCACGGCCAACGGTGTCAGGCAGCACCATTGGCCATATGGTAATATGCCAAGAATTGACAATCTGGAGAAGAATGACATCGCGAAAATTATTCAGTATGTCCGGGAACTACAAGTCGCGAATGGGATCAAAACTCGACCACACAAGATGTAACACTCATTTAATCTAAGTCGTCGGCGAATTGGATATTGCAAGAATGCCAAAGTGGAAACAAACGTAACCGCAGCCACCAGCGTTGGGCCAAAAATAAGCCTCTACAATAGAAAGTTCAGATCATACGAGAACCTGCACCGTATTGGCAGCTATTTACGATAGTGCTCAATCGATATCCGTCTTTAGGAAGGCAATCAAATCATCAAGATCTTTCTCAGACATGGACCACCGAGGCATTGCTAAGTCTAGAGGTTTACCGCCAGGGTCAATACCCTGGGTAATCGCACGCCGCAGAGATTCATCAGAATAGCCTTCATGATCGCCGTGACCATCCTCATCGTGTTCGCTAAACAGCGCCTCAAAAGTCAAAGGTGGCACCGTTATCCAGAATCGTGGCATCAATCGCCCACCTAGGCGGTCTGCACCATGGCAGGTAACACAGCCACTACTTCCGGACATCATCCTCATATGCCTGTCTCCGCCACGAGCAATTATGGCAAGACCAGAATCGCTTGATCCGCTGAAGTAAATTTGTTCCCCATTGCTTGTAAATTGTGATGGCCAGCTACTTCGGCTGGACATTGGATGTCGTCCAAACAGAAAAGATAAGGCGACAATGCCAATGAGGATTACAAGAGCGACGGCGACTGCTTTTATGCCACGCCGGGTTGGTGGATTTTGGGAATTGCTCATTCTAGATCTGTGCTTAATCTCTTGAAAATTGGCAGTTGTCATGCTCATTCATTCAATAAATCTCGAAATTTTTTCGGGATTTGGCGCTTTTTTAGTTTTTTCTGCTCCTTCCCATCATGGGCAAATGCAATCAGGTCTGCCAAATCCTGACCGTTTAATGAAATGACATCGCCAAACATATCCTGTTGCATTGCGGTCATGGCCGCCGCTCCGCGCCACATCCGAGCAGCAAACTCAAAGGAGTTCATTGGGGAAGGCATTTCTGCTGCATTAAGGCTCGGACCGATTTCTCCACCGACCCCATTTACCGAGTGGCAAACAACGCATCCGGTTTTAACAAACAGCTTGCGGCCGCGCTTGGAGTTCATGCTTGGCAAAACAATGCCAACATCGCGCATCAAGGTGATCATCCGCTCCATTTGCTCGGGAGACATTTCTTCCATTGCCTCAAAATCGTGCCCGTGTTCGTGGTCGCCATGTTGTTCGCGCATTTGATCCATCATTTCCCTGGCGCTATCGTGGCCAAGGTCTCCGTCGGAATGGCCAGCAGCTGCGTAAGCTGTTTGTGCAGGACTCGTAAGTAGTGTGGCTGCAGTCAGCGCAACCATTATACGGCTGGACAATTTCATTGCATCATTCCTTTCCATGCGTTGTCGTTCCACTCGGTAAACGATTTCAGTGCGCTACTTGCGAAAGGCAAAAATACCTGTACTCATTTAATGGAAGTCCGTATTGCCCAACATTGATATGGATCAATGAAATGCTGGAGTTTTTACTGTCTGGTTTTATGATACTATGGTGTCCACTAGCGGACGTGTCCGGTTGCAATTGATGATCGGCAGTTGCTAAGGACGAAATTGCAATGTGAGTTTCATGCAAAGCGTGGATATTCGATGACTTGGAGAAAGCAATTTTTGGAACGATGAACCAATTTGGGTGGTGCTCTATTGTTCAAATTCTTTGAGATTCTCAAATCGGTTGGAAAAATTATAACCCGCCCAACCTCACAAATCTGTGAAGGTGTTAGTATGGACGATATCTGTCGCTATAGATAAGAATATTGATATGCGTAAATGGATTTTGATCTTTTTGCTGGTGGCTTTTTCTTCAATGCAGGGTATTGCAGGGAGCGTTGGCGAATACAACGATAGATCAGACAAGACTGCATCTTTCATCAGTACCATAAGCATTGGATTTGATGTGGATCAGAAAAACAATCATGACCCTGTGGCATGTTGCACCGAGCAGCAGCCGGACATGGCCGGACATGGATCACACTGTCCGCTTGATTGTAAGCTTCTGATTTCGATTGATCCCAGACAATCGATTCGATCTACTGACAAGCATTTGCCATTTATTCCAAACTCGCTTGAAAGTCACAATCGTCAGAATTTTTTCCGCCCTCCAATTGTTTGATTGCTAGTCAATACTGCGATCAAGAATAGCGAGTGAAATCGCTTAACCAACAATTGTTTAGTACGGAGAATAGATATGATTTCACCAGAATCATTTGCCTTGGATGGCTCCGAAAGTGTTTGCCGAATTGGGGCTTCAGCAATATCATGAAAACCAATTACTATTACACACGACGGAAATTTTTATCCGGTTCCGCAGTGCTCAGTGGAACTATAATCACCGGCTGCACAAGCGCTCCCAAATTCGATTATTTTGGAGAATATTTCAAAAAAAGAAAGGCAAATAAAGGGGCTGAAGATACGGCCAATAAAACCTTTGTCACCCGCTATGGGGCAATGCCAAATGAGCGGTTTCCTGTCCCGGCTGTTAATCTGAAAAAAGTTCCAGCAAAATATTACCGAAGACAGGTGAATTATCCAACCACGGAAAACGTCGGCACGGTGATAGTCGATACCAGAAAGTTCTATCTTTATCTCGTACAGGAGGGCGGCAAGGCAATGCGGTACGGAGTTGGTTTGGGTCGCGCTGGATTTGAATGGTCAGGACGAGCCCGGGTCGGATGGAAACAGGAGTGGCCTAAATGGACCCCGCCGCAAGAAATGATTGAGCGTCAACCGGAACTTGCCAAATACAGTGAAGCAAATGGTGGAATGCCACCCGGACTGAACAATCCGCTTGGCGCTCGGGCATTGTATATTTTCCAGGGCAAGGAAGACACGCTCTATCGAATACATGGCACACCCGAATACTGGACAATAGGCAAAGCGGTTTCTTCTGGCTGCGTCCGGATGATGAATCAGGATGTAATCGATCTTTACGGAAGGGTCACTACCGGTTCAGAAATTATTGTCACGTGAGATGACAAATTGGTAATAATGTTGGAATTTCGAATCTATGAGAAGCTGGAAAAGGTATC
This sequence comes from Hyphomicrobiales bacterium, assembly GCA_021775455.1. Taxonomy (GTDB): domain Bacteria; phylum Pseudomonadota; class Alphaproteobacteria; order Rhizobiales; family Rhizobiaceae; genus JAALLB01. The sequence goes on along the minus strand of JAJFHU010000002.1, from coordinate 1,168 downwards.
AGTTTCGCGGCGGATTGATCAACACTCGGGATGGATTGGTCGAAACAGCTTAAGGATTTATCTGCTTCACCAGCCAATTTTGATTGGCTTGCTGACCGGATTTGTTTGGTTGTTACGGTAACATGCTCATTGAGAAAGGTAAAATGCAATGCGGAGGCTTAGTTTGCGGAACTAGACTTTAAAAAAATCCAAAAGTGCGGTTGAGTCGACTGCGCTCAAAACCATTGGAGAGTTAGTATGCTACATCGGTGTTTAACATATACTTACAAATTAACAGCGCCATTTTTGATCGGTTTTTTTTCAATGATGATAGTCCATCAAGCTGCGATGGCACAGGATGCAAACCGTCAGGAAATTGAAAATATTGTCAGGGAATATTTGCTTGAAAATCCGGAAATCCTACTTGATATCCAGGCTGTACTAGAGGCAAGGCAACAAGAACAACTTGCAGCCCGGCAGAAAAAAACACTCATCGACAATAGAGATTTGATTTACGCGTCTGAAAACCAAATTGAAATTGGTGATCCGAACGCTTCAATTATGATCGTGGAATTTTTTGACTACAATTGTAGTTTTTGCAAGCGCGCAATGAGTGATATGGAACAATTGATTAAGGCTAACAAGAATGTGCGATTCATTCTAAAAGAGTTTCCTGTTCTTGGAGATGCTTCCGTTGATGCCCATCGCGCAAGCCTTGCCTTTACCAAGTTAATGCCCGAAAAATCTGCTCAATTCCATATCGAATTGCTAGCAATGAACGGGCCCAAGGATGGTGCTCGGGCGGTCGAATTGGCCGTCTCCATGGGTGCTGACGATGTCACATTGCGGACCGAGATGGAAGACCCATCTATTGCGGAAGCCATCACCCAAGTCTACAGTCTCGCTGATAATTTGGGAATAAACGGCACGCCTTCCTACATAATTGGTGAAGAGGTTATTTTCGGCGCAGTTGGATATGACCAACTTGCTGAAAAGATAAAACAGTTAGCGCAATAGTTTGTGACGTATGTTTTCTTTGATGGGTGGATTCAACAGGTGAACGCAACACTTTAATCTTTGAGAAGGATTGGAGTGTTTCTTATGAAGTATCGTCGCCGTATCTATTATACTGCTGCCCAGCGCGCCGAGATTTGGGATCGCTGGCAACGCGGGGAGTCGATGAGTTCGA
>JAJFHU010000001.1 GCA_021775455.1 Hyphomicrobiales bacterium | reverse complement strand
CGGTTGTGGCAATCTTCTGCGCCTCATCAAATTCCTCATGCAGAACCGCTACGATACGCTCAAGCTCAAGCTGCTTCTTGCCGGGAAGATGGGAGAGATCCGATTTCATCGGCGCACTCTAGTCAAGCATCGCGATTCGGGCAAAGGACGGCTACAATGAATTTGGATGGCTCCGCCTACTCAGCCGCTTCCTTCTGCGCTGACAATGAGACACGTGCAGCGCAGTATTTAAATTCAGGAATCTTGCCGAAAGGATCAAGCTGCGGATTGGTCAGGCGATTGGCGGGAGATTCGTTGAAGCAGAATGGAATGAAAACCATATTGTCCGCCACATCACGATCCTCGCGTAAAACCGCATGAATTGCTCCGCGACGCGTTGCGACCTCAATCATTTGACCTGCTTCCAGGCCCAACCGTTCGATTTCCCAGCGGTTCATGGCTGCAATACCTTCCGGTTCAATCTCATGCAGTACGCTGGACCGGCGCGTCATGGCACCAGTATGCCAATGTTCCAGCAATCGACCTGTGGTGAGCACCATTGGGTATTCATCATCCGGCACCTCATCTGGTGGCAGGAGATCAGCGGGCACAATCTTGCCGCGACCATCGGCAGTGGGGAAACCATTGGTGAAGATAACCTCATTGCCAAACCCGCCGGGCTCATCTACCGGATAGGTCACCACATCTTCCTTGTTGAGACGATCCCAATCAATATGGTTGAGTGATTTCATGACCGACGCCATTTCCGTGTAGACGTCGCCCACTCCATCATAGTCCCAGTCAAGGCCAACCCGATTGGCAAGGTCAACAATCAGTTCCCAATCCTGGCGCGCTTCGCCTGGCATGTCGATCGCCGGGCGGCCTATCTGCACCTGGCGGTTGGTATTGGTATAAGTGCCAAGCTTTTCCGCATGAGCCGAGGCAGGAAGAATAACATCTGCATGCCAGCAGGTCTCGGTCAGGAAAATATCCTGTACAACCAGATGATCAAGTTTTGCCAAAGCACCGCGGGCATGAATTTGATCCGGGTCGGACATCGCCGGGTTCTCACCCATGATATACATTCCGGTGATTTCGCCTTCATGAATTGCATCCACGATTTCGACAACAGTCAAACCACGTTTCGGGTCGAGAGGCCGTCCCCAGACATCTTCCATGTTGGCGCGCACGTCTTCATCCTCAACTAGTCGGTAGTCAGGATACATCATCGGAATTAACCCCGCATCGGATGCTCCCTGCACATTGTTTTGGCCCCGTAACGGATGTAGGCCCGTACCTTCGCGACCAACCTGGCCGGTGATGAGAGCAAGTGCAATCAGGCAGCGGGAATTGTCAGTACCATGCGTATGTTGTGAAATGCCCATACCCCAGAAGATGATTGAACGCTCGGACGTTGCGTAGGTTCGTGCCACATCGCGCAGCAAATCCGCGTCAATGCCACACACTTCGCTCATGGCTTCAGGCGAAAAGTCTTTGACCTTCTCCTTCAACGCTTCGAAGCCGGTTACATTGGCTTGAATGTATTGCTTATCATAGAGTTCCTCCTCGATAATCACATGAAGGAGGGCGTTGAGCAGGGCTACATCGGTTCCCGGCTTGAACCGCAGTTCATGACTTGCATGACGCATCAGGTCCTGCCCGCGTGGATCCATGATAATCAGCTTGGTGCCGTTCTTGGCAGCCTGCTTGAAGTAAGTAGCCGCTACCGGGTGGTTCTGTGCCGGTCGCGCCCCAATGACGACTATACAATCGGATTTCATGGCGTCGGTAAATGGAGCCGAAACAGCGCCGGAACCAACACCTTCAAGAAGTGCGGCTACAGAAGAAGCATGGCAAAGACGGGTGCAATGATCCACATTGTTCGTGCCGAAACCCTGACGGATCAACTTTTGGAACAAATAGGCTTCCTCGTTCGAACCCTTGGCAGAACCAAAGCCGGCAAGCGCTGAACCGCCACGCTTCTCCAGAATGGATTTCAAGCCGGAGGCAGCCTTGTCCATTGCCTCTTCCCAAGTCGCCTCACGAAAAACGTCCTCAACCTTCATGAAACGCATGTCGATATCGCCAGCCTTTGGCGCGTCATCACGTCGGATCAAAGGTTTGGTTAATCGTTCCGGTGACATGGCGTAGTCGTAACCAAAACGGCCTTTGACGCAGAGGCGATTTTCGTTGGCAGGACCCATTCGGCCATCGACCTGCACAATCTTGTTGTCCTTGACATACATGGTCGTCTGGCAACCAACGCCACAGAAAGGACAGACACTGTCGACAACCTTGTCAAAATCCTTGACCTTGCGCGTCTTGCACTCATCATCCATCATGGATTTTTCATATAGCGCACCGGTCGGACAGGCCTGCACACATTCGCCACACGTTACACAGGTGGATATGCCCATCGGGTCCGCAAGATCAAATACCGGGACGGAATAAGAACCGCGTTCTCCCATACCAATCACATCGTTCACCTGAACTTCGCGGCAGGCACGAACGCACGCGTTACATGCAATACAGGCTTCCATGTTGACGGCAATGGCCGGGTTGGAAATGTCAAACTCTGCCGGGTGAGCGTCATCAAATTTACCATCAAAGCGATCCGATCCGGAAATCCCCATGGATTCTGCCCAAACCCAGAAATCGGACTGGTCGTCAGGGCCTTCCTCGCGCGGACGCATGTCGGCCGCCAGCATTTCGAAGACCATCTTGCGGGATTTGTCTGCCCGTTCCGTATCGGTCTTGACCACCATGCCTTCACTCGGCGTCCGGATGCAGGAGGCGGCAAGTACGCGCTCACCTTCAATCTCCACCATACAGGCACGGCAATTTCCGTCAGAGCAATAGCCCGGCTTGTCGAGATGGCAAAGATGGGGGATGCGGGTCCCTTCGCGTTTCGCCACTTCCCAAATGGTCTCTTCAGTTGAAGCTGAGACTTCCTTGCCGTCGAGACTGAATTTGATTTCCTTGCTCATACCCTGCTTCCACTTTTAAAAATGCTGAGGATAAGACCGAGTCCCAGCGCGCTGAAAAATGTTCCTATGACCGTATCAAAAACACGTTTGAAACTTTGGTAGAAGCCAACAACGCGATTTGTCGAAAACAAAATTGCCCACGCAATGTGGCTCACAAATGAAATGATACCAACTCCAACAATCATTGTCATTGCAACCCATGAGGGCGCATCCGGGCGCAAAATGATTGACATTACCGACAGCCAATACAATGCGGCTTTCGGATTGGTAAGTTGCACCCCAATACCCTGGCAATACAAACCAACATCGTCCTGTTTAACTATTTGGGCGGTTACTTTAATCTCACCGCCTACCCATGCAGCCCGAATATATTTTGAAGCCAGCCAAAGCAAATAGCACCCACCGATAACTCGCAAAATCGAGCCAAACCAGGCAAAATTCGCAAGCAGGGCAGTTAGTCCCAGCACGGCCAGAATTGCCCAGAAAAGGCTACCGGTTGATATACCGCACGCGATTATCAGGCCAGCGCGTCGAGATGTTCCCATCGAGGTACCAATAATTGCAAGAATGTTGGGACCCGGGCTCATGATGCCCATGAAAAACGCCAGATATCCGGCAAGCAAATATGGCCCATATTCTAGCAACTGGTCAGCCATCATATCCGTCTACAATCATGAAACGGGCATGTCCCGCAGTTTCACGGAGTTTTCGAACTTCCGTATATTCAGGCGAATGGTACCATTTCTCAGCCGTTTCAACATCCGGAAACTGGATGATTACAACACGCTTGCCTTCATCCTCGAAGTTTTCAAGGCCGGTTAACTCTCCACCGCGAGCGATGTATTTCCCGCCATACTGCGCAACCGTTGGTCCTGCATTGGCGGCATAATTTTTCCAGGCATCAAGATCAGTGACATCAACCCGGGCGATCATGTAGGCACTCATTGCTTCAACTCCACTTCAACAAACGTATATTCAAAGTCATTGGCATTGATCACATTGTGATGAATGCCCTTGTTCCGAAAATAGGACTGGCCTTCCTTCATGTCCGCGAAGGTTTCATTCCCTTCCGGATCAACTATTTTCAATGTACCGTCCGCTCCCGGCACCACCACATAGTCATATTCATGAATGTGCTCGCCTGTCTCTGCACCCGGCGCAAACCGCCACTCGGTAACGCGGGTGCGCTCATTGTCAATTTGAACCGTGCCGGTGCCAAGGGTCATTTTTCCTCGCCCTTAAGCTCGTTGTAACCTTGTATTGAGAGGGCACCGCCCAATGTGATAGATGCGGCAGCAAATGCAGTACCCAGTCCGCCAGTCGCTACTTCAACGATAATGTTGCCACCGACTAATGCAAAACCGCCTACCAACTCTCTAATTGCTACAGCGGATCGAACATCGCTTTCGTTTTTCCGCTCTTCAAACCTTTTGCAAGCCAAGTTAATCTGTGTGACTGCGACTTCACCATCCAGAATTATAAATTCTTTGTCGTTCACAATTACTGCACGTCGTAAGTTAACAAGCGATTCCAGACGCACACCAACAATGTAATCGTTTGCGCCAAGAAGCTTCATTCTTTCCACCTCGAATTTCAGAAACTTTTCGAAAAATTTATCGTCTCTTAGATAATTAATCAGGCTTTCCTTGGAAATATTGGCTTTGATTAAAAACTCTTTCCCCTCTTTGCTAATAACGAAAATGGCATTTCCAATATTTTTTTGATCACCACAAATATTTTTCATTACCTCGGCAGCGCCTTTTTGGGTTCCACCACTTTCCACAAAAACCGAGAATGACCTATTTTCCTCGAAATATAGTGTCTTTGCTGCCTCTTCTACAGTTTGAGCTGTTGCATGAGAGCCCAAAGTTAACAACAGGGCCATCAGTGAAATCATTCGCTGTATACACATAAACATCACAAATCATCCCGGAAATATTTTAGCAGATGATTGACCGGATTGGGTGCTGCCTGCCCCAAACCGCAAATCGAAGCATCGCGCATGACTATTTCAAGATCACGGATTGCATCTTCGTCTAGAGGCCCATCCTTCAACAGCATTGTGACCATTTTTTCGGTCCCGCCGCGGCATGGTGTACATTGCCCGCAACTTTCGTGTTTGAAGAATTTGAGCGTATTCAACACTGCATCCTTGATATTGTCCTTGTCAGACAGCACCACGACAGCATGAGAGCCAACGAATGAACCGAGGCTAGCAAGTGGCTCACCGAAATCAAGCGGCAAATCATCCATTTCGGCTGGCAAAACACCACCAGAAGCACCACCAGGATAATACGCCTTGAAACTGTGGCCATCAGCCATACCACCACAGTAATCATCAATCAGTTCGCGAATGGTGACACCGGCTGGTGCGAGTTTAACGCCGGGTTCTTTGACGCGCCCGGATACTGACCAGGAACGAACTCCCGGATGGCCTTCCTTACCCTGATCGGCAAACCATTTCGGCCCCTTGTTGATGATGTCGGGTATCCACCAAAGGGTTTCCACATTGTGGTTTAAGGTCGGGCGCCCAAATACGCCAACTTCAGCAATATATGGCGGACGATGACGAGGAAGACCGCGCTTGCCTTCGATTGATTCAATCATCGCGCTTTCTTCACCACAAATATAAGCCCCTGCCCCACGGCGCAGTTCAATGAAACCTTTTTCTGTAAGTCCAGCGGCTTCGAGCGCGGCGATTTCACGACGAAGGATTTCCAAAACTGCGGGATACTCGTCACGCATGTAAAGATAGATACGCTCCGCTTCAACCATGTGCGCCGCAATCAACGCGCCTTCAAACATTGGATGCGGATTGCGCTCCAGATAGTAGCGATCCTTGAACGTACCTGGTTCGCCCTCATCGCCATTAATGGTCATCAGCCGAGGGCCTTTGTAGCCACGAACAAATTTCCATTTCATGTGTGCCGGGAATCCGGCTCCACCAAGACCGCGCAGCCCGGCATCGGAAAGCGTCTCCTGCATGTTGTCAAAGGTGATGCTACCAGAGCGAATTTTTTCAAGCGCTGAATAACCACCATCGGCCTTGTAAGCATCGAGATTTTTGTAATCTGGAATTGAGGCCGGAATATCCTTGTTGCCGGATTTACCCTCAACGAGTTTCAACAAACCTTCAACGGAAGCGTTTCCGACTTCAAGATCGCCTACCCGCACGGCAGGTGCTACATCACACCCGCCCATGCATGGCGCTCGCATGATGCGAACATTTTTCGGATCCATACCGGATTCAAGTTCTGAGATTAGCGTTTCTGCACCAGCCATCATGCAAGATAGAGAATCACACACCCGAATAGTAACCGGTGCGGGAACATCCTCACCTTCCCTCACAATGTCGAAATGATCATAGAAGGAAGCAACTTCGTAGATTTCAGCCTGCGAAAGTTTCATGCTAGTTGCAAGAGCCCGCATGTGTTTCGCTTGCAGACTGCCAAAATGATCCTGTATTCTATGTAAAAACTCAATCAGCAGATCGCGATTGCGTGGCGTATCTCCCAGCAACGCTTCAACTTCGCCCAAGGCAGTCTCATCCAACTGCCTGCCTTTGGTATGGTGGGACTTTCGTCCTTCGCCCTTGCCACGGCGTTCCATTGCGAACGGCTTGTTCATGTATTTTCGTCTTTCCGGTCCGGTTGCCATCTCAAGCACAACTGCGTTGTGTGGTGGGAGACTGCTGCCTGCGACTTAGATTAATGCACAGGCGGCCATAATTATCAAAAATTCTGGCCCGCCAACCCGACCGGGAACCCTGTCCGGTGTTTTGTTTTTTATCACATGAACCGGACAGGACAAGCCCTAATTGAGTTCTAGAAGAGGCCTTGAATATCACCTTTGTCATCAAGACGAATGGCTTCTGCACTAGGAACTCTTGGCAGACCCGGCATGGTCATGATTTCACCACAGATAACCACGACAAACCCCGCCCCGGCAGAAAGCCGAACCTCGCGAATTGGAAGGCTGTGTCCGGTTGGAGCTCCACGCAAATTCGGGTCAGTTGAGAAGGAATACTGCGTTTTTGCCATGCAAACCGGAAGATTTCCGTAACCCGCCTCTTCCCACTGTTTCAGTTGCTCGCGGATTTTTTTGTCCGCCATTACTTCATCAGCGCGGTAGATACGCTTGGCGATTGTGTCAATTTTATCAAAAAGCGACATTTCATCGGGGTAGAGTGGCGCATACTGTGCCTGACCACCCTCGATAATTTCCACAACTTTATTGGCCAGATCAATCGTGCCTTTCGAACCGTTGGCCCAATGTTTACACAGAATTGCCTCAGCACCCTGTGTTTTCACATATTCTCTGACCGCTTCAACTTCCGCATCAGTATCGGCAATGAAGTGGTTGATTGCCACGACCGCCGGAACGCCAAACTGCTTTATGTTTTCAATATGGCGACCAAGGTTTGCACAACCTTTTTTCACTGCATCAACATTTTCCGCATTGAGGTCTGCCTTGGCGACCCCGCCATTCATTTTCATCGCACGGACTGTCGCAACAATAACCACAGCTTCAGGCGTAAGGCCTGCCTTGCGACATTTGATGTTGAGGAATTTTTCTGCACCCAAGTCAGCACCAAAACCTGCTTCGGTAACAACGTAATCTGAAATTTTCAGCGCGGTCTTGGTTGCGACAACCGAGTTACAACCATGAGCAATGTTGGCGAATGGGCCGCCGTGAACAAATGCCGGGTTATTTTCCAGGGTTTGAACAATGTTTGGCTGCATTGCATCCTTTAGCAAAACGGTCATGGCTCCGTCTGCCTTGATATCGCGGCAGTACACCGGACTACGATCACGTCGATAGGCTACGATAATGTCGCCCAACCGCTTCTCCAGATCATCCAGATCATTAGAAAGGCAAAGAATTGCCATCACTTCTGATGCCACGGTAATATCAAATCCAGCTTCTCGCGGAAAACCGTTCGCCACTCCACCCAAAGAAGCAGTTATCTGGCGAAGTGCACGGTCGTTCATGTCCATGACTCGGCGCCAGACTACGCGGCGAGTGTCGATATCAAGTTCGTTACCCCAATAAATGTGGTTATCGATCATCGCGGACAATAAATTGTGGGCGGATGTGATTGCGTGAAAGTCTCCGGTAAAGTGAAGGTTCATTTCCTCCATTGGAACTACCTGTGCATAGCCACCACCAGCTGCGCCACCTTTCATGCCAAAACATGGACCGAGTGAAGCTTCGCGGATACAGATAGTCGCCTTTTTACCAATTGCATTGAGGCCATCACCAAGACCAACTGTAGTAGTGGTCTTGCCTTCGCCTGCAGGAGTTGGGTTAATTGCCGTAACAAGAATTAACTTGCCATTCTTGTTACCCTGCACAGATTCGATAAAATCCTGGGAAACCTTCGCTTTGTCATGGCCGTAAGGCAGCAAATCCTTCTCAGGGATACCCAACTTGGCACCAATTTCCTGAATAGGTTTCTTGTTTGCCGCTCTGGCGATTTCAATATCTGATTTTACAGCCATTTGTTGCTCCGATATCGGCAGTCACTGCCGTCCCTTGTTTATCAGTTCGTGGTCAATGTCCCTGAATGGGTTACTTTGTACTCCCCATCTTCTGTATCCAGCCCTACAATGCCGCGTTACTAATTGATCATGACAGAATTGCAAACTTTAATATTCACGTCATTTAATGTAATTCGAACGTCGAATGGACAATTATCACGTGAAAATACCAATTTCAACCAATGGCAACCAATTATAGTCCAATTTCCCCCAACCGGTTAGGAACTAGTATGAGCCATCAAGATTTAATGAACGCGATTGAAATTTCGGAAAATGGCCCACCTGAGGTGCTCAAACTGGGTCAGCGGCCGGTTCCCAGACCAGGAAGCGGGGAGGTGTTGATCAAAGTTGCTGCTGCAGGGGTAAACCGTGTCGACTGCATGCAGCGTGCTGGTAAATATCCACCGCCTGAAGGCACATCCGATATTCCGGGACTGGAGCTTGCCGGTGAAATTGTTTCGGTTGGCAAGGGTGTGGACAGCACAACTATCGGCAAAATGGTTATGGCACTTGTGGCAGGCGGCGCTTACGCAGAGTTCGCAACCGCCGCGCTGGACAACACTTTGCCCATCCCCGCAGGCCTGTCGATAACCGAGGCCGCGTCGGTACCAGAAACTTTTTTCACCGTTTGGCACAATGTCTTTCAGCGCGGACAATTGAAATCCGGTGAGACATTTCTTGTGCACGGAGGAACCAGCGGGATCGGCACAACTGCAATTCAGTTGGCAAAGTCTTTCGGGGCGTCTGTCATCGCGACAGCCGGAACCGAGGAGAAATGTGACGCATGTCGAAAGCTCGGAGCCGATCATGCCATCAATTACCACGAAACTCCGTTTGAAGAACGCGTACTGGAAATTACCGGTGGCCGTGGGTGCGATGTAATTTTGGACATGGTTGGCGGTGCTTACGTGGCTCGCAATTTCAAGGCGGCGGCAAATGAAGGAAGGATTGTTCAAATCGCAACAATGGAGGGGTTTAGATCAGAGATAAATTTGCTACCCGTCATGCTCAAACGTTTAACATATACCGGTTCAACAATGCGCACACGGTCAGTCGAGTTCAAATCTGTAATCGTGAAGGAATTAACGGGACAAGTCTGGCCACTTCTTGAAGCGGGTGAAGTGAAAGTAGTGATGGACAGCGAATTTGAACTTGTCGCGGCTTCAAAGGCACATGCGCGCATGGAATCAGGTCGTCATATCGGCAAGATTGTACTGAAAGTCTAGGGTCAGGACCCTAGTTCCTGACGTCACCGATGCCGCTATACTTCAGCAACACAATTACCGGGATTGTTCCAGCCACAACGATCAAAAGGCACCCAAGGGCAGCATCTTCAATCAATGCCTGCGAAGCGTAATCATAGACATGCGTGGAAAGGGTTTGAATTCCAAACGGGCGCAACATGATAGTCGCTGAGAGTTCCTTGATGGATTCCACCATAACCAGTAGCGCGGCAACCGCGATAGCCGGTCTGAGGTTTGGCAACAATACAGACATGAATGTACGCAGTTGATTTCGACCGAGTGAACGGGCAGCCATGTCTATGCTGGGAGATATTCGCGATAATCCGGCATCAAGCGTGCCCTCTGCCATGACCATGAACCGAACCACGTAGGCATAAATAATCGTTGCGCCAGAACCGGTGATGAGAAGGCCCGTTGAAATCCCCAAATAGTGCCTGAACATTCCGTCAATGTAATTGTCAAACATGGCGAGCGACAAAAATATTCCCAATGCCAATATGGTTCCAGGCATGGCATATCCCGTTGATGCGAAGCGAACCAGTGTTACCATGGCATGGCTTTTGTCTTTCCTGAGGGCATACGCAAACATCAAGCCAATCAATGCGGCCACCAGTGCAGCAAATCCGGCCAACACCAGACTGGTAAACAGGGCTTTATACAATTCTGGATTAAGGCTTTCAGAAAGTCTTCTGGCCGCATAGTTAACCAGGACGGTCATTGGAATCCCGAACCCCATTGCGACAGGAAGTGAGCATCCGATAACCGCAAACCAGGCTGGTTTTCCAGTAAGCCGAATGCGCTCAACCGGCTGATCTGCACGTTCGGTTCTCAAATCATGAAACTGCCGATTGCGACGACTAATTCGCTCCAACATCAACAATCCAGCGACTACCAACAAAAGAACTAGGGACAATTGAGCGGCGCCTGCGAGGTCATTCTGGTTCAACCACACTGAAAAAATAGAGAATGTGAGAGTTCTCGTACCCAAATACTCAACTGCACCGATATCATTTATGGTTTCCATCAGTGCCAATGCCACACCAAGAACAATTGCTGGCCGGGCCATTGGTAAAATCACTTGTGCAAATACACGCATCCTCCCTGCTCCCAGTGACCGTGCGCAATCAATGACCTTGGAGGATTGATACTGGAACAATGCCCGGGTGCTCAAATAAACGTATGGATAAAGCACAATACCCATGACGAGGATTGTTCCGCTGACGCTTCTAATATCGGGAAACCAATAGTCTCTTGCACTTGAAAACTCACCTGCATGTCTCACCAACGTCTGCAGGGGACCGGTATAGGAAAAAAATTCGACAAATGTGTAAGCAGAAATATAGGTTGGAACTGCCATTGGCAACATCAATGCCCAGGAAAATATGCTTCGCCCGGGAAAATCATAAAACGATACCAGCCAAGCCGAGAATGTACCAACTAGCGCAACCATGACACCGACACCAAGGAGGATTTCCAGTGTCGTCAAGCTCGATTGTGGAACGACAGTCCTTGCCAGATGACCAATGCTTTCAAAATCACCACTTGCCGCCACGAATACCAAAAAGGCAATTGGCAGCACCATCAAAGCGGCAAGCAGAATCACCGCTGTCTTGTAACTGAACAAAAACGAGAAAAACGCGGAAAGCTGAGACTTTCCGCGTTCAAATTCGTTTGTTGTATTATCAAGCTGCATCAGCTCTGCGGGCCGTCGTCATATCCAACAGTATCTACCATTCGCGACGCATCTTTTCTATGTTTTGCGATTGTTTCAAGAGGCAATGTATCAGGCTTGATCTCTCCCCAGGAATTCACCAAATCTGATGGCTTGGTACCTTCTTTGAGAGGATATTCGTAAACAACTTCTGCGTAGATTTCCTGAGCTTCACCACTTGACAGATATTCCATCAGCTTGATCGCGTTTTCCCTATTCGGAGAATGTTTTGCCAGCGCCATGCCGGAGATATTCACATGGGCGCCTCGATCTTCATTGTTCGGGAATAACACTTTGATAGATTTTGCCCAGTCCTGTTGTTCCGGTTCCTTTTCATTGGTTTGCATCTTGCCCACGTAGTAGGTATTTCCCAAACCAAGGTCACACTCACCGGAATAAACACCCTTGGCTTGCGCACGGTCATTTCCATTTGGCTTGCGGGCGAGATTTTGCTTCACGCCTTCAAGCCATTCCTGCGCTTTTTCGTGGCCATGATGGGCAATCATTGAGGCAAATAGCGCCACGTTGTAAGCGTGTTGCCCTGACCGCGTGCAGATCTTGCCTTTCCATTTCGGATCAGCAAGTTCCTCGTAGGTGATAGTATTTTGCTCCACCCTGTCTTTCGAGGCGTATATTACCCGCCCGCGCATGGTAAGGCCAAACCAGTATCCTTTTGGGTCGCGGTACTGCGCCGGAATATTTTCTTGTAGAGTTGTGTTGGCAAGCGGCTGGGATAATTCATTTGCGGCAATACCAGACAACCGGCCAATATCGGTGGTAAGGATCACGTCCGCTGGCGAATTAATACCTTCAGCTTCAAGTTTCTCGATCATCCCTTTTTTCAGAAAAAGCACTTCGGTTTCAATTCCAGTGCTTGCAGTAAATTCCTCTAGGAGCGGTTTGATCAATTCGGGTTGGCGATAGGAGTAGACGTTGACTTTGTCAGCCGCCAACACGGGGATTGTCGCCATACTCATTACCGCAATACTGAAGACCGAAGCCACACAATTCTTGATCCTGAACATTCTACCACTTGCTCCTGTTTTGGTGGCGCTTTAACTTGACTAATAGGGTCAGGATTAAATTCGAATTTTTGGCCAAGTCAATCAGAATTCGAAAACATGACAAAAAAAGTTTACATTTCTTGGAACTGTTCTAAACTGTAGCCAGTTTTGCGGGTATCAATCCCTCTTGGAGATCACATGCGCCTTACACGACAAACAAATTATGCGGTTCGGATATTAATGTATTGCGCAGCAAACGAGGGTTCATTGAGCCAAATCCCGGAAATTGCAAAGGCATACAATTTATCAGATGCATTTTTGTTCAAAATTTTGCGACCGATCACTCAACATGGATTTGTCGAATCCGTTCGTGGCAGGAATGGCGGTATCCGGTTGGCACGGCCTGCTGAAAGCATCCGATTGTCAGAAGTGGTCAAAGTGACAGAAGATGGTTTCGCGATGGCAGAATGTTTTCACGATGAAGACACAGACTGTCCGCTACTCGATCACTGTGGATTAAGCCATGCGTTGAATGAAGCGCTGAAAGCATTCTTTGCGGTGTTGGACAAATATACCATAGCTGATCTGGCTGCTCCCCGCTCGGGGATCTATGAATTACTCGGCATTCATTTACTTGAAGCTGGCAACAATAAAATTCAGTAGCAGGCACAAAAAAACCCGCCAATTGATGGCGGGCTCCTAAATCTTAAAAGCAATACTAATGGTTCACGGCTTCTTTCAAGGCTTTACCAGCTTTGAACTTTGGAGCCTTTGAGGCAGGAACCTGGATTGTTTCACCAGTACGTGGGTTGCGTGCGGTTGTTGCTTTGCGATTTGAAACTGAAAAGTTTCCAAAGCCCAAAATACGGACTTCCTGACCGCCAGACAATGCTCCAGTCACTGTATCAAGGACAGCTTCCAATGCATCATTTGCCTGCGTTTTTGTCATGCTGCACTTGTCAGCAACAGAGGCGATAAGCTCATTTTTATTCATAGTCTTTCCTTCCGTTGAAAATGAACGACTCACTAAACTTATTGGCAATCGTCTCTGTTTGACGCCAGAAACACAACAGATAAACCACGAAAACGGCTGAAATCAGGGCTTTTTAGGTGCATTTCCTGTTATTAATTGACGTATGCGTAATATAAGCGTGAATGATTGCATTGGAATTTGAAAATTTTTACGCGAATCATTTGAAAATGATTCGCGTTAATTTACTGATTTAGTAACCGCGAAAGCTTGATTTAGGGGATTAAGGCCAAAACTTTTCGGTGGAAATATCAAGTATGATCAAAGTGCACTTTAGTGCGCGACCGTAGAACTCTCATCTCTATGTGAAATTGCCATTTCCTGTCTGGCGCGTTCGGCGTCTTCGACTGTCCACTCAATGGGCTTGGGTTTTGACAAGAGCGCATGTTCAAGAACTTCATCAATTTGACCGACTGGTACAATCTCGAGATTGTTCTTCACATTGTCCGGGATCTCGACGAGATCCTTGGCGTTCTCATCAGGTATGAGCACTTTCTTGATGCCGCCACGAAGTGCTGCAAGTAACTTCTCTTTCAACCCGCCAATAGGCAGCACGCGACCACGCAGCGTAATTTCACCGGTCATGGCAAGATCAGCGCGGACCGGAATTCCAGTCATCACAGAAACAATCGCGGTAGCCATTGCCACACCAGCAGACGGACCATCTTTTGGTGTAGCACCTTCAGGAACGTGAACATGGATATCCATGCGGTCAAAAGTCGGCGGCTCGATACCAAAATCTATGGCTCGGGACCGCACATATGATGCAGCAGCCGAGATCGACTCTTTCATGACATCCTTGAGGTTGCCAGTGACGGTCATTTTGCCCTTACCGGGCATGGATACGCCTTCAATTGTGAGCAATTCGCCACCAACTTCCGTCCATGCCAAACCGGTTACAATACCGACACTGTCATCCTGTTCAGCTTCACCGTAACGGAATTTTGGAACTCCAAGATATTCATCAAGATTTTTCACAGTAACCTTGATCGATTTGCGGTTTCCTTTCACGATTTCGGTAACTGCTTTTCGGGCAAGTTTTGACAGTTCACGCTCAAGGTTCCGCACACCGGCCTCGCGGGTGTACGTGCGAATGGTTTCATGAATGGCGCCATCAGTAACCGAAAACTCCTTCTCACCGAGCGCGTGATCACGGATCAGCTTCGGCAAAAGGTGCCGCTTGGCAATTTCCAGTTTTTCATCCTCGGTATAACCAGCAATACGGATGATCTCCATTCGATCCATAAGCGGACTGGGAATATTCAACGTATTCGCAGTGGTTACAAACATTACATTGGACAGGTCGTAATCGACCTCCAAATAGTGATCATTGAAAGTATGGTTCTGTTCCGGATCAAGAACCTCCAGCAAAGCTGAGGATGGATCGCCGCGGAAATCCATTCCCATTTTATCGATCTCGTCCAACAAGAAGAGCGGATTGTTCTTCTTTGCCTTTTTCATGGATTGAATGACCTTGCCGGGCATCGAACCAATGTAAGTACGCCGGTGACCGCGAATCTCGGCTTCATCGCGTACGCCACCCAAAGCCATACGCACAAATTCGCGGCCGGTTGCTTTCGCGATCGATTTACCAAGTGATGTTTTACCAACACCTGGAGGGCCTACCAGACACAGAATAGGGCCTTTGAGTTTCTTCTGACGGGCCTGCACGGCCAAATACTCAATTATACGTTCTTTGACCTTCTCCAGGCCGTAGTGATCTTCGTCCAGAATATCTTCTGCCTTGTTCAGGTCCTTTTTGACCACAGAGCGTTTGCCCCACGGTATTCCGACTAGCCAGTCAAGGTAATTGCGAACAACTGTAGCCTCTGCGGACATCGGGCTCATCTGTTTGAGTTTCCGCATCTCACCTTCGGCTTTTTCACGGGCTTCCTTGGAAAGTTTGGTTTTGGAAATGCGCTCTTCGAGCTCCTGCATTTCATCCCGGCCATCTTCACCATCACCAAGCTCTTTTTGGATCGCCTTCATTTGTTCGTTCAAATAGTACTCGCGCTGGGTTTTTTCCATCTGGCGTTTGACGCGCCCGCGAATACGCTTTTCCACCTGCAGAACGGACACTTCACTCTCCATTAGGCCGATGATGTGCTCAAGCCGTTCCTTCACACTGAACATTCCAAGGATTTTCTGCTTATCGGATATCTTGACTGCCAAGTGAGACGCTATGGTGTCGCTCAGTTTGGAATATTCTTCAATTTGAGAAACCGTGCTCACAACTTCCGGTGAGATTTTCTTGTTCAACTTCACATAGTTTTCAAAATCACTGACAACGGAACGAGCAAGCGCCTCAATTTCCACCGGATCGTCGTCTTCATCTTCAATAAATTCGCCTACCGCCTCAACAAAATCACTGCGTTCGGTGAACTTCAATACCCGCGCACGGGAAACACCCTCAACCAGCACTTTCACTGTACCATCCGGCAGTTTCAACAACTGCAGGACAGAAGCAACTGTACCGATTTCATACAGAGATTCCGGGGTGGGATCGTCATCGCTTGCATTCTTTTGGGTAAACAGCAGGATTTGGCGATCATTGTTCATGACCTCTTCCAGCGCAGCGATCGATTTTCCCCGCCCCACAAACAACGGAACGATCATGTGGGGGAAAACCACTATGTCGCGTAAAGGCAGGAGAGGTAAAACTTCTCCGGTTCCAAATTCAATCGCGGCTTTATCGTCACTCATCCAATTAGTCCTTTGATTGCAAATGAATTATCACACCTGCGAATCTCTATTTTAAACAGCACCTATCAAGAACAACACCTTCAATTGGTGATTTGCTTAATTTTGACAGGAGTTACACACATATGAGTTTGATTACATCAAGCATTATTCTGCATCTTATTTGGGACTCAACCAACGATGGTTCAAGCGCTGACAAGGAAAAACAGGAAATTTTTGTCAGGAACAACGAAAAAGGGCCGCCAAAACGGCAGCCCATGAATCTCTTCTTTAAAACAACAGTTTAAGCGCTGGCTTCTTTCTCGTCTTTTTTGTCGGAATAAATGTACAGCGGACGCGCATTGCCGTCGACTACTTCTTCGGAAATAACGACTTCCTCGACGCCTTCAAGAGACGGTAGTTCAAACATCGTATCCAGCAAAATACCTTCGAGGATAGATCTCAATCCACGAGCACCGGTTTTGCGTGCAATGGCGCGCCGTGCGATAGCCTTCAAGGCATCCTCATGGAAACTCAAATTGACATCTTCCAGTTCAAACAAGCGCTGATATTGCTTCACCAATGCATTCTTGGGTTCGACCAAAATCTGGATCAATTGACCTTCATCCAGATCTTCAAGCGTTGCCAACACAGGAACACGGCCGATAAATTCTGGAATCAATCCGAATTTTTGCAAATCTTCCGGTTCTACCTGACGCAACAATTCTCCAGTGCGGCGATCTTCCGGATTATCGACATAGGCACCAAATCCAATTGATGTCTTGCGCCCTCTATCCGAAATTATTCTTTCCAGGCCAGCAAACGCACCGCCACAAACAAACAGCATATTGGTGGTATCAACCTGCAGGAACTCTTGTTGAGGATGTTTACGACCGCCTTGCGGCGGAACAGATGCAACTGTTCCTTCCATGATTTTCAAAAGAGCCTGTTGAACCCCTTCACCGGAAACATCCCGGGTGATCGATGGGTTGTCGGCTTTGCGGGAAATCTTGTCTACTTCATCTATGTATACGATGCCCCGCTGAGCTCGCTCCACATTATAATCTGACGCCTGCAGGAGCTTGAGGATAATATTTTCAACATCTTCACCAACATAACCAGCTTCGGTGAGCGTAGTAGCGTCCGCCATCGTAAACGGTACATCAAGGATGCGTGCCAGTGTCTGCGCCAGCAGGGTCTTGCCGCAGCCCGTTGGACCAATCAGCATGATGTTCGACTTGGATAATTCGACGTCCTGGTTTTTGGAAGCGTGATTTAGACGTTTGTAGTGATTGTGAACCGCTACAGACAGCACTCGCTTGGCATGGCTCTGACCAATGACGTAGTCATCAAGCACATCAAGAATATCCTGCGGAGAAGGAATGCCCTCACCGGATTTCACCATGGAGGATTTGTTTTCCTCGCGAATAATATCCATGCAGAGCTCTACACATTCATCACAAATGAAAACCGTTGGTCCGGCAATCAGTTTTCTAACTTCGTGCTGGCTCTTTCCACAAAACGAGCAATACAAGGTATTCTTGGAATCGCCGGAGTTTGAAATCTTGCTCATAGACAGTCCTTGTTACAGCCTTCGACCAGTAATTGACACAAAGCTTCTGCTTCAATTTGCCAGCCTAGCCTCTTTCAGCACCTTCACCAAGTCAATCATTCGGATTGAAACGGCGCAAGCGCAAACATACCTTCCGCATCAATATAGACATTAAAAAGTCTACATACGCTTAACAAATACCGCACTTTGTGGCGGATTTGTCACATAATCCAATCACACTTTCGGAATGGTTGATAAACTTATTCTGATTTATCGTCCAATTCACGTTTATCAATAACCTTATCAATCAAGCCAAATTCTGCAGCTTCATCGGAAGTCATAAAGTGGTCGCGGTCCAGGGTCTTTTCAATGGTTTCGTAATCCTGTCCAGTGTGACTAACATAAATTTCATTTAGACGACGCTTCATGTTCATGATGTCTTCAGCGTGGCGCGCTATATCGGAAGCCTGCCCCTGGAACCCACCCGAAGGCTGGTGAACCATAATCCGTGCGTTCGGCAATGCAAACCGCATATCCTTGTGTCCAGATGCCAGCAACAATGAACCCATTGACGCCGCTTGCCCCATACAAAGGGTAGAGACCGGAGGACGGATAAACTGCATTGTGTCATAGATACCCATTCCTGATGTCACAACGCCACCAGGAGAATTAATATACAGGTTGATTTCTTTTTTAGGGTTTTCGGCTTCGAGGTAAAGCAACTGTGCACTGACCAGGGTCGCCATTGAATCTTCAATCGGGCCCGTAATGAAAATCACCCGTTCCTTCAGAAGTCGTGAAAAGATATCATATGCACGCTCCCCGCGGTTGGATTGCTCCACTACCATTGGAACCAGGTTCATATAAGTTTCGACTGGATCTTTCATACGCCTACGGCCTTTCCCGATTTTCGCGAATCTTTTTCTTTGCGCAGAAAATAGGGTAACAACCCTGATTATTAAAGTGCTCTTCTGCCATCTGCGTGTGCTAAATGCCTAATTTTGTCAATTAACGTTAGCCAACTGCTAAATATTTGTTGCGTGATCCGTCAAAGTGAAGATTCTGGAAAACGAATATATTAAATTGAGCAATCGGAAACTGAGTGGTGTTCAACAACGAACAAGAAAATGTGGGAATGATATGACTGTTAAACAACCGGAACGCGGGTTTCCCGATTCAGAGTACCAAACGAGACTTGGAACGGCTCAGCGCAAGATGGCGGCTGAAGGCATTGATGGCTTGTTTCTAACGACCGAACCTGAGTTTAGATACTTCTCAGGATTTCATTCACTGTTTTGGCAAAGCCCTACCCGACCCTGGTTCCTGATTGTTCCGGAGGAAGGAAAACCCGTGGCGGTCATTCCGGGTATCGGCAAGGTATGTATGGAGAAAACCTGGATTGATGACATCAGAACGTGGTCTTCACCCAATCCGGATGATGAAGGCATAAGCATTCTGGCAGACACAATTACCGAGTTACTGGGAAAATCAGCAACAATTGGACTGCTTGAAGGGCCGGAAAGTCATCTGCGGATGCCGCTCGCAGACTTTGCAAGGTTGAAATCAAATCTTCCATGTGTCGAATTCAAGGATTGTAACGATCTTGTGCGGGCACAGCGCGTCATTAAAAGTGAACGCGAAATTGAGAAAATCCGGTTTGCTGCTCAGGCTGCATCGCGCGCCTTTTCACGAACACCAGACATTATCAAGCGCGGAATTAGTGTTCGCCAGATGTTTCAGGCCTTCAAGCATGTTCTGCTGGATGAGGGGATTGATGATGTCTCATACCTGGTCGGTGGCGCACGAAATTCCGGATATAATGATATCATTTCCCAACCGACAGAACGGCTGCTGGAAAAGGGCGACGTTGTTATTCTGGATACCGGCAGTATCTGGGATGGATACTTTTGCGATTTTGATCGCAATTTTTCAATTGGCAAACCTACTGATGAAGTGGCCAGCGCCCATCACATTATCTGGGATGCGACTGAAGCAGCAATTGAGATTGCCAAACCAGGAACGACTTGCGCCGAACTGTTTTACTGCATGAACAAGGCGATGGGCGGTGCTTCTGGAAACGTGGGCAGACTTGGCCACGGATTAGGTATGCAACTTACAGAACATCCCTCTCATGCTGCATTTGATCAAACCGTTTTGCAGGAGGGTATGGTTCTCACGCTTGAACCAGGATTTGATTTTGCGCCAGGCAGGGAAATGGTTCATGAGGAAAATTTGGTTATCAGAGAAAATGGCTGCGAACTGCTTTCCAAAAGGGCTAGCCGGGACATACCAGTAATCGAAGGTTTTTGATCAACTGATGGAACTGATTGTTATCGCCAGACATTCAACCGGATTTTGCTCATAAAAAAACACCCTGCAATGCAGGGTGTTTTAGTAAATTACTTTAATATTATCGAATAACTAGTTGTTATTCATCGTCTTCTTGTTTTTCCAACTCTTCTTGAGTTACCATTTTGTCGGTAATATCGGCTTTGCCCATAATAAGGTCTATCACCTTGTCTTCATAGATCGGTGCCCGCAGGCCTGCTACCGCATCCGGGTGATCACGAAAGTACTGCAGGACTTCTTTTTCCTGGCCAGGATATTGCTGAACCTGTTGATAAACTGCCGCCTGCATTTCGTCGTCCGTTATTTCAACATCTGCCTTGTCTCCAATATCAGCGAGAACCAAACCCAAACGCACCCGGCGCTCGGCAAGTTCCTGATACTCTATACGGGCCTTTTCTTCAGTAGTGTCCTCATCCTCAAATGTGCGACCCGTCTTTTCGAGTTCCTGTGTAATCTGCTGCCAAATGTTATCAAACTCCTGTTCGACCATCTTCTTTGGCAGTTCCATCTTGGTTTTCTTGTCTAACTCATCCAGAATTTGGCGCTTGACCTTTGTACGGGTAAAGGAGCCGTTTCGGCGTTCCATTTGGTCCTTGACGGTTTCACGCAATTTTTCAGCACTCTCTAAGCCGAGTTTGGTTGCCAACTCATCGTTAATTTCCAAATCACCCGGTTTTTCTACCTTGCTGACAGTCACCTCGAATACAGCTTCTTTTCCTGCAAGTTGAGCCGCGCCATAATCTTCTGGGAAAGTGACTTTAACTGTCTTTTCATCACCAGCTTTTGCGCCTTCCAACTGGTCTTCAAAACCGGGGATAAAACGGCCAGAACCAATTACCAATTGGGCGTCCTGATCAGCGCCACCTTCAAACGGCTCACCATCAATTTTACCGAGATAATTCATTGTAATGCGGTCATCCTTGGCAGCCTTGCCGGTTTTATCTTCGTAAGGACGTGCACTGGAGGCCAGTTCAAGAACTTGCTCGTCAACTTTCTCATCAGAGATCTCTGCAATCGGGCGTTCCAATTTCAACTTATCCAGATCTGGAGTGTTGATTTCGGGAATGACTTCATAGGCGATGGAGAATTCAAAATCCCGCTCTCCTGCAAGAATTTTCTCTGCCTCTTTTTCATCTTCCGTCATGGAGATTTCTGGTTGCTGGGCAGCGCGCTCGTCGCGCCCTTTCAATACCTCACCAGTTCGATTGTTTATTAGCTCGTTGACGATTTCTGCCATCGCCTGCTTGCCGTATACCTTCTTCAGGTGAGAAACCGGTACTTTGCCTTGTCGGAACCCATTCAATTTTACCTGGGATTTCATTCGCTCCAGGCGTTCATTGAGTTTCACTTCCATATCGCCCTTTGGAACAACAACTTTGAGCTCGCGTTTAAGGCCTTCTTTGAGGGTTTCAGTAACTTGCATTTTTTACCTGCGTTCATTGCAACAATTATCCGCTTTGTCCGGTCAGCGGCTAATCATACGGTTAGGATTTATGTCTTTATATGCGGCGGGATAGTCCTTGTGAATTTTGACCCCATGCTCATCATAGAGCAAGGAAGAACAAATTTCATGATTTTCGGACCTGCAAACGCCCGCATTTGCGCATGCCAATAGCAGAGGGTTGTTTTGCTGGCAAGCCTCGGCGGTAACAAGAAATTTTTTCAAGCAACTCCAAATATTTGCATTGGACCTCAATAAGCAAACCGGTTATTGCCTCTTGATGTTCTTCATCACCTCAAAAGTTTTTTGGATTTTGTTTGCCCCACTGAATTTTCTTGCAATGTGTACCGTTGCCGCTCTTGTTCTTTTCAAGTGTGGATTTCACAAATCAGCAAGAAATTTGGGGGCGCTTTGCTTGTTCCTAATGGTAATCGGAGGCTTTACCCAAATTCCGGATTTTTTGCTTCAAAGGCTTGAAAAACAATACCCCGTGCCAGTTTTGTCAGAAGCTCCTTACGGTATTATAATTTTGGGCGGCGGATTGGAAGCCCGGAACTTTCCCGGGCCCCATGATTACAAACTCACGGGAGGTAGCGACCGCCTGATTAAGGGGCTTGCCCTGAAACAACGGTTTTCAAAGTCGCGGCTTGTTTTCACCGGAGGTAATGCAAACCTATTGGAGCCTGGCATGGCTGAAGCAGACGCAGTAAAAAAACTGACACGGGATTTGTTCGGTAGCAGCTTTGATATTGAATTCGAACGCAAGTCGCGCACCACATTTGAGAATGCTCTAAACCTTTTGAGCATTACAAGCGAAGCGGAACGAAAAAACACCTGGTTACTGGTTACATCCGCATGGCACATGCCGCGCGCAATGGGCGTGTTCAAGAAACTTGGATACTCGACACAAGCCTACCCCGTCGATTATGCATCGGACGAAATCGAGTTTCCCTATCTGGCATCACGGGCAAGCGTTCAATTTGGCAAACTTGAACTCGCAGCAAAAGAAATAATCGGTATCGTAGTATATTGGTTTAGCGGCAGATTTGAGTCATTGAGTTGATATGAATACGACTACCCAACATAATTCCGAACTTCACGGCAAGATCGCACATAACAATCGTGTTCTGGTAACGCTGTTACCAGGATTGTTTGGTCTTACCGGTGTACTCGCAACGATAGCCTTGTCGGTTTCTTCGATATTCGTCTTGGCGCTTTATTTTCTTGGAAAGGTGCCAACCAACTCAAGTCAAATTGTCCGCAAAGCCGCAGCATGTTTTTTGTTTTATTTCCTGTTAATGATGGTTTTGGCGGTCATACACTTTGATCTGGAAGCCAGTGTGCGGGCACTTGCCATGAATGCACCGTTTCTTGCGTTTCTCCCCCTGGCCTCGGCATTTGTGCTTACGCCACCTGATCAGCTTCGGTTTTCCCTGGAGACCGGTGCCGCAATTGGATCCCTGCTCATTGGATTGTTTGTGATTTACGAACTTTCCTATCTTCATGTGCGAGCATGGGCCGGTGCCGGCAATCCTGGTCCTTTTGCCGTGATTATGTGTGTAAATTACAGTATCTGCATGTTTGCTCTCATGGGTTCGCCCTTCAAACGTCCCCTGCTCTATTCCGCAGGTGCCGCGGCAGCGGCTTTTTGCATATTGGCATCCGGAATGCGGACCCTGCTACCAATGATTTTGATTACACCGGCCATCGCAGGAATGTGTTTGCTGGATTTTTCTCGGCTTTCCACAAGGCAGAAATTACTCGGCCTGACCGGCGCTCTCATACTCGCAGCGATCGTTACGCTAAATCCGATCGTAGCAGACCGGTTCAATGAAATTTGGAAGGATCTGGAGACAATCCGGGAAACCAGCAACTATAAAACTTCGATAGGTGTGCGATTGATCATGTGGGAATATGCAATCAACAATATCTCTAATTCGCCATGGACAGGCTTTGGCGAATTGCAGTCTGTCAAAAATTTTTCAGAACATGCAATGGAAGTGTACAATCTGGATATAAAAAAGACGCACTATCATAATATGTTTTTGACCGCCTTGATGCGTGGCGGAGTAATAAACATTTTGGCTCTGACTGTGCTTTTGTTTGGCCCATTGATAGTTGCCTGGCGTACCAGAAACTCAGAAAACTGGCGCTACGCATTTGGATTGATCGCCTGCGTGACTGTCACTTATCTTTTGTCCGGTTTGCTGAACATAGCGTTTGGCCACGATCTCATGGATTTCTTGTACGTTTTCATGATGGCATACTGTTTCACCATGCTAGGCGAAACCGCGCATTCTGAAGAGATCCGATCATGAGCATGGATTTGGACTCAACAGGTGGAGTTGTTCTGACTCTGGTATTGTCGGTATCAATTTCATTGGCCATACTGGCTGGACTGAAGAAGCTCCCCGTTGCTCGGTGGTTCGCACCAACTCCATCAGATCGATCCAATCACCATACACCAAAATTACAATTAGGTGGCCTGGCATTGTATCCGGTAAGTGTGATCGCATTGATTCTTTATGCCCACAAGATCGCATCCTATGAACCGCGATTGCTGCTGCTATTCAGTTCTTTCTCAATTGCATTCTTGTTAGGCCTGATTGATGACGTATTCAATATAAGTTTTTACATCAAATTCCTTTCCCAATTTGTCATTTCTGCATTGCTCTTGCTGGCAATCATCGGGCACCTGGGTCTTTTCATGGACACCATGACACTCACTATTGCAGTATGCGCATTGGTGTTGGTTGTTTACTGGATTAACGCAACCAACTTCATGGACGGTATCGACTGGATGATCGTATCAGGATTACTCCTGCCGGTTTTGTTTCTGTCGATTTGGCTTATATCGAAGCCAAATGCCAATACAGCCATTGCCTTTGCAGGATTGGCAACCGCCGGTTCGTTGGCTGGATTTGCGATGTACAACAAACCAGGCGGTACCATTATTCTTGGCGACAGCGGAAGCCTGCTTTGTGGGACAGTTTCTGCCGGATTGATCATTGCGGCAAGCATTCATCTAAACCCGGTCAGCGCCCTCCTGCCCTTCCTCTATTTTTTTGTCGATACGGGAATGACACTCTGGACGCGGCTCTGCGCAAGGAAGAATATCTTCAAGGCGCACAGCGAGCACGCTTACCAGATTGCATTTCGAGGTGGAAATTCTGCATACAAGATTACGCTATCAGTGGGAGTAACGACTGCAATCCTGTGTGCACTCAGCTACAAGGCGCAGGATTTAAATTCCCTTATCCAGCAACTAGTCATGCTGTGGGTTGGACTTGCACTCGCATTTGGGGTTCGAAGGCATTTCATTCGTAGCGCAGAATAACGCCAAGCTGCTCTAACCCTACTTCAAAGAAATTGTTCGGTTCCCTCGTAATCCCACTTGCGTCGCAAGATCAAATTCATTAGAGATGCCTCCGGTTCAGACGTGACAGTAAATCATGGACGCCTGAATCCCCGGTCGCACCATTGGCCATGCCCCTATAGCTCAGCTGGTAGAGCAACTGATTTGTAATCAGTAGGTCCGCGGTTCGAGTCCGTGTGGGGGCACCAATAAAATCAAATGCTTAGATAATGTATCAGCTTATGGCTTTGAGCTGGGGTAACGGTGGGGGTAACAAATGTGCGAAAACCACATGGGATCAGACTATTGGCGCGCAACGAATGTGCTGCTGATCCACCCCTGAATTTCGAATCCCTTCCTCTCCGCCAGAACTATTATTAATATTGTTATAAAACAGCATGTTACCGATTATGCTGCTTACTGATCCCCCAAAATATCCCCCATTTGCAACTTACTCAGTTTGATTGGAATTTGGGCTAACATCATAGTTCAGAATGTTCACAACGTTAAAAATGCAATTTCTGAAAGAGCCATTTTTTACGATTCGAGATTTTCTCATACCAACTTACCGAAAACAAGACGAAGTAAAAAACTCTTCTGTGATTGCGTTCACGGTATGCCTGCTTTCGGGGGTAAAACGGAAATCACATAACGATCGCTGCATGTCCGCTAAACTGCCACCTTAACCGGTCGACGCAACACATTGGTTAAATCTGTCTGCTGGTGTTTCAAATTGCAATGTCTTTCTTGGGCGTTCGTTGAGTTGACGTGCAATCTTGTCGAGATAGGCCTGGGAGTGTAGCGACAGGTCGGTGCCCTTGGGAAAGTATTGCCTGAGCAGACCATTGGTATTCTCGTTGGAACCACGTTGCCACGGGCTTTGCGGTTCACAGAAGTACACATCAATATCGGTTGCAAGTGTAAAGCGCTTGTGGTCTGCAAGCTCCTTGCCCCATGGTGATTAGAACAGTTGGCCCAGGTAAGCGACTTGTACACTTCACCGGGTAGTTTATGAGCCTGCTTGATCAGGGCTGACACAACACTCTCGGTATCTTTGTTGTGAACCTTGGCCAGCATCACATAACGCGTATGGCGTTCCACAAGCGTCGCGATGTAACTGTTCTTGCTACCCGCAATCAGATCACCTTCCCAATGTCCTGGTACGGCACGGTCCTCCACGCAAGCAGGCCGTTCGCGGATCGACACCGCATCCGTTATCTGACCCAGCCCGTTGCGCTTGAGGCTCGCATGTCTGGAACGGCGTATTGTTCGCTTTGTGCGCAGATACTGCATCAATTCCTTCTTCAGCACGCCTCTGGCCTGGACAAACAGGCTTTTATAGATCGTCTCGTGGGACACTTGATGATGCTCTTCGTTTGGATATCTTCGCTTCAGCCAGCCTGCAATCTGCTCCGGTGACCAGTGTATGACAAGCTTTTCCGATATCACACGTTGCAGGTATGCGTTCCCGGAAAGCTTGCACAGTTTGGGACGAAGCGCACGACCCCAGGCCGCCTGATCTGAACAAGCGGCTCTGTAATTGTCTGGCCCGCCATTGCGCCTGATCTCACGACTGACCGTGGATGCCGGGCGGCAAAGCTCACGCGCAATTGAACGTATCGAGCGCAGGGCGGCTATCCCTCTGGAGATAACCTCACGCTCAACCAGCGTCAGTGCCAGCCTTGACCGCCTTCGATCAGGTGGACGAATACCACCCGTGCGCGACAGTAGCGGATAAATCGACGATGAACCCCGTTCAAACAACCGTCCAATCGAACTCATCGAACAGCCACGCTGCCAGCGATCCCATATCTCGCACTTCTGTTCTGTTGTAAAATATATCCGACGTCTGTAACCCATTCCAACACTCCATATCTTCATCAGAGATCATAAAGTGTTGCGTCGACCGGTTGAGACCACCACCCTTAGCGGACTTTCACACAGATCAGCCTTGCTAAAATAAATGGTCATTCGACCAATCGAAAGGAATATACTTTGCCGAGTTAATAGTCCAAGAGAAATCGAGACCAAAGGCATCAACTTTGCAAATCGTCGATTTTCCCCAAGTAACAATTTGACCGGGACCGGTTTCCGATCCAGGCGGGCTGCTCATTCGCGGTGGTTCTTCCGAAGTGCTTGTTGGTCCTTTCAAAGCTTCCGCCCATGCCTTGACCTTGTCAGGAATGTTCACACCCCAACGGGATTGATTTGGAGTGATTTCAAAATTTATCTTGGCCCGTTCAATACCAAGGTTTTCGCGGCCACGTGAAAACCACGATCCCATCACTTCTGGCCATCCGCCCGCCCGGCCACCAAAGATTTCCAATAGAGCTTCCACCTGTACTTCATTGGCGCAATCATCGATAATCATGCCGGAACGACCTCGCGCATCAAAGTCCCAAAGATTTCCATCAAATTCACCTACTCTGACTACACTTAGATTATTGAGTATGACTTCTTCAAAGTGTCCTTCCCGGATGTGCCAGAACAAAACGAACTCACAGAGATTTTTGTCCGGTGGTTGACCAAATGTGCATGGACACGCCACCGCACAACTGCAATTGTCAAACCAATCACCGACAATATGCCATTTCGGCTTTTCCGACATCTTGAACCCCGATCTTCACTGGTCGTTCAATTTTCGTTGCCAAAACCTTAATGTTTGATTGTGAAGATCGCAACCGCTTCAATCAGAACGATCCTTTCAAATATCGCTCGAAGAGATTATGGCAGAGATCTTCACCCGATTGATGTTCGTTCCTGTTTATCCTTAATGGCTGCCAGATCAATTTTAATTACGTTTATGATACACTCCCAACGCCCCGACGAAGAGGAAAAGAGCCACCCGAATGTTCAGTATAGTCTCCGAACTTTCTTGAGAAAGCGCTCCTGTGCTATAATTGCGGGTGTTCAAATGACATAGGAGCACCTGCTATGCGGCCAGGAATATGTATCAGTATTCTGACATTCTGTATCGCTATCGTTCTTTGCGCTGCGGAGCCATATTCTTTGTTGGCCATGGATACCAACTGTGGTGTACCCGACGTGCCATGCGAGGTGGAAAGTGGTGAATATTACGTCGCCTTGCCCGACGTTGTGAACATACCGCCTGCAGTCATCTGGCTGCACGGTTACGGCCGTTCTGGAAAAGCGATGATCCAGAAACCAACCTATGTTGATCCTTTCATCCGCCGCGGTTTTGCCGTGATAATGCCAAGCGGCCAATCTTTTCCGGGTCTCAAAGAGTTAGATTGGGGCGTGGCCGACGGCTACGAATGGGCGCGGGATGACATCAATTTTCTCAAAGCAGTGCGTGCAGACGCGGTGGTGCGCTTCGACCTCGATCCCACACGTATCCTTTTCGCTGGCTTCTCCCGGGGTGGTTCAATGGTCTGGGATTTTGCTTGCCAAGAGCCAGAGCAAGCAAAAGGATTTGCGGCAGTTTCAGGGGCATTCTGGGAGCCCATGCCCAACGCGTGCGCCGCACCCGTGCACCTATTTCACACCCATGGGTTCAAAGACCGAATGGTGCCGTTCGAAGGTCGTGAAATGAAATGGGAGGGAATCAGATTTATCCAAGGCAATGTCATGAAAGGTCTGGATGTTTGGCGCGATGAAAACTCCTGTAAAGGGAGCGCGACGAACAGCCTCCACGATGATGGTTCAATGCAGAAGGATTGGACTAAGTGCGCCTCCGGATCGATCCGATTGAGGCTCACCAGAGGTGGGCACGGTGTGCCGAAGGGTTGGCGGGAGGCGGTGTTAGATTGGTTCGAAGCCCTACCTTGATCTTTCATCTGCCAAGCATAAGCTGTTCTCGTTTTGGTGAGCGTTTTGGTTTTAGTTGTAAGCTCTTAGCGGTCACGGTTTCCAAAGTATGGCTCCGGTTGACACATCCCTGTCCTACGTTGAAACTCTATCATCAAGACTATAGCTAGTCACAATTACCCGGGAGGAAGTTTTGAATACGCTGAAAACAACAATGCTGTCATCTGCCATAGGATTGAGTATCGCATTGAGCAGTGCGCAAATTTCCAACGCGGGCATCTTTTCGCATGTGATCGCCATACCTGATGCAAAATCAGCATCACAAGCACGCGTTCTTGAAATCAAACACAAGAAAAAGCGCTTCAAACGCCGCTACCATAAAAAGCGGTTTGGCAAAAAAGGACGGCATCGTCACCGACATAACAACGATGATATCTGGTTTGTGCTTCCCTACCTGCTGGAGCCTCACCATTACGAACCTCATTATTCAGCACCCCGTTACAGCGGTAGGTGCGAGTACTGGAGCGCGATGTGCTACAGTAACTGGGGTGGTGGCTCCAACTATATAGGGTGCATGCGTTATCACCACTGTTACTAGCCGGAGCAGGTGCACGCGCTGGTAGCAGCATTCGGTAGTGGAAGCCAATCGGTTCCTTCTGTGACCATATCCCGCCAACGTACTATCCGTGCAAACGGAACACATCGCAACTTCAACAAAGCAGTGCAGTATTAATCAAACCGTTGACGATACGGTGCCATCAACACATGGCACGAAACGGGCCTAATTTTTGCTTAATATGGTGCCCATTTTCGGTGGCGAAACGAGGAGAATGTAGGGTGGAGAGCGGGTTATTCAACTACGCTCACTATGCTACATAGGCCATGGCAATCAATAAGTCTTATGTCTACTAAGCCGCCTCGCCGTTGATATTTTTACCTCTTGATTAAGCTGTTTGGTTTTCTAAATTCCAATCACTGCATTTTTTATTAAGGCTTTGGGGCGGTGCATGGCAAGCTGCCGTCGCGCTTCCTCGGTGCGACCCAATCGCATCAATACTCCAACCGAGGCGTACTCAATTAAGTCACGTTGTGCACGACTGCCACCAATCCGGGCATGATCCCAAAGCGCTTTTGTCAAAAGATCGTTTGCTTTTAACCAATTCTGCGACGCGATCGCTCCAAACGCTTCTGCCAAATATTGCACTAAATCTGCTGCAGGGCCTTTGGCACCCACAATGATCCGCTTGAGAGCATCAGATTTTCCCGCCATCGCATAAGCAAGTGCTGCATGAACATCAGCAAACCCGATTCCAGGATTTGGAAATTTCTCAGAAGCATAATCACTTACAACTTGCCAACGTTCCGATGGAACGTCGATTCCCGCCATATTTGCTCTGTAGAGCACGGCCGCCAGATCGACCATCATATTTATTGGTGGACCTGAGCTCCATCTTGGATCGATGTCGCGGTCAACCACACGCCACATTTCGTCCACGTCGCCCTGCGCTAATGCCCATAAGGCAATATGCCAGGCAATATGGCAATGCATCAGCCCTGATTTGTCATAACCACGCTGCCAGTCTGTAATGAAGGCATAACCCGCCTCGGTCTGGCCCGTTTCATAATAGAGATGGGATTGGAAATGCGCGCCATGCGCGTTTCGCGGATTAGTTCTTAGTGATTTTTCTATGCTCTTTTCTGCCCTATCAAACTGGCCCACCTCGACTTGCGCAAATCCCAAAAGGCCCTGCAACCACCAGTCATCACCGTAATGGGGTTCCAAAATTTCAGCCAAAGCGAGGTTTTCAGCTTCGCGTCCTGGCTGGCCACTAAATCCAATTAAACTCAGGACACCAAGACACGCCTGCGCCGTTAGCACATCTCGGGGATATTCCCGCAGTTGAACACGTGCTGCTCGGTATCCATCGTCACTCTTCCCATCAATAAGCAGTGAAAAAATCTCAATCTGATAATTCTCTCGATCACTCAGTTTTCGGGAACATATTTGCGCCTTTGCAAGCGAGGTTTGAGCAACGTTGCGGTTGCCAATAACTTGGTGAAATCGAGCCAGTGTCAAATGTGCAAGGGCGAAATCTTCATCTTCCTCAATTGCAACTGACAGAGCCTGCTCAACTCCCGGTTCAGCACCAAGGAATCGATCAAGTCCCAAGACATATGCATCACGCGCCGCCTCAGAAGTGGTGGACAAGACATTGCCATATCGATCCTTCATCGAATTTACCCTGGTTGTGCCGTGTAATTATTTCACAGAATTTTCGAAATGTCAGTATGGGAGTAGAACCGGGCTTTGGCGGCAATTTGGAAAACTGTAAGATTGCGCTAAGGGCAAAAATTCGCAATAAGCGGTCATTCACTGTTCTTGCGGTATCCTAATCAAATATTGAAAAGCTGACATTGAGTTGGTATGGGCCGGCAGTGAAACCGGCCCAATATGGAAGCTAGATTTCCACACTTTCTGAAATAGCTAACGCATCTTCAAGTTCTACCCCAAGATAGCGGACAGTACTGTCCATCTTGGTGTGGCCAAGTAAAAGCTGAACAGCTCTGAGATTGCCAGTTTTCTTGTAAATCTGCGCTGCCTTTGTCCTTCGGAGCGAATGCGTTCCGTATGCGCTCGGTTCCAAGCCAATCGATGCTACCCAATCTTTCACAAGTCTTGCATATTGTCTTGTCGAAACATGATCAGGCGCATGAAACCTGCTTGGCCAAAGGAAATCACAACCTGTCATTCCTGGATGACCTATCCATTCACGAAGTGATTTTCTTGTACCATCTGTGATTTCAAACTGGACAGGTTTGCCAGTTTTGCTCTGAACTACCGAAGTTCGTTCTTTGATCCTGCCCGCAGAATAGACGTCAGGTACTTTCAAGCATACTAAGTCGCAACCACGAAGCTTACTGTCCACGGCCATATTAAACAGAGCTAGATCACGATGGTTTTCGGCTAGTTCCAAACGGACACGAATTGCCCAAACATGCTTAGGCATTAGAGGCCGCTTCTGCCCGATTATACGGCCCCTGTTCCAAGCGTGACGTTGCTGGATTACCATTGGAAGGTTGAGAGTGTTCATGACACATTCTCCTATCCAACCCTCCACGCCGCACCATCAACACAATGCTGACATTCAAAAGCATAGAGGAAATACAGTCTAGAGGGCTGAAAAGAGCCTTTTATTGACCAAATTTGATGCGTCGCAATTTAAACAAATTATGAAGTGAGACACTGTCATTGATGATCCAAATGGGACATTTCTTGGGAACTAACCAAATCCTATTAGCGTCAAATTATGTTGATGTTTTCTACAAAATGCGGCCCAATGACAAACATCATCCAATCTCCATTCTTGTTTGTCGCTTTATGCACTCGGCAAAATGCGCGGCAGCTGGGTTTTGTTCCTTCCGGCGAAATACCACATGAAATATGTCGTTAAACGCTATAACGTCTGGTGAGAGTGCCCTCATCAGATTTCGCCTGGTCCATCTTTCTGCAAAATGATCTGGCAAAAAACCAATGTATTGCCCGGAGCTAATCAACAGTGCCGTACTTTCCATGTGTGCGGTCACTGAAGCCCAATTGAATTTGATGTCACAAATTTCTTCCTCATTCATGTAGGAGCGACCCGCAAACTGGAACTGGGCTAGCATCGCAGGGGCAATCGTAGCATCAGAAGTTTCAAAGAGTGGGTGCCCAATGCCGCAATACAGCATCTGTCGTTCTTTCATAACCGGTACACTGCGCATTGATTTTGGATACGGTTGTTCAGGCGTTAGAACTATGTGGTAGCGGCCGCTCAGCAAACCCTGGTTAAGGGCTTGAGGTGTCGCGATATCCAGATCAAGGAAAACGTTAGGAGCAAATTTTGTGAATTCACCGAGTGCAGCGGCAAGGTTGAATTGCGGGTTCGTGTACATCGCGTCGACGGTACCGAAATGCAGATTGCCAATCAGTTCTCCCTTGGCTGAACCCAGAACGCTGCGAAAGCTTTCTAGCGAACCGAACAAGTCAAGCATTGCTGCATGTACAAGTTTGCCATGCTCAGTCAGAAAGAACCCACTTCGGCCACGTTCGCACAATCGCATGCCAAGTCGTTCTTCCAATTGGTTCATATGATTGCTGATTGTTGCCTGAGTTAGGCCGAGGTGTTGTTGGGCGGCCGAAAATCCGTTGTAGCGCACCACACTTTGAAATACCCGTAGCAGCCGCAAATCGATGTCACTAATGTTCGCGTCAAAATTATGCATACATAGATAATATTATAAGTAAGCATTTAAACAATGATATTTTTTTATCTTATCAAAAGTTGCAAATTTACCCAATTAAATGGGACACGGAAAACAACATGTCGGAGCATGGATACAAGACAGGGCGGCTCAATCTTCCATTTGTGGGTATTGCTACATTTGGGAAGAATCCATATGTAGAAGACTGGGATCACATTGATGCTGATGTTGCAATTATGGGAGCGCCATTTGATTTTGGCACGCAATATCGCCCTGGAGCCCGCTTTGGCCCACGTTCTATTCGGGACGCGTCAACTTTGTTCTCATTTGGTCATGGTGGTGCCTATGACTATGAAGATGACATTACTTATCTGCCGTCTGGTGAAGTGAAAATTGTAGACCTTGGCGATGCGGATATTGTGCATACCAATACCACCACCAGTCACGCCAACATTGAGTATGGTGTTCGTAAAATACTCAAAGCAGGTGCTTTGCCGGTAATTCTTGGTGGTGATCATTCCATAAACATTCCATGCATCAATGCATTTGATGAAGATTGCGATGTGAATGGGCCCATCCACATTGTACAAATTGACGCCCATCTTGATTTTGTGGATGAACGCCACGGAGTCCGTAACGGGCATGGCAATCCAATGCGACGAGCCGCTGAAAAAGAATATGTAAGTGGATTGTCCCAACTAGGTATACGAAACGTATCATCGACTGCACGTGAAGGTTACGAAGATGCCCGTGCAATGGGATCGGATATATTGTCCGTACGGCAAATTCGAAAACTGGGTGTCGAAGCTGTCCTATCCAGAATACCAAAGGGAATGCGATATTACGTGACCATCGACATAGATGGCTTCGATCCTTCAATCGCGCCAGGAACCGGCACGCCAAGTCATGGTGGATTTTACTATTATGAAGTTTTGGAGCTTATCTCCAGGCTAACAAACCAGGGTACTATTGTGGGCATCGACCTTGTAGAAGTGGCTCCCGATTATGATCACACCGGGACTACAGCAATTCTAGCAGCACAAATACTAATGAACTTTATAGGTAGGGTCATGCACGCGCGCAAGGGCGGTGAAAAATAAATGGCCAGCATCAAGTTCAATTTTCAAGGTTAAGAGGTACTGAAAACCTGCGGTAGTCGCGGGTACCTAGTCGCCGCGAATTGATTAATTACCATACTACCAACGGCCAGTTACGGCCAAAGAACTAAACGGAGAAAACTATGAAACAAGTGCTTAAGAGCCTGGTGGCTGCTGCTGCAATGACTGTCGCGACAGTTGTTGCGGCAGACGCTGATGCTTTGAAACTGGCCCATTCTACTTGGGTTGGATACGGGCCGTTCTATATTGCCCAGGAAAAAGGATTCTTTGTCGATGAAGGTGTCGAAATCGAACTCACTGTCATGGAAAATACGCCCCTGAAAATGGGCGCATTGATGGCCGGACAAATAGACATTGTTGCGTCAACTGCTGACGAATTTCCAACATATATGCGCGAAGGTAAACCACTTAAATACATTCTCGCTGTAGATAATTCGAACGGTGGGGACGGTGTTGTTTCAAACAAAGACATCGGAACCGTTGCTGATTTGGCAGGCCGCACTGTTGCCTTTGAAGAAGGCTCTGTATCTCAATTTTTCATCAATGCGTTGTTACGGCGCGAGGGTCTAACTCAAGACGATATCAACATGGTAAATATGACCGCTACTGATGCCGGAGTTGCTTTTACGGCAAACCGCGTTGACGCTGCAGTCACTTGGGAACCACATCTAAGCCAAGGGGCAGCTACTGACCATGGGAAAGTCCTGATCAATAGTTCTCAAACCCCCGGATTGATCGTCGATGTTATCGCAGTATTGGAAGATACCGCAACAGAACACAAAGAAGAACTTAAAGCCTTTGTTCGGGCTTGGGAGCGCGCTTTGCAATTTGTTGAAAGTAATCCTGATGAAGCATTTCAGATTATGGCTGATGGCGTGGGTGGATGGTTGGAAGATCCAAATGAATTCAAAGGTGCAGCATCTGGAATTGAATATCTGACAGTTGCCCGTAACCACGAAATGTTTGGGACTTCCTCAGAGCCAGGGGTTCTTCATGAGACAATATCCAACGCGATTACAATTTGGAGTGATCTCGGCAGGATCAAAGTGAAAGATCTTAGTGCAGACGATTTGATCGACAGGTCTTTCTTGAACTAATCCAAAACCAGACGGAGTAGACAGATGTCCACCATGAGTTTTCTAGATCGCTATCTAACACCAAAATTGGCGATACCGCGAAAGACCGAGTTCGGAGCAGGAATCCTTGTATCGGGAACAATTCTCGCTTGCTGGGCAATTGCTACCTACACGGGCTTTGTAACTCGAGATTTTCTGCCTGCGCCGTCTGATGTTTGGAATTCGTTCGTAGAGAAAGTGTCAAACGGATCTCTTCAAAAACATATAGGCGTCTCGTTGACGGAAATTTACTTGGGGTTTTTTCTCTCGTCCGTAATAGCAATTCCAATAGGAATATTTATGGGTGGCTTCAAAATTGTACAAGCAGCCCTTGAGCCCGTCGTAAACTTTATGCGCTATTTGCCGGTTACGTCCCTCATACCATTACTTATTTTATGGATCGGAATTGGGTTGGAAGAAAAGGTTGCGGTAATTTTTCTGGGAACTTTCTTTCAACAGATCGTCATGGTTTCAGATGTGGCACGAGGCGTCCATGCTGACTTGTTCAATGTTTCATACACCCTAGGAGCAACGCGCGGTCAGATAGTATCCCGGGTGTTGGTTCCGGCAACTCTATCGGGCGTTCTTGATACACTTCGAGTGACGATGGGATGGGCTTGGACCTTTCTTGTTGTCGCCGAATTGGTCGCAGCCAGTTCCGGTCTGGGTTACATGATCTTGCAATCGATGCGGGGGCTCGATCCTGCCGGAATTTTCGTCGGAATCTTTGTCATCGGTTTTCTTGGGCTCATCACAGACATGGCCTTCAAGTGGATCAAACGCCTCGTGCTGCCTTGGGAATACGTTGGAAAGTAAGGATTAAGTCATGACTGAAGTTCGTCTAGAAAATGTCAGTGTGCGGTTTGGTGAAAGCAAGGCTACACAAATTACTGCATTGGAGAATCTTGACCTCGTAATTCCAGAACAACAATTCGCTGTTATTGTGGGGCCTTCAGGTTGCGGTAAATCCAGTTGCCTTGATCTTGTCGCCGGTCTCAATCGTGCAACAGAAGGTAAGACACTTTTCGGTGATACCTTAATTGAAAAACCCGGTCCCGAAAGGGGAATGGTGCCACAAAATTACTCGCTGTTTCCCTGGCTTACGGTGCAGAAGAATGTGGAGTTCGGCCTTGCGTTGAACAATACTTCGAAGGCTGAACGTGAAGAGCGCGCTGCGAACTATGTTGAAGCTGTAGGCTTAACCAAGTTTCGTGATTCATATCCCTCACAACTTTCTGGTGGGATGAAACAACGCGTGGCCATAGCGCGCGCGCTAGCAGTTGATCCGGAGGTATTGTTGATGGATGAACCCTTCGGTGCCCTTGACAGTCAAACACGATCGGTCATGCAGGAGCTGCTCCTGAAAATCTGGCAAAAAGAACGCAAGACAGTATTATTCATTACCCACGACATAGATGAAGCATTGTTTCTGGGTGACGTTGTTTATGTGATGTCAGCACGCCCAGGCAGAATTATTGACACCATACCAGTGAACATAAAGCGCCCACGTGACTACACGGTTACGACAAGTGCCGGGTTCGTCAAGTTGAAGCGGCGAATAATGTCCAGCCTTCATGATGAGGTGGATAAGGCACTGGCTATTTCGTAAGCGAATCCAACATAAAAGAGAAGTTCAAATGGAAGAGTTCGATTATATAGTGATTGGTGCAGGATCAGCTGGCTGTGTGCTTGCCAATCGGCTTTCCGAAGATGCCAACAATACGGTTCTGGTTTTGGAATTTGGCGGTTCGGATCGTAACGTGATTATCCAAATGCCCTCGGCCTTCTCAATGCCCATGAACACAAAAACTTACAATTGGAAGTACGAAACGCTTCCCGAACCGGGTCTCAACGGCCGACGTATTCACTGTCCTCGTGGGAAGGTGCTTGGAGGATCTTCATCAATAAACGGGTTAGTATATGTTCGCGGAAATGCTCGTGACTTTGATGAGTGGGAGTCACTTGGAGCCTCCGGCTGGGGATATGCGAGTTGTTTGCCGTACTTCAAGAAGTCGGAATCTTTTGATAATGGAGACCCCACTTATAGGGGAACAAGCGGGCCACTGAGTGTTAACAACGGCAACAAAATGCAGAACCCGCTCTACGGCGCTTTTGTAGAAGCGGGCGCAGAGGCCGGATACATAAGGACAGACGATTCGAACGGATATATGCAGGAGGGATTTGGACCGATGCATATGACCATTAAGGATGGAGTCCGCTGGTCCGCTGCGAATGCATACCTAAGACCGGCGATGGATCGGCCAAACCTCGAAGTCAGAACTAAAGCAATGACCAGACGCATCCTGATCGAGGATGGCAGAGCTGTAGGAGTTGAGTATGAACGTGGTAAAAAGATTGTAAGTGTAACCGCGAGAAAAGAAGTAATTGTTGCAAGCGGCCCTATCGGTTCTCCACACCTTCTGCAACGCTCTGGCATCGGTCCAGGCGCGGTGTTGCAGCAGGCGGGAGTAGAAGTAGTACATGACTTGCCGGGTGTTGGTGAAAATCTCCAAGATCATGCAGAAATTTACATACAATACGGCTGCAAGAAGCCGATTACACTAAATTCGAAAATGAATTGGTTTGCCAAAGGATTGATAGGTATTCAATGGTTACTATTTAAGAATGGCCTTGGAGCCACCAATCACTTTGAAGCGGGAGGGTTTATTCGATCGTCTTCTGAAATGGAATGGCCGGATATTCAGTTTCATTTTTTACCTGCAGCTGTTCGATACGATGGTAAACGCCCGATCAAAGGGCACGGTTTCATGATACTCACGGGTCCGAACAAACCAAAAAGCCGTGGATATGTGCGGTTGAGGAATGCAGATCCCTACACACATCCAGACATATTGTTCAATTACCTCGATCGTGAAGAAGACCGAAAGGGATTCCGAGATTGTGTTCGACTAACCAGAGAGATCATGGAGCAACCTGCCATGACTAGGTTTAATTCCGGTGAAATTACGCCTGGTGCCAATGTTAATTCTGATGAGGAAATTGATGCCTTTGTTCGTGACAATCTTGAAAGTACGTATCATCCTTGCGGTACATGCAAAATGGGAATTGATAAAAATGCAGTGATTGACCCGAGGTTGAAGGTGCACGGATTGGAAAATCTACGTGTAGTCGATAGCTCTGTTTTTCCAAACGAACCGAACGGAAACCTCAATGCTCCAACCATGATGTTGGCGGAACGCGCAAGCGACATTATAAGGGGTATAACCCCGCTTTCGCCGGAGAATGCAGCAGTAGGCAGGGCCCCCGGAATTGGGGTCACACAACGTTCCCTGTAACCGCTTGGTTCGTCGACCCCACAGCGGGTAATAACATGATTTTCAGGTATTTAGGTGCCAATAGGTTTACTCTATATTTGTCCGCTAGTAGCTGCCACCTCAACCGGTCGACGCAACACATTAAATAATTCTGCTATCGTTGTGGCTCAGTGTAGTAGGGCAAATGTTCAATG
Organism: Hyphomicrobiales bacterium; assembly: GCA_021775455.1. Classification (GTDB taxonomy): domain Bacteria; phylum Pseudomonadota; class Alphaproteobacteria; order Rhizobiales; family Rhizobiaceae; genus JAALLB01. Next base: position 7,435 of record JAJFHU010000001.1, on the reverse strand, counting down.
CGCGGTGTATATGCGCCGTTACTTTTCAGTTGTTTGACGTGCGCGCATATCTCCTCAAGGGGGGCGAACCAGACATCATGAGTATCTAATGTTTTTTCGATCCATTGATCCACTAGTCGCCAACGAGCCAAACGACCGGTAAGAAATGGATGAACAACCAGCATGAAAAAACCACCTGCTTCATATTGAGCATCGAATTCTTCCCAAAATCCTTGAAGCCCTGCTGAAGGGCCGCGAATGGGCATCAAGTAACCAATTTCGTCAAAATGTGCGAATGGTGGCCAGTCATCAGTGCCCCAGTGAACGGGCATTTCATATAACTCGCCTTCCGCACTCTTCATTAGATAAGGAATGTCGTCAGCCATTAGTGAACTGTCATATTCGAACCCATGTTCAATAAGCAGATCAACTACTTCCTGGGTAATGTTGTAGACAGGAGCGCGATACCCTCTCGGTTTGCCACCGCAAATTTTTTTATGTGATTCCAATGCCTTTTCGACCCATTCTCGTTGATTGCCGATAGTTGAAATCGGATCTTCATGAATCCATCCGTGATGGCCGATTTCGTGGCCATCTTTCAAAATAGCCTCGACTGTTTCCGGATAGGTTTCCAGGCACCAACCGGGAATGAAGAATGATTGTTTCAAACCGAATTTCCGGTAGGTTTCGAGAATTCGTGGCAAGGCAACGGTTGGCCCGTAACGCCCCATGGATACGGGATACAACCGTTGGTGAGCATCGTCTGGTTTCGCAATGTGGATCAGGCTATCTGCATCCATGTCGAAGGTAATTGCAACTGCACATTTTGCACCATTTGGCCAAGGTATCGGGTTACTGATCATGACTGAACCTTTCCAGGTAGTACGTATGCATGTTTTATTTCTCCCTCAAACCGCCGCTTGGCTCCGGGATAAATATCCAACTTACCAAGATCGCATTGTTGAACCTGTGCTTTGAAGTCAGTGCTATTGTCAAGGCATAACACTCCCACCATTTATTCCAATTCCCTGACCGGTGATGTAAGCACCGCCCTCACCGCAAAGGAATGTTGCCATTTCAGCAATTTCTTCTGGTTGTCCAAAACGTCTCAGTGGAATGTCGAGTTCTCTCTCACGCCAATCTGGGCTCATATTTTGGGTATCCAACATTGCCGTATCAATCGGGCCGGGGCAAAGTGCATTTACTGTAATTGCCGGGGCGAATTCTTTAGCCCAAGATCTAACCAGTCCCATTACCCCATGCTTGGAAGCCACATAGGGTGAGAATGTTTCGCGTCCATAGTATCCCATGTCTGAAGATGTGAGAACAACACGTCCGCTTCCTGTTGTAGACATGCAACGAAGCGCTTCCCGACCAATCAGAAATGTTCCACGCAAATTAACCGCAATTACTTTGTCAAATTCGTCGATGGGTGTTTCGAGCAATGGCCGCTCATGAATTATGCCTGCACAATGAACGAGAAAATCAAGCCTACCCGGTACTGCAAAATGCCTTTCGAACACAGCCTTCACCGATTGTTCATCAGCAACATCGCAAATCCCTTGGTCTGCTTTGCCACCCAAAGCTGCTATTGCTTCAACGGTTTCACTACAATCCAGGAGGTCGACGATTGTTACCTTCACCCCTTTGGATGCCAGGGACTCCGCACAAGCTCGACCAATGCCCCGGCTTGCACCGGTAACCAATGCTGTACTCCCGGCAATGCTCATGCCTGTACCTCTCCGCGGTCAACCATGAGGGCTTGCCCGACAATATTGGAGGATGCCTCAGAAGCTAAAAACAAGTAGGTAGATGCCAAATCTTTGGGTTCCATCAGTCCATCCAAAACTTGTGCTCCTGTAATTTCATCCAGTAGTTCCTGTTCAGCCCGAGCCTCACGGATTGACATTTTCTTCAGTGACAGCATAGACGCCTCCGTCCGTACCCAACCTGGGCAGACACCATTTACACGTATGCCTTTAGACGCCAATTCATGCGCCATGGAACGCATAAAACCCAGATTGGCGTGTTTTGAGCTACAATAAGCTGAAAATTCAGGTACGGCAGTTCGACTCCAAATCGAACATGTAAAAATCATGGCGGAACCGGGAGGCATTTTTGGTGCAGCGTAACGAGTCACAAAAAATGTGCCCATAATGTTGATATCGACTATCCGACGAAAAGTCTTCTCAACATCATTACCTTCATCAAAAATCGGTGTAATGCGTTCCAAACCCGCATTGTTGATCAAAACATCAATACTATCCAATGATTCAGTCGCTGCACGGACTGATGTTACATCTGTAATATCACACTGGATTGCACGAACTGAAGCACCCGTTTCATCTGCCAGTTTCTCTGCCGATGCCTGCACGTCATTGTTTTCAGCAAGAATGACAACATTTGCACTGGCCATGGCAAATCCTTCTGCAATGCCGTAGCCAATGCCCCTGCTACCTCCGGTTACCAGAACAGTTTTTCCCGAAAAATCGTATTGTACGTTCCCCATCAGTCTATTGGATTACCCCTATTCATCTGTCGTCGGTCTTTGGGAGCGCATTAAAGCCATGATATGACGCTCTGCTTCAACGTAGCCCTTCATCACAAGAGCATCCTCTTTGACGCCAATTCTTTGACCCTTTTTGAATGCGACTGGGCCGTCTTCTAAAATTGTACCGGGGTGGCTTGAAAAGAAAACGATCCGGTCGCCCAAGAACAAAGCTTCCTCAATATCGTGCGTCACCATCACCACGGTGGTATCCGTCGATTCCAAAATTGAGATCATGAGTTCCTGCATGTTCCAGCGAGTTTCAGCATCCAATGCACCAAACGGTTCATCCATCAGCAAAACGCCGGGTTTGTTGGCAAGAGTTCGTGCGATAGCCACCCGCTGTTTCATACCGCCTGACAATTGGCTCGGATAGGCATTTTTAAACTTGGTTAGCCGAACCAGATCAATGAAATCTGCCGCCATTTCCTTACGCTCTTTTGCCGGAACACCATTGCACTTCATGCCGTATTCGACATTCTTCTCAACAGTCAACCAATCGAAGGACGTGTAGTTCTGAAAGATCATACCCCGGTCGCGATCAGGCCCCAGAATCAGTTCATCATCGAGCAACATTGTCCCAGAGGTGGGTGTTTCCAAACCGGCAATCATCCTCAAAACGGTTGATTTTCCGCAACCGGACGGTCCGAGCAGCACACAATACTCATTCCGCTTGACCGAAAAGCTCACATCTGAAATTGCATTAATTTCCTGGCCGTCGGCAAGTGTAAAAACCTTCCCCACTCTTTCAACAATCAATTTGGTGATATCAGTCTGTCGCAATGTGTTCGTGCTCGGCATGCTAATCTCCTATCGCCCCTGATTATACAAATAACCAAACAGCACACGATGCAGCCATCGAAACAGCACATCGAACAACAGACCCAGCAGGCCAATAACCAAAATCCCGGCCATGATCTCATCAGTGTGCAGGAATCTTCGTGCGCGCATCATCATAGCTCCAATGCCGGTCGTGGAGGCGACGATCTCAGCAATGACTAGATAGGTCCAACTCACTGCGAGCATCTGGCGCATGGCAACTACAACGTTTGGTAGCACTGCCGGTACAATTACGGTCCACAACACTTGTCTCTGGTTTGCTCCAAGGGTCAACGAAGTCTCGATCAACTCGATCCGGACCTGCCGCGTATAGTCCATTACCATCGTAATCAGAAAGAAAACCACACCAATGAACAAAAGAGCCAACTTTGGTCCTTCACCGGTTCCCAACCACATCAGTAGTATCGGAATGAAGGCTGGCGCCGGCAGATACCTCCAGGCGGAAACGAATGGATTGAAGAACGATTCAACAGCGGGGAATGTTCCCATTAGAATACCTAGTGGTACAGCTAACAAACAGGCTCCTGCAAAACTAGCCAGTACTCGGAAAACACTAACCAGTATGTCACCCGGAAACCGACCCCCTATCAAAAGTTCATAGAGCGTACCCAAAACCTTCTCCGGCGGTGGCACCAGCAGGAGATTGACGCTCTCATAGATAACTGCCAACTCCCAGGCCGTAAAAAAGATGACCCAAATGGCTATACCCAGAAGAATGGATGTACTTCGTGATACTGGCTTTCGGATGGTGACCCGGCGAGCCGAATTTCGGATTGGTTCGTTTAAGTCTGCCGACATGATAGCGGTTCCAATCTGTTCGACCCACATGGGCTTACCAAACGTAAATTTTGCAACACCATCATCACCCACAAACGGCGTTTGTCAAAACGAAACAGGCATAATTAAAAATGAAAGGGGTGCCGGAGCACCCCATCGGTGATAAGGACTAGTTTGCTGATATGGACTGACGATAACCGCTTGCAATTAGGTCTTTTACCAAAGAGCAGTCCACCGCACTGGAGGAATCAACGATCTCTTTCATGAGGCCTAGTTTGACCCACCATTCATTGATGAACGTGACAACGTCGACCATGCTGCCGTTACCGAGTCCAAATGGCGGATCACCGTCCAGCGCTCCACATACCCGGGCAGTTTCATCGAAATCATACATGTAAATACCACCTTCGAAGAATTTGCCGTTGGTTCCGATCACAAAACCGATATCTTCAACTGGCCATTGAAGATAATCCGCCAACAGTTGGTTAACTTCCTCAGTATTGTCATGCCAATATTGAACCGAGTCCCAGCGGGCTTTCATAACATCCAGCGCTACCTGACGACGATCCTTGACGAAATTCTTGTTCATGTAGATCACGTCCATAAAAATTCCGGTCTTCAACATCGCAGGATCACCCGTATTGATTGCGCTGTATGCACCTTCGCGATTTGCCAATACCTTTGATATCCACGGTTCGTACAAATACGCGGCCGCAAGGTCTCCAGACATCATTGGTCCGACGGCCTCGTCGGAGTTCAGGTTGACCCATTCGACGTCACCAACGTCTACATTAATGCTGTCGAGCATAAGGCCCATAAGCAAATGACCAATATATGCCTGTGGCGCAGCCACCTTCTGCCCCTTGATGTTTTCCGCGGTTACACCGGGTGAGAATATTATGTGATCAACGCCGTAAGACGGATTAGTAAAGGCGACATTCACTACATCAGTGCCACGCTCTGCGATTAGAGGAGTATAGTCGCCGGTGCACATGTAAACATCAATCTGCCCGGCTGCCGTTGCCAAATGCCCACCAATCGGATCTTCAAACAAAGTGAAGTTGTACTCCAAATCCGGGGAAAGGCCTTTTTCTTCAGCCACCTTCAACATTGCATAACCCGGCCATGAAACACAAATGCCTACATTCACCTTCTCGGCAGCAGTTGCGCCAACTACAACCGATACTGCCAGCGCAAAGCCAGCCATAATTCTCGCAATGAGACCTTCAATTTTCATGATACCTCTCCTGTTGATGTTGCCCTGGCCACATTATTTTTGATTTCTTTGGCCTATCATTTAGATAGTAAATGCCATTAGCAATTTGTAGTCAATAAAAATTTTTAGTTACTAAATTTTTCAGACTGGGTATAGTTTCCATATTATCGCCAATTCCTGCATGAATTAAGCAACGGAAAAAATGACCGGACTTAGAGCAAAACAGAAAGAAGAGAGGCAGCGGCGAATTCTGGAAGCTGCGCGTCTGCAAGTTCGAACCAGCAATTATCGCGATGTCACAATCGAGGCGATTGCGGACGCTGCTGATCTCTCGGCGATGACCGTCTACAATTATTATGGCTCAAAAGGTGGCCTGCTGTTGTCTCTTGTGGCCGAAAGCGACCGTCATCTTATTACCAAGATTGACAAAATCCTGGCACAAGAATTCTCAAATGCCATGTCTGCCATCTCGATGTATTCAACAACCATCTTCGATCATGCATTTTCCTACCTGGATCGAAGAACATGGGCGCATGTATTGGCCATATCCATTCTTGAAGGAAACTCAACCTTCGGCCAGGGGTTTGCCGCTTTGGAGCAGGAACTCATTGATCGCTTGGCTAGACTGCTCAATCAACTGAAGGATCGCAAGATCGTGGATCTTTGTTGTGATACTTCGGTTGCTGCAACAGTCATCTACCATATGCACAATGCTCGGTTTATAGAATTTTCTTCAGATTCCAGAATTTCCCGGGATAAAATCGATTCACTGTTGTTGCAAGATATCGAGTTTGTCACCAAAAACCTGACGCTTGATTTTGAAGGGTGCCAAGTCGACTAACGCTACTAAAATTTCGGGCAATGCCATGCCAACTTGGTGGGGCGGTAAAAATTCTTAACCTTTCAGATGGTTCCTCATATGACAGTTGAATGTCCATTCGTTATTGTAACATTCGCATTTATATTGAAACGGTAGTGCATTGTGATAATACTCTTCAAATGTCCGTTCCTGGCACTCTTTGATCGTGCAATCTTTGTTGTAAGTTGGACGGTTCGCAAAACCTATCGTAGTCGGTTTGCCCGCAAAGTTGCCGTTATCGAACGAATGCAGTTGAATGACCGCTTTCGGGAAATCAGCTTGGATATCTGAGACAATATCGAACGGCCGGTATGGGCCGTGAACACCATGCGACCAAGGGTCCATCAAAAATTTAGTCAGTGACAGCTTCGAGTCCAAATTGACCAAGCTTGATACGTCGCAAACTGGACAAAACACGATGTAGGCGGCCGTCATTGATGACCCTAAGCGGCCATTCGCCAAGCTTCAGCACTTATTCAAACCCAGTTGGGATCTATTTGCTTCAGAGCCCATACCAGCGCGATACCGTAAATTGTATGCCCAACAAGAGCGACCCATGTAATGCCGGTAAAATTCAAGAACAGTGGCAAACCAGCAACAGCAGTAATGCCTCCGATCGCAAACAACCAAAGTCCAGCACCATAGATGGCCGATGGGATGAACCATCCTGAGTTACCAACGAATCGAGTCCAAAGCGGATTAAAAATATACATCCACCCAACTGGGTAGGCGATCAATCCAACGGGCAGCAAATGGAGAAACTGTCCATGTTCTTGCTGGTTTGGTAATCCGAATGTTCCCAACAATGACCGGGCAAGCCCGTCTGGAGACAACCGGCTAAACCCCATCATGGGACTAATGGCCTGACCCCAAAGATCAAAAATTACAGTCGCGAAAGCACCTGCAAGAATCATCAACTTGAATGCGTGCAAGTTAATTGGCGGAAATATACTTTTGCTTGATGTCATGATGCACCTACATTATTGAATCTAAGGGATATTTTAACATCAGTTAATCCCAATGGCCAATATCGATTATCAGATGCAAATCGGGCGTCAATTGTAGATGTACCACATCTGCTAATGACCCTGGGTGTGTGGAAACTCACGAGTCAGGTATAATCCTCTGAATGGTCGGAGGGACGAATGGCGGGTTTTATTGAAGGGGTTGAGCGCGATCAGGTGACGCTGTTTCCTGACAGTCTAGAGGACTGGAT